>JAEYRX010000041.1 GCA_023435225.1 Bacillota bacterium
AAGACCAAGACCGGTAAGAAATTATCAAAAATGATTAAATGTCAACTCAAACAGTGGATCGCTGGTTTACCTAACTATATCAAGGTTTATCTATCGATTTCTAGCTGCGAAAGTTGAGTTATTAAAATGTTTGACTACAAATATTTTTGAAGTTCGAAAGTTGAATCAGAATTCAACTTTCGAACCTTTATTTAAATGCAGTAAAATCGATGATGTAAGGATACTAACTTTTGATAAACCGTTAAAACATTCGATTTTTCAAAAGTTAAGTTTTATTAAAATGGTTTTACTACAAATATTTTAGAAGTTTGAAAGTTGAATTTCTACTAATGTTAAAAGCGCGGTAGACCGAAACATATTAATGAATGAGTTAGATTTATTTGTTTCGGAGGGATTCATATGCGTTATACGGCAACAGCTGAACCAAACCGGACTTTGATAATGGCGATTATTTTTGTATCAATTGTATTAATAGTAGCAATTTTAACTTTTACGATTTCTCATTTTGTAATCAACGAGAACTTTGTTTTAAAAAAAACGATGGCTTTATTATTAATCGGGTCGGATATAACTAATCAGGTTGAATCGACAGCGGATTCCGGAACTCTTCCGAAGACCGACACCCTGATTTTGACATTGATTAACCCGCAGCAACATAAAATATCTTTGATCTCCATTCCAAAAGATACATTAACGGATATTCCGGGTTATGGGTTGGACAAAATAAACAATGCCAGTGCATTAGGGGGTTACGAATTAACCAAAAAAGCGGTATCAGTTTTAACTGGAGTTCCGGTTAATCATTATGCATTAGTCAATTATGATGGATTTATTAAACTAGTTGATTTACTGGGCGGTATTGAAATTAATGTAGAAAGAAGAATGATTTATACGGCTGAAGATGGTAATTTAATTGTAAAATTAGATCCCGGTCTTCAAATGTTGGATGGGAAGAAAGCCTTGGAGTATGCCCGTTTTGGTAATGAACCTATGGGAGAGATTAACCGGGGTGAGCGGCAAAGAAAACTGTTACAAGCGTTTTATCTTAAGATGACTCAGGTTGGAAATATGGTGAAGGTTCCTAAAATGATTAATTTGGCCAAAAATTATGTCCAAACAGATCTTACCAGTCAACAAATTACGCAATTGTTGAGCCTTGCCAAGCAGATTAAAACTGAGCAAGGATTTGTCAGCGCCACACTGCCGGGAAAATTTGAAGATGGTTACTGGCAGACTAACCCGAAGGAAGTATATGATTTGGTGAAACGGCTAATCAATTAAATTGGAGGAAGTTAAGTGCAGATTGAGGTTTTGGCTTATCCACCCGCTTCCGGCGGGAATTTTACTGATAAAACAGTGATAGTAATTGATGTTTTAAGAGCTACCAGCACAATTGTAACGGCGTTAGGTAATCAAGCTTTGGAAATTATTCCGGTAGTTGAACCGTCCGAGGTGGCAGAGTTAGTTCGGAATATCGGCCCACGGGAATGCCTAACCGGAGGAGAACGAAAAGGATTAAAAATAGAAGGATTTGATCTAGGGAATTCACCGACTGAATATCATGAAGAAAAGGTACGGGGGAAAAAAATCATTCTTTGTACTACTAACG
This sequence comes from Bacillota bacterium, assembly GCA_023435225.1. Lineage (GTDB taxonomy): Bacteria > Bacillota > UBA4882 > UBA8346 > UBA8346 > UBA8346. The sequence continues at coordinate 1,610 of JAEYRX010000041.1, forward strand.
GGACTAAAGCAATAAAATGGGCTCAAGGAGCAGCAGAGGTTTTGATAGGGTCATTTTTGAACCTACAGTTAGTAGTAGAGCATATTCAGGATAAGAATCAAGATTTAATTATTGTTTGCTCCGGGAGAGATCAAGGAGTTTGTCTTGAAGACTTGGTCTGTGCCGGGATGATAATTAAGCAATTGGATTTGAATAATTTATCTGATTTAAGTGATTCAGCCAAAATAGCCTATTTTGTATATGAAAAAGCCGGCAAAAAACTGGAGCAGTTTATTAAACAAACCCAGCATGGCCGGTATTTAACGGAGATTGGAATGGAAAGTGATATTAAAGAATGTTTAAACTTAAACAAGTATCCGATCCTTCCGAAATATATCAAGGGGAAAATTAGTATTAATTCTTAAGGAAGCGCTGATTAATTGAATAAGTGACGATTTTGCTCTTCGTAAAATGCCTAATACCGCATATTTGCTCGCACAAAATCGGATTAATCAGCGCTTCCTTAAGTTCAAAATAATAAGAATAATTAGGGCTGATTCTTCAAGCGATGACTGAATCAATCCTTTTAATTATTGGTTGAAGGGTATATTTGAGTCAATTTCTAGTTTTTAACAAGAATTACTGTTTTCTTGGACTTAAGTTCCAAATAACCCTGAACTTTATTTCCGCTTATTAAATTAAATAATATCGGTGAATCGGCCGGCCTCTTTTAGTTGTTCCAACATTAGGAAGCCGGAACCGTCAGGAAGATAGATATCCAATAATAACGGTTCCGGAGGGTTAAGTTTAAAATAGCTCCAAGAAGGAGCAAACTGTTTTTTTGAGCTTTAAAATTCTTTGATAGTTAATTTTAATTGATATGGCTTTACTGCAAGACTTTTTTGTGTGCCAAAGTTAAATTATTAATTAGTCAAAGCTCTATATGGAGCCGGTATATGACCGCCACGTTTTACAAAGTTTGCCGGGCTGAACCGGTTGACAGCCATAATTGGAGCGCTCCCTAATAAACCGCCAAACTCCACTAAATCACCGACTTTACCACCGGGGACCGGAATGATCCTTACGGCGGTTGTTTTATTGTTTACCACTCCGATAGCCATTTCATCAGCGATGACTCCGGCGATAATCTCTACCGAAGTATCTCCGGGAACTGCGATCATATCAAGTCCAACTGAACAAACACAGGTCATGGCTTCCAACTTCTCCAGCGAAAGCGCTCCGGCTTGAGTTGCTTCGATCATTCCGGCATCTTCACTTACCGGGATAAAAGAACCACTTAGGCCACCGATAGCCGAAGAGGCCATTGCACCCCCCTTTTTGACGGCGTCGTTCAAAATTGCCAGAGCGGCAGTTGTGCCGGGACAGCCACATTTTTCTAACCCCATGGCCTCCAGAATATTAGCTACGCTATCGCCAACAGCCGGAGTCGGCGCCAATGACAGATCAACAATTCCAAAAGGTATCTCCAGTTTTTCAGAGACTTTTCTGCCGATAAGTTCTCCCACCCGGGTGATTTTAAAAGCCACCCGTTTAATCTCTTCGGCTAAAGTCCGGAAATCACAATCCGGTAATCGTTCCACCGCTGCCTTTACAACTCCTGGACCGCTGATACCGATATTAATAGCGGCTTCACCTTCGCCAACTCCATGAAAGGCTCCGGCCATAAAGGGATTATCGTCAGGAGCGTTAGCAAAGACCACTAGTTTGGCGCAGGCTAAGCCTCCGTGCTCTTTTGTTAGCTCAGCTGCTTCTTTAATAACTTGAGCCATCCGGTAGACTGCATCCATGTTAATTCCGGCCTTGGTTGTAGCCAAGTTAACCGAGGAACAGACTTTTTTGGTCTTACTTAAAGCCAATGGTATCGAATCAATTAATTTCCGCTCACCTAAAGTGATATTCTTTTGAACCAACGCAGAATAACCCCCGATGAAATCAATCCCTAAAGTAATAGCCACATTATCCAACATAAGGGCTAGTTCTAAATAATCGTCTGTGTCTGCGGATTGGGCCAATAATGATACCGGAGTTACCGCGATTCGTTTATTGATAATGGGAATCCCATAGGTACGCTCCATTAAATTAGCTGTTGCAACTAACTTGTCAGCTAAACGGAGAATTTTGGACTGTGCTTTTTGAGAAGTAGTTTTAATATTTGGTCCGGCACAATCAAGAATATTTATCCCCATAGTAACGGTTCGAATATCAAAATGATAATTCTCAATCATTTCTATAGTTTCAAGAATTTCTTGGGGAGTATAAATCATGATGGTTCAACTCCTTTAGATTCTGTGCATATACTGAAAAATATCCTGATGCTGGACTACAACTTTAACCCCCAGTGCCGTTCCAGCGGTTTTTAGGGTATCCTCAATCCCGGTTAAATCCAGGTTGGAATTAGAGATATCCACAACTAAGATCATCGCAAAAATACCTTGCATTATTGTCTGGCTAATATCGATAATATTTGCGTTACAATCCGCCAAAGCTTTAGAAATACCGGCAACAATACCGATCCGGTCGCTGCCCATGACTGTTACCACTACATTTCCCTTTTCCTTCATAATACCACCTCAAAAAAGCAGAATAATGTTGAACTAAAAATTAAAAATCCTTCTTTAATATGCCAGTTAATTATGGATTTTTTATTTCTGGGAATTTTGGTAAAAAAAATTCGTTTATAGTTAATATATAATAGATTGAATTAAATTCAATAGTTTCCTTATACATACGGCTTTAAAGATGAAAATGTTTAAACATATATTTTAGAAATCAAATTCAACTTATATAGTATAATTTTTTATATAAGATATTGCAACATATTCTAGCTTATTGTATTGTAAACGTAACAAGGCAAAATACTATTTTCTAGTTTACGGAGGGAAAGCTCCATGAAATATCAATTAACAAAAGAGATAAACGATATTAGTCTGGAATTGAAATCGGAAGAAGGACAGAAGGTTATTTTTGATAAGCTGGAGTTTCCGGTAATGCCCCGGGAAAATTTCCGGATGGAACTTCAGAAGGAACTTAAAGGCGTAGTTCAACAAGAAGCTGGTATTTCAGCTGAAGGACTAATAAAATATAACGGTTTGGAGAAATATGAGGGACAAATCTATTTGAGCCGAGAATGCAATCAAAAATTTGGTTTAGAACTTTTTCAAACCAATGAACCGGAGGAAATCTGCCGGATTTTAATCCAAATCCTTAATTATATAAAGTTATACCATAGTCAGGATATAATATTGGGCGGTTTAAGCTTGGGAGAATTAGCCCAAGATAAAAAAGGAAATTTTTTCTTATTGGATCCAATAGTTATAAATCATTTAAGTAAATTTCTCACTAGTAAATATCGAATTGATACATCACCGGAGGTTATCAAAGGAAATAAATGGGACCAAAAGTCGGATGTTTTCTCTTGGGGTGTTCTGGCTTACCGTCTTTTGTCAGAGGTTGATCCATATGCGGCAGATACCACTGAAGAAAGAATGGAAAAAATCTTAAAAATCGGTCCTCCTAATCTCAAGGATTTAAGACCGGAATTAAGTGTTGAACTTAGCAGCTTAATTATGAGCTCTTTAGATAACGACCCCCGGAGAAGACCCTCTTTAGAAAGTTTAATCTCTAAATTAACTGTATTAATAGAGTCTGCAAAATTAACGGTTAGCGAATCGGAAGCCCGGGAATACCGGGAAAAAGCTACAAAAAACCGGCGACTTTATAAATCAAAAGAACAACTATGGTTATGGTTCCGGAAATATGGTTTTGTTACTTTAAGTGCTCTTGGCGTAATTGGATTTTTTATATTTACCTGGGTAGGCTCACAGGGTAAACCGATAATTACCGAGAAGAATAAGCCTTTGGAAGTTTTGAATTATTATTTTGAAGGAGTTAAAACTCTCAATCCTTCATTAATTGACGAATCTTTGTATAAAGTTAAAAACAGTTTTTCCGATATGGTAACCAATCTGTTTGTTATTAACCGGACCCAACAGGGAATGAGCCATTCATTAAAAGATAGTGTTAAGCTTGACTTTGTCGGCTTAAATGTTGAAACATTGATTGAGAATAGTTCTGAGGCTAAATACCAGGCCAAATATACTTTACAGGTTGCAATGGCGAAAGAGATAAATTATTTTGAGCGGGAAGAGGAGTATACTTTAAAACCGGTTAAAAAAGTATGGCGGGTTACGGGGATAAATATTTTAAAAGAGAATCACCGTATAGAGAAACTTCCGGAGGAGCAAAACCCGGTACAGGGGAACGAACTCCAGTTGCCGGCGGTTTCAGGAACAAAGTAAAGTTTATTCTACTAAAGGTTTTGTTTTTTCAAGGTATTGATTGATTTTGATCTGATAGAAATTATTTAGTTGGGAATAGATTTGAATTTCGGTTTTTCCTTGTTCGCTTAACCCATAGATACCTCTGCTGATATTGGTAAACCAATTATAATGATTATTAGAGAGGATTGTTAAAGTTTTTTTGGGGTCGGTGCCAATCTCCCGCAATATTTTGGGAGATAACGGTCCCAGCCGCTCCAAACAACAAGCTATAAAAACCGCCTGTTCCCTATAAGCGGTTACTAATTTTTTACCTTTACTGCCACCGGTATTCAAGTCTTGATGCCGGTTATTTATTTCCTTAATCACCGTTGTTCGCCGGTTAGCATTTCTTTGTCTGCTTCTATTACGGTCAAAGAGTATTGGATCAATTGGGATTTCTACTATAGTTTCTTTTCCTTTAAAAGAGACATATATTAAACCCAATTCAAGGCGGCGAATTAAATGAGCTAAATCGTTCCACTTCCTGGTAAACACGAGGTTCTTAGGTTTGGGAACTCCAAGGTAAACTGCGTCAGCAATTTTTTGCCTTTTTACCGCCTGAATCAGGAGTTCAATGGTAAGACTTCGTTTCAGTTCCACTATTATCAACTCGTCATCTTTAAGAGCGGAAATATCACAATCTTTAACTTCGCTGCGGACGGTATAACCTTGTTTAACAAGGTAATCGCAGATAGGTTTGGCCAAATCCGTTTCGAGAATTTTTTTGGGGGCTGACATTTTTCTCACCAACTTGTCTAATATTTCACTATACTCTGTGCTCTCTGTGGTAAAAAATATTAAACCACAGAGTACACAGAGAGCACAGAGAAGTATAAAATTAATATTCTTGATTTGAACTGTATTTCCCTCCTCTTTTATTACCCAACCTTTTATTGGATAAAACAGGCACTCTCTTCCGGACCTTCGCATAGAGTACAACAGTATAAATAGAATCCAACATTATTGAGGAGAGTGTCGGGTTTTGCAGATGAAATTAAAAAAACATGAGGTTGACATCTTAGTGGTCGGTGGAGGCACTGCAGGGTGTCTAGCTGCAGTTACGGCCAGAGAGATTGCCCCGGAGTTAAAAGTAATGATTATGGAGAAAGGTAATATTGAACGGAGTGGTTGCCTGGCGGCAGGAATGAATGCTATTAATGTTTATATAAATCCGGGAGAGACCGCCGAATCTTTTACAAAATATGTCCGTTATGATGCTATGGGGTTAATCCGGGAAGACCTGGTTTATTCGGCGGCTAAAGAAATTAATCAGGTAGTTGCCAAGGTAGAGCAATGGGGTTTACCAATTGTAAAAGATGAAAAGGGGAAATACCAACCACGGGGCCGCTGGAATATAAAAATTAATGGAGAATCCCTGAAGCCTCTATTAGCTCAAGCAGTTCGGGAGACCGGGGTTGAAGTACTAGAACGGGTTAATGCCGTTGACTATCTAACCGATAGAAACAAAGTCTGTGGCGTAATTGGAATTGGAGTCAGAGACGGTGTTGCACATATTGTTAACGCTAAAGCCGTAATCTGTTGTACCGGTGGCGCAGCCGGCTTATATCGACCTAATAATCCAGGTGCAGCCGCACATAAAATGTGGTATCCTCCATTTAATACCGGAGCAGGTTATGCTATGGGAATAAGGGCGGGAGCCGAGGTTACCAGTTTTGAAATGCGGTTCATTGCTTTACGGACCAAAGATTTAATTTGCCCTACCGGTACAATGGCTTTAGGGTTTGGAGCTAAGCAGATTAACTCCCATGGAGAGGAATTTATGAAAATTCGTTATCGGCATTATGGCGGAGAAGGAGCTCCAACTTGCCTAAGGGTTTTTGGGCCTACTCAGGAGGTAAAAAGCGGTCGAGGCCCTTGTTTCTTGGATACCAGACATTTAACTAAAGAACAAGTTAAAAAGCTAAAAGCAGCTTATCTGGATATGTATCCGGGAATAGTCCTTCAATGGGCTGCTAATCGGTTTGAACCTAGTGAATCGCCGGTGGAGATTTGCGGCACCGAACCATATATCATGGGAGGACATTGTCAAGCCGGGTACTGGATTGATAAAGACCGGAGAACTACTTTGCCTGGGTTATATGCAGCCGGCGATGTTGCCGGAGGTTATCCCTATAAATTTGTTAGCGGTTGTTGGACGGAGGGAGTTATTGCCGCCCGGACCAGTGTAGCTGACTTGCACAAAGAAGATGAAGAGTATAAGGAGCTGAATGAAAATGAGTTAGAACTTAAAATCAAGCAGATATACCGGCCGACAGAACGGTTTGAAGATAAAAATGACGGAGTTTTGCCGGAGGAAATGGAAGAAAGAGTTCAAAAAATAATGGATGAATACGCTGGAGGTATTAGCGTATTCTATGAACTGGATGAGGGAAGGTTATTGCAGGCTAGAAAGCAATTGATGCATTTAAAAAAACAAGAACAGTATTTGATAGCGGGAGATTTTCACCAATTAATGAATTGTCGGGAAGTAATTGACCGGATTGAGGTGGCACGGCATGTAGTAGAACATTTACTTTACCGGAAAGAAACACGTTGGCCCGGCTTTCAAACCCGGCTGGATTATCCGGAACGGGATGATTTTAATTGGTTAAAGTTTGTAAACTCGGTTAGAGATATGGAGACAGGAGAAATAAAGATGATCGAACGTCCATATGAACAAATGATTCCGGGAGACCGATATCTGCCAAAATGAATTTTTAAAAAACTAAATATATTTCCAACAATCGAGCAACCTTTATTTCCTATCCGAATATTTATGATGTATAGGATTTTGGCATAAAGTTTTTGAAGGAGGGTTGTCATGATTAAAACATGTCTGCTGGGCATAGGAAGAACCGGCATGGTAGTGGCGGAGCACTTATTGAAATCAAACGATTTCGAGCTGGTATCTATTTATACTAAACCTGGAAGTTTAAAAGTAAATCGAAAACTTCAAGATTTAATCAATACTGATTCCCGGTTAGTCATTAAGGATACGAACTTATTAGCCGCTGAATTACGACATAAAAAGATTCAAGTGGCAATTGATTTTACTAATCCTAAAGCCGCCATCAAAAATGCCCGGATACTGGCCGAGCAGGGTGTTCAATTAGTAATCGGGACAACTGGTTTTAATAAAATTCAAATAAATGAACTTAAAAATATTGCTGAACAAAATAAAGTTGGCATTGTTTATGCGCCGAATATTTCGGTGGGAGTTAATGTCTTACTATTGGTGGTTAAAACAATAGCTAAGCTACTTCCCCATTATGATGTAGAGATTAGTGAATATCATCACTGCCATAAAAAAGACGCTCCATCGGGGACCGCTCTTAAGCTTGCTACGGCGATTAATGAAACAAAAGAAATCAAACAGCCGCGTTTTATTTTTGGACGATTTGGGCTGAAGATGCGGGAGAAGAACGAAATCGGGATCCATGCCATCAGGGCAGGAGGAATTATCGGGGTACATAAAGTACTTTTTTCAAGTAATTCAGATGAGATTGAGGTTATTCACCGTTCATACTCCCGGGCGGCTTTTGCCGAAGGGGCATTGAAAGCGGCTGAATTTATTGTCAATCACCAAGGTTTTTATAATATCGAAGATATTTTGTTACTGGGAGATAATCATAAGAATAGAGTCCAAGATTTTTCCAATGTAGTTTCCAACTGGTGGCGTCAGATTTTTGAAAGATTTCCAGGAGAAACTGAAGGAAGCCCCCAACTTATTGAGAAATAGCCAAGTTCATACGGATTTCTGAGAAAGCCACCTTATTTGGTGGTTTTTTTATTTTAAAAGGTTGTCTTCCAGCTTGAAGAGGCTTTGAATATTTAAATTCGGTTATTGATTCAAAAACTCTACTTAAAATAAAGTTTTTAGCAGGTAAAAATCCAAAAAGATGGAATTTATAATTGAAAGGCTTATAAAGGTAAGACCTAATTCAGGAAGCTATATTGTTTTAAAAGCCATACACAGCTTAAAAGAAGAAACAACTGAAAGATAACATCCCCGAGGTGTCTAAAATGAAGTGGCTTAATAAAAAATTTATTATTCCCGGGTTAATAGTTATTATAGGAATTACTGGGTGGGGAATTTTTGATCATAATCTGGAAAGTAAAAATACTGTTTCTAAGGTTGAATATAAAAATTCGGCAGTTTTTGTAAAGTCAAATAAAACAATTAAGATAACAGATAAAACTTTAGCTTATATAAATAATGGAGATTTAATTTATCCGAGAATTTCACCTAACGGCAAATTATTAGTGTATGCCGAAGCGGTTATTGAGATGGGTAAAGATGGATATAACCATGAATATACTCAAATTAAGTTATATAATATTGAAGATCAAACAGAAAAAGTGTTATTGGATAAAAACGCTTCAAAGCAATATGCGTATTTTAGCGCCTTCGTAACTAATATGAAGTGGCTTAATAATGAACAGATTGAAGCAAAGATTTCCAATGGTGATACGGGAATTACTACTATAAAATTTGACCTCCCTACGAAATGCGTAATTAAAACAGCATTTAATAATAATGATATACTGGATTATGATTTACCTCCTGCAAAGCAGATGATTTTTGATGAAGCTTCCAATCTTTTCCCTGATTTTGATAAGGATGTTTTACGGTCGGCTATTGAAAGTACCGGAGTATATTTCCCAGACAGCGGATTAGTTTTACTTCAAAAGCTTAATCGGGAAAACATTATCTGGTTCATGGATTTATCAGCTAAGAAGCTTATTAAACTGGTTTCATGTAAAGAGAAAAATTCCCGGTTGGAGGGCGGCTTTATTTTTCAAGATCAAATGGTTATTCTAGTTGCCAATGATACTTTGTTGAATTTTTATACTTATCAAAATAAAAAATTTAGTCAAATTGCATCGTTTGATTCCAACCAAGGAAATATCAGTTTAGAAGTTAAGAATAAATACTCCGATCAACAACTTTTTTTATTAAGAATCTATGATACCTTTGAAAAAGGTAATAATCCCCTATTTATTTATGATGGCAAACAATTAATTCAAATCCTTGATTGCCAGGATTTATACGATGTAGATATTAGCAAAGAAGGTCAAAAAGTAGTCTTTTGTTTTTGGGAACAAGGAGAGCGTCATCTGGTAATTAAAGAATTAAAGTAATAATATAATGAAAAAATATCGCTATAAAGAATTATGGATATTGGGAGGAAGTTTGGTGGCTGAAATTACTTTTAAAATTAAAGAGCATCTGTTGGTATTATCGGTAGGAATTCGAGGTTGGACAAAGGAAGTTAATGTTGTTAGCTGGAATAATCGAAAACCAAAACTAGACATCAGAGAATGGGATGAAACTCATGAAAAAATGGGCAAAGGAATCACTTTAAATAAGGAAGAACTGGAAAAGTTAAAAGATTTTTTGAATAATACTAATTTTGAAGAGCTGGAGATTGATTGAGTAAGAAAAAGGAGGTTTTAAGATGGAAAAACCAAAAACCCCCAGAGATAGTTCGGTAGAAACACGGTATCTGGTTACTCCGGTTCATGCCGATAGTTATGGTATAGCGTTTGGAGGAGTTGTTATATCTTGGATTGATACGGTTGCTAATATGGTCGCCCAAAGACATTGTGAAGGTGAAGCAGTAACCGTAAGTATAGATCGGATTTCTTTTAAGGCCCCCATAAATGTTGGTGACCATGTAATCCTAAAAGCCAGCGTAAATTATGTCGGAAGTACCTCTATGGAAGTCGGAGTTCAAGTAACCAAGGAAAATCCTTTTACCGGAGAACAAATCAGGACAACTACCGCTTATTTGACATTTGTAGCTTTAGACCAACATAAAAATCCCAAAAGGGCGCCTGCTTTACAACCGGAAATAAAAGACGAAAAAAGAAGGTACGAAAATGCTAGAATCAGAGTTGAGACTAGGATGGGGATGTTCCAGAAGCTAAAAAAAGACAAATAAAATTAGCAAAAAATGGCACCTTAATTTTTGTATAATAAGTTCTTAAAGATGCCATTCTATACTCAGGGATTTACAGTGGCCGAGGCGCAGATCGGTAATGGCTCCGTCTTAAGGACCAAAGGGTCATTATCGGTCGAGCAAATGATCGGTATGGGTTCATTAGTATCAAGGATCCATATCGGTCTCAGCGCAGATTGTTGCAGGTGGGCCAACTTATTACGGCGGTTGATGAGATCGTCGTGGTAGGGAAACTTATTTGCAGCGGTCGAGCCCAGATTGTCATTGGAGCGAAAGGGTTTGTTTGCAGTCGAGAGATTGCAAGCAGATCCCCAAGTTTCCATGGCAGTCGGTTAAAGGTTATCGTAGTATGTGTAATGGGTGTTTGTAGCCGAAAGGTTGCAGGTATCCACGTAACGTGGTGCGGTAGCCGGAGATAAGGTTACTGTAAGTTCCTTTTAATTATTCTTAGAGACTATCGATTATATTAGGGAAGCGCTGATCAATCCGATTTTGTGCAAGCAAATATGCGGTATTAGGCATTTTGCGAAGCACAAAATTGTCACTTATTTAATTAATCAGCGCTTCCTTAGACTAAACAAATTAATATCTATATCGCAAAATCCGGGAGAAAACCCGGATTTTTTGGTTGAAATTTGAGAGTTTAATCAAACTGGATTAAATCTATGAGGAATTTTAATGATTTGAAATTTTGAGATTTATATACAGTATATTGAAAGTCACATCTGGAGAACTCACTATATATTGTATATAAGAATTAATTAAGGTAATCATGAAATCCCCTTATATAAAAAACTCTATAGAAAAAACGAGTAAAAACCGATTGTAATTATAGATTTCTTTATATACAGGGAGCCTGATAAAATTGAATAATAAAAGACGCAGCAGCTTTAAGGGAAAGATTTTAACGGTTGTTTTTATTGGGATACTGCTTCCAACTTTAGTAATGGCAGCCGGAACAATATTAATTCTTCAAAAAATCGCTTCCTCATCAGAAAAGATTGTCAGTGGTGAAGTATTAAACCAAGTAAAAAACCGTTTGGAAAACACGGTTCAAACTGCAGTTTCCGCAATGGAGGCATTATATAACGAAAGAGCCGGGACTATCTCCGATGATGAGTTACTAGGTTTAATCAAGAGAGAATTGGAGGCGACTAAGTACAGTGATTCCGGTTATTTCTTCGTTTACCAGTATGATGGGATCAGATTAGTAGCTCCGGAGAATAAAGCTCAAGAAGGTCAAAATTTATGGGACTTAACAGACCGGAAGGGTAATAAGCCGGTTCAAGAGTTTATTAAGGCTGCTAAAAAAGGTGGCGGATTTATTAATTATGTTTGGTTAAACCCCAAAACCCGGCAACAAGAAGAAAAACTTTCTTATGTAGCGCCGCTCAAAATGGGATATATAGAATTAGCCGTAGGGACCGGAACATATTTGCCGATGCTGGCTGAGTCCAGAGATAAAATTAATCGGGTGCTTGAGTATATTAATTTGTCTATGGTGTTAATAGTTTTACTGGTAGCTCTTTTAATCATGATTGTATCAATAATTGTTATCAACTCTTATATAACCCGTACACTATTTAATCCGGTTAAAAAATTGGTTGATTTAATTAAACGGATGTCTAAAGGAGATTTTACCGGTAAAATTAATATAAAAACCAATGATGAAATTGGAGAGATGGCAGAAGAATTAAATCAATTAGCCAAGAATTTAGCTAATTTACTAAACCAAATGCTGTATATGGCTTGTCAAGTTAAAGATGCTTCCCGGGAGATAGCCTCCGGCAACCAAGACCTCTCAAAACGCACCCAAGAGCAGGCTGCAACTTTGGAAGAGATTGCGGCTACAATTGAAGAAGTAAGTTCTTCAGTAATCCAAGCTTCAATGAATTCAAGCCAAGCCCAGGAATTGTCTCATTCAACATTAGAAGCGGTGACTGCCGGTGAGGAGTCCGTTCGGGAAACCCATACAGCTATGAAACAAATATCAGCAAGTAGTCAACAAATCGTGGAAATAATTAAAGTAGTAAATGATATAGCCTTTCAAACAAACCTGTTGGCATTAAACGCTGCTGTAGAAGCAGCCAGAGCCGGTGAACAGGGACGTGGTTTTGCGGTAGTTGCCGCTGAAGTTAGAAATCTTTCCCGCCGAGTTGCCGAATCGGCCAGAGAAATTGAATTATTAATTAAAGAAAGCGTTGAGCGAATTGATAAAGGTAAAAATTTAGTTGATCAATCGGCTGAAATGTTGCAACAAATTGTTATTAATACCAAACGGACTTCCGATGTAATAGCTGAAGTTGCAGCTACTATGCGAGAACAGACTTTAGCTTCATCTCAGATCCAATCTTCGGTTGAGCAACTCAACCAAGTAACCCAGCAAAATGCCGCCATGGTTGAAGAAATGGCAGCATCAAGCGTTTTACTAAATGGTGAGGCAAATAAGTTAAATGAAATGGTAAATCAATTTAGCATCCAGACAATGAATGGAGATAAAAACACTTTTAAACCGGCTAAATCAGAACTTCCTCCAAAACAAATTACCATCAAGGGAAATGATTTTATCGGAGATGATTGGGAAAAGTTTTAGAATTGAAGCATTTTTCTAGTATATTGTATCCGAAAATAAATAATAGTAATTATGAAATTCCCTTTAATTAAATCTTTTTTCAACAGATATTGTCGGCAGGAGTTTGGATATTAGTGTCAAATTTGTGTTAATAGAAATTAGTTTTAAGGAGGTTACATAATGAAATTTTTAGACAAGAATAATTGGTTAAATTTAGTTATCGGCTTAACCGGATTTTATTTTGCCTTTTCTATAATGCAAATCATAATGGGTAAATACGGAACAAGAGTGGTAGCCGCAACTCCCGGCGCCGAACATCTGACCGGTGATTACTATTGGCTTATTTCTTTTGGAGTTGCTTTGATTTTAGCTTTAGGATTAATAATATTGTTTTGCAAACCACGTTCACCGTTATTTGTGTTTGTCGGCATTTTGTTAGGAAGTACTTTAGCCTTTTATTATCCTTTATATGTGGCAATTATTTCTTTAGACAAGACTGTTCGGAGAGAAGGTTTAGTAGCTTTATATACTTTGTTACCACACCTAATAATTATGGTTGGCTCTCTAATAGCTTTATATGTCGCCTGGTTAAGTAATAAATTTGGACAGAGTGAGGAGTAATTTCAGGCAAGAGGTATTAGGCAACAGGCAAAAGTGTTGCTTGAAATGCTTTGACCCTATTGGATTTGACTTATTCATAATTTCAGAAGATATTAACTTTGAATTTTTAAGCGAAACTTATAAACTAAGGAAGCGCTGATTAATCCGATTTTGTGCGAGCAAATATGCGGTATTAGGCATTTTACGAAGCACAAAATCGTCACTTATTCAATTAATCAGCGCTTCCCTAAGATACCTTGAACCAAATTGGTTCAAGGCTCTTTTTTATGTTTTAACAGGAACAGCCGGGAGATTTGGGTCATATTATGATTTTGGCAGTACTAGGTTTTTAGAATTAATTACGGGAGGTGAAGGTTATGACTCTCGAAACAACTGGAGAATTATTGATATTTTCATTACCGATAATATCGGTGGGAGTTACTCTGGCGTTAACAGCCGGTGGAATATATTTAAGCAGTAGATATCGTCATAATAAACTGGTTCAAGCTTTATTAGTGTTGGATAATGTAGTTATTGATGTAGTAACCGAACTAAATAAGACTGTAGTTGGGGACCTTAAAAGGGCTAATGCCGATGGAAAATTAACTAAAGATGAGGCCGAACAGATTAAAAGTAAAGCTATCGATCTTGTCTTAACCCGTTTGGGAGCAAATATAATCAAAATAATGCAAAAACAAATGGGGCCGATTGTGGTTCTTATAGCAGCTAAGATTGAGGCGGCGGTCTTTGATAACAAGAAGAGAGATAATTTAAGCAAAGATAAAAAGGCCAATACAATTTTCAGAGGGAAGATAGCGGTTTAAATTTGGTTACTTCTTTTGTTTAAATTAGGTATAAAATATAAAAAGGAGAAAAATAATGGGGTTAAGATTGGATTCTCTCAAATGCACCGGATGTGGGAAATGCGTTGATATTTGCCCGGGTGATTTGTTGTATCTGGATTGCAACAACAAAAGTAGGATTAGAAACCAAGCTAATTGTTGGGATTGTATGGCTTGTGTTAAATCTTGCCCGGTTGGCGCTTTGGAAACTAAATTACCTTTTAGTCTGGCTGATTATGGAGGACATTTAAAACCTGAAATGACTAACGATGAAATAAATTGGATATGTAGTTATCCGGACGGAACTCAAGAGGAGTTTATTTTACCGAGAAGATAAAATGAAAATATTTTTCACATAGTGAAAATGGCATCAAAACAATAAAAGATCTTATTTTATGTTGCATTACTAAGTGTAGGGAAGCTTGCTTTCTCTATTTTTTTTATGTTATACTCATTTCAAATAGTTTGTATTTGGAGGGGAGTATCTTGGAGGTTTTATCCAAAGAGTTATTAGCCCCACGAATTGTCAAATTGGTAATTAAGGCCCCGGCGATCGCCGCCAAGGCTCAACCAGGACATTTTGTGGTGGTTCGTCTGAACGAGCGGGCTGAACGCATACCACTGACTATTGCCGACTTTAACAGGGATAAAGGAACAATTACTCTAATTATTCAAGAAGTCGGTAAAAGCACTGCAATGATAAATCAAATGAAACCGGGAGATTCATTTGCCGATATTTTGGGGCCTTTAGGAACTCCTTATCCGATTGAGAAAATCGGCACTGTGGTAGGTGTAGCCGGAGGTTTGGGAGCAGCGCCGCTCTATCCTAAAGTTAAAGCTTTATATGAGGCCGGTAATAGGGTTATTATTATTTTGGGCGCTCAAAAGAAAGAAATGTTAATTTTGATGGATGAATTGAAAGCAGTCAGCCATCAATTTATAATAGCTACCGATGATGGCAGCTTCGGCCAGAAAGGGTTGGTTACCGAACCGTTAAAGCAGGTTCTTGATGCGGAAAAAGTCGATGAAGTGATTGCTATCGGTCCGGTTCCAATGATGGACGCTTGCGTTAAGGTTACTAAAGAAAAAAATATTAAAACTGTGGTTAGCTTAAATGCAGTAATGGTTGATGGTACCGGAATGTGCGGCGGCTGCCGGGTAACAGTCGGTGGTCAAAGCAAGTTCTGTTGTGTAGATGGACCGGCATTTGACGGTCTGGCGGTAGACTTCACCGAACTGCGTCAGCGGCAACGTTATTATTCTGACCAAGAGAAAAAAGCATTCCAGGACTACCATGAGGGAACGGAGGGATGTCGATGCCACGCCAAATGATACCGAAACAAGACCCAATGGTCAGAGGGAAAAACTTTCAGGAAGTAGCTTTGGGATATACGAAAGATCAAGCGTTGGCGGAAGCTTCCCGTTGTTTGAATTGCAAAAAAGCTTTCTGTATGCAAGGCTGTCCGGTTGAAGTCGATATTCCCGGATTTATCGGAAAAATCAAAGAAGGCGATTTTTCAGCCGCCGCCGCCAAAATCAAAGAAAAAAACAGTCTACCGGCAATTTGCGGCCGGGTCTGTCCTCAAGAATCACAATGTGAAAAAGAATGCATCTTAGGGAAAAAAGGAGATCCGGTAGCGATTGGCGCTTTGGAACGTTTTGTGGCAGATCAGGAAGCAGCCGGCGCTAAGTCTGCGATCCCCGAGATTAAAAAATCCGGTTTTAAGGCGGCTATTGTCGGAGCCGGACCGGCAGGACTAACTTGTGCCGCCGATTTGGCTTTGCAGGGATTTGAAGTAACCATTTTTGAATCATTACATGAAGCCGGTGGCGTATTACAGTATGGAATTCCCCAATTCCGCTTACCTAAAGATATTGTAGCCCGGGAAGTTGATTATATTTCCAAACTCGGGGTGGAGATTAAAACCAGTGTTTTGGTTGGCCAGACAGTTACTGTAGAAGAATTACTGGAACAAGGCTATGATACGATCTTCATCGGTACCGGAGCCGGCTTGCCATATTTTCTCAATGTACCGGGAGAGAATTTAAACGGTGTATACTCCGCCAATGAGTTTTTAACCAGAGTCAATTTGATGAAAGCCTACCGCTTTCCGGAGTATGATACACCGGTCCGGGTCGGTGAACGAGTAGCAGTGGTTGGCGGTGGTAATGTAGCGATGGATGCAGCCAGGACTTCATTGCGTTTAGGAGCCAAAGAGGTTTATATAGTTTACCGCCGTTCCCGGGATGAGCTGCCGGCCAGACACGAAGAGGTTGAGAATGCCGAAGAAGAAGGAATTATCTTTAAGTTACTAAACAATCCTACCCGCATTATCGGCAATGAAAATGGTGAAGTAGCCGCTTTGGAATGTGTTCGAATGGAATTGGGTGAACCTGATGCCAGCGGACGCCGCCGCCCGGTAGTTGTTCCCGGTTCGGAGTTCCAATTTCCAGTGGATAATGTTATTGTGGCTATCGGTCAGGGACCTAACCCAATATTATTAAGGAATACCGCCGGTCTGGATTTGAATAAATACGGCTATATTCAGGCTGATCCCGAATCATTAGCTACAAGTATTCCGGGGGTTTATGCCGGAGGCGATATTGTAACAGGCGCAGCCACGGTTATCGCGGCGATGGGCGCCGGAAAGATTGCGGCCAGGCAGATGGTAGAGTATTGTAAGAATAAGAAAGTTAAAGTTAGTTAAGTTAATTATTGATAAAGAGAAGCTCCGGTGAATAAAAGCCGGAGCTTTCTGTATCTTCAAACTGGCGAATACTTCGATATCTTTTGTGATAGGACTGACTCCTTAAGGCTTAAAAGGAGTCTTTTGTTTTATTATATAATCTTTTCCAAACTCGATTTATATCTTTAGTTATTTGCTTTCCTTTATACTTATAATCGAATTACTAAATCTATGTTAACATTATAACAAATCGAATAATAAATCGTTAAAAGAAGAAGGATATACACAAAAAATGTCGAATATATGTTCGTTTGAACCCTGAATTGAAAACGGTATAATAATTTAGAGGTGTCCAGATTGAATAAAAAATTTATAATTCATTCCGATTATAAACCCAGCGGCGATCAGCCCCAGGCCATCGCCGGTCTTGTAAAAGGAATCCGGAACGGTTACCGTGATCAAGTTTTGCTGGGAGTTACCGGTTCGGGAAAAACTTTTACCATGGCTAAGATAATTGAAGAAGTCCAGATACCGACTCTTGTTTTAGCACATAACAAGACGTTAGCGGCACAATTATATGGTGAATTTAAAGAATTTTTTCCGGAGAATGCAGTTGAATATTTCGTGAGTTATTATGATTATTATCAACCGGAGGCTTATGTGCCGCAATCCGATTTATATATTGAGAAGGATTCCAGTCGGAATGATGAAATTGACAGATTGCGTCATGCCGCAACTTCTTCCTTGTTGCAAAGAAAAGATGTGATCATTGTGGCTAGTGTTTCCTGCATTTATGGTTTGGGAGATCCGGAAGATTACGAAGCCATGACCCTCTCGCTTAAGTCTGGCGAATTCAAAGACCGAAACCAAATTCTCCGCCGGTTGGTGGGTATTCAATACAGCCGGAATGATGTCGGATTCAGTCGAGGAACTTTTCGGGTCCGCGGTGATGTAATCGAAATAATTCCGGTTTATGGTGAGAATATTATTCGAATTGAACTTTTTGGGGATGAAGTTGAAAAAATTATTGAGGTTGACCCATTAACCGGGGAAGTATTGCAGAGCCTTGAAGAGATTATGATTTATCCGGCTACCCACTATATAACCTCTGAAGAAAAACTGAAACTGGCAATGAAAAGAATTGAAGAAGAACTGGAAGAAAGATTGCGGGAGTTTCGGGAACGAGATATGTTCCTGGAGGCACAAAGAATAGAGCAACGAACCCGGTTTGACCTGGAAATGATGTTGGAGGTTGGTTTTTGCCAGGGGATCGAAAACTATTCCCGGCATTTAACCGGGCGTGAGCCTGGGGAAGCCCCTTCTACTTTGTTGGATTATTTTCCAAAGAATTTTTTAATGTTTATTGACGAGTCTCATGTCAGTATCCCACAAGTAGGCGGAATGTATGCCGGAGACCGTTCCCGGAAGGAAACCCTGGTTCAATATGGATTCCGGCTCCCATCGGCCCTTGATAACCGGCCGCTTAAATTTGACGAGTTTGAAGAACGGGTAAACCAGGTAGTATATGTTTCAGCTACACCTGGACCATATGAACTAAAAAGAGCTCAACAAGTAGTGGAACAAATTATCCGTCCCACCGGATTGGTAGATCCGGAGATTATGGTTCGTCCGGTTCAAGGACAGATCGATGATCTGATGGAAGAGATCCGGGTCCGGGTAGATCGGAATGAACGGGTTTTAGTAACAACCTTAACTAAGAAAATGGCTGAAGATTTAACCGAATACTTGGAGAGTGTGGGGATTAGGGTCCGCTATCTCCATTCGGAGATAAATACTTTAGACCGGGTAGTCATTCTGCGCGATTTACGGGTTGGAAAATTCGATGTTTTGGTTGGGATTAACTTATTACGCGAAGGCTTAGACTTGCCGGAGGTTACCCTGGTAGCGATCCTTGACGCAGACAAGGAAGGATTCCTGCGTTCAACCACTTCCCTTGTTCAGACTATCGGCCGGGCGGCCAGGAATGTCGGCGGAAAAGTTATTATGTATGCCGATAAGATGACCGATTCCATGCAGAATGCTATTCAAGAGACTAACCGCCGCCGGGAAAAACAATTGAAATATAATGCCGAATACGGTATTACTCCGGAAACGATTAAGAAAGCGGTTCGTGACCTGATCCAGGCCGAACAGGCCGCCGAAGAAAAAGTAGAATACCAGGTAAAACAACGGCCGAATATGACTGCAGAAGATATAAAACTAAAAGTAAAAGAACTGGAAACAGAGATGTTGAAAGCGGCCGAGGATCTTGCATTTGAAAGAGCCGCAGAACTTCGCGATGAGATGCGAAGTTGGGAAAAGTTGCTTGGAAAGTAGTTGACAATGGACAATTGAGAATGACAATTATAATGTAGTTTAAGCTTTTCAATAAACAAAGATCCATGGAGGTTTATATAGTATGTCTGCTAATTGCATTAAAATAAAAGGCGCCCGAGAACACAACTTAAAGAATATTGACTTAGAAATCCCGCGTGATCAGTTAGTGGTAATTACGGGATTATCTGGCTCAGGGAAATCCTCATTGGCTTTCGATACCATTTATGCTGAAGGGCAACGGCGCTATGTAGAGTCGTTGTCAGCTTATGCCCGGCAGTTTTTAGGCCAGATGGACAAACCGGATGTAGATTATATAGAAGGGCTTTCACCGGCCATCTCCATCGATCAGAAGACAACCAGCCATAATCCCCGTTCCACGGTGGGCACGGTTACTGAAATTTACGATTATTTACGCTTGTTATATGCCCGGATTGGCCGTCCTCATTGTCCGGATTGTCATCAACCGATTAATTCACAAACGGTGGAACAGATTGTCGATCAGGTTATGGCTTTACCCGAAGGAACCAAGTTTCAAGTTTTAGCACCGGTAATTCGTCGCCGGAAAGGGGAGTATGATAAGCTATTTGAGGATTTTCGAAAGGATGGATTTGTCCGGGTTCGGGTAGATGGAGAAATTAAGGATCTTAGTGAACAGATTAGCTTGGAAAAGTATAGACAGCATACTATTGAGGTTGTAGTTGACCGTTTAATAATGAAACCGGATCTGGGGCAACGCTTGGCTGATTCAATCGAATTAGCTTTAAAACTGGCTAAAGGTCTGGTAACTATTTTAACCATGGACGGGAATGAACAGATCTTTAGCGAGAAATTTGCCTGCCCGGATTGTGGTTTCAGTTTCGAAGAGTTGACCCCCAGGATGTTCTCTTTTAACAGTCCTTATGGCGCTTGTCCCGACTGCGTCGGTCTTGGGTTTAAAATGGAGATTGATCCGGAATTGGTGCTTGATAAGGAAAAATCTATTAACGATGGAGCGATTAAAGCCTGGAGTTCGGATCAGGATTCCTGGTCTTTACAATATTTAAAATCAGTGGCCAAGAAGTATAAGATAAATTCGGACCGGCCTTTAAAAAACGCTACTAAAGAACAGCTTGATATCCTCCTATATGGGACCAAAGGGGAGAAGATTGAAATATCATATCAAGGGCCGGATAGAGAATTTAAGCATTCGGCAGCGTTTGAAGGAGTAGCTCATAATCTGGAACGGCGTTACCGGGAGACTCAATCGGAGTTTATGCGAAAAGAAATTGAGAAGTTTATGACCATAAAGCCTTGTACCGGTTGCCAGGGCGCCCGGTTAAAAAGAGAGAGCTTGTCGGTTTATATTGGCGGAATTAATATCAGTGAGTTAACAGCTAAATCGGTGCTGGACGCCAAGGATTTTCTGAATCATTTATCTCTTTCGGAACGGGAGACTACCATTGCCCGCCTGGTTTTAAAAGAGATTAACGAACGATTGGGATTCTTAATTAATGTCGGATTGGATTATTTAACTTTGGATCGGGCTGCCGGGACTCTCTCCGGGGGAGAAGCACAACGAATCCGGTTAGCTACCCAGATCGGCTCATCGTTGGTTGGGGTATTATATATCCTTGATGAACCAAGTATCGGCCTGCACCAACGTGACAATCAACGTTTAATTGAGACTTTGAAAGGCTTACGCGATTTAGGAAACACAGTTGTAGTGGTGGAACACGATGAGGAAATGATCCGGGAAGCGGATTTCATTGTCGATATCGGTCCCGGCGCCGGATTACATGGAGGAGAAGTAGTTGCAGCCGGAAGTTTAAAAGATGTGATAAAGCAACCGGATTCTATTACCGGTCAATATCTCTCCGGAAAACGCCGGATTGCTCTTCCGTCTAAGCGGAGAGAGCCAAACGGAAAGTACTTGGAGATCAAAGGCGCCACCGAGCATAATTTAAAGAATTTGAATATTAAAATCCCATTGGGAGTTTTCATATGTATCACTGGTGTTTCCGGCTCCGGTAAAAGTACTTTAATTAATGACATTTTATATCCGGTGGCAGCAACTAAATTAAACAGAGCAACCTCATTACAGGCCGGCGCTCATAAAAAAATTCTCGGTTTAGAACATTTGGATAAAGTAGTAGATATTGACCAGTCACCGATTGGTCGGACGCCCCGTTCAAATCCGGCAACTTATACCGGGGTATTTGATCCGATCCGGGAGCTTTTTTCCCAGACTCAGGAAGCTAAAATGCGGGGCTACACTACGGGACGGTTTTCTTTCAATGTTAAAGGCGGACGCTGTGAAGCTTGTGCCGGAGACGGGATTATCAAAATTGAGATGCATTTTCTCCCTGATGTCTATGTCCCATGTGAAGTCTGTAAGGGGAAACGTTATAACCGGGAAACCTTGGAAGTTAAGTACAAAGGAAAAACAATCTCCGATGTATTGAATATGACCGTTGAGGAAGCCCTGGAGTTTTTTTATAACATTCCGAAAATTCGGCGGAAGC
Source organism: Bacillota bacterium (assembly GCA_023435225.1). GTDB lineage: Bacteria > Bacillota > UBA4882 > UBA8346 > UBA8346 > UBA8346. Next base: position 23,431 of record JAEYRX010000041.1, read on the forward strand.
TACAAACCCTACATGATGTGGGATTGGATTATATTAAGCTGGGACAACCGGCAACCACTTTATCCGGTGGGGAAGCACAACGGGTAAAACTGGCAACGGAATTATCCCGGCGCTCAAATGGGAAGACTTTATATATTTTAGATGAGCCAACTACCGGGTTACATTTTGCTGATACCCATAAATTATTGGAGATGCTCCAACGTTTAGTAGAGGCAGGCGATACTGTACTGGTGATTGAGCATAATCTGGATGTAATTAAAACAGTGGATTATATTATCGACCTGGGTCCCGAAGGAGGCGAACGAGGTGGAGAAGTTATCGCCACCGGTACTCCTGAGGAGATAACCGAAGAGCCTGCTTCATATACCGGCAGGTATTTAAAGCCACTGTTGGTTTCCGATGACCAAGCGGTGAAGTGTTCCGGTTAAGTTTCATTATTTAATATTTGAAATAAAACTATGCGGAGAGGATGCTATTCCTGTCCGTTTATTTTGTTTACAGATTGTATTTTAGCAACGATTGGGCTATAATGGTACAGATAGATTGTGGGTTGGGTTTTCTTTATGGTATATTTTATAATAATAAATAACAAATAACTGATAACAATTGACTCTTACAAAGGATGTGGCTGTATGCTTGATATAAAATTTGTCCGCAGTGAACCGGATAAGGTCCGGGATGCTATGAGAAAACGAAATGCCAATGTCCCGTTGGATGAATTTTTACGGTTGGATGAGGAGCGCCGGAAAAAATTAGTAGAAGTTGAACAGTTAAAGAATAAAAGAAATATTGTCTCCAAAGAAGTAGGACGTTTGAAGGCTCAAGGTCAGGATGCGTCAGCTATTATTCAAGAAATGCAAACAGTTGGGGATCAGATTCAACAGTTTGATCAGGAAGTAAGAGAGATTGAGGAAAAACTGCAGGATATTTTGATGGTTATCCCTAATATTCCTCATGAATCAGTGCCGGTTGGTCCGGATGAGAATGCTAATAAACTAATTCGAAGCTGGGGTGAACCCCGCAAATTTGACTTTGAACCGAAAGCTCACGATGAAGTGGGAATAGGTTTGGGAATAATGGATTTTGAAAGAGCAGCTAAAATTAGCGGCGCCCGTTTTGTAGTTTTAAAAAACTGGGGCGCCAGGTTGGAACGGGCTTTAATCAATTTTATGCTTGATCTTCATACCAAAGAACATGGATATAGTGAAGTTTTTCCACCATTCTTAGTCAATCGGGCTTCGATGATCGGTACTGGACAATTACCGAAATTTGAAGAAGACATGTTTAAATGTATTAATGGTGATTATTTTTTAATTCCCACTGCGGAAGTACCGGTTACTAATCTTCACCGGGAAGAAATTTTAGAACCAGAAATGCTTCCCATTAAATACGCCGCTTATACCGCTTGTTTTCGAGCTGAAGCAGGTTCGGCCGGCCGTGATACCCGAGGAATCATCCGGCAACACCAATTTAACAAAGTAGAGCTGGTTAAGTTTACCAAGCCGGAAGATTCTTACCAGGAGCATGAGAAGTTGGTGAATGATGCGGAAAATGTTCTCCGAAGATTGGATCTGCCTTATCGAGTAATGCTGTTATGCAGTGGTGACCAAGGTTTCTCTGCGGCTAAATGTTATGATCTTGAGGTCTGGTTGCCCAGCTTTAACGCTTACCGGGAGATCTCCAGTTGCAGCAATTTTGAGGCTTTCCAAGCCCGCCGGGCCAATATTCGATACCGGCCGTCACCGGGCGCTAAACCGGAGTTCGTTCATACTTTAAATGGTTCCGGAGTGGCGGTGGGACGAACAGTAGCCGCTATTTTGGAGAACTATCAATATGAAGACGGGAGTGTAACTATTCCGGAGGCTCTGAGGCCATATATGGGTGTTGATAAAATCTCCCTATAATTCAATTTATAATTAAGATGATTAAAATAAAACGGCGCTTGTTTTTTCCAACGCCGTTTAAATATAATCAAATATTCCAAATTAGTAAAGTAAAATGATTCCCAGTACTTCCAGGTTTTCGTTGCCAGTGTTTTCAATGGAATGAGAGGCTCCGTCTCCCGTGAGGATAATATCCCCTTCATTGACCTCTTGCTTAATTCCATTATCTTCAGCAATGCCCTTACCCTTTAAAATGTAATAAATTTCCTCTTCTTTATCATGCCGGTGTAACCCGATAGAGCAACCGGGTTTGATTAGCATTTTTCCGAAAAAGCGGCATTTCCCTTTTAACTGGATTTGGCGCAAAAGGTGGGTTATAGTAATCGAACCATTACCATCTTTCATTTTCTCCCGGACTTCGATTTCCATATTGCCGGAACGTTGAATCATATTTTCCTCCTGTTCTGATTGTATAGTTTTTATTTTTAATTATATTTTCATTATAATCGGTATTAAATTTCTTTGTCAATAATAATTAAATTTTTCCATAACATATGTTATAAAGAGCCATTTTATTCTCCGGTTCTGATTTTAATAACTCCAACCCCTTCATTAGATTCAATTACGGTCTTAAATTCTTTGGAATAAGTTCTTAAATCCTGTAAAACTCGTTCCGCATCAGCACCGCGACGTCTGGTTGTTCGAAAATTAACTTCCAGGTTGTTGGTATTAAGTGGGTATAAACGGGCTTGAAGTAAACCGGATTTATCATAATCTATCGCTAGGACGATGCTGTCTTTGGTTTTACTGGAACGGTTGCCAAAGATAAAATTCCCTAGACTATAAGCGATTAGACCACCTTTATAAACTTCTAAGCCTTGCAATACATGAGGATGATGTCCTAAGACAATTGTGGCGCCGGCATCAATGCTCTTTTTTCCATAGGCTTTTTGATAATCTCTGGGTTTTACTATCAGCTCGTTACTCCAATGAAAGGAGACTACCACAAAGTCAGCCATTGTTTTAGCCCTTTGAATATCAGGGATAAAAAAATTCGGATCTCCATAAGGTGTACCAGGCCGGGATGAACTGGCCCAAAATATTTCCGGGTAGACTAATGAGTATGCCAGAAAGGCAAATTTGGTACCATCGGCTGTGATGAAAATAGCCGGCTTCCGGGCTTCGTTTAAATTCATTCCGGCGCCGGTATGAAGGATATTAGCTTTATCTAAAATATTTAGTGTATCTTCTAAAGCTAACGGGCCATAATCCATCATATGATTATTGGCCAGAGTAACCACATCAAATCCGGCATTAAGAAGAGCTTGAATTGCCCGGGGGTCGGTTCTTAAAATCCATTTCTTGTCTGTATATATTTTACCTCGTGATGAAATAGGGTTCTCTTGATTACCAATTAACACAGATGCAGAGGTTAATAGATCTTTGGTATCACCCCAGGGATAATCAGGATCATTAATGGCAAAATGACTTATCCCGGAAAAACTGATATCGCCTACAGCTACCAGAGTACCAGTCCGTATGGAATTTTGGACGGTGGTTTCGTTGATTGTATTGGCATTTGTTCCAATACATAATAACAATAGTAGTAAGATTAATACAGGTGATAGTCTTTTCAAAAGTGACACCTCTTAAAAATTAACTTTACATTGAGAATCTTAACAAAAGGTATAATTATTAATTCCCAAAAAATTCGCTGTTAAAAGCTAAAATTCCTTTATATTCTGAAAAATAACTTATACTTCGTATTTCATAGTTCTAGTCGCATATCCAAACAGAGATAGGTTAAACTAGTGGTGGTTTAAATTCACCTTAAAAAATAAGTTTATTCCGTTAAGAGATATTTTTAAAGTAATAATAGAGGAGAGGTGTTTCAAATTGAGCATTCCATTAACAGTTTTCGGTATTATGGTGGATAACCGGGATGAAAATGCGCCGGAGATGCAAGAAGTAATTACCAAATATGGCCGTGATATAATTTGCCGGATGGGAGTCCCAAGTCCGTCAAAAGAAAAAGGGTTTATTACTTTGGTTTATGAAGGAGAACCGAAAGACGTTACGACATTTAGAAAAGAATTGGAGGACGTCTCGGGAATTACTGTACAAACAATGAGTTTTACACAATAATTTGGGGTGATTTTTATGGAATGGCTAAAATTATGGCTAAAGGCAGTTCGGGCCCCGTTTTTTAGCGCTTCGTTGATTCCGGCATTGGTAGGAGCAGCGTTAAGCAGCCGAGTGGGTTATTTCCATCCCATGCGGCTTTTTTTTGCATTAACTGTAGTTGTCTTATGCCAGGCCGGAGCTAATTTGGTTAATGATTATTTTGACGCTTTAGGCAGTGATCTGATCAATAAACGGGTAACGCCTTTTAGCGGAGGAAGTAGATTGATACAACAAGGGTTATTATCCCGGCAAAATTACTTTTTGGGTGCATTATTGATATACGGGACAGGATTAGTGGTTTTGCTGGTACTGTCTTATCTTTATCATAATATAACTATTCTGGGCTTGGGAGTATCGGGAATAATTCTGGGAGTTATTTATAGTACCACCAAAACCTATGGCATGGGTCGTGGTTGGGGAGAACTGGCGGTAGGGGTGGCTTTTGGGCCATTGGCCACAGCAGGTAGCTACCTGTTACAAGCAAATTATGTAATTCCGGAAGCTTTTTTGGCCGGAGTTCCAGTTGGCTTTTTAATTATGGGGGTATTAATACTAAATGAAATTCCCGATTACGAAGCTGACCGAAAAGTTGGAAAACTCAATTGGGTGGTAAGAGCCGGTGGTAGTGAAGGGAAAGGAGTTTGGGTTTATTTAACCGTCATTTGTTTAGCATATTTAACGGTTGGGGTTGGGGTATTTCTACAAATCTTTCCGGAGAAAATTTTATTCTCTTGCTTAACGATTCCTTTGGCGACGTGGATTTTTTTAAAGGCCAGGCAGTTTCGGGGAGATATAAGAGAAATAATTCCGGCTATGGCGGGTAATATTGGCCTACATTTTTTTACCGGTATTTTAATATCGATCGGTTTATGGTGGAAATAGATAATAGTAATATTTGAAATTTATTTCAATTTATATGGAAAGGAGTTTTGGTACCTTTAGCGAATAGAAGAAACATAGAATTACTGCTATAACTGCTATATAGGATGAAGTAAATTCCATATAAAATTTGCCTTCCTAATATCTAATACCTAAGGAAGCGCTGATTAATTGAATAAGTGACGATTTTGTGCTTCGCAAAATGCCTAATGCCGCATATTTGCTCGCACAAAATCGGATTAATCAGCGCTTCCCTAATTCAACTTATATAGGAGGAAGAAATGGAGTACCAAACTCTTTACCGGCGTTGGAGACCTCACGGTTTTTCTGATTTTGTAGGGCAAAATCATGTGGTTACTACACTTTCCAATGCTGTTTCGACTAAGAGAATTGCCCATGCTTATTTGTTTACCGGACCCCGGGGAACCGGTAAAACAAGTACCGCTAAGATTTTAGCCAAAGCTTTGAACTGTGAAAATTTGAATGGAGTTAATCCTTGTGACCAATGTTCCAGCTGCCTGAGAATTAATGAAGGTACTTTTATGGATGTTCAAGAGATTGATGCTGCTTCCAACCGGGGTATCGACGAGATTCGCGACTTGCGGGAAAAGGTAAAGTTTTCTCCGGCTGAAGGCAAATATAAGATATATATCATTGATGAAGTTCATATGCTTACAGCAGAAGCATTCAATGCTCTTTTAAAAACACTGGAGGAACCACCGGCAGCGGTGATTTTTATTCTAGCCACTACTGAAGCCCACAAGATTCCTTTAACCATTCTCTCCCGCTGTCAACGTTTTGATTTTAAGCGGTTTTCCATTCCGGAGATTAAGGGCCGGCTCTCGCAAATCCTGGCGGCTGATAATATTGAATCTTGCGAAAAGGCTTTGGAATTGATTGCCGAACATTCCGAAGGTGGAATGAGAGATGCCGTAAGCTTATTGGAACAAGTTCTGGCTCATAGCGGGGAACGAATACAAGAAAATGATGTCCGGGCTATTCTCGGATTGATTAATGAAGAAGAAATTATCCGGATGGCTCAAGCAATTGAAACTTCCGATACTGCAAAGGCTTTAACTATATTAAGTGATGTTTCTTTAGATGGAAAAGATCTTTTTCAATTTGGCCGTAGTTTAGTTGAGTACTATCGCCAAATGCTTTTATCATTACTTTCGGAATCGGATTCTAACAAATATAAACCCGGAGAATTGACGGCTATAATTGAAACCCTGGCTAATGCAACTAATGAGGTAAAGAGAAGTTTACAAGGAGCTTTACCGCTGGAATTAGCTTTAATTAGATTAACCACTCAACCTAATACCAATGATTTGGAGGCCAGGGTGGCCAGACTGGAAGCGTTTATTCAGGGAAATCAACAATTACAAAGCTCGCTGGTTTCAGCAGGTAACGATACTGCTTCCAATTCAGTTAAATCGGATGCTATAGATTATAAACAGGTTAATAAAAAAACACAAACGGTTGATTTAATACAGCCGGAGGAGAATAAGAAAAGCAGTGAGGCTGCTTTTAATTGGGAACAATTTTTAGAAGTTGTGAAGAAAAAAAAGCGGACTTTAGCTGCTTTAATTCAGGAAGGAAAACCATTAAAATATGAGGGAGGAGAACTTCTGGTAGGCTTACCTCCTAACTTAAAATTTCATTTGGAAAATTTGAACTTACCCCAGCAAAAAGAGATCCTGGAAGGTATTTTAAAGGAATTATACGGGGGAGTTGTTAAAATTAATTGTATTCCGCTTACTGAAGGGCAACTTAAAAATAACAGTACAGAACCCTTGAAGAACAAAGAACCGGAGGCTTTAACCAAAGCGGTGCAAATGTTTGGCGGGGAAGTACGACCAATAAAAAAGGGGGATAATTAAAATGATGCCTAATATGCAGCAAGCTATGAAACAGTTTCAAAAAATGCAGACAGAGATGGCTAAGGTCCAGGAAGGATTGGGAGAAAAAACCGTTACTGCTACTTCCGGCGGTGGCGCTGTTACTGTTGAAATTACCGGGAAACTGGAAGTAAAAAAGATCGAGATCGACCCGGAGGTAATACAAGGGGACGATCAAGAGATGCTTCAAGATTTGTTGATTGCCGCTATTAATGAGGGGATTAATAAAGCCCAGGAGCTAGCTGCCGATGAAATGGCCAAAGTAACCGGAAATCTGAAAATTCCAGGCATGCCGGGGTTATTTTAGTTAATAGTTCCTAGTTGATAGTTGACAGATAAAAGAATATGGAGTTTAATTTTCAATTGTAAACTATACACTGTCAACTAACTTACAAATTGAGGTAAGATAATGTTGTATCCGCAACCGATGAATAAATTAATTCATGAATTGGCCAAGCTGCCGGGGGTAGGGCCTAAGACCGCTCAGCGGTTGGCTTTTCACGTCTTGAATATGCCGGAGAATGAAGTCGGAAAATTAGCCGAATCACTACTGGAAGCCCGTCATAAAATCGGGTTTTGCTCTGTTTGTGGCCATTTAACTGAAGTTTCGCCCTGCCAGTTATGTGGAGATCCCAATAGGGATAAGACCTTGCTTTGTGTAGTGGAAGAGGCCAAAGATGTTATTGCCATGGAAAAAACCCGGGTATTTAAAGGTCAATATCATGTTTTAGGTGGCGCGATTTCACCTTTAGAAGGAATAGGGCCTGATGATCTAAGGATTAAGGAACTTTTGCAAAGAATGACTTCCGGGTCATTTAAAGAAGTTATTATTGCTACGGACCCAAATGTCGAAGGAGAAACTACCGCTCTTTATTTAAATAAAATTCTCCATCCGTTAGGTTATAAAGTAACACGTTTGGCACGGGGTTTACCGGTCGGTGGTGACTTGGAATATATTGATGAAGTAACTTTAGGGAAAGCTTTAGAGGGAAGAACCGAATTGTAAGTAAAATCTTGGATTTGCTAAAATATAACTTCCTCTATCATTTTTAAAAATGCACATTGGCTTTTAAAGAACTAAAATATTCTAATATTTTGAATATGCACATTTTATCATGAGTATATTCAAAAAAGAATATTTAAATTCTTTATGCAGCCCTGATCATGAGCATTTTTAAAAAAAGTGGAAATAATATTTTAGCTACATCTTTGCATAAAATTTCCTTCACCGGATCATACTGGTTGTATGAGATTTGTTTGGTGGAGGAGATATATTTGAATACCCCGGGAAAAAAGAAAAGTACAGTCGGTAATATTTTTAATGGACTGATAGGTCCCTTTCGTTTTAAATCCAACAGTGAACAATTACCTGATTTATTAGAGGATCTGGAACATGCCAGATTGGAATGGAGACATGCCCATTTATACTTTAATAATGTTACCGACCCCGATTTAATTGACTATGCCATATTTTATATGGGTGCAACTGAAAAAAAATATGTTTATTTATTAAAACAGGCCAGAGAAACCGGAATGGATGTGCAAGGATATGAATTTGGGGTTAGATAAATAAATATTTAAAAAACAGAAAAGAAGTTAATTAACCACGAAAAAACGAAATAAAACTCAATTAAGCCATTTTTATGACTTTTGTGTATTTTGTAGTTCAAAGGTTTTTTCAATTGGGTCTAAAAAAAAATACCCTCCAATACAATAACAATATATGTTGTTTGAAGGAGGGCTTTAGATGTCGACCGGATTAATTATTACATATTTATTTTTATTGATTTTGCTGTATATTTTGGGGAGAAGTTATTGGAGACCGGTTTTTGCAATTTTTAACCTTTTTTTTCAAGGCGCCTTGGGAGCGCTGGGAATATATTTGTTCAACTTAGTCGCTTCTTATTGGAATCTGGAAATTCCTTTGAATCCTTTTAACTCATTGTGTACCGGTTTTTTAGGAGTACCCGGGTTACTGTCGTTGCTGGTTATAAAATATTGGATACAAATTTAGGGAAGCGCTGATTAATTGAATAAGTGACGATTTTGCGCTTCGCAAAATGCCTAATACCGCATATTTGCTCGCACAAAATCGGATTAATCAGCGCTTCCTTAGAATAAAATTGCTAAAAAATAACAACCTGCAGGACAGACACGAATAGTTACCGGTAGGCATAGAGTTATATTGGATATAAGTTGGATTAAATTTCTTCATCCTATATGGAATGTAAATTTTATATAAAAAATCGATTTCATTCTATATAGTCCAAACGAGCGGAGGTAAGACTATGACTACCCCTGAATGTTTTGGTTGTGGAGGATCATACCCTGGAGGGATGTTGATTCTTGGACAGTACCTATGTCCTGCGTGCGAAGCTAAAATCATAAAAGCAAAACTCGGTAAACTGGATTATCAAGTTTGGATTGACAATTGCCGGCGGTTTTGGGAAAAGTCCGGAATTGACATTAAAGATCTTGATGAATAGGCGAAAGCCTATTTTTTGTTTGTGTAGGGAGCAATAGTAATCAAATATTCATAATTAATCACAGAGACCACAGAGGATCACAATATTTAATTAAATTTCTCTCTATGTTCTCCGTGGTGAAAATATATTTTGCATTTGCTTTAATGAATGCAGAATTTAAAAGGAAAGATTCCTTATTTTGTCGAATAAATTTATAATGGATGGTGAACTTTCGCAGGAACAAGCTCCTTTTTTTGAGGAGTTATTAAGATATTCAAAACAACCTTTGAAAGCATTTCATACTCCGGGACACCGGAATGGACAATGTTGGGAAAAGGACTGGTTTAGACCGGAGATATTAGGTAAATTGGATTTAACGGAGATACCGTCTTTAGATTGGTCCGGTTCATTGGAGAAGGCCGAAAAATTAGCAGCTTCACTTTATAAAGCCGACCAAAGTTTTTTCTTGACCCAGGGGGCTTCTCAAGGTATTTTAGGGGCGATTTTAGGGGCTTTCTCGCCTGGGGATATTGTTTTAGTGGCGCGTAATTGCCATTCTTCAGTAATTCATGGTATTATTTTAGCGGACCTTAATCCGGTATATGTGGAACCGGAATATTTAGATAAATGGGGAATTCCGGCGGGGGTTGACCGCAATTCACTCCAAGCCAAATTGGAAACATACCCTAACTGCAAAGGGCTTATCATAACCAATCCCACTTATCAGGGGATTGCGGAACCGGTTAAGATTATCCGTGATTTAATTGGGGAACGGCTTCTAATTATTGATGAAGCTCATGGCGGTTATTTGGGATGGTCCGGCTTGACGGGTTTTGACGCAGCTGAAGTCGGTGATCTCTGGATACAAGGGACTCATAAACTATTAGGTTCTTTAACCCAAACTGGAATGCTCCATCTGCGAAAAAAACGATTGGACCCGGAACGGGTAAAAAGAAGCCTGGAATTAGTCACCACCACCAGTCAGTCTTATATATTATTGGCTTCACTTGATTCAAACCGGCGGTTTTTAGCGACGACCGGAAAAAAATTATTTCAAGAAAAACTTTCTTTCATCCAAGATTATAAATTAAATTTATTAAATAAAGAATCAATAGCAATTTTGGTTGATTCAGAATTGGCAGATCCATCGAAAAAAGTTGATCCTTGGAAATTAACTATTTCAGCCGATTCATGGGGCGTCAGTGGTTTCGAAGTCGAACAGGTATTAGAACGGGATTATGGTATACAACCGGAATATGCCGATTTGAATCAGCTTACTTTTTTTATTGAACCCTGGCAAGATCCAAATGATTTGGAGGAATTATTACAGGCCCTTTTTAAAGTAACGCTTAATTCGGGAAAAGCTAAAAACAGGTTTAGAGCTCCGGAAGGAATTCCTCCTTTAATGATTAAACCCAGGGAAGCATCATTAGGGCCGGGAAAATGGATAGAGTTAAAGAAGGCTGCCGGTAATATATCAGCTGCAATTTTAGCTCCTTACCCACCCGGAATACCATTGGTTGGGCCGGGAGAATTAATACAGGATAAGGAAATTGATTTAATTGAGGAGATTTTAAATTGCGGCGGGGTGGTTCGCGGAGTTACATCCCAAGGTAAAATCCTCGTTTCAAATCTCGGGTGAACAATGAGTAAAGGATATTTTATAACCCTTGAAGGAGCAGACGGCTCCGGCAAAACCACTCAAGCCAAATTGCTGGTGGAATATTTCAAAAATCATGGCTATGACACAATTTTAACCCGGGAACCGGGGGGGACACCGTTGGCTGAGGAGATCAGGCGGGTGATTTTAACACCAAGCCGGGAAAACCTTGAACCAATGGCGGAGATATTATTATACGCCGCTTCCAGAGCCCAACATGTTCATCAACTGATAAAACCGTCTCTAGCGGAAGGAAAAGTGGTTGTATGTGAACGGTTTATCGATTCCAGTTTGGCTTACCAAGGATATGCTTTAGGATGGGATTTGGAAATAATCAAGCAGATTAACCGGATTGCCGCTGGTAACCTTGAACCGGATCTGACTTTTTTAATTGATATTGACACCGAACGGTGTTTGAACCGAGTGCATAACCGTTCCGATGCGACCAGATCGAAAGTTGACCGGATCGAATCCCGGGGTTTGTCTTTTCAGGCAAAGGTTCGGGACGGGTATTTGGAGCTGGCAATGTTCAATCCGCGGATTATAGTGATTAATGGTTCCCAAAAAGGGATTAAAGAAATTAATAATGAAATAACCAGTTTAGTCAGGAAGTTTATTGAGGGGCGGCTTAAACTCTAAAAATCCAGGAAGGAAGTGGTTTGGAATGAGATTAGTAATAGCAATGGTTCAAGACCAAGATGTAAACAAATTATTAGGTGTTTTAACCGACCATGGGTATTCTGCCACCAAACTGGCCAGTACTGGAGGTTTTCTTCGTCAGGGTAACACTACTTTGTTAATCGGAGTTGAAGAAGCCAATGTTTCCGAAGTGACTAATTTGATAAAAGAAACCTGCCATTCACGAAAACAACTAATAACACCATTAGCTTCCGTAGGACGAACGATGAATAATTATATGCCGAACCCGGTGGAAGTAATGGTTGGAGGCGCTACTATTTTTGTAGTAGAAGTAAAGGAATTCGTTAAAGCATGATTTATAAAAATGTTGGATGACAGCCAATAAATATTGATTCAGGTGTTATTATGAAGGTAAAACCAACCGATGCCAATTATAATTCCCAAAGTGATTCTGTTAAACGTTCAATTTCATCTAGTACCAAGCAAGCTTCATTTACCGAGGCTTTAAAAAGTTCGGAGACAAGTCGCCGAAAAGAAGCTTGTGAAAGTATTCTTCAGGAAATTGATATGTTAAGCGCTGAGTTAAAAAAAGCGCCTACTCCGGCCGGGATCAAAAAATATCGTAAATTAATTACCGCCTTTATTAAAGAGGCTATGGGGCAATCTTATGAACTTCAGGAAGATATGCATTGGGATCGGGAAGGCAACCGTAAGAATTATATACTGGTAAAACAGATTAATCAATCAGTTGAAGAACTGATGGATGCGGTGATGAACCAGGAAAAGAAACAGATTAATCTGGTAGCCAGGTTGGAAGAGATTAGAGGAATGTTGGTTGATCTGTACTTTTGAGTAGTTCAATAGTTAATTAGTTCATTAGTTATTGGTTATTAGTACATTAGTTCAGGTTTATATGTTTCAATAGTTTGTAGTTGTCTAATGAAGGCTAATTTACCAGGTGCTGTTTTATTAGTTAGACTACCAATTTTATCTATTTTTTTAATTGTCAATTCTCAATTGTCAATTAATCTTGGGGGAAAATTAGTGTCATTCGCGGAAATAATCGGGCATAATGGAATTGTCAAGGCTCTAAAAGCTTCCTTATTGGAATCCAAAACCGGACATGCCTATTTATTTTTAGGGCCGGCAGGGATTGGGAAAAAGACCTTATCTAGAGCTTTTGCGGCCGGTTTACTATGTCCCAATCATTCCGGAGAATGCTCAAGTGAGTGTCAGTCATGCAGCCAGTTCAGTTTGGGAGCGCACCCTGATTTTTTGACGGTAACTCCCAGCGGGAACTCTATTAAAATAGAACAACTCCGGGAGTTACAACGAAATGCTTATTTACGGCCTTTATTGGGAGAAAGAAAGGTTTTTTTCTTTCCGGAAGCAGAACAGCTGACAGAAGCTGCTGCTAATAGTTTTTTAAAAATATTGGAAGAACCGCCTAAAGGGGTAGTTTTTCTTTTTACAGCCGTAAGATCAGATAATATTTTGCCTACAATCCGCTCACGGTGTCAAGTTTTTCAGTTATTCCCGGTACCGCCTACCCAAATAGCTATTTGGCTTAAGAGTAAGGGTTTTTCGGAAGCGGAGGCAGCTGGCCGAAGTATTGAATGTCAAGGGTTACCCGGTATTGCGGTTTCGGAGAAGGATATAAATAATCCTAACCGGATTGATTTTATGGAAATAATGGCGTATGATTTATTGCAGATACTTAAATTTACGACTGAGTTGGAGAAGAAAGAGAGACGGGAGATTTTAGCTCTCTTACAGGATTGGAGCGTACAGGTCAGAAACCTTATTTTACAGACTATTCAGTCAGTTAATAAAAACCACCCAAAGATCGGGCAGTTGGTTCGGATTTCCGAAAAATTAACCCAAGTAACTTTGATGATTGAGAATAATGTTAATATACGACTGGCTATTGAAGAATTTTTTTTAACCGTAAAAATGCAGTTCTAAGTTCTGAAGTATTTCAAGCAAATGAAGGGAATTGGTTTAATGGTATATACAGTAGTAGGGATTCGTTTTAAACAGGCCGGAAAGATTTATTATTTCGATCCGGCAGGTTTTGAGTTAAAAACCGGTGAAAACGTGATTGTTGAAACGGCTAGAGGTATTGAGTTTGGCCAGGTGATGCTTGGTCCGAAAGAAATTACGGAAGAAAAATTAACTTTGCCCTTAAAAAAAGTGCTCCGCTTAGCTACCCCGGAAGATGAAGTTCAACTCCGGGAAAACATGGATAAAGAGAAGAAAGCATTTTCAATTTGTCTGGAGAAGATCGATCAACATCAGTTGGATATGAAATTGGTTGAAGTGGAATATACTTTTGATCGGAGTAAAATTATTTTTTATTTTACAGCCGACGGTAGAGTTGATTTCCGGGAGTTAGTCAAAGACTTGGCTACCATTTTTAGAACCAGGATTGAACTCCGGCAGATTGGCGTCCGCGATGAGGCTAAGATGTTGGGGGGACTTGGACCGTGCGGCCGTCCGCTTTGTTGCGGAACTTTCTTAGGTGACTTTGAGCCGGTCTCAATTAAAATGGCTAAAGAACAAAATCTATCCCTCAATCCGGTGAAAATCTCAGGGATTTGTTCTCGTCTGATGTGTTGTCTTAAATTTGAATCCAATTGTTACCGTGATGCCAAAGCCGACTTGCCGCTAAACGGCAGTAAGGTTAGGGTTGACGGTCGGGAAGGTATAATTTTGGATAATAATCCTTTAAAAGAGTCGGTAATAGTTCAATTTGAGGATAACAGCAAGCGGGAAGTGCTTTTGGCGGAGATCGAAGAGATTATTTTGGAAAATGGAATTGAAGAACCAAAGAGTTGATGTATATTAATTGCGCTCAAAGTAATACTGAATGCAAGTTAATATTAATCCAAGAAAAGGCTATTGATCTGGAGCAAGGTTTATATTATAATAACATATGCACTAAGTTTTGGCGGTGTAGCTCAGTTGGTACGAGCATGCGGTTCATACCCGCAGTGTCACTGGTTCGATCCCAGTCACCGCCACCATTTATTCAATTATCATTGAACAATTAACAATAATCAATTAAATACAAATTCCTTATTGGTTATTGATAAATGTTTATTGATTTGGACCACTAGCTCAGTTGGTAGAGCAGCTGACTCTTAATCAGCGGGCCATAGGTTCGAGTCCTATGTGGTCCACCAATAATGATAAAGGTTTCGGCTTGCCGGGTTTTCCTAGCAAGCCGATTTTGACAACAAATAGACAACAACCAAGATTTTTTCTATTAACCTTCATTTGCCGATGAAGGTTTTTTCTTTTCAAAAAGTCCCTCCAAAGTATCTGCTGCCCGTTCTTTTAATCCGGGTATAACATGGGAATACGTGTCTAAAACCACTGTTATAGTGGAATCGCCTAATAATTCCTGCGCGACTTTTGGATGAGTACCGGCCATTAATAAAGCACTGGCGTAACTATGCCTTAATGAATGAAAGTTAGCTGATAATTTATTTTTTCTAATCAGTTTTAAAAAGTGCTTTGATAAATAATTTGGCTCTACCATCCGGCCATCTTCCCAAGTGAAAACAAACCAATCATCCTGTTTTAGTTCGTGTTTTTCGCCATCTCCCAAATAGGCTTTACCCAATAAAAGCTTTTCTGCCGCTTGCCGCTTTTTCAATTTCTTTAATTCTTCAACGGCTCCGGAAGGTAACGGAATAGAACGAAGTCCTTTTTTCGACTTGGGAGGGTGAAAATCAAGTTTCCATTCTCCGTTTATCTTAACCCTTGATACCGCTTCTTTAACATAGATAATTCCGGTTTCGATGGTTTTTCCTTCTTCACTCTTAGTCTTTTTAAACTCAATGTTATTCCATTTAAGCGCGACAAGCTCCCCTAATCTCATTCCAGAATTAAGGTCAACTATAAAAGCTGAATACCACCGATCAGTTGAAATGCTTTCTAAAAATTCGGTTAATTGTTCCGGGGTTAAATATCTGGCTTCTTTCTTTTCAACCTTTGGCGGTTTTGTTGCTTTCGCCGGATTCCGGATAATCTTTCCCTCTTTCAATGCCTGTTCTAATGCTTGGCTAATAAGAATATGCATATATCGGACAGTACGGGATGAAATAGATTTAAAATCCTTTTCTTTGGCTTTCCCGGCTTTGACCTTCTCTTCATGTTTTTTCTTGGTTTCCTCGCTGCGCCGGTCTGCTATTTTTTGATTTAACTTTTGATTATAAAATTTTTGAATGTGGCTCGGTTGTAATTCCTTTAAAAGAATATCGCCCAATCCCGGCTTTACATGATAATCAATTAAATATGAGTATGACATAAAAGTAGTCGGTCTGGTAACTGGTTTTGCGTATTCCTTTAACCATAAATCAAGCCATTCCCCGAAAGTCTGTTTAGTAGGTTTGATATAGACTCCATTTCGGGAATCATTAAGGGCTTTATCCATCTTCTCGGATACTTCGCCTTGACTACGGCCATAAAAATATTCCCGTTTCCCGTTAATAGTTGCCGCTGCCATCCATCGCCCGTCTTTTCGTTTAACAATAGATCCCCGGCCTGCTGCTTGTTTCTTAGCCATCATTTCACCCCCTTAACCTTTCAATTTGAGATAATAAATCATTGAGAAGCTCTAAAGATTTCCTAGTATTTTCAACCGAATTATTAATTATTTCAGTCAATTTAATGATTGATTCTTCAGATAATAACTGCTTTTGCTGTGGAGCGGGTTCCTTTTTCCCTGCTTTCCCAAAGTTTATTTCAATTTGGTCTTTCGTCATATAACAGTTTCTTCCGACAAGATACCCTTTGAGTTCACCTTTTAACACAGCAGCCCGTACATATTGAGCATTCATCCGAATATATGAGTTTTGGATCATACTCGCTGAAATCGGGCGATTATTTGGGAAGGAATCAAAGTTTGGATATTTGACCGGCTTTCCTTTTTCTTTTGGCATCACTCATTCACCACCTTAATAGATTCGCGCCGATGTCTTACTATAAAATCCGGTTTATTAATATAAGCCCTTAAAGCCCTTCTGATTTCTTCCGATCTCCGTCTCCGGGTAAGAGAATCCAACCAATTCATTACTTCCGGATCATCTTCCGGGTATAATTTAAAATTGTAATGCTTCACGGCTCCACCTCCTAAGCTGCCTTATTTTTTATAAAGTCAATAATCTTTTCTTTCGGCCAAATAGCCCGAGTATTCCCCGGAGTTGTTTCAATTGCTCCAATGCTGCTTAAATAATCCTGTAACTCTTTGCATTTTCTAAAGGTTAAATTTACATCGTTAAATACTCGCTCTATCCCATTTAACCGGTTTGGATTGTCGGTTTTATATAGGGCTTCAGTGAACTGAATCAATTCCTCTTGCTCAATTGTCAGAGGTTCCTTCTGTACCTCTGACGGACTTATAAGAGGTAGTTTTTGAACCTCGTATGGTTTTGTCGGAGGTTCCTTTTGTGCCTCATGCTTTTTTGTAGTAGGTTCATTGTTAACCTCTGATTTATTTCTATTAGGTTCCTCAACTGGAATACTCCTGCTTGTGACAATTAAGGCTAATTCAATAAGTATTGCAATGACAATAAATACATAGATTTCTAGGGATTCACTGCTGATATGAAATACCGTTCCAATCTTGCCGAATGTATCATCTTTGACATTAATCTTAACTTCCTTGAATTCTCCCAATCTCAAATAATGCCCGGTATTAGCTTTTTGTAATACATCAATCCGGCTTGCCGTTTGTTTGAATTGCCATTTCGCCGGGTCCAGAGTGTCCCTAAGTGTTTCAAGTTGCTTGATTTCTGTTTCATTGGATTTAATGGTACTAATGATTGATTGCTTTTCCATGTTGTAAACTGCTGCGGTTTCTGATTTTAAATTAACTTCCGACAAGGTAAAACCGGCTGACGCTATAATTACTATCGAAAAATGAACCAGGTAGACTATCCATAAAGCCCCCGATTGCCAAATGTTAATTTTCCAGTACTGCTTCGCTTTTGTAACAACATATTGCCGGAATAAATCAAGGCCAACAGCGATAACAACAAAGACTATTTTCAGATAAAGCTTGTCTACCATTTTTACAAAAAGATTCGCTATCACTAAGCAGGAGATAACAAGGAATATATACCAGGCCGTATTTTTTAGGGTTTCTTCGTTTAGTTCCAATCTCCGTAAAGACTCACTTAAATTCAATATGTATCACCTCGATTCGTTTGCATTGCCCAGTATTACAAAAAAGCTTAAAAAAATATTGAGGTTTCATCCCTCCTTTCAAAAGTAGGGGAGAAGGGAGTTTTTAAGCTCCCTTTTTCCGCTTTTCCTCCAGTTCTTTTTTGCGCTTTGCTCCGATATTATCCCCAATATCAAAGGATTCCTGATGTATTGTGAATTTTCTTTTAGTTATAACTTCTTGATATATCGTTGGTTTAACAGATAAAAACCCGGCCAAAAACCCTAATTTGAGCGAGAATTCATCAATCGCAAAATCATAGTCTGATGAATATTTGGTGATAAATTCTTCCGCTATTTGGTCCAGAACTAGGTAAAATTCATTAAGCATTTTTCGAGTTACTTTTTTCATCAAAACCCCTCCTTAATCTTTGTTTTTTGGCAACACTTGACTAAGGGGGTTGTAATATGTTATTATATGGAAAACATAAAGACACCCGTTAGTGGTGTTACCGGAAGGAAGTCTGAACCGTGGCAGGGGAGAGACTTCCTTTATTCTTTTATATGGAGCTTTAAAAGTTCACCTCCCGGAATTTATTTTTTTATTGAAGGGCTTATTTGCCCCTAAAATCGATTAAATGTTTCTAACGTACAAACTATCTAGAAACCTAAAAATGTAAAAATTGAATTCAATAATGATAAGGGTTTAAATGCCCTCTAATGCGTTACACAGATTATTTTGTCTATGCTTTTTTACCCGGTTTCGGGTTTGACTTTTTTTAACAGACTTTTGACACTTAGAACAATATTTCTGCCGGTTGCTTTCAGCCCGGTATGATTCTCCACAATCGGAACAAGTAAAATATGGTTTAGCTTTGGGAGGTATCTCCAGTTTATTGTTAGGTTTTCCTTTTAGCCATTTATGACAATTTGGACAGTATACGGAAGAGTGGGGAAGAGCTTCTATTTTGAATTTACAGGTAGGACAGGAAAACTGTATTAATTCGGGTTCCGGAGTGTTCAAGGAATCATCTCCTCTAAACTTCTAATGTTAATTTATGTATCATTATTTAACTAATTGTAACATTATATTACATAGTCGGTCAATACATAAAGTTATATTATTGAACAGATTGAAATTTAATGATACAATAAGATATATTAAATAAGGCAGGTATTACAATGGATGAACTAATTACCATTGAAGAAGCAATGAAAATACTTAAAGTCAGCCGGATCACTTTACACCGTTGGGTTAAGTCCGGAAAAATAAAAGCCCTCAAATTGGGTGAGGGTCGAAAAGGCGCCGTAAGATTTCGGCGCGAAGATATTGAAGCTTTTTTACATAATAGCGAAAATACATAACTTCGCTTTTCTGCTATTAATAAACGTTATAAAAGATAAACAAAAAACAGGTATCAATTTACCTGTTTAATAACATCCAAGCCATACCATAAATAAGAAAAATGACATTGCCCCTATTTGTTCTCTTTTTGCTTCATTCTATCAATAATATGTTGAGCTACGGCTTCCATTTCAGGTTCCCGTCTTACCCATTCTTGCCATTCAATCCTAAATACTATTTCAAATTCTTCTTTTTTACCTGATAGAAACGGTTTACTTTTATATTTTTCAAATAATGGTTCAACTGCTAAAGGGAGTTGATCCTTAAGTTTAGAGTCACGAAAATATTTTTGCTTGGTTTCATAGTCAACATTAAGAATTGTTTTCCAAGCAAAACTTCTAAGATTAACTGAATATTTATTATAGACTTCAACAAGCCAGTCATAGATTGCCGGTTCAGTTTGTTTGAATATTTCAAAATCCTTATGACTTTCAGCATCTTCTTTTGCGAATAAGTATTTAATAAAGTCCTGAATATTTGACTGATAATCTGATAAAAAGGGCATTGACATCCTATTCTTTTTACAAAACATATCGGTAAGTGTTTGAAAATCCTTCTCACAATAGCATAAAGGAAATTCTTCAGAACTATCGATAAAATGTTCAATCTGAATATCTAGCCTTTTTTGATATTTATCGTAGACATCAATTAGCCAAGAGGAAATATCTGATTTGAATTTGTGTTCAAGTATATCTTTTATTTTTCCTAAATTGAATTGTTTTTTGCTAGATAACGCCTTATCGGTATTTTCTTCTAGATATTTAAAATAATAATCAAATACATAATTAATACACACCTGAACGTTTTTATGCCTATCTTCCAATTTGAAATCGTTTATTTTATCTTTCTTTTTCCTTTTTGAAATATATTCTTCTAAGGAGAGAAGCAAGAAATCACCATCTTTGTTTAGCTATTAAAGATTAGTATTTCTATGGCTCCCAAAATAATCCTTTAGAACTCACAAAGGATGTCTTAACGGGTATTCTTTGTTGGTAAAGACTTGATCATTCCTCTAAACTGCGCAATACCTTGTTTAGTTTCCGGGTGAAGTTCTTCGTGAATCTTCTTTCGCCGTCTTAATACTTCCCCACGATCAACATAATGGTATTCTAATGTGCCCTGTAATGTTGTGTGGTCTGGTTTCCGGATGAAGCTCCATTGATTTACTCATTTAGGCGGATCCTTTATTTGTTGCAAATAAATCTTTTCCATTAGTGATTCCGGGAAAAGGTGCATTGTCACTAAGAAGTCCCATGTCGGAATTACCCTTTTATCCCCGGATTGAACCACGATGATCTTCTTCTCGTCAGCCAATCCCTTTATGTATTGCCGCCCGACTCCGGCCAATTCCGCCGCTTTTTCGAATGAAATAGTAAGTGGGAGATAAGGAATATCGATTAGGCGTAATGCTGTTTTTTGTTGGGATTCTACTTCTTGCCCTAGTTTTGTTTTAGGCATTTAGAGAAACCTCCAAAATTTCTTAACTAAAGTATCGCCATTTATGCAAAGAAAATATACTAACATGCCAAATAAAAAACCACCCGTTAGGATGGCTTTTAATTTACAAATTCTCTAATCATTCTGTATCGTTTAAGTATTAGTTTATCAACCTTTTCGCTAAGTCTTAAGACTTCAAAATCAATATACCCTTTAACCTCATACAATTTAATCATTTCGTTTTTGGCTTCCTCAATCCGGGAATCGATAAATTTTAAGTTTCCCATCCGCACCCCCTTGATAAATGATGTTTCTTTTAATATCGGATGGAAACTAATAACAATTTAGTGTTTTGTAGTTAACCTAAATGAAAAAACTCTATTTAATAACCATTTCAAGAATCAGATTAAGATAATAAGTTCAAGATAGGGAGTTTTTTATTTTTTTACAGCTTCGGTTAATTGGTCTTGAATAAATGTTTTTACAGTTTGTATAGCTAAAGAATCTACCAGATTAAAAAATTCCGAGAGGCGTTTTCCGTATGAATTGGCGCTAGCTATCCACATACAATTCCCATTTACCGGATCAAATAATTTTAATTCAAATGCTGCATTCGGGCTTGAAACATAATAACCGCCAAAAGTATTGGCTGAAAAATATCCGGTATTACCATATAGATTTATAGTTCCCGTTGTAACTTCGGGGATATAAGTTTGGGATGATGAAGTATTAACCAGTGATACTATTAAAACTGCATCAATATTATTTTGTTTTATTAATTCGTTAATTTCATCGTCAGTATAAGAACGTGTAGGCATTAATATATCTACCGATGGAATTACTTCCGTGGTGGTTTTTGCAAATCTACCTTTAAAAAATCTTCTTTCCGTTTGCGCTCTCGAATTCAAACTCATTCCATAAGCAAGTACCATCATTTTTTTAACTTGAATATTATTATAAGCCGGGTCTTTAAAAGAAGTTATTTGTGTGCTTGCACTTTTAATAGAAAATGCGGCATAAATAGAGCTATTACTAAAACAAACAATAATAAATAGGCAAAGCAATATTTTTTTCAACTTAACCCCTCCAATCTCTTCCTTGTAAATAGAATAATTTTTTTTCAATATATTCATGGTAATAATTTCTATTATTTTTGTTATATTCCTTTTATTGACTATAAATTAATTCTATGTAAATCAATATTAGTAAAAAGACTGTTATCGATTAAACGGTTTTTTATATTTGATTAGCTTCATAAAGAGTTGCTAAAAGATGAGTTATAAACTTATCAGCATTTGGGAGACTGCAAAAAATAACTTCTATTTCTTCAATAACATTAGAAATACCAGAAATTTTTCGAGGGAAAGCATTTAGCCCGGAAACTATTAACGCTGAATTTGTTAATTTACATTCCTTAATGGCTTTATCTAAGACGGTTTTATTGATGTTGTTCAATATTTCCTCTGTCTCTTCAAAGGTTTCCATGAGATTATAATCATTATGACTTAAAAATAAGTCGATGGCTTTTTTCTGATCCTCATTATTTACGGCTCCAATATAGGCGACGACTTTTTTCTTTTCCATAATTCCTTCCTTTCCAGCATTAACGCTAATTTATGGAATTTTCTTGACGGGATAAAAATTCAGTGTTAATATCAAAGTAACGATAATTTGAATTATTGAGACTGCTTTAAACATTGATACCACCTCATTTTGCTTTATTAGGGCATTGACTAAACCTTAGCCGATGCCCTATTTATTTTCTATATTATCGCTTGATGTAATCCGCGGGATTCAATCCCACTATAACTATAAAGCCCTTTGTAAAACTCTCTTCTATCAAGAATACGTTTAATTGTTTCTTTGTAGAAGCGCTTACCTTGTGCGGTTGTATATCCCTCTTGATTTAGAATATCAGCGATTTTCTGTAATGATAATTCCTGATTATTGTCTTTTAATTCGAAAACTCGTTTAACCGGCTCTGCTTTTTCTGGATTTATTGAAAGTATTTTACTACCTCTTTTTGAAGAATAACCGAGAGCGGCCCGACCTCCGGCATAACCGCCGATTTTTGCCTTTTGTTTTCGTCCTCCGGATAACCTTTCGGTAATTCTTGATTTTTCGAATTGAGCAAAAGCGCCGATGATTTGACGGAATAAAACATTAGCCGGATCTTGTCCTCTGAATTGTTCAGAGACAGAAATAATTTCTACACCATTTTTGAGTAATTCTTTTTCAATCCATAATTGAGCCATTAAATCGCGGGCTATTCGATCCATTTTAGCGACTATTACAGCTTTTATTTGACCTTTTGCAGAATCAGCTATCATTGATTGAAGCCCTGGCCGGTCAAGTGTAGTGCCGGAAATGCCAGGGTCAGAATACCAGCCGATAATATTAAAACCGTTGTTATCTGCGAAATTTTGAATAGATTCTTTTTGTTCGGCCAAACCGAAACGATCTTCTCCTGTTTGACCATCGGTAGAAACTCGTAAATAGCCATATACATCAACCATTTTGTTCACTCCTAACACGAAATATTTTAAAAAAACCGTAACGATAATTCAAATTACCATTACGGTTTTATTGTTTATGGCTTGTCCAGTGTTTGCTATTGATATTGACCAGATTAATAAGGATTTTCATTTGCAAACCGGGATAGAGCCTATACAAACTGAAACTGCCGAACCTGTCCACGAATATAATTTTTGGAAAGGTCAGTTTGACCCGTGGACTAAGGAAGATACTTATTGGCAAATTGTTGTGACTTCATCTAATATTATTGATTGGGGACAAACTAGAACAATTGCTTTGAATCCTGATAAGTATTATGAGAACAATTCTATTATTAGCAAACAGCCATCTGTTGATGAAGTTGATAACTACTTTATTGCTATGATTTTATTTGATATTGGAACAGCTTATATTCTTCCTAAAAAGTGGCGAAGAATTACACAAATAGGAACCCTTTGTAATCAACTTTATTATATTAATAATAACTATCAATTAAGAATTGGAATATCATTTTAAACATCTTCAAAGGCTAAATCTATCCACCAACTATCGAAATGTTGTACCGTTATAGAAGAACTTGATGAATTATTGTCAGCTGATATTGTTATAATCCTTGAACCTTCGGTAGCCAATTGAGTGTTAAGTTGTTCATCTCCTTGATATGAACTAGATTTCCAACTAGTAGAGGAATAAACTTCAAGTCTTAAATTTGAATCTAAAAAGTACCACCTTGCTCTTTTGATAACAAGTTTTTTCTCCGTTGGAACTATTATCATTATTTTTTGTAATGGTTGACCAGTGCTGGCTGCTATTGATAGCGTTCCACTTCCGCCTAATTTGCCACTAATCTGAAATCTAGTATCTCCTTTTGCTGCGTCCGCTAAAGTTGCACCATCCGCGCTTCCTGCATGAGTAGCTTCCTTGACCACCGTATCAATATGACCTGGATTTTCTGAATCTTCTTCGAAGATGTCTAGTAAATCTTGACCGTCGATAGTGGAATTTTCATCTGCTGTTACTGTTCCATTCAACGTCAACCCCGTCAACGCCCCAATAGACGTTTTTAAATCCACAATATTCAACTTTCTGGTGTCCAAGTCATTTAGGGCAGCATATCTAGCATCTTCAGTTTCATTTAAATCTTGAAAGAATAAATAACTCTCAGTCCAAGTTTTAAGCTTATTATATCTATCAGCCATTGTTCATCATTCCTTTCACCATTCAACATTATTTGTTAAGCTTAGAGTAATGCTTTAAGTTTCTTGTATAGCCAATATAGCTTTTGGCCAAGACCAATAAAGAAGAATAGTATCATAATTAAAAAAGCCGTTATTCTATCCCGTAAGCTATTTTTATCAAGTAACATAATGCCTTTCTCGTCGCTCCCAAACCCGTGGGTAACTCTTTGATACCTCTCGCTCATTTTTTTATTCACCTCCTTTGAGAAAAAAAACAGCCTTAAGCTGTTTAATTGATTAAAAGTTATTATTTTTTTAAGGTGTAAACTTTTGTCATCACCTCTGTTATGATCTGTAGTTTTCTGTAGTAGTTAGCAGTTGTTTTTGCGTTGTTACCAACGGGAAATATTTATTGTTTTTTCATTGTTCTCAATGAAAAATATCACTGTTTTTTCCACTGTTATCAGTGGAGATTTAATAATTTCTTCGCTGTTTTTATGCTGTTACCAGCGAAAGAGCTTTTTGTGTAATTAAACGCCCCCTTTTAAGGTTTAAATAAAATCCCTAGTTTTGCCTAGTATTTTTTCTGTTCTTTCCCTGTTCTGATTCTTTTTTCAGGTTTTATCAGGTTGTTAATTCAATTTAATTAAATAAATCCAGGGTGATAATCGCCCGCCTCTTAGCAATTATCAGTTACCCCTCGTATCGTTAAGGCCCTGGAAACTCTTAATAAATTAAATGTTCAATGCTAGAATTTGCTAGGGTTTTTCTTTTTATAGAAATGTTAAATTGGTTGTTTCTTGGCTGTTCTCAACCATCCCCTATTAAACATTTAGCCAATCAAAAAATTACAAAACTACAGTTTTCTCAAGTAGTTTATTGTTTGAAAAGATTATCAATAAAGGTTTCGAGAGCTTTTCAAATTTCTTTTCTATACCAAGTTTTACCCAGTAATTTAGTTGCTTTTTAGTGATCCAAGACTGTTTTCAATGTCAAGTTTTTAAGATTTTTATTCCTTTTTAAGGTTGTCCAACATGTCCATTAGCCTTTTTTATATATACCGCAAAACTAATTATCTTCTTAATTCAATAGGTATAAGCTTTGACCAACTTTATTTTAGGGCTTAATTATGGCACAAGTACCAATTAATAAAATAAAAAAACACTATAATCCATAGTGTTTTCGGGAATTATTCAATTTTAAATTTGTGCCATTTTGAAACTGTAGTTTTTAAAAAGGCAGATTATCCAAATTAATTCCGTCTAAATCGGGATCGGCTCCGGTTGCCGGCGCAGAATTGTCTCCGGATTTCTTCTGCAAAAATTGGACACGGTTAGCGACAACCTCTGTTGATTTCTTTTTCTGGCCGTCCTGGGTTTCATAATTCCGGATTTGTAATCTACCTTCAACGGCTATTAAACTGCCTTTTCGGAGATAATTGGAACAATTTTCAGCGGTTTTACTCCAAGCAATAATCCGTATAAAATCCGCTTCCGGTTGTCCTTCTTGCTTATGGTCCCTATTTACTGCTAAATCAAAGGAAGTAACGGCAGTACCTCCGGGAGTGTATTTTAATTCCGGGTCCCTGGTTAATCTGCCGATTAAAACTATATGGTTCATTCGGTTTTTACCTCCAGGTCCTTAGCTTCATCGATAAACTTTTGTAATATTTCGATTGCTTCCGGGTGAGTTGCTAAATCTTCAATATCGATTGTTCCCCGTTTGCCGGGGACTATTTCGCCTTTATTGTCTCGGAATGAACCGCATATTTGAAGCTTCCCTGCTTCCGGATAATGAATAAAAAAGTTTTTCTCCGTTTGAATTATATCCGGCTTCTCATTTTCCCAATATTTATTGGCCATCGCTGCCGACCTCCTGGAATAAAAAATTGTTATCTTCAATCTGAAGATGGCAATTAAAGCTACTTTCCGCACCTTTTTGGATCCCTCGAATTGTTTCTGATAAATCCCGCGCTCTTGAAATTAGATCAGCCACTCCCTCCCGAACTTCTTCCGGTGTTTCCGCAAGGTAATAACCATAAGGCCGTTTCGCGCACGATGATAAAATTAAAATACCCTGCTTTCGAAGTTCTGAAATAGACGCCCGGAGTTCTCGATTATTGATTCCGGTTAATTTTTGTAATTCATCAATTCTTAAAGCGTTTCGGCGCCCTGGCCGGTTCTTAAAAATGTTAATTATAATTTGCTTGCAGTCGTTTTTACTATGGTATCTCATTACTTCACCACCTGTTAACTAGTTTTTATTTCGTTAGCACAATAAAAAAACCGTCTCAAGTAAGACGGTTAAAATTTTGATTAACTGTAATTAATAGCAGGTTTCCAAAAATCGTTTCTGTAATATTTCTTCAGTACAAAAATGATTTAATCGATAATCACTATTACTTGTCGGAAAGTTAGTTTCAAAATAATTGTCAATGATTTTATCAACATCGGCATATTCGGTTATATCATTTTCAAGATAAATGGTTGTTAATACCGAAATACATCTTTCTAATTGGTCGTTTTTTAATGGTGGATGTTCTTTCCCAATATTATGTTTATAACACAAAACAAACCTTTTAATAGTGTAATCTATAAGGCTAGTAGGGGATTTAATTTTCATAATCAATTTCCATTTACTAAAATTTTTATCTGTTGATGATAATGAATTTTCTTTATGAAAATTCCCTTTTGTATTTTTTTCAGTATCATTAAAATCAGGATCACTAAGTTCAGTATTACTTCTTATAGTTTTTCTAGATTCAAGACTATAGTTTTTCGATATTCTAGAATCTAACTTTTCTATATTCAAGCAGTTAAAGCCAATTTTGCCCGGATAGATTATATTGGCTTTTTTAATACCTTGCCGAGTTTCTCGGACTAATTCATATTTTCGAAGCTCTTTAAAAGCTTGAACTATAGTATTCACATTATAATTAAGGATTTTTGCTATTTCTTCACGTTCGAAAAATATAAAAAGCTCTCCTGATTCATTAACCCAACCATTCTTCCGGGAAAGTTCCATTCTATCAAGTAATAAAGAATATACATTTTTCGCCAACAATGATAAGTTATTATATGGTTCGAAAAATAAGGCTTTAGGTATCCGGAAGTAATTTCCCTCTATCGGTTCATCTTGCCGGTATGCATTGAATATTAACTGTTTTTCGTGTATATTGGAATTAGAAATTGACACATTTTCTTACCCCCTTCCGTTCCCCGGATCTGCCGACCGGGGTTTTTGTTTAGCACGAAACGCCATCTAAAATACATCTCTATGCTGTTTTAGGCTCTTGCATTTTCTTTTCTAACCAGGTAATAAAACCACTTTTAACAATCATGAATTTTCGTTCGCCCAATTTTATAACAGGAAAGCCGGGTTCTCTGATGTCCTGATAAGCTAACCTTTTACTACGACCGGTTACTGCCATATAATCTTTAATGGAAAATAGGTCCGTTAAGTCACTAATATTTTTGCTAACAGCCATTTTTTCGCCTCCTTTCAAATTTTGATAAATAAAAAACCACCCGTTAAGGTGGTTTAATAAACTCTATTGTTTTATTGTATATATAGAAATTGAATTATAGGGAATTGATAGATATAATTTCGATAATGCCCAAACATTTTTAAATATAATTGAAATCGTTCTTTATGAATTCCAAAATCTTTATTAACCTTATAATAAAATAGTAACCAAGCATTAACTAACTCGTATTTTTCTTCTTTTATTTCAATCTTCTTAGGAGTTTTTGAAATCAAAGAAACAAACTCATTGTAAAAATCGGTTCCGTTTGTTGTAGATGCTATTTCTGCTGTTTCAAAGAACTTTGAAGTTTTCTTACGCTCTTCTCTGTAATAATCTATTAATGAATAAAAATCGTCAATTCCTTCTATTTCATGCAATTTATTATTGATTATTCCTAATGCTATTCTTCGCGAAAGCCCTATTTTACTTAAAGCATTGCCATTATCTTTAAAAAACAAAACAGCGGCCAAAGTATCCGGCCAATCATCACTATATCGGCCTTGCCTTCCTCCTGTTTCGCTTCCTTTTAAACCTAATATATCAATCGGGCCATCAATAATTCCTCGCTTAACCCATGTTTTAATTGTTTCTGCACTTACTTCATAATTGTAAGTTTCTTTTAGAATTAATAACGCTTCTTTTAAAGTAACCACTTCGAGGTTACCTCCCGGATGTTTAAAAATTATCCAACGTTCTATGCATTCATCGCTAGTTAGATGTCTACCTTCACAATATGATATTTTACAATTATTACAACCACGGGCACAAGCTTGCGGTCTTTGCTTATACATTTCATTACTCCTAAAAAAGGGCATAATTATTTTATGTATGGTGGCAAGATTTTTAATTTTTTGCCTCTTAACTCATTTATAGAATATCACATAGGATATTTTAGGTCAATAGGTAATAATAGTTTTCTGTTTGCTTGTTTTTGGGTTCATTATGTGTAATACCCAGTAGGGTATCTTGACATGTTTTTTGACAACAATCAGAAAGGGAAAAAGGGAAATAAGAGGATACAAAAGGGGAGAGGCGAAAAGAAAAAACATCCAATTTACGAGGTTTTAGGATACAAAAAGATATTTAAGGAAACGGGAAAAACTCCTATTCCTGTAACTCTTAATCAGCGGGCCATAGGTTCGAGTCCTATGTGGTCCACCAATAGAAACGACAAGACTTTCTTATTAGGAAAGTCTTTTTTATTTGATTTTTAACTTGTTAAAATAACATTCAGATTTACTCATTTAAATAAGAACAACAATAATCAGCAACAGTTTTAACTTTCAATTGAAACTTGGAATTAGCCGTCACTTCAAAGGTATCGCCTGCTTTAAAAGGCTGCCAGGAGGAGTTACCCGGCAGTAAAACCTCCAGTTCCCCGGCCAGGATCTCCATAATTTCTTTCAGACCGGTCCCGAATTCGTACTCTCCAGGCATCATAATCCCCAAAGTTTTCTTGGCGCCATCCGGAAATAGCACGGTCCGGCTGGTGACTTTCCCATCGAAATAAACATTTGCAGCTTTAACTATACTAACATTTTGAAATTGGTCCATTTCTATACTTCCTTTTATAAAATTCAATATGGTAAAACTATTGGCTTTATTATAAATGATTTGGTAAGGCAATGGCAAGCATTAAACCTGATTAAAAAAATAAGTATTTGTATGTACTCCAAAATACACCTTTCGACCGATGCTGTTTTTGGGTAAAACAGTTATGATTAAAGAAAAAGATGAATGAGGTGTTACATATGAAGATCAGCTTTAAATCAGTCTTTATTTTGTTATTACAAATCATTGGTTTAACTGTTGCATTATATATCTGCCATGGTATTGGTAGCAGCTTAATCGGAAACAACATGGATATCCCTCCAATACCAATTGATATGCAGTCCAAAGTAGCCTTGGCCTGGCTGGGAATTTGCTTTTTAAATTCGTTGGCGCTGGTTTACCCTATTTCACGTTCCACCTGGCATGGTTGGAAGTTGATGCTGGCAGTGGCAGGGATTTATTTCGGTATTTCCAGCTTATTATCGCAGATAGAGTCGCTGGTATTCCTAAAATACTTAGTACATAAGATGACCGTACCGACCATAAAGATCCTCTTATTTCAGAGCGCTCTTTCCACCTGTTTATTTGCCCCCTTGGCGGTATTGATTATGGGTAAAATACGGAAATCAAATTTCGCACAAGTTGGTAGAAAGCTGAATATGCCTTGGCAGGAATGGTTTTGGAAGCTGGGGGTTATCGGTGTTTGTTATTATATCATCTATTTCAGTTTCGGCTTTTTGGTGGCATGGCAAAGCCCGGCGGTTAGAGAATATTATGCCGGTATGAGCGCTCCGTTATGGCTGATTCCTTTGTTGCAAATGGGACGATCATTAATTTGGGCCGGTTTGGCCGTGATAGTAATTAAAATGATGAAGGGCGCTTGGTGGGAATCAGGCTTAGCAGTGGCATTATTGTATTCGATATTAATGAGTTCAGTATTATTATTACCATACAATCCAATCATGCCTCCAGCTGTCGCTGCCGTTCATTTTAGAGAGACATTAAGCTCGAACTTTATTTTCGGCTGGTTGGTGGTTTGGGTACTGAACATGGGGCAAAAGATCCCGTCTGCGGGTTCTTTAGCTGAAACAAATGCAAACTGAAATACGATAATTGTTTTTTATTCATCTCCCTTACATAATTCATAATAAAGTTTGGTAATCTCCGGAGCCGGTTCCAGGCCTAAATCTTCATTTAAATTGGATTTTAGTTGTTGATATTGGCGGATGACGGTCGACCGGTCACCTAGACCGGCGTAAGCGGAGATTAATAGACTGAAAATTTCTTCGCGTAAGGGATTTAGATCAGCTAAAGGCTGTAAAAGTTGAACCATCTTTAGATGTTCCTGATGTTTGAGGTAAAATTTGCCCAGACGGATGGCGGATTCTAAATGAAGTCGGCGCAAATGTTCCCGCTCCGAGTAGACCCAAGGGTAATCCAACTGGATTAAGTAATCACCATGATAGAGAGTTATGGCTTCCTCAAGTAAATTAACGTTGCTGGTTCCGAGACATTTCTCTTTTGAACTTTTGCTTAATAAATCTAGAAAACGATTACGGTCGCTTGAATAAGCCGTAGTAAGCAACCGGCAGGTTTTTGCGGCATAGGTTACTATTTCCGAGTTAGGATCGGTTTGAATCACTTGCCTTAACCAGTGCAGGGTTGTGTAAAAATGATTCATGGCCTTTTCCAATGGTAAATCAGGCCAGAGGTCCTCTAGTATTTGGTTTATATATACCGGTTGACCTTGATGAGCCAGATACAATAAAAGATCCCGGGACTTGGTAAAACGCCATTTAATATTGGTAATATCCTGCTGATTTAATACAATACGGACGGGACCCAAGATTTCGATATGGAGAGCAGGCATGGCAGATGAGGGGGAGAGATCGTGAGCCTCCCTTTTCATCACCGGATTAGTTTTGGGGGCCGGTCTTGGCTTATGATTGGGATGAGCTATGTTTTTCTTATCTGTTTCAAGTGAAATATCCGAACTGGAAGTGCATTGTTTCACCAATTTACGTATCTTTAGATCCGGATCGGTTGCTAACAATTGTAACACCTGGTTAGCGGCGATATTGTTGATTTGTGATAAAGGAAAGATAATGCGGATGCGGATCTCCGGGTTGGGGTGGTTTGATAGTTCCGTTAATAGTGGTAGACCCCGTTCCTCCAACAATACCAAAACCCGTTGAATAAAAGGGATTTGAACTGCGTTTTCCAATCCGAACTGAATAATTGGGAATAAATTATCAACCATAAAAACATACATCTGCTCAAAGTGTTTACCGGCTGAATAATCCAAGAACTTTTGGGCATACCGAGCCGCCTCTGCCATATCTCCGGTAGAGTACTTTATGGAAGCCAACAGAAAATAAGAATAATTCAACGCTTTCGCAAATTCAATATCTGATTTCAAGGCATCCAGCAGGACTGTTTCCGCCTCTTTGAATTGACCTGCGAGTAACAAAACCAGTCCGTAAAACATTTGGTTCATCAGCAAAGCGACACCGGATTCGGGCTTGGAGTCGGTTAAAACCTGCTCCATAATGACCCGGGCTTCCGCCAAACGGCCTTGCAGCGCCCTGATCCGTCCTAAATTCACTTTAAGCACGATCAAAAAGAAGCGTTCCCCGCCAATCTCCGAAATTAATTGAATCCCTTTCCGATAAACAGTTTCAGCCTGTTCTAATTCTCCAATATCAGTATAGATGCAGCTTAGTTGATAATAATCCGGTATCAGCGATTCAAATAGCCCGTTCTTTTCCTTGGTGGCGATACTGTTTTCGAGATATGCAAAAGCCCGGCCCAGATCTCCTAACTCTTGATACAGGAAAGGGGTAAAATCGGGGAAATAATTCGGTAAAATGCCGCCGGGAGACAGCCGGGCAGCTTTTTCATAATACTCCAGGGCTTTCATGGTTTGACCCAACATATAATAAGTCCATCCGAGTCCTTCCAGGAAATGGGCGGTAATCCAGGAATCATCATGCTCGGCGACGACCTGTAATCCTTTAAGTAATAAATCTTCAGCCTGTCGGAGCCGGCCCATGCGAATGAAAAGAAGGGCTTTTTCCAATGGCAATTCGAAACGAAACACCGGCTCCGACTGTTGCAAAATCGGATAAGCTTCAGCCAGCAAATTCAGACTCTCTTGATAGCAGCCGTTACGGTTCAAGATCTTGGCCTGTAAAAATTGACATTCGGCGATACCGACCTCATTTCGGCTAGCGGTAAACCCGGCCATTGATTTATTGATCCAGTTTTCAGCTTCTGTGAGTTTGCCCCGGTAGACGGAAATTTTGGCTTGGAACAGCGATAACCATTCATCGGCGGTAATTTGCCCCTGGTCCAATAGTCCCAGCCAACGTTCCACCGTTTGCCAACGTCTTTGCCGGAAAGCCTGCCTGCCTGCTTTTTCCAATAAAGCGACTAAATCTTGACCACTTCCGGCAGCGGCAAAATATTCAATGGCTTGGTCCCAATCTTCATTTTGCCGGGCAATTTCTCCCGCCTTCCGTAATAAATGGTTTTTACGCGGACCAAGCCGTTCCAGCAGAAAATCGCGAAACAACTGGTGGTAACGGTAAGCTTTACTTTGCCCGGCCAAGGGGATTAATAATAACTGCTGTTTCTCCAAGTGTTCCAAGATGCTCCGGGAGTCGCTCCGTTCCAATAACGAATCGCAGATTTCCGGGGTGATGGTTTCCAGAACTGCAGTTGCTACCAGGAACTCGCTGATCCCCTCCGGCTGCCGATCCAAAACCTCATTGGCCAGATAGTTATAGATATATTCCACTTCTCTTGATTGAAACGTACTCTTCTTTTCAATGGCAGAAGCGGTTAACAGCTTGAAGGCGGCCGGCCATCCATCGGTTTTAGCGATTAGCGAATCAACCTCTTCTTCAGAAAGGGAAAGTCGCCTTTTAGTGATAAATTCATTGGCTTCCTTCCCGGTAAATCGGAGGGTATCGCTATAAATCAACTCTACTTCCCCGGCTACTTGATAACGTGCGAAATTCAACGGGGGCGAAATGCGACTGGTAATGATCACGCGGATACCGGCGGGAAGGTGTTCAAGCAGTTCCTGAATAAACTGATGGATGACCGGTTCCAGAATCACATGGTAATCATCTAAAATCAGAACTAAATCTTGGTTCGAAAGATTTGCCAGTTCATTAATAAGTGAAACCACAATTAGGCGTAATGATGAGGTGATATTGCTTTGCAATAACAATTGCAGCGTTTCCGTTCCAAAACCGGGGAAATGACGCCCGATTCCGGTTATCAAATATTGGACAAAAACCGCCGGATCGTTATCGTAACGGTCCAGTTGATACCAGACAAACGGAGAATTGAGAGTATTGACGTATTGAAGGGTAGATATGGTTTTACCATATCCGGCCGGTGCCGTTAAAATAATTAACTTTGCCGCTATATTTTGGGAAAAACACTCCAAAAGGCGGGGACGCTCTACTAATTCACCGCTGAGCCGGGGAGGTAAGAGTTTGGTGATCATTACTTGTGACATTAGCGTCGCCTCCGTGAAAGTGGCATATTCTTCATTTATTATAACATGCAATACCGGATGACTGAAATGACCATGATAAGAATTTGATAAGAATTATTTTGGAGTTCCTTGCAGGTTGATGAAATCGGAGCCATACTCCGTATGCTGTATATCAACCGCTGGCATAGAAGAATATTGCAAAGTTTTTGAAAAGATTTTGATGAGAATTATTTGGTTTAATTAAGATGAGTAATTACAAGGAGAAATCATCATGAAAAGCAAGACTGCTTTATCTGCCGTTCCTAATGAAAGCCTTTTCGGAAAATACCTCACCGTAGATGACGTTGAAAAAGTTACCGGCCTGAAAGGGATCTCCAGAAAAGAAGTTGCGCTGACCCTGGAGTTTTATAACGGCAATGAAAAAATTCTAGAAGCGAGGTTTGATAGTCCGAATTTTTTCAAGTATGAGGTTGAAAAAAATCAGACTTATTATGTTGAGGTTCCGGGAATAGGAGAGCGGGCTGGTCTGGCTATTCCCGGCACACCTTACCGGCTCACCTTTCTGCAAGGCAAGTTTTGCGTCATGCTCCAAACTCCGCTGGAAGGAGGGAAGACCCTGTTAAGTATTGATCAGTTGATAGCTATCGGTAAGATTTTAGTGGAACGGTTGCAATAAAGACAAGGAATTCAGTAGTCAGGAACCAGCATAAAATCTAAAAGTTTTTGGCTTCGGAGCATCAACAAAGACCTACTGACTCCTGAATTCTGGCTCCTAACTACTTTTCAATCAAAAAAAAGGAGGAATTTTAGATGAAACGTTTTTTGCTAATAGCTTTAATAATAGTCTCTTTGATAGTATCCTCGGTGGCGTCTTTGGCCGCCGGTAGTTCTAGCCTATATGGTAAATACCTGACCGTGGCCGATGTTGAAAAAGTCACCGGCCTCAAGGGCGTTACCAGGAAAGAGGTTGCCCTCACCCTGGAATTTTACAACGCTAAAAATGAAAAAATCATCGAAGCCCGCTTCTATGGTCCCGACTTTTATAAAGAAGAGGTCGACGAGAATAAAAAATACTATACTCCGATCAGCGGTATTGGAGAAAAAGCTGCTTATACTCTGGGCGACACGCCTTACCGTTTGACTTTCGCGAAAGGGAAATTCTCCGTGATGGTCCAGACTCCGTTTCAAAGCGCCAAAGACCCTAAAAATAAAGACTTTTTAATCACTATTTGTAAGATTATCGCGGGACGGCTGTAAATACAAGCTTTTTTTCACCATGAAGGACATGAAGAACATAAAGATAAAAACACTTCAAGCCCTTCAAACTCTTCATGGTAGATTAATCTTTATGTATTTAATCCTGCCTATCCCGGTAAAGGCGCTAAATTTGAAACGAAAGAATTTGGATCCGGTAATGCAAACGGGTATGATTGCAAGCTGATTCAGTACAGTTTTAAAGACTATGAAGGCGCCGTCGTCCAATAGTTTGCATCCAAATTAAACATGCAGGTCCGGATTGAGGTGAAAAGCAAAGCAGGGGCGATGATGCAGATAATCGACTACACCCATATTAAGATTGGGACACAGCCGGATTCACTGTTTGAGATTCCGGCGGGGTTTAAAAAAGAGTAGTCTATCAAAACCAGTAAATAAACCAATAAAATATTATAAATTGGAGAGTTGGATAATGAAAAAAAATATTTATTTAGGATTACTGTTTACCTTGGTTCTTGCTTTAGCCTTAGCTGGATGTGGGGGGAGTAAAAATTCCTCTACATCCTCTACAGTAAGTTATTACCTGTATGTTACCAATGGTGGCGATGACACTGTCTCAATGTATAGTATCAACGCGAATGGAGGACTAAACTTAATCGGTACTGTTGATACCGAAAATGATCCATCTTCCATAGCGGTAGACCCCACCGGAAAATATGTTTATGTAACGAATAACGACGGTACCAGTAATAATATCTCAATGTATAGGATTGGTTCTACCGGAACACTAACTCCATTGACACCTGCCTACGTTGCCGCCGGAAGCTCACCTTACTCGATAGCGGTAGATCCTACCGGGAAATTTGCCTATGTTGCGAATAACAATGGTAGTAATGTTTCAATGTATCGCATCACTAACGGAACAGGAGTTTTAACGCCTAATACCACAATTCCAGCGGGAACAACGCCAAGCTCGGTTGCAATAGACTCATCCGGTAAGTATGTTTATGTTACTAACCTCAACAGCCACGATATTTCAAGGTATAGTATCGGGATAGATGGAACATTAACCGATAACGGCACCACTTCTATTACCGGAACCAATCCCCAACCACAATCTATAGTGGCAACTGACAGCTATGTCTATGTAGCTAATGCCAACAGCACTGTCTCAATGTATGAAATTAATGGAACAGATTTAGCCCAACTAGGAATTCCCATTACCGATTGTCACGGAGTGCGCTCCATCGTAGTGGATCCCTTCGGGAATTATGTTTACGCGGCAGGAAACAACATCTATATGTTCAAAATTAATAGTACCGGCTCCTTGGAATCTAATGGAATCTTCACCGCCGGCCCTTATTCGATTGCAGTCGACCCGACTGGAAAGTATGTCTATGGCGCCAATTATGATTTAAACGGTACTATTTCAATATTTAGTATCAATCCGGATGGGACATTAAATTCGAGCGGAACTGTTTCCGCCGGAAGTTTTCCAAATTCAATAGCCATTGCGAAAGTAGTCAAATAAAGTATTTGGGGAGTTAAAGTCCAATTTGCTTTGGATGAGAAGTGTTAGGCGTGAAGGGAGAACTCAGGCTAAGATATTTGGCAAACAATCCCACCTCTAACCTCTCACCTCCCACTTCCCATTGAAGCCGGGTCGTTTGGGCCAAAAAGCTACCGGTGTTCTAGGAAGGGACGAAGTCGCGGAAAACAAGGATGTCTAAGAGCGACCCTAGCCCTTAAGTGTACCATAAGAAACGCATAAATGATGATAGAGAGTCCTATCGAACCGGCATGCAGGTGCAGGTTCAAACCACCTTAAGCTGCATAGGTAAAGAGCCGTTGTGGTGAACGTTAAGGAAAAGGCGCAATGAATGCGTCAGGTGAGTATCAAAGAGACGAATGCAAATGAACCATTGCTGATGTGTCGAAACTAGGGAACGATGATGGTCAAAAGCGGGAAAATTTAAGGGCTTCCGGAAAAAGTTCAAGAGAGACCTGCTTACTGCTTGGATGGCCTCCGGCATATAGATGGCGTGACTTTGATACAGGCATTTATGTGGAACTATGGGAACCTGTCGCTCCAATGTAAAGGGAGAACTTCAAGTGGGAAATGAACCTGCAAGGCGAGAGTACCGAGGAGGAGCACAGGGGCGGACTAGCTCGTAGTAGTGATGAAATATCCGTAATTGATAGGAGCGAAGGGGCTAGATTGTGTTTCAATGAGCCAACCAGCAATGGGAGGAACGAAATGCAAGCAGCAAAGCCGTATACGATTTCAAAGCAAGTGGTCTTCGAGGCTTACCGGAAAGTAAAAGCCAATCGGTGGGCGGCGGGTATAGACGAGGAAACGGTAAAAGAATTTGAACAAGACCTGAAAGGGAACCTGTACAAAATATGGAACCGGATGTCCTCTGGGAGCTACTTTCCACCAACCGTGCGAAGGGTCGAGATACCAAAGGAAGACAACAAAAAGATGCGAAGACTGGGGATACCCACTGTATCGGACAGAATCGCCCAGATGGTAGGTAAGATGCATCTGGAACCGTTACTAGAACCGATGTTTCATGAAGATTCTTATGGATACAGGCCTGGAAAATCTCCTATCGATGCAGTCAGTAAAGCCAGAGAACGGTGCTGGAAATATGACTGGGTACTGGATATGGACATTAAGGGCTTCTTTGATAATATCGACCACGAACTGATGATGAAAGCAGTGCGAAAACATACGGACTGCAAATGGATTCTGTTATATATTGAGCGCTGGTTGAAAGCTCCTGTTCAATTAGCGGATGGAACGCTGGAAGCAAGGGATAAAGGGACACCACAAGGGGGAGTTATTAGTCCATTGCTGGCCAACTTATACCTGCATTACGGGTTCGATGAATGGATGAAACGGAGATTACCGGAGATACCATTCGAGAGATACGCAGATGATATTGTGGTGCACTGTAAGACAGAAGTGGAAAGCCTGAAAGTGAGAGAATTGATGGAGAAGCGGCTGGGGGAATGCGGGCTTGAACTAAACCCGGAAAAGACCAAGATAGTTTACTGTAAGGATGGAAATAGGCGGGGAGATTATCCCAACACCAGTTTTGATTTTCTAGGCTATACCTTTCGGGCGAGATTGGTAAGAACGTATAAAGGGGACTATTTCGTGGGTTTCAACCCGAGTGTCAGTAACAAATCCAAGAAACGATTGTTGGATAAGATACGGAAGCTGAAAATCCACCGGAAAGTGAGAAGTGATTTGGAGAACTTAGCGGAGATATTGAACCAAATCCTGAACGGATGGATAAATTACTTCGATAAGTTTCACAAGACAGCCATTTATCCGACACTGACTCTGGTAGACGATATCCTGGTAAGCTGGGCAGTTAATAAGTATAAGAGCTTCAAGCATAGTTTTCGGAAAGCCAATCGCTGGATAAAGTCAATAGTAAAAAGGGAACCCACCTTATTTGCAAACTGGCAAATCAATCTAACGGCTGGATAAGAGCCGTATGAGGTGAGAGCTTCACGTACGGTTCTGTGAGAGGCTGAAAGAGAAGTTCCCTTGGCCTACTCGACTGAAGATTAGTGAGGCTTTGCAAGCTTTATAAAAATAGACCACGGAGGATGGTGGTTTCCCTTTTAAAGGGCGAGGGATCTGGTTTTAGGCCTAATAGCGACGGTAAAAATGAATACCGACTGGAGGCTAAAGCCCTCCGGCTACAAGACGCAAGGACCCTGAAGGGCCCTGAAAATGGGATGAAATATCCGGCCCCGGTAATTATAAAAATGCAGTTATATCAATGAGTTTTGGGTTTTACAAAACCCTAACATAAAACCATTTAAGGAGGATTTTTCATGTTTAAAAAAACCGCTAAAACTCTAATCTTGGTGTTCGTATTTCTGGCCGCCGGAGTGTTCCCCATAGTCGCTAATATCCAAGTAAGGGCAGCAGGGAGCGGAACGATACCCCAGAAGTACAAAGGAACCATCACTCTGAAAAGGACTCACAATACTGCTGAAGCTAAAGTCAATGAGTCGGTGACTTATAAAAACTTTCTCCTGATCGTCAGAGGTAAGAAAGCCAATCCTTATCACTTTATGAATCAAGACGATATCTCCGTCACTACGTCCGTCGAGGTGCAGGATTCGTCCGCCACCGTCCGTTGCCCGGCGCGGACCACCAAGGACTCTGAAACCGGGATCACTTTGATGATTGACATGGCCAAGCGGAAGTATGCCGTGACTGCGGGACCTATCGATAAGATACCCGCCCAAATCACCACCCAGGATGGCAAATTCAACGATTTTTACGGAATCATGGGGCAAACCGCTGCTGATATTCCCCTGCCGGTCTCTTTAACTAAATTGAGCGGTTCCAAAACCATCCCGGAAACTAACGGAACTAAGGTGGCGATGGACTGGGATTTGCAGGCAATTTAATGTTTGACTGAATCTCTGAGTACTCTGTGTCTCTGTGGTATAGATATTTTTTAACCACAGAGCATACAGGGTTCAACATCAACTTTGACCTGAAATATCAAAAAAGGAGTGATTTAAATAATGAACCGTAGACTCGTCTTGACTTTCATGATCATTTTTATTTCCAGTATGCCCAATTTTCCTATTTTTGGCGCCGGGACTCTTTACAAAATCGCCGTCCTGCCCTTTGACGACGGTTCGATTAAGGACCGCTGGTGGAAAAATAATTGGGATGTGGGCAAGGGAATCTCCGATGAGCTGGTTACCGAACTGTTAAAGACCGGCAAGTTTCGGTTGATTGAACGGGAACAAATCGATAAAGTATTGAATGAGCAAAATTTCGGAACCAGCGGCCGGGTTGACAACAACAGCGCCGCCAAGATCGGCAAGATTTTGGGTGTCCAATACCTGGTCATGGGCCGGGTGACCGAATTCAGTTTCAAAAGCACCGAAGTCGGCGGTATAAGCCTCACCAAAGGTCTCGGCCTGGGAGTGAAAAGCACCAAGGCCAACGTGGCGATTGACGCCCGGTTGGTCGATACCGGCAGTGCCGAGATAATTTCCAGTGTAACCGGAAAAGGCAATAAAAGCACTGCCAACGTTAAAGTAGCGTACAAATGGGACGCCATTGCCTTCGGCAGCGATGAGTTCCGCCAGACCGACTTAGGGACAGCCACTCGCGACGCGGTTGCTTCAGTAGCCAAGCAATTGGGAGAAAAAGCATACAGCGGCGGAGCAGTCCAGGCTAGTAAACTAAGTGGGGCCGTGGCCTATGCCAGCGGTAGCCGGGTGATCCTCAATATTGGTTCAGAGTCCGGAATCAAATCCGGAATGGTCTTCATTGTCCAGCACGTACTGGATGTGGTGAAAGATCCCGATACTGGTGAAGTTATTGATGAAGTAACGGAGCCGGTAGCCGAGATCAAGGTAACTGAAGTGAAGGCGAAATCGGCAACCTGTACCGTGGTGACCAAATTGAATTCCAAGTATGTGATTGCAGTCGGAGATAAGGCGGAACAGAAACAGTAGGCCGCAAGGCTTATTCGTAACTTCATCACGGATTAATCACAAATCACAATCCCCATTTTTGGGAAAAGATAGCTTTCAACTTTTAGCCGGGCTGTTTACAGCCCGGTTGTCTTGTTTTAATATTAGTTTAAAGAAATTTTCAAAAGTGTCGATACTTAAAAAAGATTACTCTAACCGGTGGAGGAACTCCTTTGTTAAATGCTCTCTTGCTTTCACTGATTACCATTATCATCTGAGCGGTACACTCTCCTTCGTATGTTTTTTTAATGACCCAAGAACAGCTAACATACCAACAGCGGTTACATTCGGTTTATTTCAAATATTTATCGGTTTTCTGCTCTTAAGAATGAAACTTACCAAAGAATATACCGTCGGCCGGGTATTGGGTTGGAGTATGTTACTCTGGGGTTACACAAGTTGGACCGGGCTATTTTGCGTTATATACCAGACTTAGCTCCTTTTGGATATTTGATCGGAAGTCCCTTCGCCTTTGTTACGACTGTTTCGATGTTAATTTTAATGGTTGAACAGGCGGGAAAAGAAAGAGATATTTCTACGGAACGATTCAGTACTCTCTTTAAAAACTCCAAAGATATTATTTTCTTTTATAACTTGGATGGTCGGATTATTGATGCTAACCGGACAGCTATTGAGAAATATGGTTATGCTAAGGAAGAGTTACTGGGTATTAGCCTTTTTCAGCTCCGAAGTGACGATAAAAAAGTAATTGAGCAGCAAATGGCTGAGGCGATTAAGAAAGGAATTGCATTTGAAACTCTCCATTATCGTAAAGACGGAACGCCGATACCGGTTGAAGTATACTCTGTAGGAGCCATCATTGGAAACGAACAGGTTCTGATGAGTACTATCCGTGATATTACCGAACGGAAACAAGCGGAAGTAGCCCTAAAAATGATGAGTTTTACCGATAGTTTGACCGGCTTATACAATCGGAGGTATCTTGATGCACACTTAAAAAACATTTATAAGAGACACAATTTACCAATTAGTATCGTAATTGGGGATATGAATGGCATCAAATTTATAAATGATGCTTTTGGGCATAAAACCGGTGATGACCTACTTAAGGAGATGGCTCAACTTTTTCATGAATCTTGTACCGACGATGACTTGATAATCAGGAGGGGTGGAGATGAATTTTTAGTCATTCTACCTCATACCGGAGCAAAATTGGCGGAAAATTTTTGTCATAGAGTAAAAAAGGCCTGTCAGGAAAGCAGCTTCGTCCCGATACAACCAAAAATTGCTTTAGGATATACGGTTAAAGAAATCTCCAATCAAAATCTGTAAGAAATCTTTAAAATTGCCGATGAGCGGATGTACCGCAATAAACTACTGGAAAATAAGAGTTCACGCAATGTTATTATCTCATCTTTACAGCATACTCTCTTTGAACGGAGTTATGAAACGGAGCAACATGCACAACGCTTAACCGAACTTGTTTTTAAAATGGGCCGGGTAATCGGACTTGCCGCTAACCAAATGAATGACCTGGCGCTGCTGGCAACCCTTCATGATGTTGGTAAAATGGCCATTCCTGAAGAAATACTAAGTAAAGCGGGCTTGCTCTCTCCGGAAGAGTGGAAAATAATGAAAAATCATCCCATTATCGGCCACCGAATTATTCAAGCCATTCCTGATTTGACTCATATTGCGGAAGCGATTTTAGCCCATCATGAACGGTGGGACGGAACGGGTTATCCGCAAGGCTTGAAGCAGGAAGAAATTCCATAAATCTCCCGAATTATTTCTATTGTGGACTCCTATGATGCTATGACCAATAAGCGGGTTTTTCAGGAAGCTATTTCTCACGAGTAAGCTCTGGAAGAAATTTTACGTTGTGCCGGTAACCAGTTCGATCCCGATTTAGCACAGGTGGTTTTAGGGATTTTCATCTGATAATTTGGTTGAATCCGCTATTTTTTCAATATTATGTTTGCCCCCTTTTTCACAGGGTTTTTTGTCTTCCAAACACCGTCCATTATTCCATTTATTACAAACAGGGAATTGTTTGCCGCTTAGTTGACGTTTATCCCAATTATCTTTATATTCCCAAAAAACTTCAATATTGTTTCTTTTACAATGCCACATTTAATAAGGCCTCCATATTTATATTCAGGTTCTAAAATAATATAAACAAAGTATAATTCCTAATCCCGACATAAACTTCATAATAATAAGCGATTTGCTATAATGGTCATCTTTCCGGTGATGCCTTTTGGTGTTTAGAAAAAGGCCGATAGTACAAATGGCAAAAATAATCCCCGCTAA
This sequence comes from Bacillota bacterium, assembly GCA_023435225.1. GTDB lineage: Bacteria > Bacillota > UBA4882 > UBA8346 > UBA8346 > UBA8346. The sequence continues at coordinate 66,346 of JAEYRX010000041.1, forward strand.
AATAAAGACATACCTTAACAGGTCCGAATCCCAAGTAGTCCGTAATTGAACATTAAAAATCCGGTCAAACAAAGTAGGTAATTCCGGCCGGGCTTTGTCGGCGATTATAATTGCTATAAACATTAAAAGCCAAGCTGCGACCCCAGTCCAATGGATTAACTTCACCAGAATGTCCGGACCATGCCGCCGTTGTTTAATGATTTTATCGCTCTTGTCAATCATCTTTTTCACCTCGTTAGTTAGAGTATGATAGGCGGAGAGCAATTAATAGTGAAAAACAATCTTTAAATTTTGTTTAAACCACATATATTAAATTTTATCTTGAAAAAAAGAAAAAGTAAAGAAAAGAAAAGGGGTATAATCTTTAGCGGATTGTTCCGGAACGCTCGACTCTGAATGTGACTCTTTAAAGAATTTATACGGAAAACTCCGAAAACATCAAAAAACACAGTTTTCACTGTGCTTTTTGTAATACAATATTTTACTTTCTATAAACGTTTTCCAACCAAGCCCGGGAGTTATTAGCCTGGGCGTCGGAGATGTTTTTAAATTGCTGATATTTGCTACCGCGGGAGATCAATGTCTCGTTGGTAACTTCACTATTAAACGCTTGCTTCAATTTGGGCAGTACTTCATCGTAGTTGAAGAAACGACAGGAAAAAAGGTCCAAATAGGCCCGCTGGGACTGCTCAAAATAGTGAAGACTGATATGACTTTCGGCAATCATTGTCATAATTGAAGTCACCTGCTCCGATCCGGCCATATTTTTAACCACATACGGGCGGATAATTGGAGTCATCCCAATATTAAAAGGCATCGAATCAAAGAGCTCGAAAAGACCATCCATAGTCTTTGGGCCATTATAGTTTTTAAAATCCAGAAAGACATGAGGACCGAAATCTTCCGCTTCATTGATTTCGATTTTCTTTGGGTAACTCTCTTTACGTTCCCGTTCTAAAAGGTAGGATGATACCCGCTCTGCCGGAAAGGCGCCCCGAATTAGACCTTCAACTTTAGCGGTATCTATCGGGTCCGGAGAGACCAAATCAACAAAATACACTTCCCGGAAGGAAAAGGTATGAATAGTAAAGTGTCCGCCAGCCAAAAAAACGAAGGCGCTTATGCCGCAATCCTCAGGAATAATACCGTTGTAATAGGGAAGAATAAACGGCGGCATAACGGTTTTTACCCCCAACTTAACCGGCAGTTCTTCCAAGATCTCATGAACCAGCATGATATCATCCAAACGGGAACGATACCCATTAAAAGCATCCATTACAAAATGATTCATATATATCGCCTCGTTTCTAAAACTAATTTTTAAAATAAAACAATATATATTATAATACAAATTTCAGATTTCGCCAGTGTTTTTTATTTCTTCCCTAAAAAGCAATAAGTATAATTAGTCATGGAGGCACAAAGACACAGAGAAGATTACTTTAGAATAATTTCAATTGTTTTTTACTGATAATCTGATTTAACAGATCATTTAGTTCATCAAGTTTGTAAGGTTTGGTAACTACTCCACAGAAACCGAAGCGACGATAGTCGGCGATGATGGGATTATTGGCATATCCACTGGAAACAATCGCTTTGATATGAGGATCGATGTCCAAAAGATGTGCTATTGCCTCCTGACCACCCATACCTCCGGGGATAGTCAAATCCATAATAGCTGCGTCAAAAGGAGCGCCGTTTTTTTTTGCCAGCGTATATAAATCAATGGCTTCCTCGCCATCTTTGGCTAATACAACCTCATAGCCACAATAACGTAACATGTCACCAACTACTTTCCGGATATTATCTTCATCATCCATTAAGAGAATTTTCCCTTCTCCATAATAGATTGTTTCAGGATTAGGTCGAGAACCGGGAATCGGATTAGAAGTTGCCGGTAAATAAATGATAAAGGTGGTTCCCACTCCTTCCTTGGACTCTACTTCGATATAACCATCATGTTTCTTAATAATTGAATAAGAAGTGGCCAATCCCAGACCGGAACCTTCTTTTTTGGTAGTAAAAAAGGGATCGAAGATTTTGGTAAGATGTTCGCGGGGGATACCGATACCGTAGTCTTTAAGAGCTAATTTGATAAAATTACCGGCTTTATACCGGCTATCAGTATCTATCTTAACATTCCGGGCCGATACTTCAATATAACCACCCTTGGGCATGGCTTGTTTGGCATTTATTATTAAGTTGTTAATAACCTGACTTATTTGACCCTCATCGATTTCGGCATTCCATAAATCATCAGACAAATAAAACAAGCATTTAACTTTTGAACCACTTAAGGCAAAACTTACAGTATCTTTTAATATTTCAGCTATTGAAGTGGTTTTTCTTACCGGAGAACCGCCTTTGGAAAATGTAAGTAATTGTTTGGTTAGGTCACTGGCTTTTTTAGTGGTTTCAACCGTATCAAAAAGATATTTTTTTATATCTTTACCGCTTTTAAGTTTTAGCAACGCTAATTGAATATTAGCTAAGATAGCCGCTAAAATATTATTGAAATCATGGGCGATTCCACCTGCTAGAATTCCCAGCGATTCTAACTTTTCCGTTTTAAGAAGTTCACTCTCATATTTTATTTTTTCAGTAATATTTTGAAATACCACAATTACCCCAAGATGAACATTTTGGGGATTTTTGATTGGGGCACAGCTTAGTGAGATATTCAATTCGATTAGGTTTTTGTTTACCAGGACAGCGTTATTTAAGTAAAAAATATTACCTATTTCTTGAACTGTTTTGTATATTTCAAACGATTCACTTGTTTTGTCATCAATAACATAGAAGATTTTATCCAGACTTTTTCCAAAGGATTCCTCATTGGTATAACCTGTCAATTCCTCCCCGATCTTGTTTATCATCACCACATCGCCAATTTGATTGGTAGCAATTACTCCGTCTCCTATTGAACTCAAGGTTACTAATAACCGTTCCCTTTCGGCATTTAACTCTTCCTTAACCTGAATTAATTCAATTTCGGTAATTTTCCGTTTGGTAATATCATGAAAGTGAAAGGCAAGACCATCCGGGAAGGGATGAACGTGAACTTCAAACCAGTATTCAAAGTTAGGTAGTAATATCTCGAAATGAAAAGGTTCTTTTTTAATAAATGCTTGATAAAGCTGATTATAATAGGTTGACTCCAAGAATTCGGGAAAGACATCCCAGATAACTTTGTTAATTACCGTATCCTTTTTTATCTGCCAGAGCCGTTCAGCCTCTTCATTAAAGTAAATAAAACGCCAGTTATTATTTATAGCATAAAAAGCGTCGGTTATGCTGTCGAGAATATTGGAGATTTGCCGGGTGCTATGGCGCAAAGCTTCTTGAGCTAAATTTAACTTAAGAAAATTTTGGCTATTAATATCAGCTACTTTCTCAAATTCTTCATAATCGAATATAGGAGGAATCGTTTGATCAAGAAAGAAGAGCTGGTTAATATTTTTTTTGATGTTCCGGTTCATTACCCGGCTGATGATAAAAGAAAAGTATCCGGCAGATAGCACTAATAGTATAAAACTGGTGAATAATTCGGTAAGTAGAGAAAAAAAACAAGATATTATAATACCGAAAATAAGAGCTATTAGTAAAAATGAAAGAATAGTACATAGTTGCACTCGCTGGATTTCCGAGATCAAAGATTTTTTCAATGATTAATCGCCCTCCGATTATCCGTAATCCTTTGAGCGTATTGTTTCTTACAATTAACAACCTAACTAAAGGAGTTTATTCCATTTATAGATATTGATAATAATCCTTAACTTTTAATAAAATCGGCATTCTTAAATTATATTTTGTTAAATTAATGTTACAAATATAATATAAGAGAAATTTTAAGAAAAGTAATTATGAAACTCTCTTATTATAAAAAATTAGTATATTTGTAATTATATAATATATTGAAACTAATTTTCAATATACGGAAAACCGAGCTTGACTATTCTTTAATATTGTGTTACTTTGAGGTTAAATGGTGTCTTTTTGGGCATTGTTATGTAAAAATATGGAAATCATTATATAAAGGAGCATCTATGAGTAGATATCGAAAAGATGACGAAACCGGTGAAACGGTACAATCAGTTGTTAGAGCCTTAATGTTGTTGGAACTGATGGCCAAAGAGAACGGTCCCATCTCCCTTTCGGAGTTGGCCCAGAAAGCCGGTTTAAAAATGACGACAGTACATCGTTTGCTTACTACCATGATGTATAAGGGTTTTGTGGAACAAGATTCCGTAACGTTACGGTATCGTTTAGGTGTCAAAACTTTTGAAATTGGGAATGCCGCCTTAATGATTAATGATCTAAGAACAATAGTCCGACCTTTTTTGAAAGAATTATCGGAGCAAATTAATGAGACTATTAATTTGGCGGTATTGGATGGTCCGGAAGTTGTCTATATCGATCAGATTGAATCCACTAATATTGTAATTGTTAAGATGTTTGCCCGGGTAGGGAGTAGGGGACCCGCTTACTGTACCGGAACCGGAAAAGTGTTGTTGGCTGACTTGTCAACTGAAGAATTACGTAAGAGGTTATCTAATGTAGATTTCATCAAATTTACCGAATACACGGTAACTGATATCGAAAAACTAATTGATACGTTAAATAAAATTAAGAAAAATGGTTATGCATTGGACTTTTCCGAGCGAGATGAAGGTGTAACTTGTATTGCTGCGCCTATCCGTAATTTTGAAGGCCGGGTACAGGCTGCCATAAGTGTATCAGCTCCGGTCCAACGAATGCCGGAAGAGCGAATTAAAGATGAAATTTTACCGGTAATTCTTAACATTTCCAATAAAGTTTCTCAAAAGCTAGGGTTTGTAGAAGGGAAAATACCGTTAAAATTGATTTAAGTTAAAATAAAGCGAAGGATTCAACCGCTCTGGTTGAATCCTTTTTTTAAAGAATTGCATTTACTTTTAATTTATTAATTATACGATTCCCTGGGCCTTCATTGCTTCAGCAACTTTCATAAATCCGGCGATGTTGGCGCCCACAACCAGGTTATCCGGATAACCGTATTCTTTGGCTGCGCTGCTGGCGTTCTTGTAAATGTTAGTCATAATGTTTTTGAGTTTGGCATCAACTTCTTCAAACGTCCAGGAATATCTCATGCTGTTTTGGGACATTTCCAGAGCGGATGTGGCCACGCCACCGGCGTTGGCTGCTTTGGCCGGTCCAAATAGAACCTTATTATCTAGGAAGACTTTGATCGCTTCAGGAGTTGACGGCATATTTGCGCCTTCGCCCACTGCCCAGCATCCGTTTTTAACTAATGTTTTGGCGGAAGCTTCGTCAATCTCATTTTGAGTAGCGCAAGGGAGTGCAATATCACATTTGATGGTCCAGATTCCGGAACAACCTTCAGTGTATTTGGCGTTGGGGTGAGCTTTTACATATTCACTGATTCGTTTCCGTTCGACTTCTTTAATCCGTTTTAGTGTTTCCAGGTTGATTCCATTGGGATCATAAATATAACCATTGGAATCACTTACAGCTACTACTTTACCGCCAAGTTGATGTACTTTTTCAGTGGCATAAATTGAAACGTTTCCGGAACCGGAGATTACTACAGTAGCTCCTTTGAAGGATTTTCCTTTATCTTTAATCATTTCATCCACAAAGTAACATAAACCATAACCGGTGGCTTCGGTCCGAACCAAGCTGCCGCCCCAGGTCAAACCCTTTCCGGTTAAAACACCTTCATAAAGTTTGGTGATTCTCTTATATTGACCATACATATATCCGATCTCACGTCCGCCTACTCCGATATCTCCGGCTGGAACATCAACGTCAGCGCCCATATGCCGGTATAATTCGGTTATGAAGCTTTGGCAAAATCTCATTACTTCGCCGTCGGATTTTCCTTTGGGGTCGAAATCACTACCGCCTTTACCGCCACCGATTGGGAGGCCGGTTAAAGAGTTTTTAAATATTTGTTCAAAGCCTAAGAACTTGATGATTCCAACATAAACTGAGGGGTGAAAACGTAAACCGCCCTTATAGGGACCGATGGCACTGTTGAATTGGACCCGGAACCCACGGTTGACTTGAACCTGACCATTATCATCAACCCAAGGGACTCTAAAAATGATTTGTCTTTCCGGTTCAACGATTCTCTCTAAAATACCGGCTTTAAAAAATTCGGGATGTTTGGCGATGACCGGTTCCAAAGATTCGAGTACTTCTTTGACAGCTTGGTGAAACTCCGGCTCATTCGGATTACGGCGAATTACTTTTTCCATTAATTCATTAACAAACGACAAATTGATTTCCACCTTTCTTTTGATATATTCAGTTTAACCAAATGTAATATTTGGTATTACTCAGATCTATTTTCACATAGTGAAAATAAATTTCATAATATGATTTTATGCAATATAGAAGTATATGTCAAGTGAGGGAACTGATAATTAAAAGTTAAATATTTGGATACTGTATATTGTATATTGGATGAAATAAATACTCTTTTAGAAAATAAAAAAAGCTGCCTAAAGCAGCACATTGATTAATGAGAAAATGAAATAATCTGAAAAGCTGAAATTAAAAATCTTATGAAGATGTTTCAATCCAGCAAAGAGTTCTCTGGCGAACGGCATCAGCATAAAGAAGAATATTCCCGGATATATCATTATCATTAATTACCCGGATTACGCTTTGCCATTGTTCACTATTCTCTATTAAATTTCCTAATTGATTAGGTGATTCTTTAAAAAACGAGTAATTAAAAACGGCCTCCGAGTCGGAATCGGAGATTATCAAGTAAAAAAGTTCATTCTCCATCATATTTTGAAAGAAGTGGGTTCCATATGATAATTCCGGTATGAAACCACCGGTTGTAAAGGTTAACTCACCGAGAACCTTTATTTTATTGATTTCAGAGAAGTTAACCGGAACGCCTAAACTTGGAGTGCTGGTGCCCCATCTTCCCGGACCTAACAAGACGGTAGGTTCTACTATTTGAGAGGTAATCAGCTGATTGATCTTGCCGATTAACCGGGCTACGGTATATTTTGCGGATTGGTTTAAAGCGGCATAATTATGGGGATCGATATAAATAATGCGTTTGATGCGTAGTTTTAGACTTCCGCCCATGGTTTTGCCGATGGTTTTAAATATTATTTGATTGGTTGGAATTGAGCTGGGGATAATAATTCTCTGTTGATTAGTATTAACTTGCAACGGACGGCATTGTAACAAGTTTATCAGAAATTTGGTTTTTGAACAAAAATTACAAGTAAACTCAGTATCAACCGGATGATTATAGGCAGTTTGTAAAGTGTGGAGTATCTTCCGCATTGTTTCCGGGAAATCGATCCGGCTAAGAAGATTTTTGAAGTCGCAAACTTTGAATACCGAAGAATCCTCGGTGGTAAACATAGTTAAATCAGGGATCAGTTCTTTCTGCTCCGCCAACTTTTCGAGGGAGATTGTTGCCAGAGAGTTTTGCTCTAAACTTAATAAATCGATCGAGTGTTGAGAAAAGGTTTTTTGCTCAGCCGGAGTTGTTGCGGTTGATAATAATGGCTGATCCAAAGCCACAAATCTGGCGTAATCATCGCCGGTTCTGTTTACTGCTCTGGTACCAAGCCCCAATACTAATCTTAACATACCGGCTGAAGGGTCTATATTTGGTTTCCAGACATATAAATTGCGGGATAAACCAACCCCGGCCAAGTCCGGGAAGAAATAAGAGTTATGGTAACCTCCGGAGACTCTTTGAACCAGCAAAGCCATTTGTTCGTCTTTTTGGGCCAAACCACGGTGAAGGCGATAAGCAAGGGCATCTTCATTCATAGTGCTGGCATATACCTGACGGATAGCTTGAATTAAACATTCATAACGGTCGGAAAGATTTCCTTGATTAACGCAGAAAATACTCTCATATTTGCCGGCAAAGGTGTTTCCAAAGCCGTCTTCCAATAAACTGCTCGATCGGATAATTATTGGCGCTTGACCAAAATACTCCAACATCTCTAGAAATTGTTCCCGAATAAACTCCGGAATCCGACCGGATAAGATTTTTTCTTTTAAGATTACAGCGGTAGAAAAATAGTTTTCCGGTTTTTTTTGTTCCAGGCGCCATTGCCAACAGCCGTTTTCTACTAAGTATGTGTAAAAAACGTCGGAACCGATATAAAAAGAATCATGCGGTTCCAAAATAGTATTCCAATCGGTTTCTTGATCTTGGGCTAAAATTGCCCGAGATAATAAAAGTCCGGCTGCTTTACCACCGATAAAACCGGAGCCGATAAGTCTGGATTTAATAGTCAATAAATCATCTATTGTAAAATATTTTTCGGCTAGAGCTATTAGTTTTTCATCCCGGCCCAGCAGCATACGGATTAATTGGGCCAGGACAGCCTGGACTTGCCTTTGGGCTTCGGGTTGACCACTATGGGCTTCTTCGGAAATTTTCGCGGCTTTTATAAAAAATTGGTCCCAATAGTCTAATTTCCGTTCCATAGCTCCGGTTTTATGATTGGAGTTAAGGAGACGGGCTATATCGGCGCTATTGGTTAAGGGTTTAAAAGTCTGTTTGTCTTCATTTAAAACATGCGGTAAAAACATGGTCGGAGAATACCGTTTCCAAACTTTTAACGGGTGAATATAGAGATAATCTTGATTAAATAAGTCCAGCAAAATTTGGGTCGTTTCTCTGATTCGGGCAATAGTTTGATAAGAATGACGCCCTCTATTAATTGCAAAGAAAGCAATAGTGTTTAATTGATATAGATAAGGACAGGTAACTGCGAAGAAATTACCGATCATCAAGTCGGTGGACCATTCCGATAATAATTCGGAAAGGCTGTCATATACGTAAAAGACTCCTTCTCCTTCACGGGTAATAATATCTTGGACCTGGGTTGAGAATGTTTCAAAGCCTAACCCGGCATCCAGCTTATATTCTCCATAAAACTTATTATCGTGTAAATGATTGATAATAGGTGAATGTTCACTAAAACGTAAATATACAACTCTTTTATGGGAATTAAGAGCTTTTACTAAAAAAATATTGGCAAAATACCGATAGTCTTCAATATTATCGATTTGCCAGACTACATTGTCACCTAGACGGAATCCGTCCAGAAGCTGATCGAGACTATCCAGGCCGGAAGATATCCGGATATCGTCCATGGTTAATTCTCCTTTCTTGGAAGTTATTAATGGAGAAATGTAACCGAAAATTATGAAACTCCTTTAATTAATAAACTATATTAACCATTTGTTGCAATAGTACTGATTAAAAAGGCTTTGAGGGTTAACTTATAGGATTCACTTTTTTGATCCAGCTCAATAAAACCGGTTTCACACAACGTATTTAGTAAACGTTGAGTAGTTTTGATACTTAGCCCGGAAAGTTGACTGATTTTATTTAATGATAGAGCTGAATTTTGTTGGGCCATGATTTCCAAGATTGTTAAGGAGCATTCAACAGGTTTAGCAACACTATCTCTAATTAAAACGGCATTTTTCATTTATAATCCTCCTTATTTCGTATTGCGGAAACCATTTTCGCTATAATAAAATTGTATGTTCTTGAGAGATATATGTCAATAGTATTAACACAAGTTCATTGTATACAACAAAATTTGCTGACATGAAAATGTTAAAATTATATAAATATAACATGTCCATTTCACAAAAATATTTTGAAGGCTAAATTTATTGTTTATTGTGAAGTATTTATACAACTTGCGAAAGTTTAATTATTTGCTAAATGAAGGATAAAGTAAAAAGATACCTGCAAAAAACAACAGGTATCTCTTGGTTTTAGGAGGAAGTGTTTGTGTTTGGTAGCTAAATGAAGCCACCGCCGCAAAAGCAACATAAGAATAGGATTATTATTATAATCCACCAGATCCAATTACATCCTATACCATCAAAGCATCCGCCTGTAAAACCCATCTTATTCACCTCCATAATATTCGTTTGGATTGGGTTGCTTACATTATTCCATTTATTATATATCTGATAGTCATTTACAAATTCTTTATTATAGAGTATGTGGATTTATTGAAAATGCCTTATTGCCTTTGGAATATTATGTAATGAAAAGGCATCAGGCATAATCTTTAAAGGGTATAGGTTCAAATGGAACGTTCCAATTCTCCTGGTTGTTTAATATACTATCAGTACCAAATACTGATAGTGGGAGGCTAACTTGTGGTTACGCTGGAAGAAAGCCGACACATTATTCTATTAATTATTATTAGTGCTTTATTTATAGAGTTTGCTGCTGGACTTGCCATACAGGTTGAAGTTTCAACCCCAGTCATAATTGCGCCAGGTTAAGGAGAGAAAATACCGTGTTTTCAAAAGACGAGTTAAATCAGATTCGAAAACTTATGGCACAATTAAACTCTATCTATGAAAAACAGGACATAGGAGATAAAAAAGACATACAGGACCGGACAGAAGATGAAGCATCCAAAAAAGTCAGTAAAGATTGTCGAAATAAGAACCATAAAGACAATGAATACTGTAAGAAAAATTATCGGAACAAAGATAATAGACAAAAGGAAAAAGATGGGGAGAAAGAGGATGCTGAAAAAGGCAGGTGCATTAATCTAACTCCATCACAGTTATTGATTATTGCAGGCTTTCTCGGAGGAGTGTTGAATGTTGATTCGGTTTTAGTCAGTCGGGATCAAGTAATACAAATTGTTCTTTCCGGATCATTAAAAAGAAAAACTCAATTGGATAAGATCATGGAGCAAATAGGGAAACTCCCATTTGATCAAGTTGTTAAGTCAATTATGGACAATACTTAATAAAATGTATTATGAAATCAGCCTTCTAGCCCCAACTAAACGTCTTTGCCAGTTCCGATCCAACCGACTGATATGGACAAACCCATTTTGAAGGACATGGATGAAATGCTCGGAATCAACCATGATACCACCGTGGCTTACGCATTTACCTAGTTTAAAAAAAACAAAGTCGAGCGTTTTTAAATCATCGACCGGAACGGCAGTGCCTACTTTCATAATTCCCCGGAGATATCTTTCGGGGTCTTTTTGGTACCAAAGGAGAGAATATTCCTTTCCATCCCCATCAGGAATTTTAATACCATAGTCCTGATAAAAAAAGTGCACTAATCCCAAACAATCCAAACCGGTTAAATCCCTGCCGGCATGTTTATAAGGTATGCCGGTATATTTGTTGGTTAACATCTGCAGATATTTAGTATCCAAAACCAGTACCCCCTTCTTAAAATATGTTATGGTTCCAATAGGACATTGGTGTTTGGCCTAAAGCCTAAAAATGACCATGTTTTGTTAATGGCTTTTGTAATAATCCAACGATATATGAATATTTAATCATATAAATCCGTGTTAATCCCGTCTACAGGAGTGAAACGGATTAAAGGGATTGATTTTTAGGTTCAGGCTTTGCCGGGATAGGTTAGAAGTATTGATTAGGGAAGCGCTGATTAATTGAATAAGTGACGATTTTGTGCTTCGCAAAATGCCTAATACCGCATATTTGCTTGCACAAAATCGGATTAATCAGCGCTTCCTTAGATAAGCATTTTTTTGATTTTTGTATCAAAACATGCTTTTCTTCCAGAAACAACGTTTTCTTCAATGAGTATAATATTTCATCAAATGATAGGAGGTGATAAATTTGCCACATTGGATACTGCAAAAACTTTCACCGGTTTTATTAAAACCTGAATTTATTGATAATCCGGAGAAACCATGTAGGTTGATAGTTGAAATGGCCAGCCCCTATACGGATCGAGTCGCAACTTATATTGAAGCAAATGAAGGTAAAGTACACTGCGAAATGAGATTAATGCCCTTAGTAGTAGTGGAAGTTCCGTATTCAGCCATTGAATATATGTTGTTTTCACCCCATGTCCGGAAAATTTGGCATGATACCAGAGTAAAGGCTCTTTTAGATACCGCTGTTCCGACGGTTGGAGCCGGAAAAACCCAGTCAATGGGATTCACCGGAAAAGATGTGACGGTTGCCGTTATTGACACCGGCCTATTTCCTCACCCTGATCTGGTTTACCCGGAAAACAGAATTGTAGCTTGGCACGATTTGGTCAACGAACGTAATATTCCTTATGACGATAATGGACACGGTACTCATGTTACCGGAATAATTGCAGGTAATGGTACCGCTTCCCGTGGAAAATATACCGGAATAGCTCCGGAAGCAAAGGTAGTAGCGATTAAAGCATTGGATAAAGAAGGCGCCGGCAATACCTCCGATGTAATATCGGCATTTGAATGGTGTATCGAAAACCAGAAGAATTATAATATCAAGGCTATTAATTTGTCGGTAGGATCAACCGCTGAAGATTCGGCTAGAGAAGATCCCTTATGCCGAGCTGTTACCGCCGCCTGGAGCAGAGGCATGGTGGTATGTATTGCAGCCGGTAACGATGGTCCTGATATGGGAAGTATCAATACTCCGGGCATTAATCCAAATGCCATTACCGTCGGTAATTTGGATGATAAAGGAACAGTAGAAACAGACGATGATAACATTAATGATTCATCCAGTCGAGGTCCAACCGTTGATAATATTATGAAACCGGATATTTTAGCTCCGGGGACCGAGATTACTTCATTGAGGGTTGGTGGCGGTTATCGTTCACTGACCGGCACCTCAATGGCGGCTCCGATGGCTACAGGCGCGGTCGCTCAAATATTCCAGAAGTATCCGGAGTTTAAACCGGATCAAGTTAAATCGGAATTGATGAAAAATGCCCGTAAAATGGGAATGCAAGCTAATTATGAAGGTTCCGGCGCATTAAATATTGAAACAATATTTGAGGAAAAGAAGAAAGAGAATACTAACCAAAACCCCATCTTTAAGATTTTTTTCGGGAAAGATTCGATTATTGCAAAATTATTCAATTGGAAACCGGCAATTAAGAACAATAAAAAAGACAAAAAAGATGTGAAAGATCTAGATATGAATGAGGAAATAGAAGAAAAACCAAAAGCCAATATCGGAAACATGTTGCAAATGGCAATGTTGGCTTTACTTCCTTTAGTATTAATATAAATTAGATTATAGACCCGGAAAAATTCCGGGTCTATTTAAAGGAGTTTTATATTTCCTTTGTAAAGATTTGAATACATTATATACTTTTAATGAATTTGATTTAACTAATTACAGCTGTAATAGGTGAAGCAAATATCAATATTTAATTGTTTACATTCGGCAGTAAGAATGTAAACCATATAAAAGAAATTTACTTCATTCTATATACAACATATTTGTATTAAAATTTTTTTGATTATATAAATCTCTATTTTTATAAGTTTTGGGCGGTATAAACACCCAAATTAAAGTATTGTTTGAGAAGTTTGGGGGAAAAGTCTAGACTAGACTCGGTAAAGGGTTCTTTGGGAGATATTATGCAAAGACTGCCCGGTTTCCCGATCCCCCGGTACGTATTAATCATTCGCTGGGTAGCCCATAAGTCGTTACTGGCAATCTCCGAGGTTAGAATATCAATAATCCGGTGAATAACCGCTACAATATTGTTAGGTTTCGAGAACTTGGGATAGACCGGTTCCAGTTTCTTAGTAATCGGATAAGTAGTTACAACCACTACTTCGGTGGGGAACTCATTAATAACCAAGTTTATAGGTGTAATATCACGTAAACCACCATCCACCCAGTGTTTATCACGGAGTTTTACCGGCGGAAAGTATATCGGCATACTGGCGCTGGCGAGTAAAAAACCGGTTATATTATCGCGGTCTTTTTGTTTACGGCTATCAGCGATATATAGTTCACCATCTTCCAAGGCAACAGTTGGGATAAGCAATGGTTTCCCTTTTTCCAACCGCAGAGGACAGACCAGTGATTCTATTAATTTCTTTAGGCCCACCGGTTGATAAAGTCCGCCGCCAAAGAGTAATTCCAGTATATTTCCGGGCTTAAAATGATAGATGTCTTTGTCGCCGGAGATAGTTAGCCATTTAGTTTTCAATATTTCCGCATTGGCGGCTTGTTCCTCCCAGTTGGCACCTTGGGCTAAAAATGCAGCATTGAGAGCGCCGACGCTGGAACCGGAGAACAAGTCGAATTCGAGGCCCTTGTTAACAATGAGGTCATAGACAATCCCGGCCTCAAAGGCCCCTTTATTACCACCGGCGGATAATACCAGAGCACGCTTAAAAATTGGGCTCCCCCCTTTCGTAAATATCATACGCCGGAAAAGGTAACCCGGAGTATCTCCAATTAGCACTTTAAATTGTGCAATCGGCCTAATCTTGATTTTTCACCTATAATCCCTAAGCACATAGAATAATAGCAAAGACAAAAGCACTTGAATGTTTCGCAGTTAAAGTATTATTAAAAAAGAATTGGAAATCAGGTGATAAGATGAATATAGATGACAATATAATTCAGTTTAGTTTAAGACCATCGGCAGCACGGCTTCTCTCGCACGAAACTATCTCCGTTCCGATGATGGAAGAGATCTCACCACGCTGGTTACTGACCTTTTTACCGTGGGTACCGATACAAGCCGGAGTTTACCGTGTTAATAAAAGAAAGTGTTGCCAGGAAGGCAATTATCCGGGTCTTTATGAAGGACAAAACCCTATTCTTTCAGGGCGCTGTAATGAATATGGCGAAAAGGCGATTGACCTTTTATCCTGTCATGATGGGGAGCCCGATCTCCCGCAGACTTTCCCGGATTATGACGAAACCCCAAGGGAATACCCATTAAGTTTAATCCAGACTATTTTGAAGATCCATAGCCGGGTAGCCGACCTCTATAATGCGCCGTTGTGTCAGTTTGAAGAGCAATTACGGTTAACGGTTGAGGCTATACAGGAGCGTCAAGAATGGGAATTAATAAATAACAAAGACTTTGGATTGGTTAATTCGGTGGTTCCGGAAATGCGGATACGCGCCCGGAAAGGCCCTCCGACCCCGGATGATCTTGATGCCTTACTGGCTAGAGTTTGGAAAAAGCCGGCTTTCTTTTTAGCCCATCCTCAAGCAATAGCAGCATTCGGCCGGGAATGTACCAGACGAGGAGTTCCTCCAGTGGCGGTTAATCTATATGGATCACCTTTTATAACCTGGCGTGGAGTTCCAATAGTACCAACTGATAAATTGATGGTTAATAATAGATGCAGGAGCGATTTATGCTGCTCCGGAACAAGTAATATTCTCTTAATGAGGGTAGGTGAACCTGAACAGGGAGTTATCGGCCTCCATCAACCGGGAATCCCTGAAGAACAATATAAACCCAGTTTAACCGTTAAATTTGGCGGTATCGATTGTAAATCCATCGCTCATTATGTGGTGAGCCTCTATTTTTCAATAGCGGTTCTTACTTGTGACGCTTTGGGTATGTTGGAAAACGTCGAGGTGGGTTATTATCATGAGTATGTATAATGTTGATTCCATCAAACAATTGGCTAATATATTGTATCAAAATACACTAGTTCCTGCGGAAATCAGTACTAGACCGGTAACGGTTCAGGATAACCGCTCCCAGGTATCAACAAAGAAGCTTGATTCGAAACCGGGTTCATCTCCTGAACCTGGTTTTGAGGCCTCTCAAGCCTATTATTTTTTATCCGGTAGACCGGTTTGGAATGATATAAAGTCGCTTAATCAAGAAACGATTGCCACTTATGATATTACTGCAATTCGGGAAGATTTTCCTATCCTAAAGCAACAGATTAACGGCTACCCGCTTATTTGGTTTGATAACGCCGCCACTACTCAAAAGCCATTACCGGTGATTACGGCATTGGACCAATTTTACCGGGAGTATAACTCCAATATTCACCGGGGAGCCCATACTTTAGCCACTAAGGCTACTGATGCTTACGAAGGGGCCCGGGAGAAAGTCCAGCGATTAATCGGCGCTTCTTCTAAGGAGGAGATTATTTTTGTACGGGGAACTACTGAGGCGATCAATTTAGTAGCCCAGTCTTATGGCCGGATGGTGCTGGGAAAGGGAGATTATATCTTACTATCAACCATGGAGCATCATTCGAATATCGTTCCCTGGCAGTTAATCCAAAGAGATACCGGTATGATAATAAAAGAAATTCCGATCTCTGATCAAGGGGAGATAGTACTTGGCGAATATGAAAAATTATTGGCTCGGCATCCGCGTTTGGTAGCCATTACCCAAGTCTCTAATGTGCTGGGAACTATTAATCCGATAAAAACAATGATTGAAATGGCTCATTTTTACGGCGCCACCGTCTTAATAGACGGAGCTCAAAGTCTGCCACATCTTCCGGTGAATGTCAGGGAATTGGATGCTGATTTCTATGCCTTTTCGGGGCATAAAATATATGGACCGACCGGGATAGGGGTACTTTATGGCAAAAGAAGCTTACTGGAAGAAATGCCTCCTTGGCAGGGAGGAGGCAATATGATTAAACATGTAACCTTTGACCATACGGTTTATAACGAAGCTCCGCATAAGTTTGAAGCAGGCACCGGTAATATCGCCGATGCGGTGGGTTTAGGAGCGGCCGCCGACTATCTGCAAAAATTAGGTATGACCCATATCGAACAATATGAAAAAGAGTTAACCATATATGCCGCCGACCTTTTTAACAAAATACCGGGAATAAAAGTAATCGGGACTACCCCTCATAAAGCAGGAGTTTTTTCTTTTGTTATCGACGGTGTCCCCTCGGACTATCTGGGACAACAGCTTGATAAACATGGGATTGCGGTCCGAGTCGGCCATCATTGTGCCCAACCATTATTGCAAAGGTATGGACTGAAGGATACGGTTAGAGCATCCTTAGGATTATATAATACCAAAGATGAGGTTGATTTCTTGATAAAAACGATTTACCAGGCAATTGAAAGTTATCAATCCGGAAAATGAAAAAATAGCGAACAGGCAATAAAAGGTTGGTTTAAGTCCAACCTTTTTTTATGGGCATTTTGGTGACACATGATAATACAATAATGATAAATTCTCATGAATACTAGATATTTTAAGCATATCTATTTCAAAACATGCTTTTTAGTTAGAAACAACCGCTTTTATTTTGATTATAATATTCCATCACATATCGAAGCCGGGGTTTGATATTAGGTGAATTAAGTAGCTGGAGTCGTGCTACGATATTGAAAAAGTTGTTCTCAATAGGTGTTACTAGGAATAACAATATGGGAGGTGAATCAATTTGCCACTCTGGACTCAAAAAATATGCCGGTCGTTACTAAAGCCGGAGTTTAGAGAAAACCCCGAAAAAGCATGTCGGGTTATTGTAGAAATGGCTAGTCCATATACTGATAAGATTATGACATTTGTCGAAGAAAACGCCGGAAAGGTTCACCGGGAATTACGAATTATACCGCTAATGGTAATAGAAGCGCCTTACGAGACCTTTAAAGCTATGGCTATGTTACCACATGTCCGCAAAATATGGAATGACACTAAAGTAAAGACCTTGTTGGATGTGGCTATTCCCTCTGCCGGTGGGGCTAAAGCCCATGAGTTAGGCTTTACCGGTAAAGATGTGACAGTTGCAGTTATTGATACGGGTGTCTTTACGCATCCGGATTTACTATATCCCACCAATCGGATAGTTGGCTGGAATGACTTAGTCAATCAACGGCCGATTCCTTATGATGATAACGGCCATGGCACCCACGTTTCGGGGATCATAGCCGGTAATGGTGTTACTTCACGCGGAAAATATATTGGAATGGCTCCGGAGACTAATCTGGTATGCTTAAAAGTCTTGGATAACGAAGGCGCCGGAAATATATCTGACGCTATTTCTGCGCTTGAATGGTGTGTTGAAAACCAGGAGACTTATAATATCAAAGCTATAAATATGTCGTTTGGGGCGGCTGCCGAGGAGTCGGCCTGGGAAGACCCTCTCTGCCGGGCTGTATCTTCCGCTTGGAATAAGGGGATGGTGGTTTGTGTTGCCGCTGGAAATGACGGGCCTGATTTTCGAAGTATCAATAGTCCGGGTATCAGTCCTAATGCCATAACCGTCGGAAATTTAGACGACAAAGATACTTTAGAGACTGATGATGATATAATGAATGACTCATCAAGCAGAGGACCGACTATCGATAATTTAATGAAACCGGATATACTGGCTCCCGGGACTAACATCACTTCCTTGCGGGTAGGCGGAGGATACAAGTCCTTATCCGGTACTTCGATGGCTACTCCGATGGTAACCGGAGCGGTAGCCCAAATATATCAACAATGGCCCGATTTAAAACCGGATCAGATTAAAGGCTTCTTAAGGAGAAATTCTCGGGGCTTAGGTTTTCAATCCGGATATGGTTCCGGAGCTTTGAATGTTGACGGCTTTTTTGAGGAGAATAAGAAAAGTAACACTCTAAAGGATGCAATCTATGGGCTATTATTCGGGAGTGGACCTCTGGTAAAAAAGCCGTTAAGTAAAAGGTAACTCTTTAATATCTATAATAAAAATGGGGCTGTCCTAAAAGTAAATTTAGGGCAGCTTTTTTTCTATAAAGAATTGAAAAAGATAATAGAATATAGTATAAGAAAATGGTAAAAGGTGCCGTTCCCAGATTCCCTCTGGGACATCTCCTATTTAATATTGTATTTCTAACAATGTCACATTCCATGAATTGAACAATTCTCATAAAATAAAAGCATGAGGAAACTAAAATCCCAGGAGGTGAGCGGTCTATGGTGGATACCAAGTTTGACGGTTTCTTTGGCGTAGGTGGAAGGTGGATTTGGATTATTATTCTGGCTGTATTGTTCCTCTGTTGCTTCTGCGGTGGGGATGGATTCTTTTAATAATGTAACCCAATGAAACTTATAATTATATAAAATGCCTAAAACATCCTTGAATTTCCATTCATTTTTTTGGATAAGCTGGAGGGGCTGCTTAAAATGGCAGTCCCCAATTATTTCAATCTTAGATCATATGAGCAATCAGAAGACTTGAGATTAACTTTCTGGTAAACGATTTATAAGACAATTCAAGGAGTATTATGATTCTGTAGACGGGAAAATAGGTTATAACATTAGTGACCCGAAAACCGGGCCGTTTACTTCATGCAGTGCATCGGTAGATTCCAAAACCAAATTTCTTACGGTTTCGGTACATAGTTTTTCTATATTCCTGGAAATCTTCAGCAGATTCGGAGGGAAAGGATCTCATCCAATTCATAGGCTGCTGATAGAGAACTCTTACGAAATTAAAACCAACTTCCTGAAACAATTGACACCATTCATTCTTTGTCGGTAGAAGCGCAATCCCGAGTATTGATTTCAGTTCTTTTATTTCAGCTTTTTCCAATGGCAGAAGCGCAGTCCCTTCGATTGCCAATAAAATTCCGCCAGGTTTTAGTACCCGGGAATATTCGCGCAATGTTCGCCTAATATTATCAGTAAATGTAGTTACTGATTCTGACAGTATAATATCGAATGAGTCTTTGTGAAAAGGCAAATCCATAGCATTTGCCCTGATTAATGGGATATCTAATTGATAATCGGCAAATTTTTGCCTGGCTTTTTCCAGCATATTCGGGTTAATGTCTATGGCAACAATTTTACAGGGATAATATTTAGCAATATATGCGGATGTTTGCCCGGTTCCACAGCCTACATCAAGTAGGCTCATATCCGGGGTAATCGTTTCATTACGTAATATTTTTTTGGTAAGCGCCAACCTGCCGGGATGAGCTCCATTTATTCCATTTTTCGCTAATAAATCAATATATGTTGTTTTTCCCATATTAGCCTCCGGAAAATTGATATTGCCATTTTATGAAAGATAAAATATTCTGGTGCTTCTATTTTGACAACTCTGATGTCCGAATGAGAAACGCTTTCACCTGGTTTTCAGACCTAAGGAAGAGCTGATTAACTGAATAAGTGACGATTTTGTGCTTAGTAAAATGCCTAATACCGCATATTTGCTCGCACAAAATCGGATTAATCAGCGCTTCCCTAAAAGAATATATTAATATAAATACTTATAACTTAAAAATTATTAATGACATAAAATATGATATTGGCTTAGAGAATTTAGTTGTTTAGTTTCATATACTTAAATATAGAGCTTCTTAAAGGCTCGATTTAAAGATAGGGGTGTGAAAAATGGCGGATAATGCGTTAAAAGGACTATTTGACGGTGTTTTCGGGGGCTTATGTAATCCCTTCTGCATGTTTTTAATCTTGGTATTATTGGCATTATGTTTTGGTTGCGGTGGCTACTATTAATATACTTCCATTGGAAATATATACTCAGGCTGTCTCAAAAGAGGCAGCCTATTTATTTACCTTCGGATTTGGACTCGGAGATATTTAGGAGATAGGGTAAGGTAGAAACTAAAATAATAGAATGCAATTGTCCGCACATATTAATTTGAGAAATGTTTTATTTGCCTATTACCATTAGAGCCTAAGAGTAATATACTATATTAAGCCGATAAGGCGTACAAAATTCACAAAGGAGGTATACTTATGGCTGATGTAGGCGGCTTACAAAACATATTCGGTGGTATTTTTAGAAATCCGTTCTGTTTATTTTTAATCCTCATACTTTTGGCATTATGCTTTGGCGGTGGTATCTGCTAGTAATACACGCCATAGAAAAATATACGTCTAGCTGTCTCAAAAGAGGCAGCTTTTTTTATAGGAAATACTTATTGTTTCATTAAAAAATGCTTAGGCAAAGATATGACTTTTTTCCAGAAACTACTTATGAATTGCGAATATAATAGTTTAGAACTATCCGTTTGGAGGTGAGATAGTGTTCCGTAATTGGTGGGTAAAAAAGCTATCGCCGGTTCTCAGAGATTTGTACTTAAAAGAGCGGCCGGATAACACTTGTCGAATACTGGTTGAGACTTTAGGGAATAAAAGCGATAAAGTAGTTAACTTATTAGAAACAAGTCAAGGCATACTTAAACGGGAGCTATACCGTTTTCCTTTTTTAGCAGCCGAGATACCATATGTCGGATTGGAAAAGCTAGCCGCTTCGCCATTGGTCGTCAGGTTATGGCATGATACAACGGTTTTTTCGATGCTTGATAAAGTGGTCGCCTCTTTAGGCGGTTCCGATGTTCAGGATATCGGTTATACCGGTAAAGGAGTAGTAATAGCCCTTCTGGATACCGGGATTTATCTCCATGAAGATCTAATTACTCCTAATAATAGGATACTGGCTTGGAACGATTTGGTAAAAAATCAGAATGCTCCGTATGATGATAATGGGCACGGGACATATGTCGCTGGGAGCATAGCGGGTAATGGTAAAGCCTCCGGAGGTAGATTGAAAGGTATGGCTCCTGAAGCCTGGCTGGTAGGTTTAAAAGTATTAGGCCGGGATGGAACCGGCTTACTTTCAGATTTAACAGCCGGGATCGAATGGTGCATTGAGAATCAAGCTATTTTGAATATTAAGATTATGAACTTATCTTTAGGAACAGTTGCCCAGGACTCATATTATTTTGACCCATTAAGTAGAGCCGTATCAATGGCTTGGCGAAAAGGGATTACTGTTTTTACGGCAGTTGAGAATCAATCTCAACGTATCGAACAACTGAATTCACCCGGGATAAATCCTTGGATTATAAAAGTAGCCCCCTTGAATGAAGAAGAAACTTTTCTGGCGCACGATCGCCGATTGGATGGTTTCAGCCGAAATAAGAGTGGGCAACGTATTTTAATACCTGATTTGGTAGCGCCGGGAGAAAACATAACATCGATAAATACTAATGAAGATTATTCCGTCTTATCCGGAGCTTCCATCGCTACACCTTTGGTAGCTGGAGGAGCGGCGCTTATTTTACAGAAATATCCCAGTTATCAACCAAACCGGCTTAAGTATCTTTTATTAAAAAAAGTTCGTGACCTTGGATTGGGAAGAAGTCTTCAAGGAGCAGGTATGTTAGCTATGAATAAAATGTTTCCAAATGCCCGTAAAAAAAAGAATAAAGGTTTTAGCATCATCCCAAATATGGGTCAGTTATTTAAGCTATTGAGTTCACTTTTATTGACAAAAGACAATTTTGAAAATATATCGGCTGGAGACAATATAAATAACATCCTATTTCAAATTATAAGGTACTTAAGTAATAGTTCTTCATCATTAACTACAGTCTCAAATTAAATATTATTGTATTTCTAACCAAAAAGCCCGGGTATTACCGGGCTTATTTAACAGGTTATAAAAATCTCATAAATAATTTGATCTTTTCATCAACCTCATTATCTCGTAAAGATGCTATCCCTTGTAAACATTTTCTTATAAAATTGCGGTCAACTCCCGGGACATTTCCAAATTTGGCGTAAAGTTTATCAGTCGCATAATCAATTTCAGCAGTGGTCAAAGTATATCCCTCCTTGCAAAATATTCATGTTGCTTGAGATTATCATATTCCGGTCCCAGTTATTTAGGTATAGGCAATTAGTGATAAATCAAGGTTTATTTCGCCGTCTATATAAATAATTTATCGTAAAAATGGTCTTAAGCTTAATTCGTCACTATTTTTTTAACATATACTATTACTAAAATGCAGAACTTTTAAGAACGCTACTTAAATAGTCCAGGTAGGGAGTGGAGATTAATGTACAATAAAAATGATTGGGAAAGGAAATTATCACCATTACTTAGAAATAATAAGTTTGTTAAGCGCAGTAGTTTTGGTCGAGTTATTATTGAGTTAACCGGAAAAGGAAATGACCGAATTCATTCTGAAATTCAAACTCTGGGTGGAGAGATAATTAAGGAAAATAAGCTTGTTCCTTCAATTGTTGCCCAATTACCTTTGGAGGCTCTTTCGGAAATAGCCCGTTCCGATCAGGTAAAAAAAATCTGGTCCGATTCGGAAGTTAAAATACTATAAGGTCATACAGTTGCCTTATTTATTAATAGCGGCCGGATAAAAATTTTAAAAACGGTACAAGCTAATGTTATACAATCCTAAAAAAGGAGGATATATTTTGGGGAAGAAAAAAGATACACTCAAATCAATAACTGATGATATTGCGGATAATTCTAAGTTGGAGAATAAAACCGGCCAAGAAGAGAAAAAAGCTGACGATTATGCTGAAAAACCTGAGGTTGACCCGGAAATTGATTATATGAGGTGGTCGGACTAGATGTTAAACGGCCAAATAGATCAGACACTTCAAACCATCCGAAATGTTGTCAATAATCTCCGGCAAGCGGAATTGAACAATGCCAATCTGGCACAGCAGCTCTTTCATCAAGAAGCTTCCGAGGCTGCCGATTTAAATGTCAATATTGGAAACGCACCGGAGATGGCCCAAAAGGATAAAAGAGCAGCTGACCTTCTTAACCAGTTTACAGAAGCCGAGAACCATGCTGTCCAACAATTAGACCTATTAGACCAGATGTTGGTGAATTTACAAAATCAATTAAAATAAGAGGGATTATCTTAATTTTACAAAAACTCGTTAACAAACGAGTTTTTGTTTATTTTAATAAAGATTCAAAATGCTTAAAAAGCTTATGCCAAGGAGCATAATTCAATTCAAATTAAACGGAATAAAATAGCTATAGATATAAATGTTTTTAAAACATTGTTATGGAAGAGGTGGGTACTTTGGATATTGGAAGGTTGGATTTACTTCATAAACTTTTTTTAGTTTTTGGCCCTAAGATTGACCAAAAGGCACTTAAGAATATGCTGGCTATTATTACTGTTTTATCAGACCGGGATATGGGAGATGAACTGAAACAAATGGTCAAGAAAATGTAAAAATCCCTATACTGGGATTTTTACTTAAAGGGTATTTATCCAAGTTGCTAAAAAATTTTTTATGGCTTCATCACGTTTTTTCTTAAACCAGGGTGAATCAATATTATATTGTTTAATAATGGAATCAAGTAAGTGATAACCTAAAATTCGTTTAATAGACTTACCTTGAGAGGCTTTAACCTGGGTGGAAGTAACGATTTTTTCCAGATCTATAGCTCCAGCGCCTTGCATAGTCGGTTTTAGACCAAGATTACGAGTATTTTTTAAGATTAGTCGCTTTACTTGATCCGGTGTTAAGGAAGGCCATTTTTCTAAAATTAAAGCTATAGCACCGGAAACCACCGGAGTAGCCATAGAGGTACCGGTTAAAGTTTTATAACTACTGTTTAGCCAAGTTGAGGTAATATTAGTTCCCGGAGCGACTAGATTGGGTTTGGCATAATTATCAATAGTCGGACCACGGCCGGAACTTTTATTTAATTGGTCATCATCTCTGGATAATGTTTCCCGATCGTCAATATTGCCAACAGTTATCACCCGGGGGTTAATACCTGGAGTATCAATACTATTGGCTCCCGGTCCGGAGTTACCGGCTGCTACACAAACCATTAACCCCTTATTCCAGGCGGTAGTGGTGGCTCGACATAAGGGGTCTAAAAGATAAGATTCCTGGGCGGCTGAGCCTATTGATAAATTCAAAATCTTTATTTTTAGTTTCGAGAGATTTTCCAGACACCACTCAATTCCTGATATTATATGAGATACTGTTCCAGTACCATCGCTTCTCAATGCTTTAACCCCGATTAACTTAGCATCCGGAGCCAATCCTTTGTATTTGCCTTTGGAAAGCATACCGTTGCCGGCTATTATCCCAGCGATATGGGTACCATGGCCATTGTCATCATAAGGAAACGGTTTCTGGTTAATTAAATCCCGCCACGCGATAATCCGTTTATTAGGAAGAATAAAATCCGGGTGGGGATAGATTCCGGTATCCAATACTGCAATAACTGAATCTTTTCCGGTAATACCAAGTTCATGCAGGTAGGAACCGCCTACGGTTGGCACTGCTACATCTAATTGCGCATATACCGGCGCATCGTGCCATAATTTTTTCACATAACGTGAACGGGCCAGCTCTTCAAGAGAAGAATGAGGGCAGTCTGCGACCAGAGAATGAACTAACTTCATTTCCCGATGGATTTTGCCTTGATATGAATCGACCAGGGATGTAATTCGGTCGGCTTTTCGACCGGCTAACTCTATTATTATTTGATGAGTTGCCTCTGTTGTTCCCGATTGAGGTATATCTCTAAGAGGATATGATAGTTTATGACGCCAGTTATACTGAAAGAACATTTGAACGTTCACCACCAAATACTGGTTTGTTCTAACAGTATATTCCGCAATGACAAATGATTAACCGGGTAAAAAGCATAAACTAGGAGGAGACAAAATTTACTCTTTTTTTACTTAATGGACATAAAACTTAAACTTTAACATGTTATATTATAGACATACTTTTTTTCACTTACTCCCTCCCTTTTTATTTTGTAAAAGACCTTTGGAAGTTTTCCGGGGTCTATTTATTTTTTAGGCAACAGGCAACAGAAAACAAAGAATGGAAACAAGTAAGTAGCTAACAAAACTTCCACTATTAAAAATGGAAGTTTTTTGCTTGTTTATTCAATTGAGATTTTTTTAATACTAATGCCCAATGCCTATTAACTAACTGAATCGCTGTTTTACCCGGTCCAGGTTTGCTTTTACTTTCCGGTTCAGATTGGGGTGTTCATTGGGTTTATAGACTTTCAGGGCTTCCTCATAAGAGTTGGTCGCTTTCTTAATATGATCGCCTTTATTTTCCTCGTCAATAGCTGCTAATAAACTATATACAGTACCCAGATTATTTTGAGTCATCGCATAATCCATCGGATATTTAGTGATGGTAAAGATTTTTAAAGCTTCTTCAAAGGCATTAATGGCATTATTTAATTTAGAAGCTTTACTTTGATGGAAATCAGCTACTGTAGGGAAATTAAAAGTGTTTAAAGACTCGGCGATTGATTTATAAGCTACTCCGATGTTATTTAAGGTGGTAGCATAATCAACCGGATATTTATCGATAGTATAAACTTTTAAAACTTCCTCATAAGCTTGAATTGCTTTGCGTAAGTTTTCATCGCCATCCTCAGCTTCCGCTAAATGAACATAGGCATTAGCCATCATCATCCGGTTTTTAGCGTATTCCATCGGGTAATCCCAGAAGGTATAAATCTTAATAACTTCGTCAAAGGCTTTTAGAGCTTTTGGTAAATAAAGTTCTCTATCCCTGACTTCTCCCATATCAATTAAGGCACTGCCTAATTGTTCCTGTGCTTTTGCATAGTCGAAGGGTGCGGATTCCAAATTATATATTTTTAAAGCTTCCTGGAAAGCTTTGATTGCTTTCGATAGGGTGCCTTCTTTATTGAATACACGGGATAAAGCCCGATTTGCTTTTCCCAGTTTGAATTGTATCTTTGCATACTCCGAAGGATGTTCATCGATGTTATATACTTTAAGCGCGTCCTGATAATTCTCAATAGCTTTATTCAGGTTTTCCTGCGGGTTTTGAGCTTCGGATAAAACCTGATAAGCATCAGCCAGTCCTATTTTGGCTTGGGAATATATTTGGGGGTTTTCTTCAAAAGTGTAAATTTTTAAGGCCTCTTCAAAAGCATGAACAGCGCTGTCGGAGTTGCTTTCCCGTTCGGAATATTCAGCCAGTTCAACCAGGGCATTTCCGTAATTAATTTGGGTTTTAGCATATTCCTGTGGTTGGTCTTCAACATTATATACTTTTAATGTTTCCCGGAAAGCTTTAACTGCTTTAGCAACATTTTCTTCATTATTTAAGTAATTGGCCAAAATTTGGCAGGTTTCACCCAAATTTTGATGAGTGAGGGCAAACTCCGTCGGATTTTCTTCAACTGTAAAAAGTTCGGCTGCTGCTTCAAAAGCGGTGGCAGCTTTCATCAGATTTTCATCCTGGTCCCGGATATCAGCTAGTAACCGATAGAAAATCCCCAGGTTTAATTGAGTGGATGCAAACACTTCCGGATACTTTTGAGCCGTATATATTTGTAATGTTTCTTCAAAGGCGTCGATTGCCTTGGTTATATTGTCTTCCTTATTTTGAAAATCAGATAGAATACTATAAGCCGAACCAAGATTGTATTGTATCTTAGCATAATTAAGCGGATATTTACCGGCATTAAATATTTTCAAAGCCTCTCTACAAGCTTTGATGGCGTTATTCAAATTTTCTTCCTGATCTTGTATTTGGCCAAGGGCAATATAAATCTCGGAAAGTTCATTCTGAATAATGGCGTATTCGTTAGGATGAGCTTCAAAGGTATAAACCCGCAATGCTTCTTTAAGCGCTTTAATCGCTTTTGGATAATGCTCGACCGGCTCACGAAATTTTACCAATTCATTGTAGGCGGATCCTATAGTATATTGGACTTCGGCAAAGAGTGTAGGATATTGCTCGATAGTTATTAATTTTAGAGCTTCTTCCGAAGCTTGGATGGATTTTTCAAGATAGATATCGGGGTCCCGGTATTCGGCTAAGGCTTTATAGGAAGTTCCTAAAGTTTGTTGAGCTTTACAATAATCCAGCGGATGGTCATCAAAGTTATAAGTTTTAATCGCTTCTTCTAAGTATTGGGTGGATTTTAAAAAGTTATATTCTTTATCCTTCTCCTGTAATTGGGCTAATGTTTCATATGAAAAACCTAGATTATACTGAATAGTAGCAAACATTAACGGATATTTTTTGGCGGTAAAAAACTTTAAGGATTCTTCACAAGCCCGGATTGCTTTGGCGGTGTTTTCTTCTTTATTCTCAAGTTCAGCCAGGGTTCCATAAGCCGCACCCATATCATTTTGAACCTTGGAATATTCAAGCGGGTCATTTTTTAGATCTAATATTTTGATAGCTTCTTCATAACAAATAATTGCTTTTGTTAAATTTTCAACGGGTTCTTTGATTGAGGCCATATATTTATAACAAACACCCTCACAATGTTTAACATGAGCATAAACTTTAGGTTCTTTGATCCGTGATAATTGGCCTAAGAGGTCGTTATAAATTGCTAAGGCTTCTTCGATCATGTTATTTTCCAATAAACGGTCGGCATTTTCCAGTACTATTTTCCGATGAGCCAGTTTAATTTTTCTTTTACGGTACTCGGATAGAGAAAAGAAAACTATGCCTATTAAAATAAGGGTTGTTCCACTGACAATTCCCATAAACCATGGACTTTTAAAGTTAAATAATGTCTCCATGATTAAACCAGGTCACCTACCTTTGGAAGATTAATCAGTAATAAAGAATCACTGATTAAAGCCAATAAAAAATTTAAACCTCGAAATAACTCCCTCCAGCTTTTAGTATGGAAGGATTTATTTGGTATAATTAGTTCATCTTATCTATTTTCGTCATATCAAGCAGGGTAGTATAGTGTTTTTTTTAAAAATATATAAATTTTTTTTATAATAGGAGAAAAAGTTATTGATAAATGGTCGTTTCAGGTTAGCAATGATAATAAAAAACGCAATATTATTCATCCTATATAGTATACAACAAATTGGAAAATAAAAAAATATCTAAACTAAAAGAAAGTTACATATACAACTTTCGCAACTTAATTTATATACAATAAAGTTAATAATGGATATCAACTTTTTAAAATTATTAAGTATTTTAAAAAGTTGACTTTAAGAATGCAAATTTTAATAAAGAAATTTACTTCATTCTATATAGAGTATGTGGTGCGCAAGTTGAATTATTACATATGGATTAAACGTAAGTTTACTGGCCGAAAAAATAGTTAAAGAACACTAAAAAACCCGCTTAGCGGGTTTTTTAGTGTTTAATTAGTGTTTAATAAGAAAAGAAGACATGGTTTCCGATAACGGCTGTTTGAGGATGGGAACGAACCCATTGGTTAGTTGTTTTCGCGGGGTTATAAAAGCCATTAGCCCCATTACTCGGGTCCCAACCGGAACAGGCTGCCTGGACCGCCTTGTATGCGCTGGAACTTGCCGCTTGATTAATTCTACCGTCCAATACCGGACTGTATTGATAACGACCGTTATCAATCTGATAAATAATACCAGCAATGGTATTTGGATAACGAGAGTCGCGTAACCGGTTTAAAATAGTGGCGGCAACCGCAACTTGTCCTTCATAAGATTCTCCGCCGGATTCTGCTGTCACCAGTCTGGCTAAGAGGTCTATATCGTTCTGGCTAAGCCAAACACCGTTATAACTGGAGCCGGAACCGGTAGATTTTGGGATGTTAAGAGTTTGTCCCGGATAAATTGTGGCGCTGTAACTCAAGTTGTTAGCTCTTCTCAAGTCATCAATTGTAATAGCATAACGTTTTGCAATTAAATATAATGAGTCGCCGGATTGAACCCGGTAGTTTGAACTCGAAACACTTGACGCAGTTGTACGGCCAGGTATGTTTAAACGTTTACCAACTACCAAATAGCTTCCTGACAGGTTATTAGCACTTTTAATAGTATCAATGGAAATGCCAAATTGTTGTGACAGTAGGAATAATGAATCTCCCGGACGAACAGTATACGTGAATCCTGAAGTTGATCCTGAGCCTCCAGCACCTATATTTAAGGCTTGTCCAGGGTAAATATTTGCACTCCTTAAACCATTTGATTGTACTAATGATGATACTGTAGTCCCATACCGTGCCGCAATATTGTAAAGCGAATCTCCGGGTTTAACATAATAGGTTTGTCCCCAGGCAGCGTTAGCGGTAAACGCTAGTGAACCTAAAACTAAAACAGAAACAATAGCTTTTTTGCAGTGCATGATGTCAGCTCCTTTTTGTCCACGGTTTGGGCAAAAAGTATGACTGCAATTATAGCTGGATAGATAATAACGAATTTTGCAACATAGAATAAAAACCGTGGTCGTAGTGTAATGTTGATTTTGGAAAACTTCTCCTACCTGCCAGGTATTTGTTAGTACTTGCAATTTCTTTATGTACAGGAAAGTTCCTTTTGGGAAACGGTGGAATCACCAAATAAGTATGAACTTATCAGGAATGGGGAATAGAACCAATTGAGAATTGACAATTAAAAACAAACATGATGAATGTATTTGTGGAAAAAGAGGAAACGTACAATTTCCGAAAAAAGGTTAAATTATAGGGGATATCGTGTAAAGTTGTGATTATCTTTGATATAGAAGTCTGAGAGATGTTGAAAAAAAAGTTGAGAACGGCGGATTATTTGTAATAAGTAGCAGGTAAAGTTTTGCCGCCAATGGTATTTGGCCCAGGGATCGAACGGCCGGGTACAGCGGAGCATTTCCAATTGGTTAGCGATTGCTTTAAATTGGAACAAATCTTGAATAATCAATTCATTTATAAGACTATTGGGTTCCAATTTTCGTGGAATTACCCGCAGATAATGAATCATAGTGGAAACCCAGAGCAAAGCTAATTCATCTACGGGAATTTTTTTATCCAATTTTCCATTCCTCCCGGGTAATAGGCCAGAGGTAAAAGGGAACAAGTAACAGTATTGAAAGTTGGACTTTGCTCCCTATTTTAAATACTGACTTACTATAGTATATTCTTTATGACAGAAAAATGGGAAGAAATAGAATAAAAAATCAGCCATAGATACACGGAGACATAGAGAAAATTCCTCTGAGTCTCTGTGCCTATATAGAAAATGCTATCGAGGCTTGTCAGATAGTATGAAGAAAATTTTTATCCTCAACATTTGCATTTTTAAAGCCAAATGCAAATGTAATTAAAAAAGAATTTTCTTCATACTATTACAGCGGAAATAAGTTAATTTAAATTCATTAATTTAATAACACATACGGCTTTAAGAATGTGTTGTATAATAGATATTTAAATTAACTTATATACCCAGCCTTATTTTCTAACTTTCAGGTGCGTAGCGGAAGCTGGCGTAGACGACTATGTGGCAAAAGGTTTTAGATGGTATTCAATCAACGTGATCGCAACATATGACGGAGCCAATCAAAGAAAAATAATCTTCTTCTACATAAGTTACAGGTTTCAGTTGGCTCTTCACCCAGGAGGAATTGCCGGGTTTCCAAATCCCGGCAGTATGAGCTTGGTAATAAACCTGAACGCGCACATACTTCTAGATTGATAAAACGGTGTTTTTCACAATATTGTTCCGGTTCCGTTCCATCCAGGAAATACTCGCGATGCTTCGGACAAAAGGCGGTAGCCCGTGCGCCTGTTTCCGAACAGACTTCAACTTCGGTAATATCATTAGGAATAATAAAATCACGCAATGGTTTGGCTGATAAAGCCCGGGACATAAAATCCGCCCAAATTGGTGCAGCTATAAGGTTGGCAGCTCCAGGAAGAGAACGCTCATTATGATCGCAGCCAATAAAAACACATGTCAATAATTCAGGAGTATACCCTAAAAACCAGGCATCACGGTTTTTTTCAGTGGTACCGGTTTTTCCGGCGGCCGGTCGTCTAAGAACCTCTCCGATATTAGCGGCAGTACCTTCTTCGTCAAAGACACTGGTTAAAGCTTGGGTTACTAAAAATGCTACTCCGGGGTTGATTATTTCCGGATGTTCTTTGGGAGCTTGATATAAGATTTTCCCATTATGATCAATTATACGGCGAATAGTGGTTGGAGGCGCTTTGAACCCTCCATTAGCCAAAGGGATATAAGCACCGGTTAATTCTAAAGGGGTCACTTCACCCGAACCTAACGCTAAAGATAAATGAGGCGGCAAGTGTGATGTAATTCCCAAAGTTCGGGCTAGAGAAATGACTGTCTTGGTTCCAAGCTCTGATAACAATTTTACCGCTACCACATTGCTTGAGGCTGCGAGAGCTTGCCGTAACGAAAGCATACCGGTTTGATTTTCATGGCCGCCGTCAGTTGGACGGTATTCTTTGGAACCAACCTGATAAGTTACAGGAGTAGAATCTATTTGATTTGTCAGAGTATATCCATGCGTTAAAAGAGCAGTATAAAGTATAGGTTTGAAAGCTGATCCGGGCTGACGATGTGCTTGAGTAGCTCTGTTAAATTTAGATTTCTGGAAATCCGTCCCGCCGATCAAGGCTCGTATAGCGCCGGTTTCAGGGTCAACGGCAATTAAGGCTCCTTGCGGCTGTATAAGTCCTTGTTGGTCCCTTAATAATTTTGGTAAGCCGTTGATTAAAGATTTTTCAGCCATTTTCTGTAATTTCAAATCCAAAGTTGATTCGATCCGTAAACCTGCCCGGTATATTAAACCGGGATCTTTCGGAAAAAGCCTGTTTATTTCATCTTGAAGCAGATCTAAAAAATAAGGCGCTGATGGGATTTTAGCTGATAATCCCGGCAAATGAAGTGGTTGCGAAGAGTATTGCTTAAACTCAATTATTGAGATATAGTTACAGTCGAGCATTCTCCGTAACACTTCGCGAAGCCGCCGTCGACCGGCTTCAGGGTGGGAATAAGGTGAATATAGAGCCGGACCTTTCGGAAGACCGGCTAATAAGGCCATCTCTGCCTGATTTAATTCCGACAATTCTTTATTAAAATAAGTTTGGGCGGCAATTTTGAGACCATAGGCTCCGTGGCCAAAATATATTTGGTTCAAATATAACTCTATAATCTGGTCTTTAGTAAGATGAAGCTCTAATTTTACAGCGTAATATAATTCTTTGATCTTCCGCCAAAAGCTTCTTTCCTGGTCAAGATAGCCATTTTTGGCTAATTGTTGAGTAATAGTACTACCGCCTTGTTCCCAACTTCGATGAGCCAGATCATATATAAAAGCTTTAATTATCCGACCGGAATTTATCCCATGATGATGATAAAACCGGTGGTCTTCTACAGCCAGAAAGGCTTTTGTTAAAAATGGAGGAATTTCATCCAGGCTTACCGGACGACGGTTTTGAATATAAAAAGTAGTTACCGGTTTTTGATTAATATCAAAAACTTCCGAAGCTAACGGCATCCGGGGAGTAGATAATGGAAGATATAAAGAGGTTAATAAACCTCCAAATATTATGAATACCAAAATAGCAAATATATATGGAAGATTTAAAAGATTCAAGTTCCATTTTTGAAACTCATTTCGACTAGACATCTTTTCCATCCTCATAAAAAGTTTATTCATTAATATGTCCTAATACCTTACTTTTATGAGGAAATCAAAGGAAGTGGATTGAATATTAATAAAAGAGTAAGGAAATGAATAACCATAGTGTTAGTTTTCGGCTCACCAATTTTTATCAATTAGAGGAATATTTGATAAATAAGTTGAATTAAATTTCTAGCGTACATTTTCAACAATGGGGTGGCTGTAGTGGCAGATTTAGCACCTATAGGGGCTTTTGATTCCGGAGTTGGCGGATTATCCATATTACTTGAAATCCGACGATTATTACCAGCAGAGGATTTAATTTATTTAGCTGATTCAGCTCATTGTCCTTATGGGATAAAACCGGTCGAAGAGATTAGACAACGTACTTTGGAGATAACCGATTTCTTAGTTGCTTTGGGAGCAAAAGCAGTTGTAGTAGCTTGTAATTCAGCATGTGTTGCCGGTCTCGACCAAGTCCGGATTAAACATCCGGAGATACCAATAATAGGAGTTGAACCGGCTATTAAACCGGCTCATGATATTACCCGTAATGGGAAAATCGGTGTTTTAGCCACTAATATGACTCTAAACGGGGATAGATTCAGCATTTTAATTGAGAAATACGCTACTGGAGTGGAGGTTTATACACAACCTGCTCCTGGACTGGTAGAAGCGGTTGAAGCTGGAGAAACAGATTCTCCGTCAACAGAAATTTTATTACGAAAGTACCTGGAGCCGTTAATTCGGAAAGGAATTGATACTTTAGTCTTGGGCTGCACCCATTATCCGTTTCTACGGTCACTTGCCCAAAAAATTTGCGGGCCGGAGGTTACTATTTTGGATACCGGATTGGCGGTCGCCAAACAAACTACTCGTGTTTTATCTTTAAGGGATTTAGTAACTTCTAAAACTACACCGGGAAGTGAGATTTTTTATACCAGTGGAAATCCTGATGAAGTAAGTAAGGTAATTCGCCAACTATGGGGAAACTCAGAGTTGACGGTTCTGAAAGCGAAGGTCTGAAAAAACAGGATAGGAGTCAGGAGCCAGTAGTGTGAGCAAAGTTTTTTTGGTCTCTTATACGGTTTATGATTCGAAGCATACACTTGTACTCTACTGATTCCTGACTCCTGAATACTAATTAATTTCAAGCTCCCAACCCGAACTCTTGGGCTAATTTGGTAAAGGCGGGTAGTGAGTTTTGGATAATTTCTTTGGAAACACAATAAGCGATCCGGAAATAACCTGGTAAACCGAAACCGCTACCGGGTACTATAAGGATATTATGTTTTTGAGCAGCTTGAACAAAGCTCATATCGTCCGGGATAGGGGTTTTCGGGAAAAGATAAAAAGCGCCTTCCGGTTTAACCACCTCAAAACCGATTTTAACTAAATGATTGTATAATAAATTTCGGCGTTCCTGGTATATCTCTACTCCTACTACTTGACCCTGTAATTCTGCAACTAATAATTGCATCAAAGCCGGAGCATTTACAAAACCCAAAACACGATTGGCAAAAACCAATCCATTGTATAAGATTTCGGCTTCGGGATTGTTGGGATTTATAGCCACATAACCGATTCGTTCTCCTGGGAGGGCTAAGTCCTTACTATGGGATGTAGCCACAATGCCGTGGTCAAAGATTTTTAATACCGGCGGCACTTTTATACCGTCATATATTAAAGAAGAATATGGCTCATCGGAGACCAAATAAATAACGGCGCCAAACTCCTCTTCTTTCTGTTTAATTACCTCCTTCAAATCCAGGAGGGTTTTTTCAGTATAAATAACTCCGGTTGGATTGTTGGGAGAATTTATCAAGACAGCTTTGGTCCCCGGATTAATAGCGGCGGCTATTGCTTCGGGATCAAGCTGAAAATCCGGTTTAGTCTTGACTACAATCAGTTTTCCTTGATGATTATCGGTATAAAAACCATACTCAACAAAATAAGGGGCACTGACTATAACCTCATCACCCGGGTTAAGAATGGTTTTAAAAATAACATTTAAGGCTCCCCCGGCGCCTACGGTCATTACTACATGGTTGGCGGTAAGATTGAGTCCGGTTTGTTTATTAATATGGTTGGCGACTGCGAACCGGGTCTTTTCATATCCGGCATTACTCATGTATTTATGCATACCGGGGAACGGATTATTGGCCAGTTCTTGAAAGCGTTTAGTGAAGGCTGCGGGCGGTTCCAGGTCCGGATTACCTATGGAAAAGTCATATACATTTTCAGCGCCATATATTTTGCGGAGCCGTTCACCTTCCTCAAACATTTTCCGGATAAATGAGGAACGGGTTAAGGACTCCCGAACTTTAACGGAGATTGACATTAGGATTCCCCCTCTTATATAAATTGACAATGAAATACTATTAGGTAGATTATTATGACGAATTGTTTGGAATTAATTCTATAATTATAGATATTATCCTGCCTGGTAGCTTAAATTTGAGTTTAGGAAAGTTGTGTTTAAAGGAAAAGGTGGCAGTATTTTTTAGTTGTTCTTTAAGAAGGTCTCTTTACAGAAAGAAAAAAATCGTTTATAATTTATGATACGCCGAAGTGGTGGAACTGGCAGACGCGCTGCGTTCAGGGCGCAGTGGGAGTACTCCCGTGCGGGTTCAAATCCCGCCTTCGGCACCATCTATTAAATAAAAAATCCTTCAAATGGAGTATATATTGAAGGATTTTATTTTTTCATATCTTCAATTTATCTTTTCCAGCTTATTTAATCCATAATAACACCGGCTAACTTTCTTAGCATAGGGTCCGCCGTATTCCATCATCTCGGATATTTTCCGGTTTGAACCGGCATTATAACCAGCCAGGGCTTTCTCAATATTTCCGTCGAATATATCAAGTAACGCAGATAAATGTTTAACTCCGGCCTCTAAGGTATCTTTCCAATCACGGAAATTTCCCGTTTTTAACAGCTGGAAAGTACCCGGCATCACTTGCATCAAACCCCGTTCACCGGCCTTACCCCGGGCTTTAACGTTGTAATGAGATTCCACATAACAGACTGAAGAAATCAAATTAATATCAACATTGTATTTCTGGGCTTGGTAAATCATATTATAAGCGATTTCCATTGATTGATCTTTTGCCAAACTACTCAAGCCAAGTTTTTTCCGTTTTTGATCAATGTGTTTTTTAATCTTTTGGGCTTGGTCGTAAACCTCTTTAATCTGGTTGATATCTTCATCCAATGATTGCATCTCTTTTAGCTTTAAATCAAATAACTCCATTTGGTATTTTAATGATTCCACATCTTTACCGCCGGCGGAGAGAACCCGGTTCATAATGGTTAATTCTGCTTGTAAATTTTGATACTTTTTATCTAGGTTATATAAATGAAAAGATAAAGTGCCTAAAATAACCACCAAAACCAAAACTATGGCTAAAAAGGTCCAATGTAAGTGATGTAATTTCATAGGTACACCTCATATTCAAAATCAACAAATTACCAGCTATAACCAATTTTTAAATAAATATAAATCATTGTACCTAAAAAGTGAAATAACGTCAAGTTTTGGTAACATAAAGGGTTAAAAAAATACCGGTTAAAACAACCGGTACGTCAATTCGGTAAAATTTTTGAGATTTTCAGTTGAATAATAGTTAATCACTATTCATTATAGTATGAAAGTTTCTTATTGATGAACGTCTGCCTTCCAGTTAACACCATTATTATTGTCCCAGTTGTTGGCGCTGTCTTTAAAGCAGAAGTTAATCTCACGGCCGGCATCGGCTTTAATATCAGTGCCAAAATCACCGTTTTCAATACGGTTCATTTTGATGGTGGAGATATTATTCCACCCATCAACGCCATAATGGAGAAATATGTGGTCGGCTCCGGAACTTTTCAGTAAACCGTGATATTTGATATAAACAGTTCCTCCGGAGTGAACACTCCCTGGGTCCAGTGAAACCCGACCATCATCCATATTACCGAATTCCTCAAGGTTCGCCTGGTTTTTCTTTAAAGCATTTTTTAAAAAGTTATTCATTAATTATCCTCCCTTCATATTTTCATTCATTATTATCTCCGATTCATGAGCAGACAAGCTCGGAAATGCGATCCCGTGTTGTGGAGAATTGTCTGGAAATGAATTTTTTCACAGCTATAACTGTTTTGAAAAGTCTGCGACATCAATTGGATAAGGATAATCAGTTGTAACGGGAATAATAAAATGAAGCAAGAGATTAGCGAAGTTAAAGTTTGAAGCCTAAGCGAGGGACGAGAAATGGATAAAATAAAAAGAGGGTATTTGGCTTACTTTTTATTGGGAGTAGTTATTATATTACTAGCGATATTTTTTATAGCTCCAGTATTTAAAAAAACAGCTCCACCAAGACCAGGACCCAAAATATATTCCTATTATAAAATAATTGATATAGCTAATGGAAAAACATTAATGTATGTTTCCAGCATGCCGGTTACTAAGGGAGATGAACTAATTACCAGTGAAAACCGGAAGTATGTAGTTGTCAAAATGAAGGGGAATCTGGCTTATGCAAAATATGTTAAAAAAGTTAAACTAAAAAAGAGATCATCGAAACCTGATACAATATAAAATAAGAGCGGTCTCCTAAAACGGAAATAGATTTGTAAATATTTTTTCAGGAGCAGGCTCTTTATTTTAATATTAAAAGTTCATGCTCTTGTAAATTAGCTTTTTCCAATTTATCATTTATATAATCAAGGGCATATTTCTCCATTTCCTCCAAAATGTTTTCATTTTTTGCCAACCACTTCTCTACCAAAGTATCAGAAACGGAAACCTTTATTATATGAGTTGATTCCTGTACTTTATAGGGAAGTTCAATTTCTATAGAAGAAGGAGCTGGTGGAAGCAATTTAGGAGATCCGAATGTCAAATCACCCATCTTTAACTCTCCTTTCATTCATTGCTATTTCTAGCAGATATAATTATTATTGTATTCATGTCTATCCTAAAAAAACATATATTTTTTCCATGAGTAATTTTAGACTTCTAAGGAAGAGCTGATTAATTGAATAAGTGACGATTTTGTGCTTCGCAAAATGCCTAATACCGCATCTTTGCTTGCACAAAATCGGATTAATCAGCGCTTCCCTAAATTAAAAATCCCCTCAAATGAGGGGAAAGAAAAAGGAGGGTTCACAATGAAATTAATTATTCAGTGTTACTCTAGTAAACGGAAGTGAAGAAAAAAAGTTTCAAAGGTTTAAAAATATTTACTGGAGATAAAATATTTTACAATAATTATCTTTACTTCCTCAACTCCTTCCAAAATAATCAAATAAATTCACCAATATTACCTCAAGAAAATTTTAATAAATCTTTAATTAACAATGAAAATACATTTAAGCAAAACCCACCAATTTTATTGTCTGACAAAATAGGAGGTAATTGGTGGTTTTTTTTGCATATAGAAAAGGCCAGCTAGATGGATTATAATTAATGACGAAAAGGAGGGAGTTTATTGCCGGACCAAATTAATCTACCCAAAGTTGCTTATTTTTGTATGGAGTATGGTCTGGATTCAAGCTTTAAAACCTATGCCGGAGGGTTGGGTATTTTAGCCGGAGATTATCTTAAAGGAGCCAAGGACCATGGATTTCCTATCGTCGGGATCGGTATCAAATGGAAACAGGGTTATACTGATCAGATGATTGGCAAGGACAATTGGCCTTATGATTCTTATCATAATTATCAATATGATTTTCTTAAGGATACCGGGGTTAAAGTTAATGTTTGGATTAGGAACCGGAATGTCGCCTGTAAGGTTTGGTTAGTAGACCAATTTGGGAATGCTCCGCTATACCTGCTTGATACGGATTTACCCGAAAACGAAGACCAATGGATAACCGGGCAATTATATGGCTGGTTTGGAGAAGAAAGAATAGCCCAGGAGATGGTATTAGGAATTGGTGGTATTAGGGCGCTAAGATCTCTTAATATTCCAGTTGATGTTTACCATTTTAATGAAGGTCATGCGGTTTTTGCGGGATTTGAGCTAATCCGGGAAAAATTAGAGAAAGGTTTTTCTTATGAAGATGCAGTAGCAGCTTCTAGGAATCAGATTGTCTTTACTACCCATACTCCAGTGGTTGAAGGTAATGAATCACACTATCTAGATCGGATGATGTATATGGGGGCCAATAATGGTTTATCCCAGGAGAAATTGATGGAAATCGGCGGGAATCCCTTTAATATGACTGTAGCCGCCTTAAGGTTCTCAAGAATAACCAATGCTGTAGCCGACTTACACTGTAGAACCGCCAATCAGATGTGGTGTCAGGTTGACCGTTGTTCCCGGATTATCGGGATTACTAACGCTATTCATTTACCGACCTGGGTTGATTCAAATATGTTAAAGGCTGCTGCCGGAGAAGGGGACCTTTGGAGGAACCATCAGAACAATAAGCAAAACTTAATTAGTTTTATTAAAGAAAGAAATAAAGTGGAATTAAATCCTGAAGTATTATTGATTGGTTTTTCAAGAAGAGCGGCCAATTATAAACGAAGCGGATTTATTTTCAGTGATCCGGATGTTATTACTCCATTACTCGAAGAACGAAAAATTCAAATCGTATTTTCCGGGAAAGCACATCCCTTGGATGATTCCGGAAAAAGAAGCATTGAGAATCTGGTTAATATGTCACAACGTTTTCCACAATCAGTAGTATTTTTAGAGAATTATGATATGACAATCGGGAAAATGTTGACCAGAGGATCCGATGTTTGGCTGAATAACCCCCGTCGGCCCAAAGAAGCCAGTGGAACCTCGGGAATGAAAGCGGCTATGAACGGAGTACTAAATCTAAGTATATTGGATGGTTGGTGGCCGGAGGCTTGTGACCACGGAATTAACGGCTGGCAGTTCGGAGATGGGTTTGAAAGCCATTCCGAATTTGATCAAGACGCTCATGACCTGTGGGCCTTATACCGGGTTTTGCGGGAAGAAATTATCCCGACTTACTATAATAATCATGAAAAATGGGTTCAAATGATGAGGGAGAGTATTAACAGTACCAATGAAGTATTTGCAGTTAGACGAATGTTGGAAGAGTATTATCAAAAGATGTATATTTTGCAATAATTTCATTATTAAGTATTATATTTTTTGAACAACCCCTAAATTGTATTTGATTTGGGGGTTGTTTTTTAGAATAGCGAGACTTTACAAAGATTTAATAAATAATTTTGGCATTTAGTGTTAAAATTTGAAGATAAATTCATTGTTATTTGACATAGAAGTAAGGTTTAAAATATACTAAAGCCGGGCATGTTTTTTTATCATAGTCGTCCACGCCAGCTTCCGCTGCGCACCTGAAAGTATGAAAATGAGGCTGGGTATATAAGTTAATTTAAATAACTATTATATAAACACATCCTTAAAGCCGGATTTGTTCTTAAATTAATGAATTTAAATTAACTTATTTCAGCTGTAATAGGATGAAGTAAATATCTGTTAGTCCATTTACATTCGGCTTTAATGTAAGTTGAATTAAATTTCTATAAGCATCATGTCCCAAGAACCGGCCATGATGAGAAGATTGAAGAATTTAATTCAACTTCATACAGCTGTAATAGTATGAAGAAAATTCTTTTTTAATTACATTTGCATTTGGCTTTAAAAATGTAAATGCTAAGGGTAAAAATTTTCTTCATACTATATTAAATGCAAAAAAAAATATGAATTTACTTCATCCTATCTGACAAGCCTCGATAGCATTTTCATATTAGGATAGAGGAGTTACTATGGATCATTCCAAACAGTTAGGTACTGAGAGAATAGGGAAATTATTACTTAAATTTTCAATTCCGGCAATCGTCGGGATGCTGGTAAATGCTCTTTATAACGTTGTAGACCGGATATTTGTAGGGCAAGGTGTCGGTTCGCTGGGAATTGCCGGAATAACAATTGGTTTTCCTCTTATGATACTGGGAATGGCTTTTGTTATGCTTATCGGGATTGGAGCTACCTCCTTAATCTCAATCCGATTGGGCGAACATAAGAAAGATGAAGCGGAAGTCATAGCCGGGAACGGTATGAGTTTGCTTATATTCATCTCTCTGATACTTACTTTATCCGGACTTCTTTTACTTGATCCCTTATTACAGTTTTTTGGAGCCAGTAGTAAAGTACTACCGTATGCCCGTCAATATTTATACATTATTCTTTATGGGACTGTTTT
Organism: Bacillota bacterium; assembly: GCA_023435225.1. Classification (GTDB taxonomy): domain Bacteria; phylum Bacillota; class UBA4882; order UBA8346; family UBA8346; genus UBA8346. The sequence continues at coordinate 107,424 of JAEYRX010000041.1, forward strand.
CCAATCAATCGGTTTTGGGATGAATAACTTTATTCGCGCCGAAGGTAATCCGAGGATAGCCATGTATACCATGTTAATCGGGGCTATTCTGAATACGATTTTAGATCCTATATTTATTTTTGGCTTTGGAATGGGGATACAAGGAGCGGCGGTAGCTACTGTTATTTCGATGATGGTATCAGCTGCTTGGGTTCTTTATTATTTTTTTGGTGGAGGCAGCCTCCTAAAGATTCATTTAAAAAACTTGAGATTAAGGTTTTCAGTGGTAAAAGATATAGTATCTATTGGGTCAGCTCCCTTTGCTATGCAATTTGTCGCCAGTATTTTGATGGTGATAATGAATAATAGCTTACAGAACTATGGTGGTGATATTGCTATTTCAGTTATGGGTATTGTAAATAGTATAGCTTTGTTGATCTTAATGCCTATTTTCGGAATTAATCAGGGAGTTCAACCAATTATCGGTTACAATTACGGGGCCAGACAATTCAAACGGGTAAAAAGGGCTTTGAAACTGGCTATTTTTGCAGCAACTATGGTTACGATTGCAGGATTTGCTCTTATTCAAATCTTTCCCGGCCAGCTAATTAAATTATTTAATAGTAATGACCGGGAATTAATTAAAATGGGGGCTCGGGCAATCAGAATATTTTTAGTTTTCCTACCGATAATTGGGTTTCAAATTGTGAGCGCCAATTATTTTCAGGCGGTGGGAAAACCGAAACAAGCAATGATTTTGAGTTTATCGCGTCAAGTTTTAGCTTTAATTCCGGCCGTGATCATTTTACCAAAATTCTTTGGTTTAAACGGTGTTTTTTATGCCGGGCCTCTATCTGATCTGATTTCCTCAATTTTTACCGGTATTTGGCTTTTTTATGAACTACGACATTTGGATTACAAGCATAATGAAAGTCAAATGTTAGAGCCCGATTATAACGGATAATATTAGCAGCTAAGGAAGCGCTGATTAATCCGATTTTGTGCAAGCAAATATGCGGTATTAGGCATTTTGCGAAGCACAAAATCGTCACTTATTCAATTAATCAGCGCTTCCCTAAGTATAGGCGAAAAATAGAGGAAAGATTAAAAAGAGGCCGAATTTATTTCTGCGTTTGATTGAAAAGTCCATAGCTGTTTTTTATGCTGCTTTCGAATTTGTATCCGGCTTTCTTTACGATTTTAATCCAGCCACGATTTATATAGTATCAATCGCTATTTTGATTATATGTACTCTATTCTTGTATAAGATGAATCTATTGGAAAGGTTAAAGACTAAAACCATCTATTAGGGGTTAACATGAAAAAAATCATTGTTATCACATTTCTAACTATTATTAGTTTTTCGGTTCCCGGTATGGCCGGAGCGGAACAAACTCAAAATACGAACAATGATTCTTATAACAATCAAATATATAAGCCTTCCTGGTGGCAGTCGCTCTCTCAAACGTGGAGTTATGATCAGAGTAATTTAAAAGGCAATGGAGAAAGCGGCACTTACCAAGGAACAGCTTCAGGGCTTCATATCAAGCCGGCTTGGCATTGGCAACGTTTTGAGGGCAAGTTTGATTTTGCTCTATATACAAATCCTTGGGAAAATGATGAATGGCAATGGGGTAAACCGGTTCCGGCGATAAAGCCTGTTTTACCCAACTTTATCGATAGTTTAATCTATAACAGAAAATCAATTATTATCAAATATCAAGATATTAATAGCCTTAATTTCGGTTACGGGTTAATCCTTAATGAATATCATTCGGCCGACCCTTATCACGGGTGGAGGATTGACTTAAATCCCACTACAACTACGGCAGTTTTATTAATAGCAACTCAGGAAATAATCTATTTTGAGCCGTTTCTTAGTAATGAATTGGCTTCATTTCAGGCAATTAGACTGGAACAATCAGTGCAAACCGGTAAGTTAAAGTGGAAGTTAGGGTTAACCGGAGTTCATGACGGATATAAATATCCCGAACCGGTGAGACACCCTTCATCAGGTAGTGAATATGACCTTTCTCTCACTAATATTATTTGGTGCAGTCCTTTTTTGGAATCCGGCAGTTATAAAGATTTTGGAAAAGCAGATATGTTTGGGGTTAAAGGTAAATTGGGCTTGATTAGTTATCAAGTCGGACAATTTAAAACCCGGGGTCTGTTTTGGCCGAATTTTTTCGGTGGCGGTTATGAGGAGTTAAAGTTTAATTCGGTTAGTGATAAAAACGAACCTGGTTTACCGGATTTGAGTTTATTGGATGAAGATAATCGTAATGGATATATAGGCCGACTGTGGGTTGAAGTTAACCCTTGGTTAGCAGCAGGATATCTTTATATTGATGATTTAGAAGATACGAATGGATTTAATTTTACGGTTAAGATAGAACGATTAAAAACAGAATCAGGTTTATTTTACTACCGGATGTTTGATAAGGATACTTATGATTGGTTTATCAAAGGAGAAGCCGGTTTTTTTGATTATGCCTTTCATTTTTGCCAGGATTGGGATCATAAATACCGAAATGAATTTGAGATCAGTTATCGGTTTTAGGGACAGATTAGGTTTAAATTTATTAAGGTTTATTAACGTTATTAGATTGTTTGCAGGAAGTTGTTTAACTCTAGCGAATAGTTAGAAAGAATTGGGTACATCTTAGGAGGCGAGTGTATGTCTAGTCAATTAAAGTTGGATTTATCAAAAACTAAACCGTTTATTGGAGAACACGAAGTGGCAATGCTCTCCGGGCAAGTGGCGTTGGCCCATGAAATGTTACATAATAAATCCGGTCCTGGTAATGATTTTCTAGGGTGGGTTGATCTCCCGATTAAATATGATAAACAAGAATTTCAAGCGGTCTTAATGGCTGCCGAGCAAATTAAAGATAAGTCCGAAGCCTTGGTGGTTATAGGAATAGGTGGTTCTTATCTGGGAGCTAGGGCGGCCATAGAGCTTTTAAACAATACTTTTTATAATCAGTTGAATCGGGAAAAACGTAAAACCCCGCTAATCCTTTATCTTGGCCAAACCATTAGTCCCACATATACGGCGGAATTACTTGATTTACTAGAAGGTATCGACTTTTCAGTTAATGTAATATCAAAATCCGGCACCACTACTGAGCCGGCAATCGCTTTCCGGATTATCCGGGAGCTATTGGTTAAAAAATATGGTGAAACCGAAGCTAAAAGTAGGATATATGCCACTACCGATAAATCAAAAGGCGCATTAAAGAAACTGGCCGATACCGAAAGATATACTCAATTTGTAATCCCTGATGATGTTGGTGGCCGATATTCTGTATTGACCCCGGTAGGATTACTCCCAATAGCCGCCAGTGGAGTTAATATTCAGGAGATTATGGATGGGGCTGCTGAAGCCTACCAGGAATTCAGTAATGTTAACTTAGATCAAAATGAAGCTTATCGCTACGCTGCGGCTCGTACTGCTCTTTACCGTAAGGGTAAGCTGGTTGAAATAATGGTTAATTATGAACCGGGGCTTCATTACATGGCGGAATGGTGGAAACAATTATACGGCGAGAGTGAAGGTAAAGACCATAAAGGAATTTTCCCTGCGTCCTGCGATTTTTCAACCGACCTTCATTCAATGGGACAATATATTCAAGATGGTCGGCGTGATATTTTTGAGACGGTACTCTGGACAGATAAATCAAGACGTTCAATGTTAATACCCAATGATCCCGATAATATCGATGGTTTGAACTTCTTGAGCGGGAAAACAATGGATTATGTTAACCAAAAGGCTTTTGAAGGAACCGTTTTAGCCCATAATGATGGCGGAGTACCAAATATGGTTTTAAGGGTTCCGGAAATAAACCCCTTTAATTTTGGTAAAATGGTATATTTCTTTGAAAAGGCCTGTGGAATCAGTGGTTACTTAAATGCGGTCAACCCCTTTGACCAACCTGGTGTAGAAGCATATAAGAAAAATATGTTTGCTTTGCTGGGAAAACCGGGATTTGAAACTGAAAAAGCCAAGTTGGAAGAAAGACTCAAGTAATGCATCTGTCTTGGAAAATTACCGGACGAATATTACTTTATATCGGAATATATTTTGCCGTTCAAGTTTTAGCCTTTAGTATAGTAAGTGTATGTTTTGGTATAAAGGCCGGTATAGAAAACCGGGGAATGTTCAGCCAGGAACAAATCCAGACTATAGTAAATCAAAATATTCATTGGATTTTAATCGGGAGCGTTTTAAGTACTTTTGGACTCTATTGGTTGATTTTTCGGGTCAGGAAAGAAAGTTTAATCAAAAGATGTAATTTTACCAAAATCGGATTCCGGGAAATGGGATATACTATTTTGCTTGGTTTTGGATTCAACGCTTTTCTAGTGGTTATGAATATATTTACCAACTATTACCGTCTGTTTCCGGAACATGAAAAGCTAATGATATCTTTGATTGGCGGAAATATTGTCTTGACCTTGATTACCGTTGGGATTGTTATCCCGGTCTTTGAAGAAATTTTATTCCGGGGAATTGTTTTTAATGAATTACGGAAATGGATTAGGCTGCCGCTAGCCCTAATATTACAGGGACTAGTTTTTGGTTTATATCATATGAATGTTTTACAGGGGATTTACGGGACCTTGATGGGTATTTTGGCAGCACTGGCTTATGTTTGGGTCGGCTCGCTTTGGGCCCCGATTTTAGTCCATGCCGGCTTTAATCTTATCGGAGTTTTCTTAAGCAGACTGAATGAGCAAATCTTAGTTCAATATAGCTGGGGGATTTTATTTTTCAGTATTTTAATTTTAGCTTATGCTCTTTACACCGCTTGGAAAAGAAGAATAATTAATTTTAAATGAATGAAAAATCCGGGCTTAATTAGTCCGGATTTTAAAATTTAAAAAGATATAATAATTTTTAATCACGAAAGTCAAGAAATTAAAAAAAGTATTTTTTCGTGCCTTTCGTGTGTTTCGTGGTTCACATTAAGTTTAAGTAATAACTTATAGGATTTTACTTAAAAATTGTTTAGTCCGCTCGTTTTGGGCTTTACTGAAGAGTACAACCGGAGTAGCATCTTCCAGTATTTCTCCTTCATCCATAAATAGAACTCGGTGAGCGACTTCCCTGGCAAAACCCATTTCATGAGTAACTACAACCATGGTCATGCCTTCATGGGCCAAGTCTTTCATAACGTCCAACACTTCCTGGATCATTTCCGGATCAAGAGCTGAAGTGGGTTCATCAAAAAGCAGTACTTTAGGACGCATTGCCAAGGCTCTGGCAATAGCGATCCTTTGTTGCTGACCGCCGGAAAGATGATCCGGGTATACATCGGCTTTATGTCTAAGACCAACCCGATTCAACAACTCGTATGCTCTTGCTTGGGCAACTTCCTGACTCAACCCCCGGACTTTGATCGGAGCTATTGTAATATTCTCTAAGGCGGTTTTGTGAGGGAAAAGGTTAAAACGTTGAAATACCATTCCTACTTCAGCCCGGACTTCGTTAACATCAATTAGTGAATGGTCTGAAACATCGACTCCCTCAATATAAATATGTCCGCCGGAAGGTTTTTCCAATAAGTTTAAGCAGCGGAGGAAAGTGCTTTTTCCGGAACCGCTTGGTCCGATAACGCAAACAACTTCACCGTGTTTTATATGCGTTGATATTCCCTTCAGGACGTGAAGATGGCGAAAACGTTTATGCAAGTCTACAACCTTAATCACCGACCTTCAACCTCCTTTCCAATTTAGCCACAATTCGAGTAAAAGGGATAGTCATCAACAGAAAGATTAAACCAACTTCAATCCAGGTTTCAGTAGGACGGTAAGAGCGAGTAACAATAATTTGGGCTTTCCGGACTAACTCTTCCATTCCAATAACTGAGACCAGGGAGGAGTCTTTTAACATAGCGATAAATTCATTCCCCAGCGGAGGGATGACCCTTTTAATAGCCTGAGGGAGAATGATATGGCTCATTGATTGACGATAGGTCATTCCTAATGAACGGGCAGCTTCCATTTGCCCTTTATCGATGGATTGAATTCCGGCGCGTACAATTTCGGCTACATAAGCTCCGCTATTAATACTTAAAGCTAGAAGCGCTGAAACGAAAGGATTGATAGGAATTGGTTGTCCGTTGTTAAAAAGCAGGCCAAGTATTGGCGGCGAGCCGAAATGAATCATAAAGATTTGGACCAGCAGCGGAGTTCCACGGATAAAATCAACATAAATACCAGCTATTACATTAAAAAATTTATTATGGATTACTTTAGCTACGCCTGCGAAGGTGCCAATGATTACTCCGTTAAATTCAGCAACCAGCGTAAGAAAAATAGTCATTAAGGCGCCAAGGAGCAAACTAGGGAGGCTTAACCACATATAGTAGATTGAAGTCTCAGCCATTGAAAACTCTTCGGTCCTTTCACCGGTTTCCAGAGTTAGTTTTTTTTTCTCAATGCGAAAATTTTTTTTATGAAGTTCAATAGTATGATTTCCAGGTGTTAACCCGTTTAAGGTACATGGGGTATATTGGTTGGTGAATTTACCATCAATGTAAACTTTTGCTCCAACCGGATCTGATTTAATATGGAGAATCACCTGTTCTCCCGAATTGGCCAGGGTGCATGCGGTATATCCAAATCCCAGAGATATAAGTAATATGATAAAAAGAATAATTTTTTTTCTCACAACTGCCATTCCTTTATTTCTTTTTTAAATTAGAGAAAATTAATAATCGGAAATGGAAAAAAGAAAAACGCCTATTTCCGAATCAAAACAAATTATGGCCAAAAAGGAGACCCTTTTGGCCATAATTAAGAAAGCTACTTATCTGCCGGATTTGTATTTTGCTACTAAAGCTTCAAGCTTTCCATTCTTTTTAAGAGCTTCAATAGCGTTATTAATCTTATCCAATAGTTTATCATTGCCCTTTTTAATACCAATACCGTAATCTTCTTGGTCAATCTTTTGGATTTCAATAACTTTTAAACCTTTATTGTTTTTGACTGAATCAAAAGCAACTAAATCATCCATTACTGCTGCATCGGCATTGTTATTTAATAATTCTTGAATTGCCTGCGGATTGGTATCAAAACGTTTCATTTTAATATTTTTAATATCACTAGCGTACAAGTCACCGGTTGTACCGTTTTGAACAGAGATTGTTTTTCCGATAAGGTCTTCCGGCCCTTTGATGGAATTGTTGTTATCTTTTACAACAATTGCTTGTTTTATTGAGAAATAAGGGGTCGAGAAATTAATTTGTTTCTTACGTTCGGCAGTAATAGTCATGGCGGAGATAAGGCAATCATAATTGCCGTTCATTAAACCGGGAATGATACCATCCCAACCGATATTCATCAATTTAAGTTCCATACCCATTTCATCGGCTACCATTTTAATAAATTCCATGTCAAATCCTACATAGTTTCCATCTTTATCTATGGTTTCAAACGGAGCATAGGTTGCATCGGTTCCTACTCGTAATAAGGGTTTGCCTGCAGCATAAGCGAAAGTAGCGCTTAAGATAAGAATTAAAGCTAAAGAAAGCGGTAACCAGTAATTTTTTTTCATAAAAGCCACCCCCATTTAAATTATCAGCATTACAATTATATAACAACAAACCCATTGATGCAAAGATATTGTCAAATAAAAAAATATTATTTAAAAGTTGGGAATTTTAATTGGAAAAAAAGCTTTAAAGCTTTATAATTATAAATTGAGTTTGAGGTGGGTAAAGTAATATTACTAGTAATCTAAGACAGGAGTATCGAAAATCTATGGTACCGGAGTCCGCTACAATTTCACAAAAAGTTGACATCAGAATTAATCATGTTGCTGTTATCGAATTAATTGAGAACGAGTTAAAAAAAGCCTTATCCAGCAGTCAGGGGACGATATTTGAGATGACCAGCCATATATTTAGCGCTGGTGGAAAAAGAATCAGGCCTCTTTTGGTTTTTTATAGCGGTCTAATATTTGGCAAACAGGTACTTCCGGAACTGGTCCAGGCAGCGGTATCAGTTGAACTAGTACATATGGCCTCTTTAGTTCATGATGATATTATTGATAAATCAACTCTAAGAAGGAATAAACCCTCGGTTAATGCAATTTGGGGTAATCAGACGGCGGTTCTTGGCGGTGATTTTCTTTTCGCTAAGGCGTTTAGTCTTTTAGCCAATAATCATTTAATCCGTAATCTGGAGTTAATGGTAGAAGCAATTCAGAGTATGTGCCATGGAGAGATAATCCAAGCTGAAGACAGATTTAAGTTAGAATTGGGTTTGGAAAGGTACTATGAACGAATTGCTAAAAAAACTGCCATATTACTACAGTGTGCCTGTAAATCGGGGGCTATAGTAGGAGGGGCGGATGAACACCAAATTGAACAACTTGGCGAATACGGTTTAAACTTGGGGTATTCTTTCCAGATTGTTGATGATATTTTGGATTTTTGTGGAGATTCACAACTTATGGGGAAACCGAAAAGAGAAGATTTAATTCAAGGAAATTTGACATTACCAATCCTCCTATTATTACAAAACCAGCAGCATCAGAAATGGATCGAAGATATAATAATAAACAAAGATTTCACCCAGGAAAACTTGAGCCAAATTGAAACCGTTTTAAAAGAGACCGGAATAATCACGAGATCTTTTGATATTGCTCTCTCACATATTGAAAAAGCCAAAATAAATCTTTATTCGTTACCTGATTCTTCAGCGCGGATTTTTTTAAACGATTTGGCAGAGCAATTAAAAACAAGAGCTTATTAATAGATTATAATATTTTGTAGCGCCTTAATAAAAGGCAACAATTGTAATAAAATCCGGTTACCAGCCCGGCCTTTTTTAATAAATTCTTTGTTGTCTGCAAGTTTTCATTTGTCAATGCTTTTTTATCGGAAAGATACATGGCCAGAAGTCCCTGAATTATAATCCTATGAAATTTCCGGTATTTTAAAAAAACACTATATTTTAGTGACTGACGGATAAAAAAAGTTAATCTTTCCTCACACTGGAATAAATGATTATAGTAATGGGTAAAGTTCAAATCCCCCATTTGGATATCCTCTTGGGAATCGATATAATAGTCAAGTAAAATATGCAATCCGCAGACCCAAGGGAAATAAGATTGATCAATTAATTCAACTAAAGGCGGTGAAAGTTCGGGCTCAGTAGCGGCAGCAATTAAAAGAAAGATCCCTAAAGTTGAACCGGTTGCCGCCGAAAACTCCCACCAAAAAATCCCCGGATAAGAGGAGGACTCTTTTTTCGCCCATTCAGATAAAAAATTTTCCCGAATTGAGATTTGCAAATGTTTATATGCCTGAAGATCCGTATAGAGCCGGACATATTTTTCAAGATAAGCTCGGATTAGATAGTAGGATGGTAATTGATGGAGCCTGTCTTGGCATGTTTGCACCAATTTTAACAGGTATCCGTTGTCTTCCCGGTAAGGATAGAGTGAATAGTATTCGTGGGTTCCTTTATTGATATCTATCGCATCCAACATGGCTTGATGTAATTGGCGGAAAGAAGCTTCATCTTCCACCCCGGCCCGGTCGCAGAGGTTATCCAAATAATCGCTGATTGTTTGAAAAGCGACAATAAATTTAACGGTGTGGAATATATCCGCTTTTGGGTAAAGAGCATAGACGCTGCCGCCTTGGGCGTGGAATTTCTTATGATGTATGCTGGATAAAGCTTGTTGGCGTAGGATAGGATCCGGAATATGGTCGGCGAAATCGGCCCATTGGGCAAGCTCTTGATCGACTAGGTGAAAGACTTTGGTGACGAATTGATAGACCAGTTTGGTTCCGTGAGGATACTTGGCTGCGATGAGAAACACCTCTGATTTTTGGAAATTATTATGTTCAGGATTAATTAAGTTACTCAACTTTCGCACTACAAAAATGTCTTGCAGTAAAGTCATATCAATTAAAATTAACTTTTGAAAACATCGAAAGCTTTAACGATTTTTCAAAAGTTAATGCCTTAAATTATTTATTTTACTGCATTAAAATAAAAGTGCGAAAGTTGTATAAGTTATATTATATTAAAAATTTGAAGTAAGTAAACTCCAATCTCAATTTAATAAAAATTTACTACATTATTATTTTATTATGGACCCCCTTGAACTCCTGCTTTATCCATGTTATAATTCCATTCAATAGAAAAAAGGCAGTGAAGGAGTCCATTAATCTACCGTGGTGACATATAGAGAGTAGGTGGCGGTTGTAAACCTACCGCACGCGGTCAGAGAAATACCCTCCGGAGCCTCCGGTTGAAATAAAAAGTAAACTGGGACGGGTACGCCCGTTATAGCGGCATGAGATGCGCCATAGTAAATTTCGAATTTCAGAATGCAGATTGCGGAATTTAAATAGCGCATGAAGTAAGGTGGTACCACGAGACCTCGTCCTTATACTAGGATGGAGGCTTTTTTGCTTTTAAGGACGGATTATTTAGATAGGAGCCAGGAGTCAGTAATGTAAATGAATCCCATAGGTTCTTTAAATGATTTTAAGAGACAATGGATAGAATTACTATAAAATCTTTAAATGCTTCAAAGTTTCAATAGAATTCTCCTGTCTCCTGATTTCTGACTACTGATTACTTCACATTCAGTCTAAGGAGGAAACAAAGATGTCGGTATTTGAGACTTTAAAAGAGCGAGGTTTTGTACAACAGACTACTCATCAGGAACCGCTTCAAGAATTATTGGAAAAAGAGAAAGTTACTTTTTATATTGGTTTTGACCCAACCGCGGATAGCCTTCATGTGGGTAGTTTATTGCCTATTATGGCTATGGCGCATATGCAGCAGGCAGGGCACCGTCCTATAGCTATATTGGGCGGAGGAACCGCGATGATCGGTGATCCCAGCGGTAAGACCGAGATGCGGAAGATGATGACCCAAGAGACTATTAATTATAATGCTTCGAGGTTTAAGGAACAGATATCCCGTTTTGTGGATTTTACTGATGATAAGGCCTTAATGGTGAATAACGGTGATTGGTTATTAGGCTTAAATTATATTGAATTTTTAAGGGATATCGGTTCGCAGTTTTCAGTAAACAGAATGTTAACGGCGGAATGCTTTAAAAGCAGGATGGAGAAGGGACTATCATTTATTGAATTCAATTATATGTTGCTTCAATCTTATGACTTTTTAGTCCTTTTCCAGAAGTATAATTGTAAACTGCAAATGGGTGGAGATGATCAGTGGTCAAATATTTTATATGGCGCCGATTTAATCCGCCGTTTGGAAGCAAAAGAAGCCTATGGTATTACTTTTCCGCTTTTAACTACTAGTACCGGTAGGAAAATGGGTAAGACTGAGGCGGGTGCAGTCTGGCTTGACTCGTCTAAGACCAGCCCATATGATTTTTATCAATATTGGCGAAATACCGATGACCGGGATGTGGAACGGTTCCTGGCTTTATATACGTTCTTACCCATGGACGAAGTTCGTCGGTTGGGAGCTTTAAAGGATCAGGCGATTAATGAGGCCAAAAAAATATTGGCATATGAAGTCACTAAATTAGCTCATGGGGAAGCAGAGGCTAAAAAAGCTGAACAAGCGGCGCAGGCTTTATTTACCGGCCAAGGTAATGAGCAAATGGTTCCGATGATCGACCTTCCCGGTGCGGAACTGGAAAAAGGGATGAATATAATCGACTTGGTGGTATTTGCCAAATTGGCCGAGTCGCGAAGCGAAGCTAAACGTTTGATTATGCAAGGCGGAATAAGCTTATTCGACCAGAAGGTTACTGATATTAATCATACTGTCACTGGAAATGATATAAAGGATGGCAAGATTAACTTGAAGAAAGGGAAAAAAGATTTTCAAGTGTTAAATGTAATTAATAAATAACTTTTGAACCACGAAATGCACGAAACACACGAAATAAACCTTTTTAACTTTTTCGTGGTTTTCGTGTGTTTCGTGGTTATACTTTGTTTTAAGGAGTTTTTATGGAACAGATTTTGGTTACAGCCGGAGTTATTATTGAAAATGGGAAGCTGCTAATCGCTCAACGGCTGCCGCAAGGTTCGGAAGGCGGTAAATGGGAGTTTCCGGGGGGGGAAGTGGAACCTGGGGAAGATCCCAAAGTCGGTTTGCGCCGGGAGTTACGGGAAGAGCTTGGGGTAACAGTAGAAGTCGGAGATGTTTTAGAAGTGGTTTCCCGCGTTGCATCCAGGCATCTAATTTTGATTTATTTTCGGTGTTATATTAAAGAAGGTACTCCGGAACCAATTGAATGTCAACAGGTTCGCTGGTTAACTCCGGAAGAAATAAACGAACTGGAAAAGCCGGAGAGTGACCGTATTTTTTGGGAGAAGTGGGCGGAAAAAATAGTAGACAGGAGATAGGAGTCAGTAGTCAGATTTAAAATTGCATTGACTTGTTGTCTTTAATTATTATGTGGATATTGGTAAAAAACTACAAAGTAAATTGGCAAAAAAATAGCTTGTTATACTGTCTTAAATTACTGCCTTTTATAATGCTTAACGCTTATTAAATCTCCTGGCTCCTGAATTCTGACTCCTGATTACTTCCCTAAGTTTACGTATATTTTACCTCTTTAGCGGTGAGCGTTCATGAGAAATTGTTCCAGTCCGCAAAAATTCTTCAATTTTATATGTACCGCATTTTCTGGTATTCAAAAATCCATCCCAGGCAGCTTGGGCAAGTCTTCCTTCATTTAAAAGGTCAAACAGCCATTCACAGCATAACTTCGGATCATCCTGGGGAATACCGGCCCGGTGTTCAATTAACCATTTTTTATTGTAATGCTCATGAGAGCCCAACGGCGGTGAAATAATAATAGGTAGGCCAAGCCCGCTATAAAAGGAGAGCTCCGATGGTTTGGTCCACAAAATATCGGTAGTCCGTAACATTAGATTAAAACGCGGGAAATATTTATGTTTGGTTGGGGCATAAAGGATATTTACCCCAGTTCCCAATTCATCTGTCAATTTTAATTTTTCCAATTCAGCCAGGAAGTAATCTCGTATTTCACTACGAACTCCAGCTACCAGATTAACCCGGATTATTTTATTCTTGATTTGTCTCTTTAAACTTTGGACAATTTCTACCCCGATTTCTTTTTGGGCGCCGGCTCCACCGACTGCGAAAGTCAGGGTAAGAGTACGGTTACTTCGATTGACGCAATTTTCAGCCCCCAAATAGTGTTCTACTTCTACCTGATGCAACGCCCAAAAACGCCAATTTGGGTCAAGATAAAGTAAACGTTGCGCCAAATCCAGTTTTAAAACCTCCAGATCCGGACTGCCCAAATTTTCTTTGGGTAAGGGGAAACCGGTTAAAAAAATTCGTTCATCCGGTACTCCATATTCTCTTAAACGTCGTAAAGCTTGACTGCAAGGTGCAAAATAAATTATTCTGCTGTTAGCAGGCTCTTTGGCTACCCAAACCCGGTTTAAGTCGGTATCGGTAATGATTAGACATATATATGGATAATCAAGTTTTTCAGCTGCCATAGCGATAGCAAAAAAGGTACAAACCATTGGAAATCCACTAGGGACTAGTGTATCAACCAATGATTTCCCTAATCCCTTTTTAAGTAAGGAATAAAGATATTTAACCTGAAATGTCGGTGATGATAAATCCCGAAAAGGATAATATGGATTAATATCCTGAAGCTTGTCGAGTAAGCCGAAAAGAAAACCTCCGATAACCGGAAGATGGTTAATCCGTGATAAACCTTCATATAAATACCGCATTCGCTTCCATAGTTTATTCTCCCTGGCGGTTGAATATTTAACGGATCCGGCAGTAATTATGTCTCCTCCACCCAAATCTTTTAAAGGGTATGCGGCCCTTTGATGCCCTAAACCCATATCGGCAGAGATAACCCAAGCTTTCTGTTCCGGGGATATCGAAAGTGACATATTAACCCTCCTTCTTTACTAATTATTCGTCAAATTTTAAATCTTTCTATAGAGGTGAAATAGTTTTTAACCAGACATTTTTTTATTGTAAAAAAGAAAACATGACGAGCTGCAGGAAAAGGATTATAATAAACAATATTGAATATTCATCATAAATATTAAGACAGTAGGGAATATATCAGTTTTTAATTGACAGTGTATAGTTGAGAGTTAAAGACTTTTGAAGTACGACTCTAACATGTCATCTGAACAGTGTAAACTAATTTAAACAGTATCTCATACCTAGGGAAGCGCTGATTAATCCGATTTTGTGCGGGCAAATATGCGGTATTAGGTATTTTACGAAGCGCAAAATCGTCACTTATTCAATTAATCAGCGCTTCTCTAGAGGCATGGAACGGGGTGAGGAAATGATCCCTTTGAAAGATACGATACCTAGTCGACATTTACCGATCATGACCTGGTTGTTGATAATTCTTAACTTTGTTATTTTTGTATATCAACTAAGGTTAGGTTCAAACGGTTATATAAGATTAATAGAGTACTTTGGGTTAATCCCAGCTTATTATCGGACCGGGTTAACTGATATCACCAATATATTTCCATTTATTTCATATATTTTTTTACATAGCGGGTGGCTCCATGTTGTTGGAAATATGTGGGCTTTGTGGCTTTTTGGTGATAATGTGGAAGATAAAATGGGATCATTTAGATTTTTAGTATTCTACATTATTATGGGTGTTATTGCCGGGATGGTTCATGTATTCTCCGATCCAAGCTCTACAATTCCTACCATTGGTGGGTCGGGAGCTATAGCAGGAGTAATGGGAGCGTATTTTGTAATGTATCCGGGGGCAAGAATTGTCACATTAATCCCTTTGTTTTTCATTCCGCTGTTCTTTGAGATACCGGCTGTAATATATTTGGGTTTTTGGCTTTTTTCGCAAGTTTATTCTGTAATAATCAATCATAATTCAGGAACAGTATCTAATATTGCCTGGTTTGCACATATTGGAGGTTTTTTGGCCGGGGCTTTATTCCACCGGTTATTTTTCCAGCCATATAGGGAAAGATATAGGATTTAGATATAATTTGCTAAATCAATTGACCAGTTATACCGATATAAAGAACAATGGGGGGAAAATTAATGAAACTGCGTACCCGCTTCCACTTATACCTCAGCTTGGCAAGCACTGTTCCCTTACTGATTTTTTTATCGGTAATATTGATAATCGGATTGCATAAACCCACTTATTCTTTAATCTTTCAGGAATTATTTACCGGTAATATTACCGGATTTTCAGTGGCCTTGGTAGTTGCGATCTTAATAATTGGTTTATCGGGGATGTATTTGTCTTCGATTGTTAATCGGGTAAAAGAATTAAATGACTATTGCAAGTCATATCCGGATGAAAGCTTATCAGAATTAAAACCGGACCCTTATTTTGACGAGCTGGGGAAAATGAGGCAATCGCTGATTGAAATGATGCAGCAGGTAAAATATGAAAAATGCCAGTTTGAAGATAGATACCGCAAGCTGCTAGTGGCCAATATGAGCTTGGAAGAAAAATATGCTCAATCATATACCATTCAGTTGATTTTGGAAGAGATTGGCCGGGAACTGGATAGTGACCAATTATTGAAAAAAACTTCCGATATTATTATGGGGGTATTTGGTAGTAAAAGGTGTACTATTTATATGGTCGATGAAGAAAAAGAAGCTTTAATAATTAAGATTGATTCCGAAGTTAATGAAAATAATGAAAATAATGATGAAGATATAATACCATTTAATTCAGATAATATTGTTGCCCGCTCATGGCGGGCTAAAAGGGTTTTTACCGAATCAGACGCTAAACCTAAAGAATTAAAGTATTTTAAAACAAAAAATATTCAGCGTTTTCATATATTTCCATTGACAGGGAGAAGAGGCGGTCTCGGTGTTATTGTTATTGAACACCAGCCTGCCGGTGGTTTTACCTCTGACTTGGAGGACTTCGCTAAGTTAATTGCTCAGGAAATCAGCCTCTCGGTAGAAAATGCTTATTTGTATGAAAAAATGCGTCAAATGGCTAATCATGATGCGCTAACCGGAGTATACAACCGAATGTATCTAATGAATTACATGGCTGAAATTTTTGCCGGAAGCCCTCAAACCGTATCAGTTATTATGTTTGACATGGACCATTTCAAAAAAGTAAATGATAAATATGGACATTTAGCCGGAGATATGGTTTTAAAGACTACTACTTCATTAATTCAAAAAATGTTACCGGTGGGTATTTTAGGGAGATATGGTGGAGAAGAGTTTGTGGTCATTCTGCCCGAGGTTAATCAGAAGGAAGCCCGAGAATTGGCTGATGCTATGCGCCTAAAAATACAGGAACACAACTTTATTACCGGTGATGGGATAAGGATCCCAGTTACTTTAAGCGCGGGGTTAGCCAATTATCCACAAGTTTCCGATAGTTTTAAAGGTTTGCTTGAACTGGCGGATGAAGCATTATATGAAGCTAAGAATACCGGTCGAAATAAGGTTTATGTCGCTAATTCAAAAGAGGCAAACGCTGTTACAAGCGTCTGATTTCTGTTTGAACATATAAGTTGAATAAAGTTTTATAACTAGCTAAAAACATTCTAATTATGGTTAAGTTTGTGAATAAATTCACAATTTACTGTAAATTTAAGAGCTTTTTGAGTTGTTAGTTGATTTTGATCTCTGTAATACTCGCAAAAAGCTTAACAAAGGTGGGAGAATGAGTCAAAAAGTTGTGAAGTCAATTTTGTAATCATAAATAGCTTTTTCCTGAATAATCTGGCTTAATAGCCGGATTTTTTTTGCGGTTTATAAAAGAAAAAATATGCCGGAGAGAGACGAAGAGACAGAGGAAGAATTATTATATAAAGTATACTCTGAGTCTCTGTGCCTAGCCTTTTTTATTTTTTACTTCGGATAAACTGAAAATTTTAGGCAGATAATAATATATATACTAATAAAGGAGATTAACATGAAGGTTTTATTACTCTATCCCAAATTTCCCGATACTTTTTGGAGTTTTAAGTATGCTTTACGGTTTATTTTAAAAGAGGCTACCAATCCTCCGCTTGGGTTATTAACAGTAGCTTCCTTACTCCCGGATGATTGGGAAATACGGCTATTGGATATGAATGTTGACTCTGTAAATGATCGAATGCTTAAATGGGCTGATTATGTATTTATCAGCGCCATGGCCGTTCAAAGGGAATCAGTTAATAAAATAATTGACCGTTGTCAGAAGTTGGGAGTAAAAATAGTAGGCGGAGGACCTCTATTTACTTCCGAACCGGATAATTACCCACAAGTGGATCATTTGGTTTTGAATGAGGCGGAGATAACCCTGCCGGCTTTTTTAGAAGACCTTCAAAAAGGATCGTTGAAAAGAATTTATACTTCAAACGAATGGGCTGACCTTGCCAAAACTCCGATTCCCCGTTGGGATTTGATAGATTTTCGAAAATATGTATCCATGTGCCTTCAATATTCGAGAGGATGCCCGTTTGAATGCGATTTTTGTGATATTACCACACTATATGGGAGAATCCCGCGTACTAAAAGCAAAGAACAGGTAGTAGCAGAATTAGATAGCCTTTATAACCATGGCTGGCGTGGCGGTGTCTTTATGGTGGATGATAACTTTATTGGTAATAAAAAGAAGCTCAAAGAGGAGACCTTACCGGTAATAACGGAATGGATGAAAGAGCATAAACACCCATTTACTTTTTATACCCAAACTTCGATAAACTTGGCTGATGATGAGGAATTAATGAAGCTGATGGTACAGGTAGGATTTAATATGGTATTTATCGGGATTGAGACCCCGAATGAAGATAGCCTGGCCGAATGTAACAAAATTCAAAATAAAAGCCGGGATTTAGTTGCTTCGGTAAAGAAAATACAGCATTTTGGGCTTCAGGTTCAAGGAGGATTTATTGTCGGATTTGATAGTGATCCCCCCACTATCTTTGAAAAACAAATCGAATTTATTCAAAAAAGCGGTATTGTGACGGCGATGGTCGGATTATTAAGCGCCATGAGGGGGACCAAGCTTTATCAGCGTTTATCAAATGAGAAACGAATAATTAAGGACGGATCCGGAAATAACACCGATTTTACCGTGAATTTTATTCCTAAAATGCCCTATGAAACATTATTGGATGGCTATAAAAAAATAATCGCCACTATTTACGCACCAGAACATTACTATAGCCGGATCAAAGAATTTTTAAAAGAATATCGCCCATTCACCAAAAGAACGGTTCGAATTAGTTGGTGTGACTTGGAAGCATTTTTTAAGTCTTTGTTCGTAATCGGTTTTCTGGGAAAAGAACGTGTTCACTTTTGGAAGCTACTGGGATGGTCTATTATTAAACGGCCTACCCTTTTCCCGCTGGCTGTTACTTATGCCATTTACGGCTTTCATTTTCGGAAGGTTTTTGAAAGCTATTTGGATTTTTAAAATAAGTTTTTTTCACTTACTAAAGATCATTGACGGCAATATTATGCAGGAAAATTTACATGAAGCGGAGTTAAATGAAGATTGGCTAAATACTCAATTAAGATTAAAAGGATTGGATAAAGCGAACGTATTTTATGCCGGACTGGATACTGAAGGCAACCTCTATGTGTCTCCAAAGAATAAAACCGGTGAATGGGGTGGGAAGTATGGGTTGGAATGAGAGTCCACAAGTCAAATAAATCATTTTTTTAACCACGAAGGTCACGAAGAACACTAAGTTTATCTCCTTCCTTTATATGCTCTTCGTGGTACAATTTTTAAAACAATTCCCAAAAATCTTATTTAAAGATGACTCTGTAAAATTATTTTGAAATTTTGTGGTTGAAATGAACGCAGTTTCATTCGTTAGAGGGTCTATATACCCTGCCTTTAGGCAGGATTTTTTTTGTTTTCCACCGAAGATCTAGGATGTTAATTTTTCCAGGATCAGATAAATTTGCCATTAAGAAAATAGTATATTTCTCATTACAAAAGGCGGTGGAAGTATGGACTTTAAGTCAAAGTTTCTAACGGTTTGGGGTAAGGAAAAAATTATTCTCTTACTTTCGACAATCTGTATTTTATTAGTATTTTTAACCATAATGCTGGTGGTTTTACCCCAGTTTGATCGGGGGGTAAGATTAATCGGAATGGAACCGTCCGGTGAGATTACATCTAAAACCAACCTCACCTTTTCTTTTTCAGGAGATATGGTCGAAAAAGAGAAAGTAGGAAAGACATTTAGCGGTGATTATATTAAATTTAGTCCGGCCGTTCCCGGAAAATACCGGTGGATCTCCCAAAGAGAACTCCGTTTTTTACCGGAAGCGGCGTTTCGGCCTTCTACTAAATATTCGGCTGAACTACAGACTAAGTTGGCCGAAATAAAGGATAAGTATTTATCGGGTAAACGGAATGTGGAATTTGCCACTTACCGGTTTAAAGTAAATGATGCCAGCGCCGGTTTAAATTATTTGACCGGAAAAAAAGGTATGCAAATGCAGGTTAAAGTGGAATTTAACTATCCGGTAGCCCCGGCCGAGCTGCAAAAGTTTTTAAGAATCAAACTGGCCGGTTTGAGCGACGAAGTTAAATATAACCTAAATACCAATGAGAACAGTTCTAAATTCATTATTACCAGTGAACCGATTCAATTGATCGATAAGGAGCAAAAAGTCAGTTTGGAGATATCCCGGGGTTTCCAATGTGTCGGAGGAACTCTTGGTTTAGAAAAAGACTACCGAAGTTCAATTACGGTTGGAGCCAAAAAAGACCTTAATATTATGGAAGCGGTGTCCAAAAATGACAGCAATGAATGTTGGATTTCAATACACTGTTCGGAACCGGTTCTAGCCGGAAAAGTAGCCGATTTTATTAAATTAAAACCGGAAGTTCCTTTCAAGTCTGAAGTAGATGGAGAATATATCATAATTCGCAGTGAGAAATTCGAATCCGGTGAAACCTACAATTTGCGAGTCAATAGCGGTTTACAATCATTGAACGGGTTTCCCCTAAAACGTGAATTTACTACCGGTATTTTATTTCAAGACTTGGAACCAAGTTTAAAGTTTAATTCCAAAGGCAGATACCTTTCGAATAAAGGATATTTGAACTTGGGGTTGGAAACAGTCAACATCGACCGGGTCAACCTGGTAATCAGCCAAATATTCCCGAACAACTTGGTATCATATTTAAATAATCTAAACTATAATGATCAGTGTTACAGTTATGAAATCCCCAATTACGGCCGGGTTATCAAGTCTTCTGTATTCCAAGTCAATGGGAAGAGTAATGAAACAATCACCACTCCGGTAAATTTGGGCGAATTTTTCACCGATAAATACCGGGGTATTTATCAAGTGATTGCATATGATAACGACCATCGTTGGCGGCAGGATTCCAAATATGTAATCATTACCGATTTGGGTATTGTTGTCAAGATGGGTCGTAATGAATTAATGGTCTGGGTTAATTCGCTGGAAAGCTTGGAGCCGCAATCAAAGGTTAAAGTCAGTTTGCTCAGCCGCAATAATCAGAAATTAGCGGAAACATTCACCGATGGGAATGGAGTTGCCCGTTTCCAACAAATCCAAAAGGATACCTCCGGATTTGAACCATTCATTATCCTGGCTGAACTGGGTAAGGACTTTTCCTTCGTCAATCTTTCAAATAGTTTAATTCCAACGGTTGACTTTGATGTCCGGGGCCGGCTTAACCTGGAAGAAGGCTATGAGGCATTTTTATATATGGACCGGGATGTTTTCCGTCCGGGAGATCAAGGTAACTTGGTCGGAATCGTTCGGGCCCCCAACGCGGTAATACCCCCGGAGTTCCCGGTTAAACTGGAGATCAGACAACCGGATGGGCAGATTTTTAAAGAATTGCAGAGCAACACCAAGAATAGAGGAGCCTGCGAGTTTTCCATCCCTATCCCCGACTATGCCCAAACAGGTAAGTATAAGGTAAGCATGGTAGTAGCCGGTGAAACTATCGGTGATACGACTTTTGGTGTGGAAGAGTTCATGCCGGAACGGATTAAAGTTACTACCAAAACCGACCAGACTCAATACAATACCGGAGAGACCGCTAAGATTAGCATTGAAGGTATGAATTTATTCGGACCACCGGCAGCCGGAAGGCGAACTCAGTTACATGTAAAACTGGAACCGGAGCCATTTTCACCGGCTGCATTCCGTTCATATACATTCGGTGATCCGGATCGTAAATTTACTGTCATTGATGAAGAATTAGGCGAGGATAAGCTGGATGAGAAGGGTCAAGCAGAATACGAATACGATTTTCCGAAAGATCTCACCCCTCCGGCCAAACTAAGAGCGGTTTTTCAATCCACGGTTATTGAAGACGGAGGCCGGGCTGTCAGCAATTATAAGAGTGTTACTCTTCATCCCTATGACAGTTATATCGGAATCAAGCCGTTGTCTGAAGATTACGGCGAAGTGGGGAAGGCTTTTCCCATTAAATTTGTAGTAACCAACCAGGAAGGGAAGGTTATTGCGAAATCAGGCCTAAATGTGGAGGTTTACCGGATAACCTGGAATACGGTTTACCGCCGGGACTCTGAAGGCCGCTACAGTTATACTTCCGAGGAGGAACAAGAAAAAGTTTATTCCGGCGCTTTGACAGCGGAAGCCAAAGAAAATCAATTTGAGTACACCCCTAAAGATTACGGTAAATTCCGGATTGTTCTGGCCGATCCTGATACTAAAACCCAATCAACTTTTAGTTTTTATGCCAGTGGTTGGGGTTATGCGCCGTGGGCCATTGATAGTCCGGAAAAAATCGATCTTGATCTGGAACGGAAGGTTTACCGAATTGGTGAGAATGCCAAATTGCAGATTAAGGCTCCTTTTTCCGGTAAAGCTTTAATAACTATGGAACGGGGAAAAGTTTACGATTATAAGATTATCAATCTGAAGAACAACACCGGAGTAGTGAGCATTCCAGTAAAAGAAGGGTATCAACCCAATGTCTATATTTCGGTTCATTTGATTCGCTCAATAAAATCAATAGAGAAGAAGAATCCGGCGCGGGCTTTCGGGACCATCCCGTTAATGGTGGATTGTTCTAATCATCAATCGGAAGTGGAGATCAAAGTAGCTTCCGAATTGCGGCCGAACCGGGAAGTAGAGGTGGAAGTAAGGGCGACAAGGACCGGCAACAAAGGTTATCTTACCTTGGCTGCGGTTGATGAGGGGATTTGTCAATTGACTAACTTTAATACTCCTAATCCGATGGATTTCTTTTATGGGAAAAGAAGTCTGGCAATTGACAGCTATGATTTATACGGCATGGTGCTACCGGAAGTAGCTCCATCCCAAAAAAAATTGACCCCGGGCGGCGATGCCGATGAAACGGAAGATATTCGTAAGCAGAACCTAAATCCGGTTTCCGTCAGGAGAGTAAAACCGGTCTCGCTATGGTCCGGTTTGGTTAGGTTGGAGAACGGTAAGGCCAAAGTTAGGTTAAAGATCCCACAGTTTAACGGCACTATTCGTTTTATGGCAGTAGTTAATTCGGAAACAAACTTCGGTTCCGCCCAGAAAAAAGTTATTGTTCGGGACCCGATTGTTATTTCACCAACTTTTCCTAGGTTTGTAGCGCCGGGCGACCAATTTACGGTTCCGGTCTCGCTATTTAACGGAACCGGCAAAAGTGGGGAGTTTGCACTCGAGTTGAAAACGGAAGGACCGGTGGAAGTTCTTAACGAATCTAAAATTACAATTATTTTGAAAGACCAGGAAGAAAAGGTTGCCAGATTTAGTTTACGTGCTAAAAACGGGATTGGGAAATTAACCTTTAAGACAATTGCCAAGGGAAACAAAGCAGTATGTGAAGTAACCGAGGAATTGGCGGTCCGGCCTTCAGTACCGTTAACTCATGAACTCCACTCCGGAGTGGTTAGCGCTAAAAAACCATTGGAATTGAATTTAGAACAGCAATGGCTTCCGGGGACAGCGGAATATACTTTGATTTTAGCGCCGTTCCCATCCTTGAAATTTGCCGGCAGTTTAAATTACTTACTAAGTTATCCCTATGGCTGTGTGGAACAAACTTCGTCTAAAATTTTCCCGCTGCTATATTTTAATGATTTGGCCGGAGCTGTTCAGCAGGATTATTTTAAAGGGGGTAACAACAATTTCTTCATAAGTGAGGGAATCGAAAAACTAGAATCTATGCAACTCCGGGATGGGGGCTTTTCGTATTGGCCCGGTCAAATTCACTACAGTAATGATTGGGGATCGGTTTATGCCGCCCATTGTTTGGTAGAAGCCAGAAAAGCGGGGTACAACGTAACAGACAGGACTTATCAAAAGATGTTGGGCTTTTTAAATAAAATTGCTAAGGCGGCAGAGAAAGACGAGTACCGGTTGCAACTTAAGGTATATGCCCTATATGTGCTTAGTTTGGCCGGAGAGCCGCAACAAAGTACTATGACCTATTTAAAAGATTATAGTTTGGCTAAATTAAGCAATTATTCAAGGGCTCAACTGGCTGCGGCATATTATTACGCCGGAGATCGTGATACGGCTGAAGCATTGTTACCGGAATCTTTTGCAGTCAGTACCCAAAAAAGGGAAACCGGCGGGAACTTCAATTCGCCGATTCGGTCCGACGCAATTATATTGAGTGTTTTGGCGGATATTGACCCCAATCATCCGGTGATACCGAAATTAGTGGACCGTTTAGCCAAGGAAGCGGAGATTGGTTACTGGGGAACTACGCAAGAGAACGCGTTTGCGCTAATGGCTATCGGGAAAGTGTTACGGCAGACCTCACAAAGTGAGTACACTGGAGAAGTCTTCGCCGGTAAGAATAAGTTGGCGGATTTCAATAGTAAAAAAGAGATCCGGATTAGCAATAAGCGCTTAGCTGACGGTCCGCTTTCCGTAAAAATTAAGGGGGAAGGTAACTGCTATTATTTCATGAAAGTCAGCGGAATATCAAATCAAACCGATACCAAAGAATATGACCATGGTATTGCAATCCGGCGTGACTATTTCAGTCGTGAAGGTGACCCGGTCAATTTAAACCAGATTAGACAAGGGGACTTATTAATCGCTAAACTTACTATCTCAACCCACCAAGATGATATGGAGAATATTGTGATAGCTGATATGTTACCTGGCGGCTTGGAGATTGAAAATCCAAGGCTGGGAGAGAACTCCAATCTTTCCTGGTTGGATAAAAGTTCATTAACCCCGGATTATCTCGATATCAGGGATGATCGGTTATTGATTTTCGCCAGTTTCCCGGAATTGGGTATTTATGAGTTTTATTATGCGGTCCGGGCGGTGACTTGTGGGGATTATGTTCTGCCTTCCATCAAGGCCGAATCCATGTATGAACCGGAGATTAGTAGTTATTCGTCGGGCGGGAAGATAAGTGTACATTAGGTAATAAGAAAAAGTGTTGAATAATATTTTTTGGAGCCTATTTTATATAAAAGTATAAATGCTCCGATGCTTGTATGAAAAACCCTCAAATTTCTAAAATGATTTTGAATTAAATTTTTTGGGAGAGCCGGATGCAAATTATAATTGTCGTCAGGGATGGAATTAGACGCTTAATTGAAAAATTTGAAAGCTGTTTACCGACAAATAAAATACTACGAAATTGTCTGGTGCTGCTACTGGCTGGATTTTTACTATTTGAGCTTTCAATTTGGCTGGCGCCATTGCCGTATCATTCTTTGTTCCGTCCTACCTCTACATTGGTTTTTAGTCGGGACAAAAAGCTAATATACGCGTTTACCTCTGATGACGATATGTGGCGGATTCGGACTTCGCTTTCGGAGATATCTCCGGCTTTGCAGCAATTTATAGTTGCTTACGAAGACAAATGGTTCTATTGGCATCCGGGGGTTAATCCGGTTGCCATATTAAGAGCGCTACGACAGAATATTATGCAACGAAGAATTGTCTCCGGAGGTTCAACCCTAACGATGCAGATCGCCAGGATAATGGAGCCTAAGCAGAGAGTCTGGTATAATAAGATTATTGAGATATTTCGGGCTTTCCAGTTAAGTCAGCGTTATTCTAAAAAACAATTATTGGAGATATACTTTAATATTGCTCCTTATGGCGGTAATATTGAAGGCGTGGCGGCCGCCTCCTGGATGTATTTCGGTAAAGAACCTAAACAGCTTAGTTACGCAGAAGCGGCATTACTGGCCGCCATCCCGAATTCGCCAACTCAGCTCCGACCGGATCTGCATCCTAAGCGTGCTCAAAAAGCCCGTGGTAAGGTTTTGAAATACCTTTTGCGGAAACGGTTAATCAAAAAAGTTGATTATCAACAGGCCGTAAAGGAGGAGGTACCAACTTACCGGCAGACTTGGCCGGCAATTGCCCATCATCTTTGCTATGAATTGAAACGAGCCAACCCTTTTCAGGCCAGGATTTATAGTACGATTAACCTGGACAACCAATTACTGGCGGAAGATTTTTTAAAAGCTCATATCGGTAAACTGGAGACTGAAGGAATAACTAATGGAGCAGTAGTGGTTATCGATAATTTACGGCATGAGTTATTAGCTGCAGTCGGTTCGGCCGAGTTTTACAACCGGATTAATCAGGGACAGGTCAATGGATTTCTGGCTCCACGCTCGCCTGGTTCAGCCTTAAAACCATTTATCTTTGCTTTAGGTCTGGATAAGGGATTGATTACACCCTATCATTACCTGGAAGATGTGCCGGTTGATTTTGGCGGTTATACTCCGGAGAACTATGACCGGAAGAATAATGGGATCGTTTCCGCTAAAGAAGCATTGGAGCGTTCTTTAAACGTCCCGGCCATTAATTTATTGGCGCAGTTAAAAGATGATAATCTCCATCAGTTGTTATGTAAAGCTCATTTTTCTACTATTACCCCGGAAGACCGCTATGGGTTACCAATTGCAATTGGGGGATGTGAAATAACTTTATTGGAATTGACCTCTTTATATTCAGCCCTTGCATCCGAAGGCGAATATATATATCCGAAACTTAAAAAAGAACAAGTGGCGAACATACCTGTCAAGCTATTTAGCTCCGGCGCCGCTTATGTCATTACCGATGTTTTAACCGGATTAAACCGGCCCGATCTCCCGGCTTGTTGGGAGTTTACCTCCCTACCCAAAGTTGCCTGGAAAACGGGAACATCTTACGGTAACCGTGATGCCTGGAGTATTGGTTATAATGTAAGATATACCATCGGGGTTTGGGTGGGTAATTTTTCCGGAGAGGGTCGCTCGGCGATTATTGGAGCGGAAACAGCTGCGCCATTGTTATTTGACTTGTTTAACAAAATATCTTCAAAGAACAAGCGCACCTGGTTTAGCCGCCCCGTAGAAGTTGAGCGCCGTGAGGTATGTGCCTTAAGCGGGCAAAAACCAGGTCTGTTTTGTAAGAATATTATCTGGGATTATTACTTAACCGGCGCATCGCCGGATGTAGAATGCCGGTTTCATCAAGCAGCTTTATTGGATGTTAAAACCGGTTATCGCTTACCGGCTCATTATGCTTCATTGCCGAATAAAACAAAAGAAATGGTTTTTATCAAATGGCCGCCTCGGATAGGCTCTTGGCTGGAACGGAATGGGCGCTCAATTCATCGTCTGCCTCCTTTATTACCGGAATGGCAAAAAATAAGCCCGGGTAATCCTCCGATAATTCGGTCACCTTTAACTGATTATGAATATCAATTACGAGAAGGAGCAGCTTTACAGTTTCAAAAAATATGTCTGGATGCCGCTGCTCCTAATGATGTCCGACATTTGTATTGGTTTATCGATGGGAAGTTATTTGGAAAGACTGTTCCCGGAGAAAAGCTGTTTTATCTGCCGCAAACAGGGCGCCATCGGGTAGTTTGCCAGGATGATCAGGGAAGATATTCCGAAGTAATGATAACAGTGAAAGATTGATTTGGAGTTTCTCCGTGTCTACCCAGAAAATGCTATCGATGCTTGTCATTCACGTCAATCCCATTTTCAATTTAAGTGGGTCAAATGGAAATTGACGTGAACGACTATATAGCATTTTTTTAGGCCACAGAGACACGGAGGCACAGAGAGCATTGTAGTACAGAGCATAAATTTATAATGATTAATTAAAATTCAAATACAAGCGATTAGCAGCAACCCGCAGGTCACGATCCATTCGTTCAAATAATAAAACATCCTCCATATGGAAAAATCCTTTTAAATTGCTGACAAATTCCGCCGCTTTCAGGGCGCCTTCGGCAAAGATACTTCTTGAATAAGAACGGTGGGTGATTTCAATTTCATCATCATCACTGGCAAAGAGGACCTTATGGACTCCGATAGTACCGCCGGCCCGGATGGAATGGATGCCTATTTCATCAATATCTCTTGAATCAGTACCCTTTCGGCCGTATTTTACTTTTTTACTCTTGTTAATTCCTTTAATAATGCTTAGTTCGTCAGCTATTTTTTTAGCTGTTCCCGATGGGGAATCTATTTTCTCGCGGTGGCAGGATTCCGAAATTTCAATATCGTATTGAGGGATCAAACGGGCCACGGTTTTAACAACGGAAAGTAATAAGTTTATTCCTACTGATAAATTTGGCGCATAAACCAGACCAATCCGGTAATGATTCACTAATTTTTGTAACTCATAAAGTTGCATATTGTTAAATCCGGTAGTCCCGATTACCATATTAACTCCATGTTCAGCCAGAATATAAGCGTTTTTTAAGGTTGCTTCCGGAGTAGTGAAATCAATAGCTACTTTAAAATGCTTATTTTCAATTTCGGAACGCAGATTATCCGCATCCGCAATGGTGAGATTATTATCAGATTTTACAAACTCATTAAGCGGACGCCCTATTTTTGAACTTCCGGGTCTAGTTATTACGGAAACTAAATCTAATTTGGCAGAGCTATCTATTTCTCCGGCAACCACCGAACCGGTTTTTCCAAGACCAAGTAAGCATGTTTTAATCATAAGTACACCCCATTTTTGTTATTAATACGGTTGATAAAATATTACTTGTATTGTTATTTCTATTATGGCAAGTTTAAAATTTTTATAAGTCAACGTAAAGTAATATTTGAATCTTATGTTAGCTTAAAGTACCGTTAAGGAAATATACATGCTCACCTCCCTTTCAACGCTTACGAGGTTAGCTGACGGGTTCGGGTCGAAAGTTAACCCTACGCCATAATGCGATTCACCCCAAAAATTGGTTCCCCCGCTCTCCAATCGGAGATTAAGCGACGGCGATGATTATCGCCTGTTACTATTATTATACAGTAATACAAATAGCAGTCAATGCAACAGCGGCTGTGAACTGATGGCAGCAAGGAACTTAATTAATTTACAATTATAGGACTTTCAATGAGGAGTATAGAACATTTTTAAACAGTCTCTAATAAAGAAGCAGGAATCATTGACATGGTTAACTCTTCAGAGTATATTAATTTATAATTGCATACAATAAAAAAGTATGAAATCAGATGCAGGCATCTAATAGTTTGACGATAGTTTTGACTATAAATAATATGATTATAAATTTGTTTAATTAGCCCTAAGTTTATTTACCGGAAGGGAGACCCAGGTGAAATTCTCCGTATTACATAGATTTAAAAAAATGTTTTTTTTATTCGGGATTATTGGCCCAGGTTTAATAACTGTTAACGCCGGTAATGATGCCGGTGGTATTACTACATATGCCCAAGTAGGAGCTGCTTACGGTTATAAAATGCTTTGGGGGTTGTTGTTAATAACTTTCAGCCTGGCTGTTATTCAAGAGATGAACGCTCGAATGGCAGTTGTTACCGGAAAAGGTTTGTCGGATTTGATCCGGGAAAAGTTCGGGGTCAAACTTACGTTTTTAGCGATGTTGATTCTCTTAATAGCTAATTTTGGAGTAGTATTGGGTGATTTTGCCGGAATAGCAGCCAGTATGGAGCTGTTTGGAATTAGTAAATATTTTTCGGTACCATTTGTAGCTGTTCTAATTTGGTTTTTGGTGACTAAAAGTTCATATAATAAAGTAGAAAAGGTGTTTCTCTTATTTACTTTTGTTTTCTTTTCCTATATCATCTCAGCTTTTATGGCCAAGCCGGATTGGGGTATGGTTTTTCATAGTTTATCCGTACCTAATCTCCAGTTCGAGCCGGTTTTTTTATTGACTTTTATTGGAATGATTGGTACTACCATAACGCCGTATATGCAATTTTATCTTCAATCGGCAATTGTTGATAAACGTTTAACACTTGAAGATTACCGGTATGAGAAAATTGATGTTTATTTTAGCGCTTTCTGGGGAAACGCTATCTCGTTTTTCATTATAGTTTGTACAGCAGCTACTTTATTTCGAACCGGTGTATCCATAACCAGCGCTCAAGAAGCGGCAATGGCTTTAAAACCGCTGGCTGGAGCTTATGCTTTTTTCTTATTTGGTATCGGGTTATTTGGGGCTTCCGTATTAGCGGCGGCTATCATCCCATTATCGACTGCTTATGCAATCTGTGAAGCTTTTGGTTGGGAGAGCGGGCTGGATCATAAATACCGCGATGCACCGGCTTTTTTTGGCGTCTATACGGCGATTATTCTGCTGGGAAGTTTGTTAATCCTCATTCCGGGACTTCCCTTAATCCGGATAATATTAGTAACACAACAGATAGCCGGAGTTTTATCTCCAATAATCCTCTTTTTTATGATTTTGTTGGTTAATGACCGCGATATTATGGGAAAGTATGTTAATACGAGGGTACAAAATTTTATCTCCTGGATTACCGTTGCGTTTATTATTGCATTGTCATTAGTATTGTTTGTGTCACCTTTGTTTTAGAAAAAAATATTGAATTATGAAATATCGAAAAGCACAAAAAAAATAGAAACCAACTGACAGCTGGTTTCTATTTCTAATTTATTTTCAAGGTCTCTTTGGATTTGCATTTGGGGCAGAGACTTTCTCCAAAAGAATAATATCCACCATCCCTTTTTATAGCCCGCTTTAACCTGTCCAGGCTACGTTCATTGGTTGAATTGTAATTACACTTGCTGCACCAAGCCATCATCGTTGATTACCTTCCAATCGAAAAAATTTATTCAGTATATACTTTTATAGGCAGTTTTATGTATAGGAAAGAAACATAAATTAATTCCACTATTTGGAGTGAAATTTACTTAATGTTGTTCCGTTACTTAATACAGACAAGCAGATTGTTGCAATAAAAACTTGAAAGCCAAATTGTTACCTAAAAACATATAAATCATAAAATAGGAGAAATAAATAATGTTATTGAAATCACGGGGCAGAATTTTATTACTTGTTTTTATAGGAGTTATTTTTTTAGCCGGAGCCTATTTGATGGAGACGTATTTCACCGGTTCGGAGTTGGAACCGACAGCTCAAGCCTATACAGGGCAAAATAACTATACGGTAAAACAAGGTGATTCATTATATGCAATTGCCAAAAAGTATGGGGTAAAAGTGAAAGATATACAACAATCGAATTATCTTAAATCCGACTTGATTATTCCAGGGCATGTTCTGACCATACCTGACAAAACCGGATCTAATTTATATACTGTGAGAAATGGTGATTCGCTTTATATTATTGCCCAGAAATATGGTATTACTGTTACTACTTTGAAACAAGCCAATAAGTTGAAATCAGACTTGATTAATCCGGGACAGGTATTGACAATTCCAACTGGTAGTGGTAATACAATGCCGCCGGTTGAAAACAAACCGGTTCCTGAAGAACCGCCATTGTCAAATACAGCTAAGCCTTTGGCCACGATTTTAAAGGAAAATGGAGTTAACGATCCTTGGTCGCAAATGTCTATTGCAGTTAATAAATCAGCTCATACGTTATCACTGGTGGCAGGTAATGTTTGGCTAAAGACATATACCATCGACATAGGTGATGCCGGACTTGGAGATAAAACGGTCCAAGGGGATCATAAAACCCCTGAAGGTACTTTTTATATTTCTGAAAAATCAGTGCTTACCCCGGAAGATGAGTTTCTTGGTACTCGTTGGTTACGATTGAGTTATCCGAATATGGAAGATGCCAAACGTGGTCTTAATCAAGGAATAATTGCTCAAGCAACTTATAATCAAATTGTAAAGGCTAATCAAAATAAAAGTATTCCGCCCCAATACACCCCTTTGGGAGGCGGAGTTGGTATTCACGGCGGAACCAAACCGGAGCTGGGGGATGATTGGACCTGGGGTTGTGTCGGCTTAAGGAATAATGATGTAGAAGAGTTCTTTAATTATGTAACAGTTGGGACAAAGGTGGTTATCAGGCAATAATTAATTTAGTTTATAGTTTTTTTGAATACTATTCATTTTTTATCATTGAAGATCCATTCCTTCCAGGTATCAGGTTGGTATCCGACGGTAGCTTTCGGCCCGTTTCTGACTATTGGCGTTTTCAAGAGAAGCGGGTCGTTTAATATTTCTGTTTCAATATCATGAACCAAATATTTGAGGTTGCGTTTTTGATATTGCTTACCGGTGGTATCAACCAGATTCTCAAGGCCGACAGCTGATTTGACGCTGTTTAGTTCTCCCTTGCTTAGACCTTTTTCAGTTAAATTGATAAATTGAAATTTGATAGCTCTTTCTTTAAAAAATCGCTCAGCTTTTCGGGTATCTTGACAGTTTTTAAGACCGAAGATCTGGATATTCATCTAGCTACCTCCAAGTAGAAGTTAGCCGGTTTTTTCCGGATTCCTTCACTCTTTTAATGACCATTTAATCAATGCTTAATATCGTTCAATATATGATATTATTATACATATTAACCACTACTGTCCGGTCGTCAAACTTAAAGAATTGAGGAATCAATTGATAATACTGAATAAAAGGCATGTTTAAATTTTTTTCGATTTGAATTTTCGTTCATGATACTCTGTTAATAAAACTAATGGAGTATCTAATGAATTCTGAAAAAACAGTTTTTACCCAGTTATTATCGTTTATTTCACGGTACGAGTTTGAAAAATGCATTTCACGATATAAAGGCAACTATAAAGTAAAAGCATATACTTGCTGGGAACAGTTTATCGTCATGTGCTTCGCACAATTGACTTACCGGGATAGCCTCCGGGACATCGAAACTTGCTTGCGAGCCATGCAAAACAAACTGTACCACATCGGTTTAAAAAGCAAAATTTCAAAGAGTACCATTGCTGATGCGAATGAATCAAGAGATTGGCGTATATTTGCAGATTTCTGTCATTACTTGATTCAATGGGCTGAAAAGCTTTACCATGACGATAAAAATTTTACCATTGAGTTAAAAAATGCTGTTTATGCCGTAGACAGTACAACTATTGATCTGTGCCTATCATTATTTCCTTGGGCTAAATTCCGTAAGAACAAAGGGGCTGTTAAACTTCATACCCAACTGAATCTTAAAACTTTAATACCCAAGGATATTGAAATTACGGATGGTCTTTGCCATGACGTCAACATATTAGACCGGATCATATTTGAGTTGAATTCGATTTATGTGCTAGACCGTGGCTATGTTGATTTTCAAAGACTTCACATGATCCATATTGCTAAAGCATTTTTTGTAATCCGAGCTAAAAAGAATTTACGATTCAAGCGAGTCATTTCAAGTGCTGTCGATAAAACAACTGGTGTTCAATGCGACCAAGTAATTAAATTGACAGGTACAGTTACAGCAAAGGATTACCCGTCAAGGCTCCGACGAATTAAATACCGCGATTTAGAAAGTGATCAGGTCTTTGTTTTCTTGACGAATCATTTCGGTTTGGCTCCGGAAATTATTGCCGAATTGTATAGAAATCGATGGAAAATCGAACTCTTCTTTAAATGGATCAAACAACACTTGAAGATAAAAGCATTTTACGGCACATCAGCAAATGCAGTATTTATCCAAATATGGACTGCCATTTCTGTATATGTGTTGGTAGCTATCATCAAAAAGTTATTAGGGTTGGATCAAAGTCTATACACCATTTTACAAATTATCAGTGTGAGTCTATTTGAGAAAATTCAATTAAATCAACTGTTTGAAAAATTAGATTACACTTTTTTAGAACCTGATTCAGACAAACAATTGGTATTATTCGATCCATAACCGGACAGTAGTGCATATTAACATAAAATTTTTATTAAGAGGAGTATATTAAATAAGTTAGAGGAGGTATGAAATATGTTAAAAGAATTAATTCTAAAAAACCGGAGTTATCGCCGTTTTTATCAAAACGAAAGTATTTCTATGGAAATATTACATAGTCTCATCGATCTGGGCAGACTATCCGCTTCCGGGGCTAACCGGCAACCATTAAAATATATTGTTTCAAATACAAAGGATAAGAATGACCTAATTTTTCAAATGATTGGTTGGGCCGGGTACTTGAAAGACTGGACCGGTCCGGATGAAGGAGAAAGGCCGGCGGCTTATATCATTATCCTTGGTGACAAGGAAATCAGTCCTTCATTTGGATGCGACCATGGTATCGCCGCCCAGAGTATCATGTTGGGTGCGGTGGAAAACGGATTGGGCGGTTGTATGATTGCGACCGTAAATCGGGAAAAATTAATGTCGGCCTTAAAAATACCGGAGCATTATGAGATTTTACTGGTATTAGCATTAGGCAAGCCAAAAGAAGAAGTAATCCTGGAACCGGTAAAACAGAATCAGGATATCAAATACTGGCGTGACTCTCAAGGAGGGCATCATGTTCCGAAACGGTCTTTGGAAGAAATAGTGTTAGCTTTCTAAGGAACAACATAGTTTCAGATAGTTTTAATTATAAAAATCCCTAATTTATCAATTATGGAAGATATACTTAGAAGGATTTTTAAACTCAAAGTAAAAGTACTCTGGAAATCATAAAAAAATCCTACTATCAAAATCCGCTTTTATCAATGAATACTTATTGTTAATTATAATGTAAAATAAGGAGAAATAGATGAACTTCGGTGTTTTCTTTAATACTGAAATTTTTACTTGGGTCATATTACCATTCTTAATTATGTTATCGAGGGTTTGTGATGTAACAATTGGAACTATCCGGATTATTTTTGTATCAAAAGGTCAGAAGTTTTTAGCCTCATTTTTAGGCTTTTTTGAAGTGTTAATCTGGTTGATAGCTATTGGGCAGATAATGAAGAATTTAAATAATGCCGCTTGTTATATCGGTTATGCCGCTGGATTTGCTCTCGGTAATTATATCGGAATTGCGGTTGAGAATAAATTAGCAATGGGGACCTTGGCAATCCGGATTTATACAAATACCGATGCTACAAACCTGGTAAATTCATTGAGAAAAGCCGGTTTCGGAGTTACTACCGTTGATGGGCATGGTACCACCGGTCCGGTGAATGTAGTTCAGACCCTAATAAAACGTTCCGCCTTAATCGAAGTTGACCGGATGATTAAGGAGTTTAATCCGAAAGCCTTTTATTGTGTGGAAGAAGTAAAGTCAGTCAATGCTGGAGTATTCCCGACGCGGGATTATTTTTTTAATCCTAAAAGCACCGGGTTACTCCACCGAATTTATAAACGAAAGTAACAAAATAAAAGTATTCAGGAGTCAGGAGTTGGGGAAAGTATAATTATTGTATTGTTTCTTTTTAAGTGATTTTAAATCATGATTGATAGAAAAAACCGGAATAAATTCCCCGGTTTTTTTTGTTGACTTTTTGTTGATGAATCTGGGAAGTATATTTAGTGGAGGGATGAGTATGGAAAACTTTCAACCAAACATAATAGAGAACCGGGAGTTTGTTGAATACAAGGAAGAAGATATCCGGCGATTGAACAAAATAGAGGCCGGCAAATTTACAAAAAATCCGGAGATTGAAATCAAAATGCGGGAAATCGAAGCTGAATTTGAACAATCCGGTAAATGGGAAGAACATTGGTTAACTGTCAATCCGAACGGACGGCGTATGTATGCCAGAATTTACTATACAAATGACCGGGCTTTGGCATTAACAGCTGACGGAGAAGTTATTAGGGAATTTACTTTTCCTTAAGGAAGCGCTGATTAATCCGATTTTGTGCGAGCAAATATGCGGTATTAGGTATTTTGCGAAGCACAAAATCGTCACTTATTCAATTAATCAGCGCTTCCCTTAATGAAACAAAATAACACACTATAGTACAAGAATTATAAAACTCCTTAGGGATTTTCATAATTTATAAATAGACATTTGGATACAATATAATGATAGTCTCATCCGGGCTGTTCACTTTATATTGTATCCAAAACTTAAGTAAAGTAATTATAAAACTCCCTTATATAACAAAATTTACAAAAAAATCACCATTCTTGCATAATTACCTTGCTTCTGGAACAAAATATGATAGAACCTGTTTTGAAGCGGGTAACATCTATTTTAGGAGTGAGATTATGTCAAAATCAGCATTGGCAATGACAAATGCTACTGTACAAACCAAGCATAAGTCTAAACCTCGATACACGGAAGCGGAGAATAGACTGATATTTGAGTCATGGTGGAATCCCCAAAAAAGACGAGAGTTAAAAGGTAAGCTGGGTAGGGAAATGAATGCATTAAGGAGCCAATTTTGCCGGCTTTTAAAAGAGAAAGGATTGAGTAATCAAGAATATTATTCAATAATGCAATCCAAACACAGCCATGAACCTGGAACATCTCGTAAAAGCCATGAATTAAAGGATATTGACCGAATTATTTTAGAGACATTCTGTAAACATCAAGCTCAGGGTAATTCCCGGAGTCAAGCATGTCAAGAATTGCAAAAAAAACTGGGTGCAAAATTTACACTAGCCGCTTTGAAACTGCGATTTTACAGGCTTGTTAAAGCGTTACAATACAGCGAGGAAGATTTGCTTAAAATTGGCCGGGGTATTGTGGAGAAGAAACATGGTCCATCTAGAGATACTAGTACTAATTCTCAAGAAAATGATACCGAAGAGCAAATGGTTACGGAAACAGTTGTGATACCAACAAAAACGGAAGAGAAATCCTTTTTTCATCAGATCTCTTCATTACCGGAAACGGTTCAAAATATTGAAACCAGAATCCGAACTGTTGAAGAAAAACAAAAACATCAGTTAGATTTACGGGGTTTTATCGAACACCTTTTAGCGGTAGAACGGGATTTGAAACGTGAAGATAAATTGATGGATGAAATTCAAAGATTGATGAATGAAAATGATAATATGCGCGGAGCTCTGGAAAAGGAGAAAGAGCGTCTTAAAAAAAGAGAAGAAGAATTATCAGAGGTTTATAAAGTTTTAGATACCATGTTAGGAGATTTTATGAGGCTTGAAAGTGTATCGAAATTAGCATCGCTTGGCGATTTCATGCACCGCTTGGAAATTACCGTCGATCAATTTGGTAATGTATTAAGAAGTAAGCGAGTTGTGGTGTGATAAAATTCTTTCAGGTAACAGGTAACAGGTAACAGGTAACAGGTAACAACGGGAATAGGCTTCAAATACTTAACAAACATTACTGTTGCCTATTGCCTAGTGCCTGTTACCTGTTTTTGTTAACCCTAATTCGATTTTTGGCGTGGGATTAATAAAACAATTCCTAAAGCTATTAAAATAAACGGCCAGATATAACGGGAAAGATCCCAAGGCAAAAACTGCTTCATTAAAAAGAATAAACCTACTACAATTAATAAAATACCTAGCAAGTTATATCTTTTTTGGTATTCGAAATTATTGTTATTTTCCGCTTTTATTTCACTATTTTCGGTATCAATATCAGTAATTTCGGATTCAGTAGTTAAAGGTTTTTCCGGAATTACGATCCAAGCGATTAGATAAGCTAAGACACCTCCACCACCGATAAAAATGGATAACAGCCATAATAAGCGAACCATGGTTGAATCAACCTGGAAATACTCAGCCAACCCACCTGCAATACCTGCTATTCTCCGATCCTTTAATGAACGGTATAATTGTTTTTGACTCAAAAAGATAACCTCCCTATAATAAAATATCCTTTAAAGAGTTTGTTTATCCAAAATTACAACCTATTGCGGTTGAATTATAATTAGGGGAAGCGCTGATTAATCCGATTTTGTGCGAGCAAATGTGCGGCATTAGGCATTTTGCGAAGCACAAAATCGTCACTTATTCAATTAATCAGCGCTTCCTTAGAAGTCTACAAGGGTTTCAAGTAGAAAGATTTATAGACAAAAAAGAGCTTCACTAAAAACAGCTTTTGTGATAAATTTTAATTGGTTTTTTGGTGTATAGGATATTTTGTTTTGAATATTTTATCATAACCATAATTAATATGCGATAGATCATTTTAAACTTCTGTTTAGAGGGTTTAGATGATTTAGAGTATGACATTTAATAATAAAGGGGATACATAAATGATAATTAAATCCATACTTGATTGTATAGGGAATACTCCGTTATTGTCATTAAAGAAGTCCACCGGAGTTGAGCTTTTTGCCAAAGCGGAATTTTTAAATCCCGGTGGTAGTATTAAAGACCGGATTGCCAAGTATATGTTGGAGGAAGCTGAACGTAAGGGTATACTTAAGCCGGGGATGACTATTGTTGAGCCGACTTCCGGAAATACCGGTATTGGTTTGGCACTGGCCGGAAATCAAAAAGGATATCGAGTTATAATTGTGATGCCGGAGAATATGAGTGAAGAAAGGAAAAAAATTATAGCGGCTTTTGGGGCTGAATTGGTTCTTACGCCGGCTGAAGAGAGTATTGAAGGATGTCTTCAGAAAGTTAATAAAATTCGGGCGGATAATCCTCTTGTTTTTGTACCACAACAATTTGAAAATCCGGATAACCCTCGAATACATTACTTGACAACCGGGCCGGAGATTTGGTCGGATTTGCAAGGAAAAGTAGACGTTTTTGTATCCGGGCTTGGAAGCGGCGGTACTTTGGCTGGAGTTGGCCAGTTTTTGAAAGAAAAAAACCCGGCGGCAAAAATTGTAGCAGTTGAACCAAAGAATGTTTCCGCTCTTTTAGGTCATGAACCGGGATTGCATAAAATACAAGGTATCGGTGACGGTTTTATACCGGCGGTACTTGACCCGAAATTAGTGGATAAAGTGGTGGAAGTAACCGATGATGACGCTATTGAAACAGCTAGAATGCTTGCGCGCTATCAGGGATTACTGGTTGGAACTTCAGCCGGAGCAAATGTCTGGGCGGCCATGAAAATTGCCGGCGAGTGGGGAAAAGGTCAAACTATCGTTACTATTCTGCCTGACCGGGCGGAACGTTATTTTAGTACAGCTTTAATATAAAAAGATTTAGTATTAACCACAGAGAGCACAGAGGTCACAGAGTATTGGAATCATAAAACATAAAATTGATGTATTGTTGCCTCCGTGTTCTCTGTGGTATAAGATCCGATGGAGGACTAAAATGCTGACTATTGATTTACATGGCTTAACATTGGAAGAAGCCAAAGCGAAAGTAAAAAGAGGTTTGGAAAGTGCTTACCTTCACCGGGAATCGGTAGTTAGAATTATTCATGGACAGGGAAAACATAGTGAAGTTTTCCCAGTGATTAAATCATATGTACGACATTGGCTTGAGGGCTCGGAGTTCGCTAGAGATAAGATTGAGTTGGTATTCCGGGGAGAGGATGGTTCTCCTTATACCCCGCCTAATGCAGGGGAAACTATAGTAGTTTTAAGAAGCGATTCCGCTAAAGAGCGGGATATACAGGAAATATCATTTGAAGAAGAGGAGGAGAAAGAAGCTCGTCGTAATTCAAAAGCAATCAGAGCCGACCGGCTTAGAACAGCCAGAAGAAGAGGTTCAAAATGGAGGTAAATAAGTCTCTCAATTACTTCTGCTAAAAAATCCCCAGTTATTCCTCGTTTTTTTTCATTTTTTACTTAACTAATTCCCAATAAGTGCCGAAAATGATATTAGGTTTACTAAGCTGAGCAGGAGAAATTAGTTCAATAAGTTGTCCGGACAATCACTATCATTTCCGGTTTTTTAAATGCCATATATTTTTGTTATCAACATAATAGGATGGACAAGATGCGTAAGATTTCGGTTGAAGAAATCAGACCAGGGATGAAATTGGCTAAAACAATTTATCGACCTGATGACGGACGGGTTTTATTAAGTGCTGAGTCGGTTTTAAAATCTTTTCATACCCAACGACTCCGGGAGAATAATTGTGAATACGTCTTTGTATTGGAAGAAGAGGAATCACAAGAAGAGCTTGAGTTATTACCTATTAAAGAGGAGACTAGAGAAAAAGCGGTAACTTCTTTAAAAAAATCGGTTCAAGAAATTAAAACTGAAAGCTCATTTAATTCGGAGGAATTGATAGAGGCTGTAAAGGAGATTATAGAATATATTATTGCCGATTCGCGAATTGTTTATAATTTGGTAGCTATCAGAAATCATGACCCGTATATTTTTAGTCATTCAGTAAATGTATGTGTTTTATCAACCTTAATGGGTTCGGCAATGGGATATAACCGCAATGATTTGGAAATATTGGGGATCGGAGCCATGCTGCATGATATAGGGAAAATTTCTATTGACACCAAAATTTTAAATAAGGTTACTAAATTAGAGCCCCTTGAATTTGATTTAATAAAAGGACACACAGTCGAGGGGTATGAACTTTTGAAAAAATCTGTTCATATCAGTTTTTTACCAGCGCATGTTGCATTACAACACCATGAACGGGAAGATGGTAGCGGGTATCCAAAAGGAATTACCGGCAAAGATATCCACCAATATTCAAAGATAGTTGCAGTAGCGGATGTTTTTGATGCTATGACCTCCAAACGAGTTTATAAAGAAGCAGTTTCCGCCGTAGTAGCCACTCAAGAAATATTGGAAAATGTTAATCTTAAGTATAATAAAAATGCCGTCGAGGCTTTTACTAAAGTTACCACACCCTATCCCAAAGGGAGTATTTGGCTGTTAAGCAATAATGATAGGGTAATTGTTACTCAGGTGACCCGTTCGGAGTGCTTAGCGGAAGTCTTGAATGAATCCGAAGAAAAAAGTTACAATTTATATAAAATGCAGGAAGTTTTTGTAGTGAAGAGTTTATGACGAATCAGTCCTTCTTGGTAAGGGCTTTTTTTATTATTACTTGTCTAGGTAGTCGTCCACGCCATTATATTATATCACTTATTAATATTTATTCGGTCAAATTGGAAAATGTAACCATGTAATTCCCTGAGTAAAGTTTTGAAAATTCAAACATGAGAGTGTATAATACTATATAAGTTATTAAAAAATAAGGGTGAAGGATAAGAATAATGAAACATATAACACTGAAGATCATAATCATAGCAGTGGTTTTGGTGCTTTTCACCTCTTCAATGATCGCCAAAGAGCCGGCTAAAGAAATAGTTCTCTCACAAAAGCTGGTTCAAAGCTTGGAGATAATGCATTATAACCCTCCAAAACTAGATAATAACTTTTCTCAAAAAGTCTTTCAGCACTATTTGAAAAGTCTCGATCCTAATAAAAGATTCTTTTTGAAATCCGATGTTGAAAAGTTGAAACAATTTGAGAATAAACTTGATGATGAATTAATCGAAGGAATGCTTAATTTTTATAATTTATCCTGGGACCTTTTTCAAAGAAGAGTTGAAGAGGTCAACCGGTTAACTCAGGATATCCTAAAAAAACCTTTTAATTTTCAGATGGATGAAAGTTTTGAAACAGACCCCCAAAAAAGAGATTATGCAAATGATATGGAGACTCTAAAAGAACAATGGCGTCTTAACTTGAAATATCAAACGCTTTTAGCTTATTATGAAATAGTTTCCTTACAAAAGGATTCATCTAAGGATAAAGCTAATGTTAACTTGAAACTCAATTATGACGCCAAAATTGAAAATCAGGCCCGGGATAAGGTTGCCGGAAATTTAAAACGTAGTTTCGAGAGGTTACTAAAGGAAGATGAGGATAATAAGCTTGATATATACCTTAATTCTTTTGCCAATACTTTTGATCCTCATACCGAATATTTCCCGCCCCAACGAAAGGAAGATTTTGATATTGATATGACTGGAACCCTTGAAGGGATTGGAGCTTCCCTCCGGGAAGACGGCGATTATATAAAAGTCGCAGAGATTATTCCAGGGAGCGCTGCTTGGCGGCAGAAGGAGTTGCAGGCTGGGGATATAATTTTAAAAGTGGCCCAGGGGGACGGGGAACCGGTTGATGTTGTGTCTATGCCTGTAAATGATGCTGTTAAGTTAATCCGCGGTAAAAAAGGAACTGAGGTTAGATTAACGGTCAAAAAGCTGGATGGTCAGATTGTGGTTATTCCGATTGTCCGTGATATAGTGATAATCGAAGAAACCTATGCCAAATCGGCCATAATTTCGAATGGTAAAACTCATAAAAAATACGGATATATCTATTTGCCTTCATTTTATATTGATTATAAAACCAATTCCCGAAGCTCGTCCGAAGATGTTCATCAGGAATTAATAAAGTTGAATTCGGAGAAAGTTGATGGGGTTATTTTAGACTTACGGAATAATGGTGGAGGTTCTCTGGGTGATGCGATAGAAATGTCCGGCCTCTTTATTAAAGATGGTCCGGTGGTCCAAGTAAAAGATAGCGCCGGGCGGAAAGAGGTTTATAATGATCCGGATTTAGGAATTGATTATAATGGTCCGTTAGTAGTATTAATTAACTCTTTTAGCGCTTCCGCTTCGGAAATTTTAGCAGCCGCCTTACAGGATTATCAACGGGCCATAATAGTCGGTGGCCCGGATTCCTTCGGCAAGGGAACAGTTCAACTTGTTTTAGATATGAATCGAGTCGTACCCGATTCACTGAAACCAGCCGGTTCATTAAAATTTACCATCCAGAAATTTTACCGGATAAATGGTGGTTCTACACAATGGAAAGGGGTTACCGCCGATATACCATTACCGGATTTATACGGTTACCTTGGAGTAGGAGAGAAAAAACTAGATAACTCCATGCCTTGGGATACAATTAGTGCATTACCTTATAAGAAATGGAACTCCGGTAGTTATAAATTATCTAATTTAAAAAAGGCTAGCCTAAAAAGGGTAAAAACAAGTAAGGCATTTAAAATGATTGATGCTGATATTGCCAGAATCAAAAAGCAACAGGAAAATACCAATGAATCATTAAAATTCTCCAACTTCCTGGATGAACAAAATTTATTGAAACAGGAAGCGGAGCGGTTAAAGAATTTACCGCTGACCAAGCCGTCATATATTAAAATTATGAGTCCCAGAGCCGACCGGATCGATTCAACCGATCCCAATTACCAGAAGATGATGGATTGGTACAAACAGGTAGGGAAAGATGTTTATATAGATGAAGCCTGGCATATTTTAGAGGACATGGCTAAATAATAATTGAGAATTGAGAATGGAGAATTGACAATTAAAAAACATTTAATATCAAAGTTTCTTGAGATAGGTTTAACTTTTAAAAAGCGCCG
The DNA here is from genome assembly GCA_023435225.1 of Bacillota bacterium. GTDB lineage: Bacteria > Bacillota > UBA4882 > UBA8346 > UBA8346 > UBA8346. The sequence goes on from JAEYRX010000041.1 coordinate 149,770, forward strand.
TAAGGGATTACGGCGTTTTTTTTATTGTATTATAATTTATCAACAAAACATGGTCCGAAGTAAATCGGGTTTGATTTTTACATGGAAGGATTTCGCTTCTAGTAAACGAATTAAGTTATTATAAAGTAAATATATGTTAAATGAGGGGTTATCGAAATTGAGGGATTTTCATAATTAATAAATTTAACATTTGGACACAATATATTGATAGGCACATCTGGGATATTCACTATATATTGTATCCAAATAATAATTATGGAAATTATGAAACTCCCTTAATTAAAAGAATTTACTTTAATTCCTTTATGTAACTTCGGGAGTAAGCTAATGAATTTTCAGTGGCTGTTTAAAGATACTTTGCGCCGCCGGTTAACGATTTCATTGATATTATTGGTTATGGTGGCGGTTTCGGCGATTGGGATCGCTTCAATAAGGATTAGCCAGCGGATAATCAAAGACCGGACGGCCCGGTTCGGCGGAAAAATGTTAACCCAGGCAGCATATCGTTTGGGAAGTATGATTGATAATGCGGAGACTACGGTCGATTCTTTAATTTTGGACCGGAGATTGGCGCCGTTATTAAAAATGCTCTCCTCACCGGACCGATTGATCAGGGAAGAAGCCCGTAAAGATCTTCGTAATTTATTAATTCAATATAAAACATCTTCTTTACCCGGAGTAGAGCTTGCCGTAATTGATACAGCCCAACATATAGTCGCTACTTATAAGGCGCTTCCGATTGAAAAAGAATTGGTTCCTAAAACCACTTCTTTTAAGACTAAAGAATGGCGTTTACGGTATATAGCAAATTTTGAAGCCAACAATTCCACCATCCCCGGCCGTTTACTAGAACTGACCGCTCGTATAATCAGTTTACCCGGACAAACGCAGGATGGTTGGATTATTCTCCATATGGATTACCGGATAATTGAATCGGTCATGACTAATATATCGCTTCAAGAGGATTCATTATCCCGCTTTCAAAGTGAGGCAATTGTTTTTGGAGAAGAGAAGCAGATAATCTTCCCATGGGTGGCTCCATCGATTGAAATCCTCTCCAATGCTCATCAAAAACTCTCCGGTGAACTTCGCGGTACCGAAACTATCGAGGAGAAAATTAACGGAAAAAACTATTTGGTAATTGCAGCGCCGGTACCGTGGACTAATTGGGAAGTATATATTTCGGCTCCGACTAAACGCTTATATACCGGACTGGAGCAAATATACAACAGTATTTTTGTAATCGGTTTAATTTGCGCTTTAGCAGCCGCTTTATCGGCCGCCCTAATCTCTTTTTTTATAACCCGTCCGGTAAATAAGCTTCGTAAAGCCATGCGCATAGTGGAAGACGGAGATTTTACAGTCCGGGCGCCGGAAGGTGGACCTTTGGAAATTCAAACTCTGGGACGGGCTTTTAACCGGATGCTGCAAGAAGTTAATATGTTAACCAAACAATTGATAGCTGAAGAAGGGGAGCGAAAAACCGCTGTTATCCGGGCTTTACAAGCGCAGATAGCTCCGCATTTTCTTTTTAATACTTTGGCGGCCATGGCTGGGATGACCGCTAAAAGACCACCACAAGAAGTGGCGGAAGCTTTACGTTCCTTAAAAAGACTTCTCTATCTTAGCGTCGGTAAAGAAGGGGATTTCGTCTCCTTGACTGATGAATTTGAACATATTCAACATTATATCTATTTAATGAATATTCGGTACCCGCATAAATTTATATTGAATATGGAACTGCCGGATAATTTACGAGATGGTCAAACAATCCGCTTAATATTGCAACCGATTGTTGAAAATGCGCTTCAACACGGATTAAAATTTCAGGGTGGACTGATCCGGGTATCCGCATATCAAGAAAAAGCAGATGTAATTTTAAGAGTTGATGATGATGGGGCGGGAATGACCAATGAACAGGTGAGAACGGTTTGGAAAACCGACCAAAGCCGCTCCGGGGTAGGTGTCAGAAACGTAGACCAACGTATAAAGCTTGCGTTCGGACCGAATTATGGGCTAAACTTGCTAAGTTTCGAGGGGAAAGGAACCACTGTTTTACTACGGATACCTCTATTGCTTAAAGAAGAGAACCTGTTGGAATCAGAAGGGAATTGATATAAGGAGTATTCTTTAATGTGGCGAGCGATTTTAGTTGATGATGAAGAATATGTCAGAGCAGAATTAGCAGCGCTATTCCCGTGGGGGAAGCACCGGTTTAATTTGATTGGTGAAGCTGAGAGTGCTTTAATGGCTATCAAATTAATCGAAGAGACTGAACCGGACTTGCTGATTACCGATATTCGAATGCCTGAAATGGATGGTTTGGCGCTGATATCCCAACTCAAACAAGCATTCCCTCAATTGGTTGTAGCAGTTGTCAGCGCTTATAATGATTTTCCTTACGTCCGGGAAGCCCTGCGCTTAGGAGCCGTTGATTATTTAATCAAAGCTGAGGCTACCAAGGAAACGGCCGGTTTTTTCTTGGAACGGATTGGCGGTATTTTGGAACATAATAGTTCTGCTTTACATCAACAAAAAGAATTAACCAATAATGTTTCCCAATACCATCTCTTGGCAACAGAGTCGTTTTGGCGTGATATTTTAACTAAAGCCTCCAATGAAGCGGAGACTAAACTTCGTTCAAGGCAATTAAATATTGATTGGGATAAAAATAGCCGGTTTGGATTAATTTTTATTCACATCGCCAACTATCAAGCAGGGGTGGATGAGAATAAGACTAAATGTAGCAAGATAATTGAAGAAAAAATAAAAGTTTATTGTGATTATGGCTGGGCTTGGAATTTAATAGATTTTGGCAGAGGTGATTTTACTATTTTGGTTGGTCCGATAGGTAAGATACCATCATCGGAAATACTGTTGAATTTGGCGGAAATAGCAGGGAAGTTAGCTCTGAATACTGATTTAATAATTATCACCAACTTTTCTCCAGAATTATGTTCATTCAATGAATTGCCGGATAAATTTCGGGAGGTTCGGGAAATTAACGGATTCCGTCTAACGGATAATTATTCACAGGTATCGTTAACAATCCGGAAGGCGTTGGATTATATTCAGGGTAATTTTTGCCGGGATATTTCTCTGGAAGAGGTTGCAGCTTATGCCGGGGTTAGTAAGAGTTATCTTTCCAGAGTTTTCCCTGAATACACCGGAGAACATTTCAGCGCCTACTTGCAACGTATTCGTATTGAAAGAGCCAAGGAATTATTGCGGTTAACCAATGATCATATATATGAGATAGCTTCAAAAGTCGGTTTTTGGAGTAGCCGTTATTTTAGTAAAGTTTTTCATGAGATAGTCGGTGTAACTCCAGCTGAATACCGGAGATTTCCGGTTCGAGATAATTGTGGAGTTTCTTTAATTAGTAATAAAGGAGAAGAATGAATATGCGATGTTACAAATTAATACCACGATTCATTCTAGTAATGTTTTTATCTCTGATAGCAATTATTCCAATAACGGCAAAACAAATCCCGGTTCGGATTAATATTTGGACGGTAAATCAACCGGGGCTTGATATAACGGGAGACTGGATTGAAAAAGAAATTAGATTGTTTGAAAAAGCCAATCCCGGAATTATTGTTGAACATAGTTTTTGGGAGAATCAGTCTTATAAGATTAAATTGAAAGTAGCAATGTTTAGCGGAGAAGGGCCTGATATCCTATTCAATTGGGGCGGAGAGAGTCAGCTTATTTTTTCCAGGGAAGGTTTATTGTATGATTTAACCAAGAGTTTAGGACAGGATAAATGGGGTCTATCATCAGGAATGTTTGTTACTCACAGTTATCGCGAGAAAATCTATGGAGTGCCGCTTTTCCCTTCTGTTGAAGTAATTTGGTATAACAAAGAAATCTTTAAGAAATATGGTTGGAAAGAACCACGAACCTGGGATGAATTTTTGGCTCTATGCACACGGATTAAAGCTAAAGGTTATATCCCAATAGCGATGGGTGGGCAAGAATCATGGACTATACTATATCCATATATGTACTTAGTCGATAGGCTTGCCGGGAATGAGTTATATTCAGCGGCCAAATCCCGCCAAACCAGTTTTAATCAGCCTGAGTTTATAGAAGCTTTTCGGCTTTTAAAAGAATTGGCCAATCGAGGTTTCCTACCCAGTGAAGTACTAAGTTTAAATTATATGGAAGCCTCGCAAATGCTGCTCCAAAACCAGGCGCTAATGATGTTCATGGGTGATTGGGAGTATCTGCGGCTAACCAATCAAATGCGTCAAGATTTTAGTAAGTGGGATTTTTTCCCTTTCCCGGTTTTGTCCGGAGGTAAGGGCGCCCCTACCAATACGATTGGTGCGGTAGCAGGGTTTTCGATAAAAAAATCGGAAAAGTCACCAATAGCTTTGCAATTTCTTAAATTTCTCTCCAGCCGGGAAAGCTTGATCGAATATTATAAAATGACCGGTAAATTGGTGACTCTAGCTTCTCCATACATGGGGAAAAAGGATCGGCCACAGATCAAAGGGATAGCAAAATTATTAGCGGATACTTCTTCATTGACTCAATGGTGGGATCAAGATTTACCGGAGCCTGTAACGCAAAGTTTGCTCCAAAGTCTGCAGGATTTATTGGCCGGCAATTGTAATCCGGAACAGGCAGCAGAGAAGATTGAATCTGCTTATAAAAAAAGTAATTGAAGAGAGGTCAAAAATTTTGTATATTAGGACAATTTTTAGACACTAGGAAAAAGTTAACCCTATTGTTACAATTAAACCATGAGATGACGTTCCGGAACGTTTCATATCTCCTCATAGAATAATTTATAAGGGGGATATCTGCGGTATGAAAAGATCAGTACGGATCATGGGAGTCTTACTCCTGGTTATAATATTGGCCGGCGTTAACATCGCCGGAGCCGCCGGGACTGTTAAACTAAATTTTTGGACACTTCAACGGCCTAATGAGACCGATGCGGTCGGCATGTGTTTGGCAAATGAGATTAAAGCCTTCGAAAAGGCCAATCCCGGTATCAAAGTCGAATATAACTATACCGAAACCGAAGCTTATAAAACCAAACTTCAAGTAGCCATGTTGGGCGGCGCCGGTCCGGACGTATTCTTTAACTGGGGTGGCGAAACTCAAGCTATTTACTCCCGTGAAGGTATGCTTTACGATCTGACCAAAGCATTGGGCAAAGATTACTGGGGTTTATCCAAAGGTTTATTCTCCAATCATACTTATAATGGTAGAATCTACGGTATTCCATTCTTCCCGACGGTAAATACCGTCTGGTATAATAAGAAAATGTTTGCCAAATACGGGCTGACTACTCCCAAGACCTGGTCGGAGATGATGACCCTTTGTGAAAAACTGAAAAAAGAAGGAATTATCCCGTTTACAGTCGGCGGAAAAGATTCCTGGACTATTTTGCATGCATTTATGTATATGGCTGACCGGAATGCCGGAGCCAAACTTTATCAAAACGCTAAAGCCGGTAAAGCTCGTTTTGACGATCCGGCTTTTGTTAAGGCTTTCGGGATGTTGGATACCCTGGTGAAAAAAGGTTATTTCCCGCCGGATGCCTTAAACCTAACATATGGTGATGCCTCCCAATTGATGATGCAGGATAAAGCGGCTATGATGGCTATGGGGAACTGGCATTACATAGTTATTACCGGCGAAAATAAAATCGACCTTGATAAATGGGATTTCTTCACCTATCCGATGGTTGAAGGTGGTAAAGGTGATGCGAAAGCTATTTTAGGCGCTGCCGACGGCTTCTCCATCAATAAAGCATGCAAGAACCCCGAGGCGGCTATCAAGTTCTTGAAATTTATGTCCAGTAAGGAAAATGCAACTGAGCGATTTAAAAAAGCCAGCGCCTTTTCGGCCATAGCATCGCCGTATATGGATGACACCGCTCTCCCGCAAATGAAAAAATTGGCCGACGTTTTAGCCAATGCCAGCTCATTGACGCTATGGTGGGATCAAGACTTACCGGCGCCGATGACGCAAGCGTTAATGCAGGGGTTACAAGAAATACTGGCCGGCGCTAAAACACCGCAACAGGTTGCAACTGCAATGGAAGAAGCCCGACCAGCTAAGTAAAAAATATAATTGGGTTACTGAATATATTTCCAAGGAGTGGCCGGATTCCGACCACTCCTATTGATGAATATTCGGTTTTTCGAACTTCATATTGCCAACATTTTTTTTTGGAGGGAGGGGTTACAATGTCGGACCGGATTGCCGTTACAAAAAAGACTTTTAAGTCCTGGCGGCGGAAATTGTTTATCGGATGCTTAATAAGTCCCGCATTGTTATTGGTTTTAATGTATGCATATTGGCCGATTTTATCGACTTTTAATTATTCACTACATTCCTGGAACGGTATATCCAAAGAGATGACGTGGGTTGGATTGGGCAACTATATACGTTTATTTAAGGACCCCTATTTTTTTAGTTCACTGAAAAATAATTTACTAATAATAGCAGCTTCCTTATTAATTCAATTGCCATTATCCTTTTTTACCGCCTATATTGTTTTTAAAGTTAAAAGTAAATGGGGCGAAATATCAAAGGTTATTTTTTATATTCCCTGTATTTTGACGATGGTGATGATTGGTCTATTATGGCGGTTTATATATGATTATCAATACGGAACGTTAAATAGCTTCCTGCGAATTATTCATCTTCCAAGTTTGGCCCGTGTTTGGCTGACCGATCCTCATACCGCGATCTGCGCTATTTTAGTAGTGGTTATTTGGGTTTATTTCGGTTATCATTGTTTGATTCATTCAGCAGCCTTAAATTCGATGCCGGTTGAAATTCTGGAAGCCGCCAGAATAGATGGAGCCAAAGGGCGAGTCCTGATCTGGCAAATTATTATTCCAATGTTATCGGAGGTTCTTCGAGTTTCTCTTATTATTAGTTTAATCGGATCGTTTCAGTTTTTTGATTTGATATGGATAATGACCGGTGGCGGGCCGTTTCACCGTACCGATGTTTTGGCTACTTATATGTATAACCGGGCCTTTCAAGCCCGGGAGTTTGGCTATGGCGGAGCAATTGCGGTGGTTATTTTAATCTGTGCGCTTGGCGCTACGATCATTCAAAACTTATGGCAACGTGAGAGAGTGAAAGGAGGCGGCGCTGTTGAAGTTTGATAATTGCGGGATAAAATCCGTTAAATCAATTGACTATTCATCAAAAAAAGTTCGGCAAAAATTTTTAGCGAAATTATATCTATTGATTTTAAGCTTAGTTATTTTGGTTCCTTTATTTTATTTGGTAGTGCTTTCATTTCAAAATCTGAATGAATATTATAAAGGACTTTGGCCGCAAGTACTCCGATTTGAGAACTATAAAAATGTCATAACTGCGCCGTATTTTTGGAACTGGGTCGCTAATTCCGGATTGATTGCCGGAGCTACTTTGGCAGTTGTTTTACTGATCGGCGCCATGTCCGGTTATGTGGTTGCTAAGTTTTCTTCCCGGTTCGTCCGGTTTCTGGCAATTATTATCTTGGGAGCGTTAATGATACCGGTTCATATGGTTCTGATGCCGGTCTTCATTTTCTCACGCCAAATAGGAATTATTAATACACCGTGGTCGGTCATCGGCCCGGGCGCAGCCTTTGGTATCCCTTTGGCGATGTATATTTTCCGGGGTTTTTTTATGAATATCCCCGATTCTTTGGCTGAAGCGGCCCGAATTGACGGCGCCGGCGAACTGGGAGTTTTTTGGCGGATAATGTTACCGATGACTAAACCGGCAGCCGCCACGGTGGGGATTTTTACATTCCTCGGGGCTTGGAATGGCTTTTTATTTCCTTTGGTTATGTTGCAAAACACCAAAGATTATACCCTGCCGGTTGGCCTGGCTACTATCGGCACCCAATGGTCTACCAATTATCCGGCTCAAGCCGCGGCGATGATCCTGGTCAGTATGCCGATGATTTTGATTTATGCCCGATTTAATAAACTGGTTATCCAAGGGATGGTTGAGGGAGCAATTAAAGGTTAGCGGCCTAAATTTAACCGCCCATAGCATATTAATAAAAGGAGTCTTTGCCATGAAACAAGCAAAATGTATCATTGATAAAGATTACATTATAGGAACAACCGACCCCAGACTATTCGGCTCATTTATCGAACATTTGGGTCGGGCGGTTTATACCGGTATTTATGAGCCGGGTCATCCGACCGCCGATGAACAAGGGTTCAGGCAGGATGTTTTAGAGTTGGTTAAAGAATTAAAAGTGCCGATTATCAGATATCCCGGTGGTAACTTTGTCTCCGGTTACAATTGGACCGACGGGATTGGACCGGTAAAAGACCGGCCGAGAAGGCTGGATCTGGCTTGGAGATCTATTGAAACCAACGAGATCGGGATCGATGAGTTTGTTGATTGGTGTAAAAAAGCCGGTTCCCAAGTAATGGCAGCCGTCAATCTGGGCACCGGAACTCCGGCGGAGGCCGGCAATTTAGTTGAGTATTGCAATCATCCCTCCGGAACTTACTGGAGCGACTTACGCCGGGAAAATGGCCATAAAGAGCCCCATAACATCAAGGTTTGGTGTTTGGGAAATGAAATGGACGGTCCCTGGCAGATTTGTCAATTATCCGCTGATGATTACGGCAAAAAAGCGTTGGAAACAGCGAAAATTATGCGCTGGATTGACCCAAATCTTCAATTGGTCGCTTGTGGCAGTTCCAGTACGGAGATGCCGACTTTTCCGGATTGGGACCGGACTGTGTTGGAGTATCTATATGATCAAGTAGATTTCATATCGCTTCATCGCTATTACGGTTTTAACAACACTGGAAATGTGGGAGACTATTTGGCTTCTTTTCTTGATATGGATGATTTCATTCAAACCATTGTTTCAACCGCCGATTACGTAAAAGCAAAGAAGCGGAGCAAGAAGCGAATGTTTTTGTCTTTTGATGAATGGAATATTTGGAACAGTTGCGGGATTCAATATGAAAATTGGGAATTAGCCAAACCCAGATTGGAGGAAGAATACAATCTGGTTGATGCGTTAGCTTTTGGCGGGCTCATCTGCTCGCTACTTAATCATGTTGATAGGGTTAAAATGGCTTGCTTAGCTCAATTGGTAAATGCAATTGCTCCGGTTTATACTCAACCGGGGGGACCGGTTATTAAGCAAACAATTTTTTATCCGTTCGCCCAAGCTTCCACCTATGGGAGAGGAGAGGTTTTAAAACCTTTACTATCCTGTCCGAAATCAGAATCTAAAATCTATGGGGAGGCCCCAATATTACAAACTTCAGTGGTATATAACCGGGAACAGGGAGAAGTCAGTATCTTCGTTTTAAATTGTGATCAAGAGGAAGATGTGATGATTAGTCTGGACTTCCGCTCATTTGGAGTAGTCCGGCCTCTGGAACATGTAGTCCTAAGTGGCCCGGATCTTTCAGCTGCAAATAGCTTTCTGGAACCGGAGAAAGTAAAGCCTAGAAATATTGATATCACCGGTAATAATACTAATAAACTTGATGTGGCGCTGCCGAAATTATCCTGGAATATGTTGCGGTTTTTTATATAATTATCCTCAAAAAGTTTGTTTTTTGAGCAAACTTTTTGAGGATAATTTTTCCTTGATCCATCGCGTGGCTAAGCGTTTGCTGCTTCGCATGTCATAAATTTGGTAGAGCCGCCGGATTCACCGGTACTTCGACTAAAACAGGGGGACTTTGGATAAATTGCCGGAGTTCCTCTTTGTTTGACAGGTCGTTTAATTGATACCCCTTTATCCCAAACGCCTCCGCCAATTTTGGGAGATCAGGGAGGACCAGGTCGGTGGCGAATGGTTTATAACTTTGTTTGCTCATTTTTTGAACTTCCAATCCGTAACATTCATTTTTTAATATGAAAACTATTAATGGGAGCTGATAACGCTCAATTGTAGCTAATTCCGTCATGGACATCAAGAAACCGCCGTCGCCGACCAGAGTGATTACCTGTCGCCCGGGATTTTCAAGGCAAGCGGCGATCCCGGCCGGAATCCCCCCACCCATGCTCCGCCAGTTGGTCGAGAGTAAAACCTGTTGTTTCTTAGCTAAAAATCCCAAGTCGAACCAATAAACGAATTCACCGACATCCAGAGTAATGATGGCATCATCGGAAACAACCTCGGAAAGAGCCCGAAAAAATTTTAGCGGGTGTTTGGGGTCAGGATAGTGGTCGGCAGCTGATATTCTTTCTTGATGAGCAGCTTCAATCTTGAAGTACCACTCATCCCGTTTAATAAAATCAGGAAATTTATTGCGAAGTTCCCGAATAATCAGATCAAAGTCCCCGGTCACATCCAAATACTGATCTGATCCAAGTTGTATGGCATTCCGGAATCTAATTACCGGTACTCCTGATGGAAAGAACGGTTCTTCATAAAATGCATCACCAAAGAGAAGGATTAGATCCGTTTCCAAAAAGTTGTCCGGCAAATAAGCTTCACCAATCCCTCCAATAACCCGAACGGCCAAATCGGAAACAGCACCTTTGCATTCTCGGCTAACTATAATAGCCGATCCGTATGATTCGGCAAAAGTATTTAAAACAGCCGCTTTGGAACAAGCTTTTTTTCCAATTACCACTAGTGGCTTTTTAGCTTCCTCCATCATTTGCAAAGCTTGATCGAGCGGCCCGTATAAAGCCTTTGTCCCAGTTAGGTCACTCATTAATTGAGGTGGAGGAACAACTTCACTCATAGCCTGAGCAGCCAAAATATCTTCGGGTATCTCGAGGTGGACAGCGGTTTTTAAAGTGATAGCCTGGTTGATTAAACTGGTGATAATCAGAATAATTGTTTCAGGGTGAGTACATAAACGGGACTTGGCAGTAACGGCTTGAAAGAGTTCGGTCTGGTTAATATATTGCTTATAATCGGTCCCCAGTTTATCACTGGTAACTTGTCCGGTAATACAAAGGAGCGGCGCATTATCAAGAAAAGCATCAGCTACCCCGTTAATCAAATTGGCCGCTCCCGGCCCGGAAGTTCCGGTACAAACGCCGAGACGGCCGGTGAGTTTAGCGGCATTCCCGGCCATAAAAGCGGCGCTAGTCTCAATAGAACAGGGGACAAAACTGATTTTTTCCTGTCTGGAGAGGGCGTCGCCCAGAGGAAAAATGGCGTCTCCGATAACTCCATAGATATGTTTAACACCGTAAGCGGCTAGCTGTTCGAGAATCAAGTCGGCAACTGTTTTGGGCACTGGATTTTCCTCCAAACATAGTATAATTACAGATTTATATAGACGGGATTTACACGGATTTATTCGGATTATATCTTATAGTAGTCGTCCATGCCCTCGATAGCATTTTCTAGATATGATGCTATCCGTTAATAGCAATAAATGAATTTAATGATTAATAATATAAGTTATTATCCTTGTCAATCCGTGTCTAAATAAATAGGTATTCAAAATAAGCAATCATGTTTTTATCAATTTAACCACAATATTGCATAAAAATTCTTGAAGATTATTTCCAGAAAAGATATAATGACAACAACAATTTCAATTTTTTCGGAGGAGGATTGCATATGGGCGAGCGAGTTTTTAATTTTTTTCCCGGACCGGCGACACTTCCATTAAGCGTGTTACAGGAAGCGCAACAAGAGTTGGTAAATTATAAGAATACCGGTATGTCACTTTTGGAGATGAGCCATCGCGGTAAAGATTATGAGGAAGTTCATAACGAAACCGAGAATTTATTGAAGGAATTATTGAAAGTTCCCAGTGATTACCGGGTGTTGTTTATGGGGGGCGGCGCCAGTACGCAGTTTGCTTTAATCCCGATGAATTTCTTAGCGCCGGGGCAAGAAGCCGATTATATTATCTCCGGTAGTTTTGCGGAAAAAGCTTATGAAGAAGCGGCCCGGATTGGAAAGGTGAATATCGCCGCCAGTACCAAAGGCACTAATTTTGATCGTGTTCCAGCGGATAATGAGATTAAACTTAGTTCGGCTCCGGCTTATGTGCATCTTACTTCCAATAATACGATTTATGGGTCTCAATGGCAAAAGTTTCCGGATCTAAAAGAGACTACCTTAGTCGCTGATATGTCTAGTGATATCTTGTCGCGGGAGTTTGATGCTACGCAGTTCGGATTAATTTATGCGGGGGCTCAAAAGAATTTGGGTCCGGCCGGGGTTACGGTTGTCTTAATCAACCCGGCAATGCTCGCTAAAGCTAATCAAAATCTGCCGGTAATCTTCCAATATGGAACATATGCCAAGAACAATTCTTTATATAATACTCCGCCGGCATTTGCCGTTTACATCGTAAACTTAGTCCTGAAATGGATAAAAAACAGCGGCGGTTTAAAGGCTATGGAAGAACGGAACAAAGAGAAAGCCGGTTATATCTATAACGCTATTGATAACAGCGGCGGATTTTATAAAGGCCATGCTCAAAAAGAAAGCCGGTCACTGATGAATGTGACTTTCCGGCTTCCCAATGAGGAGTTGGAAGCGACTTTTGCCGGTGAGGCTAAGAAAGCCGGTTTGGTTGGACTGAAAGGTCACCGTTCGGTTGGCGGTATGAGAGCTTCAATCTATAATGCGATGCCGATCGAGGGTTGTAAAACATTGGCGGAGTTTATGAAGGAGTTTCAGAAGAAGAACGGGTGAGGAATAGGCATTAGGCAACGTGCAATAGGCATTAGAAAATAGGTTTAGGGCTGGATTTGATTGGGATTATTCAGAAATATTAGGAAGGGGGCAGCGATGCCCTCTTTTTTGCTTCTAATTCGAGAAATTTATTCATCGCCCAGATTCACCGCCCAGAGCAGAGGAAGAACTGAAAGCTAATTCAAAATCTCTGGGCTGAAGTAAAAAACAATCTCAATCCCATAAATGGGCTGGGAGGTGTTTTGGGGTGAAAATCAAACCGAGCCCCAACGGGGGTTGAGACGGTGTTAAAGACGACAGCCCAGGGGTTTTGAGAGAACGGGAATAATTAACTGCTGCCCTGGGCGATGAAAGAGCGAATGATGATTCAACGCCCAGAGCAGGAGATTAACTGAAAGCTAATTCAAAACCTCTGGGCTGAAGTAAAAAAACAATCTCAACCCCATAAATGGGCTGGGAGGTGTTTTGGGCTAAAAATAAAACCCAGCCCCAACGGGGGTTGAGACGGTGTTAAAGACGACAGCCCAGGGGTT
>JAEYRX010000043.1 GCA_023435225.1 Bacillota bacterium
ATTGTAAACCCTTGTCAATTCTTGATTTCTGTTTAGTTAGATAAGATCGAATTGATCGAATTTTTTGTGAATTTTATATCCCTTGGCTTTCTTACTTTTACCCAACTTGTGGGTAATGGTAAGGCCCCTGCAATAGGGGCAACCACCATTCACAGAAGTCTAAAATCATACCTTCTACAGAGCTATTTTTAACTAACCTGTAAAATCTTTCGAGTTTTTAATTACTACGGAGGATGGTAGTTATCCCTTTTTCAGGGACAAAGGGTCCGGTTTTGGGCCTAAGTGATAAGCTTCAAAATTAACTCTCGCCTATTGCCTTGCGCCTGTCGCCTTGATTTTACAAAAAATTTACATCAAATTAGGTCTTAGGACTTATAAAAAAAAATTAGGAAGATGACGATGAAAAGAGTAGGAAAGATAGAATTCACAAATTGGTTGCAACAAGTTGGAAAAGGCATGGTAGAACTAGTTTTCACCTCACCAAGTTATTGTCCGGTTTGTGGTCAGGAAGAAAGTTTAGCAAATGGATTAGGGAAAAATTGTCTACGAAAAATAGCCTTAATCCAGGCCCCGGTTTGCCGGAAATGCGGACGACCGAAAAGATTATTGGCGACGGTAGGAGATATATGTAATCAATGTAATGAAACCCGTTATTTTTTTTCGGAAGCCCGGGCGGTAGCTGTCTATGATGGAGCGTTACGTGAGTATTTAACCGAATTGAAATACCGTTATCGTCCGGATCTTGGTGAAGCTTTAGGGATGTTAATAGTTGACTGGATAAAGTATCACCGGGAATTTTATCGAAAAATAAATTTAATAATTCCAATTCCGATACATTGGCAGAAACTCTCTGTACGAGGTTATAATCAGGCGGAATTGTTAGCTAATCCGTTACAAAAGTATTTGGGAATTAAAATAAAAAACGATATAATAATCAGGGATAAAATAACCGAATCTCAGAATGCTTTATCCAAAGAAGAACGTTTTGCCAATATCGACAGGGCTTTTCGAGTAAATGATACTGTATCGGTTTCAGGCGCCAGAGTGTTATTAGTAGATGATATTTTTACCACCGGAGCAACGGTCTCCGAAGCCGCCAGAGTGCTATTAAGGGCCGGAGCGTTGGATGTCAAAGTTTTGACCTTAGCCGGTGGGGTAATGGACTCCGAATGGACTATGCAATAGCTGGAGGTATTAGATGGATATTAGAAACTGTAAACGTTGCGGCGGTTTATATAATTTTAATGGGACTGCAGTATGTAATAACTGCGCCAAACAGGAACAAGAAGATTTTGATACTATTCGGGATTATCTTTTTGAACATCCGAACTCTACCGCTCCGGAGATTAGTCAGGCCACTAAAATAGATATGAAAATTATTTCCCGGTTTTTGAAAGAAGGGCGTTTAAGGTATGAAGGCAAAGAAGGAGTCTTAAATTGTGAGAGATGTGGTGAAACTATTGAAACCGGGCGTTTCTGTAAAAATTGTCTGCAAGAATTGCAAACTGAGTTGAAAGGCTCTAACCGTCCGGGAACTTCAGTAAATAATAATACATCTGCCGGTATCAATAAAGGCAACATAAATACTCCTTGGTCTCAAGCCAAAGTTCATACTTATGAACATATATTAAAGAAAAAAGATTGACAAGGAGGTAGTGCCTATAGCCTGAATAGTTTTACAAAATCCAACCGAAGGTAGGTGATAAAGGATGATCATCTCCAATAAACAAGTACAAAGTATTTTACAATTAAATAACGTCAATGAAGTTAAGAAAAAAGGTTATGGTGTAAATACCGCCCCGGTCAATAAGTCGGACTCTTTAGTTCTTTCCGATCACGCCCAAGGTTTACAATTTGCTAAAGAACAAGTACTAAAGTCTCCCGAAGTTCGTGCCGAAATAATAAGCGAGTTGAAAAAAAGAATTCAGGAAGGCAACTATCAGGTTTCCGGCACAGACATTGCCCAGAAATTAATCAGCCGGAGTCTGGTGGATGAGCTTGCCGGGAGGTAAGAACCGATGGCGGAAAAGATTTCATTAGAGCAACTATTGGAGAATGAATTAGCTGTTTTGGAAGAGCTCAAAGGATTGAGTTTGCAAAAAAAAGAGGCATTGTTAAACGATGACCTGGATTTACTACAGACAATTGTCCTCAGGGAAGAGGCGTTATCCAATAAATTACGCAAGATTGATGACGCCTGTTCCCCGCAGGTGCAATTTTTTTTAAAGGGACAAAAAAATGGAGCCCCGGAATCAGCTAAACAGCTGGAATTGATCCGTAAAGTACACAAAGCGGCCCGGGAAATACAAATTAATAACGATTTAAACCAGGGGTTATTAAAGGATAACTTGGGAATTGTTCAATTTATGATTAATTCATTACTACCCGTTGATGACGACACTCCGGTATACGGATCGTCCGGTAAGGTTAGGAAACAAAAAAAAGAAACAATGGTTTTAGATTATAAGGGGTGATTGAATATGCGTTCAACATTTTTTGGGTTGGAGATCGGACGGTCCGGATTGTTAACCCACCAAAAAGCTATTGATGTCACGAGTAATAACATGGCTAATGCCAGTACTCCCGGTTATTCCAGGCAGCGGGCCGAGATTGTTACTATGGAACCATTCAGTTACCCCGGTTTTAGTAAAGTAAAATCAGCCCTTCAACTTGGAACAGGTGTGGATGTTGATGCGGTTGTCCGGCTCCGGGATGAACTGATTGATAAACAGATACAAAGTGAGACTACTACACTCGGTTATTGGGAATCCCGCCAACAAATGCTTGATAAGTTGGAATTGATTATTAATGAACCGAGTGATGCTAATATTAGAACTTCGATTGATGACTTTTGGGCGGCTATAAATGAAGTGATTAAGGACCCGGCCTTACCGGAAGCCCGTTCAGCCTTACGACAAAAGACTCTTACAATGACTACGACTATCCGATCGGATTATGAAAATATTAAGCAGTTACGATGGGATGCTAATGATCGAATTATTCAAGGCGTTTCTCAAATTAACGATTTAGCTACTAAAATTGCCGGGTTAAACGACCGGATTGGAAAAATTACGGCTTTAGGTGATAATCCCAATGATTTATTGGATAAACGGGATGCTTATGTTGAAGAATTATCGAAAATAGTAAATATTCAGTATTCTACCGATAAATTTAATTATATGACCATTTCGATAACTGGAATCCCAATAGTTAACGGGATTACCGCCAATAAAATTTTAACGGTAAACGATACCGAGAATGAAGGATTGGTTAAGTTGAAATGGGAGGCCCCGACGGATGAACCGGTTAGAATTTTAAGCGGTTCTTTACACGGATTGTTTCAAGTCAGGGATGAAGATCTTCCAACGGTTTTGCGTCAATTAAATGATTTCGCCAGTACCATCATTACTAATGTCAACCAATTGCATCGTCAGGGTTATGGATTGGATGAAAAAACCGGGTTTGATTTCTTTACCGGTACCGATGCTTCCAATATTGACCTGGCTGAGGCTATTATGGATGATAATATTGTGGAAATTGATGGGAAAAAGTGGGAAGTCGGTTTGTTACGGATTGCCGCCGCTGATTCGGTATTGGATTTAAGCGGTGACGGGAACACGTTGATGAAAATGATCTTTGAAATAAAAGATAAGAAAATTTTAAATAATAGCACGGCAACATTGGGCGAGTTTCTTGGGTCGATGGTAGCCGATATCGGTGAACGTTCCAGCGCGGCGCAGACTAACGCCGACCATCAAAACTTCTTGATTGGCAACTTGGATCAGCGCCGTCAAGAGGTCTGCGGAGTCTCGCTTGATGAAGAAATGACCAATTTGGTTAAATTCCAACACGGTTATAACGCAGCAGCCAAAATCATTACGACGGTTGATGAAATGCTGGATGTAATTGTGAATAGGTTGAAAGTATGAAGAATAGGCAATAGGAATTAGGCAACAGGCATTAGGATAAAAAAAGCTTAGTACCTAAACCTTGAATAAAAATGTTATGGCTTTTTCCTATTGCCTAGTGCCTTCTGCCTAATGCCTGATCTGATGTTTAGTGGAGGTGTTATTTATGCGGGTTACTAATAAAATGATTTATGAGAATTATTCTTTAAACTTGATGGCAAATGAAGTTAAGATTCAGAAATATACTCGTCAGGTAAGTACTGGAAAAAGGATTGAAAAGCCTTCGGATGACTATATTGGTACATCTCGGTCTATGTCCTACCGTTCTCAATTGTCGGATATTTCCAGATATCTTGAGAATTCAAAACAGGCGATTAGCTGGTATACAGCTACTGATGACGCTTTCATGACCTTAACCTCCGATCTGCAACGTATTAGGGAATTGGTAGTTGCCGGAGCCAATGATACTCTTAATACCCAAGCCCGGGAAGCGATGGCTGATGAAATTGACGAGATCCAGGAGGCGATTATGCAGGTTGCCAATAGTTCCATCAGTAACCGCTATATCTTTGCCGGGACCGATTATACGGCTAAAGCTTATGAAATGCGGACAGTAGTAGCCGGTGATTCCCTGGATATCGAAAAATATAAAATAAATATTGATCGGTATAACAATCAATTTCAGATCAAACTCGATGACGACCGGGTGGTAACGGTTGGCTTATCCTATCCTAAAACATACGATGGTTCACCCGGTAATACTTTGGATGATTTGGCCAAGGATATTGAAACGCAGTTGCATTATATCGGTTTTGACGTACCGGTTCACGCCAAACTGACTCCTGATAACAATATACAGTTTTACGCCGGTCCAACTCCGCCCGACAAACCTCATGATCTGGTATTAAAAGACGGGCCGGCGATAAAGTCGGTTGGTACAGCTAGAATGCCGATTACAGTCGGTACTTTAACTTTAGATACGAATGCCAATCCAAACGTTGATTATTATAATAATTGGACAATCGAGATTGTTAAAGGTAAAGGCGCAGGTCAAATCCGTAGAATTACGGCCTATGACGGTACTGCTATTACCGGATTAAACAATCCATGGGATCCTAATGGTATTCCTGACACTACTTCCGAATATCGAATTCTACCTCCTTTAGAGGGGACAGCTCCGGCTGGAGGCGCTAATGTAACTTTACCTGGTTTAGCCAGTGATATTGATGATTTTTATAATGGGATGGATATTACTTTTTATGATGATAACGGGCTGGTGGTAGGAAGAGAAAATATCATCGATTACGATGGAGCATTACATCAATTAACTCTTGCCGGCTCTCCCGCCGGTACTTATCATTATACTATTACACCCCACACCGAAGGGAATGTAGCCAACCCGGTCGCCTTAGGTGGAACTACGATTGATCTCGATGCTGCCGGCGCTAGTCAGATACCGGACTTCTATAACGGGGCTTCCATTACTGTTACTCATGAAAATGGGGTTACTGAAACCAGAAAAATAGTCGGTTATTCAGCCGGACCTGCTTTCCAGGTTACGGTTGATTCGGGCTGGGACATGCCGTTAACAACCGGTTGTACTTATAAAATTTCCGACAGTACTTTACAACAACTTGGGATTAAAAATAAATCAACTACCAAAGAATTGCATAGCGCAACACTTTCATCCACCATTGATATTCAAGGCAGATATCCAGTAAGAGGTAATGCGCAGCCGCCATTTGGCGCAAACTCTTTTAATATTGATTCCAGCACTCCCGCCAGTGATTATACTAACTGGACGGTCACAATTACAAAGGGTCCGGGCGCCGGGAAGACTTATACCGTAACCGGTATGGGAGGAGGAACCACTCTTAATGTAATTCCGGCAGTTGATCCGGCCTTAGATCCATTAGGAGGCTCTGCGTATGCGCTTAGTCCTCCGTTGATCGGAAATGTCGTTGCTCCGCTTGGCCCGAATCAAATTCAGCTAGCTGCTAACAGTAGCTTAACTCCTGACTTTTATAAGGATATGATAATTGAGATCATTGACGGGTTTGGAGTAGCCCAAAAAAGGACAATAACCGATTATGATCCGGCTACCCAAATTGCTACCATAGACAAAGATTGGGATGAACTACCCAATGCTTCATCCAGATATTTTATTGACCCTGATTATTATCAGAATGCCAATAATAAAATTCAAGTAAAAATCGGAACAAGCAATCCTCAAGAGATCAGTTTGGACGGAGGCCGATATACACCAGCTGAATTGGCTAAAATGGTTGAAACCAAAATCAGGGAAAGAGGCGGGGATTTTGATAATATCCGGGTCTACGCTACACCTGATAATCAATTGAAGATTGTGCCGCTGGACCCGGACCTTAATGACTTTGATGAACCGCTTGATATTCAGTTGTTTTCCGGCTCAAAGGCTGATGCCCTGCATTTATTAGGTTTTGTCAACGGAACCAGCTCCGGAACCGGAGTTCCCAACTTTGAGGGAAATAAAAGCGGCATCGAGTATCAAGTAAACCTTGGAGTAAAGATTCAAATTAATACCATCGGCGATCGAATTTTTGACCGGGTTTTCAAGCATCTCACCGAGATCAGTATTGACTTGCGTAGTAATAATACGGTGGCTTTGTCCGGAAAAGACTTGGAAAATATTCAGAACGACATCGACCAGGTTTTAATGGCTCAAGGTGAGTTGGGCGCCAAATCCAACCGGTTGGAAAAAGCCGTTGACCGCTTGGACAGCCTGGAAGAGAACGTTACCAAACTACTTAGTAACGTTGAAGATATCGATCTTTCTCAAGTTATCATTGATCTCCGCATGCGTGAGACCGCCTATCAAGCAGCCCTCCAAGCCGGTGGCCGAATTCTTCCGATGTCGCTTCTTGATTATTTGCGATAAAATAAGGCATTAGGCAAAAGGCATTAGTGAAGTGTTAAGTACTAATTTTAGGGAAGAAATCTTTTGAAAGGTTAGTAACTTGGCAGGAATAATTAATTATAAAGATTTACTTGTATGGCAAAAAAGTATCGATTTAGCTGTTGTTATTTATAGAGTTACAAATAAAATACCCGATTGTGAAAAATGGGGTTTAATCTCTCAAATGCGTAGGTCTGTTATATCAGTTTCGGCAAATATTGCTGAAGGTTATGGACGACAGGCTACTGGAGAATATAAGCATTTCTCATCTATAAGTCGAGGTTCTTTATTTGAATTGGAAACTCAAATTATTCTTAGTCATAGATTAGAGTACTTAACTTTAGAGGATTTAAAATCAATTCTTTCTGAGATAGAACAAATTGGGAAGATGTTAACAGTACTTATCTCAAAAATTCGCACCTCAAGAGCTACTAATACCTAATGCCTTCTGCCTATTGCCTATATTGAAAGAAAGGACCACATACATATGAAACTGGAAACTAAATTCTTCGGGGAGATCGAAGTTAATGAATTGGAAATTATTAATTTCAACCGTGGTATTCCCGGATTTGAAAACGAACATCAATTTATGATACTAAAGCAGAATGCGGAGTCGCCTTTCTTTATTTTGCAAGCAGTTACCAATCCGCAATTAGCTTTGATTATGATTGACCTGGAGCAAGTGGTCCCCGGGTTTTCGGTTGAACTGCCTGATGAGATCGTGGTTGAGTTAAAGCTTACCAAACCGGAAGATGCGGTTGCTTATGCGATAGTGGTATTGCCGGCGGATATTTCTCAAGCGACAGTAAATTTAGCAGCGCCGGTAATTATTAATATTAAAGAAAAACAAGGTAAGCAAGTAATCCTAAATAATCCGGCTTATAGTATTAAGCATCCGCTGTTTTCAAAAGTTAATGGGGAGGTTGGCTTGAAGACGGTGTCGAAGTAAAAAAATTTGAAGGGATTTTTTGACTTTCGGAGAAAATAATATTAAATGATTATGAACATTATAATATTAGTAATTCGAAGGTCAAGGAGGATCCCAAATGCTGGTGTTAACGCGGAAGCTGAATGAGAGCATCATGGTGGGGGACGATGTTAAAATCACCATCGTCGATGTAAAGGGAGACCAGGTTAAACTGGGTATTACCGCCCCGAAACAGATCGCGGTCCATCGTGAAGAAGTATACCGGGAGATCCAAAAAGAGAATATGCTGGCTGCTAATGGCAAGCCGAATTTGGATTCACTTGAAAAAATGCTGAAAAAATAGGTATTAGGGATATGGAACAGGAAATAGGGACTAGGGAACAGGGTTCAGGTATAATTTTTAAGAAAAGTATAAACATTTTGGGTTTATTTAAAAAAGATAATAAACAGTCTAGGGCGATTTGAATAGGATCGTCTTTTAGTTTTTTTAGATAAGGGAGTTTTATAATTATCTTAAATTAAGTTTTGGGATATATTAGAAAATGCTATCGGGGCTTGTTGTTTACATCAATGGAAATTTAAACTATATAGATATTAATGTAAACAACCATATAGTGAGCAACCAGGATATAACTAGATAAGTTAAATTAAATACCCTATATTTCATTATCTCCCTAAAGCCGGATTTAATGGGTAATTTAATGAAATTTAATTTAACTTATACAGCTGTAATAGTATGAAATAGAGCCCATTATTTATTTTGCATTCGGTATTAAGAATGCAAACAATATAAATGGAGTTAATTTCATCCTATATACAATATATTGTGACCAAATGTCAAATTTTAAATTATGAAAATCCCCCTAATATTTTAGTAAAATATAACTAAAGAACCAACCATCTTTTTCCGATATTTATATTAAGAAAAGACTATAAAGCAAAATTTAGTATTAAACCTCCACCAGTATTATCAAAGGTTTTTTTAATTGTCAATTGTAAATTCTCAATTCTCAATTGAACTATTGATAGTGATGGCGGTGGTTTAAGCCACTGGTCCGGGAACTTATCTTTAGTAGCGGCCGACTGAAGGTAAGGGAACGGATGCCGTGAGAAAGGATACTCGCGGTGGGAATAAACCCTAAAAAATTTAAAAATCAAGGAGGAATTTAAGATGAGAATTAATCATAACCTACCAGCGTTGAATGCTCATCGTAACTTGGGAATCAATAATACTTATCAAGCAAAATCCCAGGAAAAACTCTCTTCCGGTTTCCGGATCAACCGAGCCGCTGACGACGCCGCCGGCTTGGCGATTTCCGAAGGAATGAGAAGCCAGATCCGTGGCTTAAACCAAGCCACCCGGAACTCTCAGGACGCTATCTCCCTCATCCAGACCGCTGAAGGAGCTCTGTCCGAGACCCACTCCATCCTACATCGTATGAGAGAACTGGCGGTTCAAGCAGCGAACGATACTTATACCGCTAATGACCGTTCCGAGCTGCAAAAAGAAATTGAACAGTTGAAGAGCGAGATCGACCGGATTGCCAACACCACGTCATTCAACAACAAGACTTTACTTGACGGTTCAGCTTCGGCGATCGCCTCTACCGACAACGCCAACACCAAGGTGTTTATGCGCGGCGGTTTGACTGAGCTCGGCGTATCTTCAGCCGGAACTTACCGGATCGATATGGAGATGAATACTGCCGGTAAGACCCAGGTCCAACTCTCCAACACCATGCAATTGCAAAGCGATGTAGTCAGCGGTAGTACGGTTGTCGCTAAGGCCGGTTCTGTCGCTAGTGGTGGTACTCAACTCAGAAATGTTAAGCAGTTTTATGATGCCAGTGGTAAGTTCCTGCTTGATCAACAACAGAACATCACACTGGTTGAAGGAGACGGTAAAACCTATACTTTCTCCATTTCCGCCGATGATACTCTGGATGAAGTGGCTACCAAGTTTAATAACGCAATTGGCGGAGCCAAAGGTTTCAATCAAACAGCTCTTGTTTCCGGTACTGCTACCTTTGCAACGTACAATGTTACTTCAGGAGGCGGTGCAATGGCAACCACTAATAATTTTGTCATCAGCAGCGCTATAGCCGGAGAGGCCGGTAAGATCAACATGATCGCCGATCAAAATCTCCTGAAGGCATTTGGTCTCACTGAGTTCCAAAAGGCTACCGAGACTACCTATGATGTGACTGTCACTAATACCACTACCGGCAATACTGTTGCCAGTGGTGCTATGGTCCAAGGAAACAATATCCTGGGTCTGGTCCATAAGAATGTCGATGTAAGAGTGGACAGCGCCGCCGGAGTAACTGCGGCCCTTGGAGCTGGTGGTGTCGCCAGCGGTGTATTTGGGATTGCTGCTAGTGCTACCGATTTTACTACCACGGTTCACTTGGTCGACAGTTCGCAAGTCTTCCAGATTGGCGCCAACGAGCTCCAGAATATGAGCGCCGCCATTGGCAACATGGGAACTGCTTCGTTGGGTGTGGATAATATTATGGTGACCGATATCGTCAGCGCCGGTAGGTCCATTTCCAAGCTTGACGCCGCCCTCACCAAGGTTTCGGCGCAACGGGCCTCCCTCGGAGCCATCCAGAACCGCTTAGAGCACACCATCAATAACTTGGGTGTTGCTGCTGAGAACATCACCGCTTCCGAGTCCCGTATCCGCGACGTCGATATGGCCGCCGAGATGATGGAGTTCACCAAACTCAACGTTCTGTCTCAAGCAGCCACAGCGATGTTGGCTCAAGCAAATCAACAACCGCAACAAGTATTACAATTACTCGGCCGTTAAAGTTAGTTTTATCAAAGAAAAGGCTCTCCTTCGGGAGGGTCTTTTTTTGATTGTGAAAAGAGAAAAGATATTTAATAGACGGGATTAACACAGATTTTTAGGATTTTATATACTAAACTTCATTAATTACTTTTCAGCATTATGGCGAAGCCAATAAGAATCCAGTTAATCCGTGTAAATCCGTGTCTAAAAACGTTTTTGATTAGACGAGATTACCACGGATTTTTTGGATTTTATCATTGTTTCAATTGCAATTTATGTGGATTAAAAGTTTACTTTTTTGGTTATAGAAGGATTTTAGCTATATTGAAGGAATTAGAATACTAACAATAATGGATATAAGAGGAAAAAATGTTATGTTAGAGGAAGAGTTGACTCAAAAGATTATTGGATGTGCTTATAAGGTCCATAATGTATTAGGGTCTGGGTTTATGGAAAAGGTCTATGAAAATGCTCTATTTATTGAATTAGAACAGAAGGGTCTTGAAGTTAAGCAGCAAATACCGATTGATGTTTGTTATCAGGGAATTGTAGTAGGAGATTATATTGTTGACTTATTAGTGGAAGATAAAATTATTATTGAGCTAAAAGCAGTCCGAAACATATGCCGGGAACATGAAGTGCAGCTAGTAAATTACTTAACAGCCACAGGAAAGGATATAGGGTTACTGTTAAACTTTGGCCTAGAATCTGTGCAAATTAAACGTAGATTACGTAAGCATTTATAAAATCCGATTAATCCGTGTCTAAAAAATGTTTTAATTAGACGGGATTAACACGGATTTCTAGGATTTTTAATAATTAACTTTATTAATTACTTTCTGGTATTTATAGCGGAGCTAATATAAAATCCGGTTAATCCGTGTAAATCCTATCTAAATTAGGTTTTGGTGCACTATCCATCTCTTAATTAGACGGGATTAACACGGATTTTTTGGATTTTTAATTAACTTTAAAAAATACTTTCTAAGCATTTATATGCATAAGAAAATCCGGTTAATCGTGTGAATCCTGTCTAATAAGGGTTTTTAAGAATAACTTAAAGCGCTTTGACATGGATTAACAAGATTAAAGGGATTGACACGGATTAGGCTATTTCCCGAAAACTGTTTTTAAGTCAAGAATAAGGTCGGGGAAGATTCCAACTTTCACTTGATCTTCCACTGAGTATATCCCGGCTCTCCCATAAGATTTGTTTTCCAAAAGCTTATATACCATTACGATCTCATCAAGGGGGTGAACAATCCAATATTCTTTGACCAAATGTCTTTCATACAAGCTCAACTTCTGAATATAATCCATTGAAGCGGTGGTCGGGGAGACAATTTCTATGATCAGATCCGGACTGCCTTTGCATCCTTTATCGTCCAATTTGGATGAATCGCAAATAACCAATATATCCGGTTGTACCACTGTCTTGATATCTTTGTCTTCCTCATCTTCCTCGGGTAACCGGAGATCGAAGGGGGCGCTGTAAACTTCGCAAGGTTTTCCTTTAAAATAATTATAAAGCTCATTAAACAATATCGCTGAAACTTTTTGATGGATTCTTGAAGGCGCAGGAGTCATGTTATAGGCGATACCATCAATTAGCTCCCATCTTTCCCCCTCGGGCCAGCTTGAATAATCCCCATAAGTATAGTTCCTATCTGTTTTTTTTATTGGGTAACTCATTTTAGAACACACTCCTCGGAGTTAATCCACCTAATCTTATTATAATAATATTAATAAAAAAATGCAAAATTATGTTTGGAAGATTGGTGATACCAAATGCGTTCTAACAAAAAAGTTTTCAAAATAAAACAAAGATAACCATGACACGGTTTATCATAGATTTTTAGGATTTTTATTATTAACTTCATTAATTACTTGCCAAGCATTTATAGCGAAGCTTATTTAAATCCGGTTAATCCGTGTAAATCCTGTCTAATAAAGGTTTTTTAATTTTACCTCACACTTCACGCCCCTCACCTATTATCTTCCACTAAAGTTTCCGAACAAAACGCCGATTAAAAAAGTAATAAACTCTAATGTTTTTGATAGATTTTTTTGGCGGAGGTTCCTATGGATAAACAAGAATATGAAGAAACTGTTGCAACTTATCATGATTATTTGGAGAAAATGAGCTCGGCTACCAAACATTTTTGTGAAGATTTGGAAGCCAGTAATTATCAGGAGATCAGTGGGGTTTTACCGGCGATCATTGACGGCCTTGGGTGGTTAAATGAGGCGATAAGCGGTTTTGTAAATTTGGGTAAGATCGATGAAAATAAATATCAGAGTTTTCAAAATGTTGTTGGGAGTCTAAACGAAGCTTTGGAGAACAAAGATTATATCCTGTTGCATGATATCCTGGAGTACGAATTTTTACCATTATTAGGTGAATTAAAAGTCGAAAATCTTTATATAAGTTAAGGTGCAGCTAAATAGTACTTCCCACTTTTTTCAAAAATGCTCATGAACAAGATGTGCATTTTGAAAAATAATAGTGGAAGTATTTTTTAGCAAAACTAAAGTTTAAAGGGTGGATCGAGTTGTTTTATGAAAAAAATGTGAGATTAATGTTGCAAAAATTTCCCCATCTTGTCCAAGAACTGCAACAAACCGGACAAAGTGAAACTGATATTGAAATCGTCCAAAGCAAGACCGGAGAACCGGTAGCTAGGGCTGAACGTGGTGGTAAACGTTTATTTCTTAATAGTTCATATAATCCTCAAATAGAGGCGGACCGTTGGGTGGATAACCTCAATAAGAATCCCAATAGCTGCCTGATTTTATGTGGGTTGGGTTTCTTATATCATTTAAAGGCTTTGAGTAAGCGTAGTAGTTTTAAGCGGATTGTTATTTATGAACCGTGCCGGGAAATTTTCTTAGCTTGTTTGCATGAGGTCGACTGGGAGCAATTGTTGACCGGTTTTAATTTTCTCTTATTGGTAGGGAAGGAAAACAAACTCAATGCTGATATGACAGTCAATCATTTAGGATCTGATTATTTTAGTTCGTTGGAAGTGAATATGGAAATAGCTGCTTTACCGGCGTATAAGGAATTATTCACCAATGAAATATCGGAGTTTCAGACTAAAATTAAGGAGATCTACCAGTTAATCCAGGTAAATCTCAGCACTAAAAACTTTTTTAGTGAAAAATGGGCGGCCAATGGTTTTAAGAATTTACGCTCTATGGCAGGTTCCGTGTTTATCCGGGATTTTTTTGATCAGTTTTCCAATGTCCCGGCCATTATTGTTTCGGCCGGCCCATCATTGGAGAAGAATATTCATCTGTTAAATCATGTAAAAGAAAAAGTTCTCATTATCTGTGCCGGGGCTTCCATCCGGGCGATGTTGAAGCATGGAGTACGCCCGCATATTTTGGTGGCTATGGATCCCGGTGCAGATGCAAACCGTTTAATTTATAACGATCTGGATTTACATGATATCACTTTAATTTATAGTTCGCGGTTTTTTTATGAGATAGTTGAAAAATACAGTGGTTCCAAGATTTTAATGAAACTTGATGTGGAAAGCTTTCCTGACCTATTAGCCATAAACTGGGATGAGGAAATTGGGACGGTAAAGGGAGGCTTTTCAGTAGCCCATACCGCTTTTGATTTAGCTGTTCAGTTAGGCTGTAATCCCATTACCTTAATTGGGCAAAATCTGGCATATTCCGAAAATAAATTTTATGCTGAAGGACATATATATTCGTCCGGTTATAATAGTAAAACACTAATCCGTAAGGATATTTACGGCCAAGATGTCGTTACCAATCAAATATTCGATAGTTTCCGCCTGGTATTTGAAGAATTAATCGCCGGACTTGACTCAAAAGTGAAAGTGATTAATGCTACCGAGGGAGGGTTGCCGATTGCCGGGGCCGTTAACCGGAGATTGGCCGATGTGCTGTCTGAGTATTGCCAAACAGATCAGCAAATCAGCAAACGGATCGGTTTGTTATACGGACAAGGTCAACCAAAAATGGAACAACGTATGACCGATCTTATTTCAATGGTAGTAAACCTCAAGGAGCTTATCTATCTCGGCTTTAACAGAATGGGAGAGCTTATCGAAGAGTTACAGAAATTACGGCAATTAATCCTTAAAGGTCAGTTTAATTTTAATAAGTTAAAAACAGCAATTCTTGAAATCACTACCGCTTATGACGCAGCCCTTAACCGGCGGGAGTTTGAAATTCTCCTGAAGGAACTGCGTGAAAGTAGACTGTTTGCGCTACAACTCCGGATCAAGGAAGCCACCACGATATCATCCGGAGAAGAGTTGGATCAGTTATTACAGAATTATCTGGTTTTTTTTAATGAAACCAAACAATATTTAGAGTATTGCTGGAATAGTATTCAGGAATCTTTTCCCGGAGTAACCCAACCGGCGGTTGCCAATTATACCACTACTGACTGGTTGTTATTGGAGAAGAAAATTAAAAGCAAGGAGTCATTAGGGGAAATTAACAAGACTTTGGGTTTACTAATCGCTAAAAGCAGGAACTTCTATGAATTAGGGAAGTGTTTTTATTTGCAAGGCTTAATTTCAATTCAAATGAACCGGTTGAGTAAAGCTATCTCCAAGTTAGAGCAGGCTATAGTTTTAGATAATAAACTAGGTCAAGCCTATTTCGCACTATTTAAAATCGCCCAATCGGAGAATGATTTGGCAAGCGCCGATGAATACTTGGAGAAGTGTTATCGGGTGAATTATCGGGCTGTATATTGCCTGGGGCAACGGATTAAAAGTCAATATTTAATTCAAAATCATGTAGCTGTTAACAACTTAATCAATGAACATCAGGAAAAAACCAAGCCTAAGAAATTTTTTGATATATTAAGATTGGAAAGCTTTATTTATTTAGGACTTTGGACCGAGGCTGAAAAAAAATATCAGAGTATGTGTCAAAATAACCAGGTTAAAAATTCAACAGTAAATCGGATACAGAAATTATTTGCACAAAAAACAATCAATCAATATGAAGAGATGTATGAGGCAAATAGAGCGTTTTTTAAAGCCCAAGGAATTATTTATCCAGATTATACGGAAATTAAATGTTATGCTTTATGTTTTTCGAATATTAACTTATTTTATAACAGCGTTACTGGGATAATTAAACCTGTATTTATATCGAAAAATTGTAATTTGAAACTTGAACCTAAGGATGTTTTAATTATTTATAATACGGATAATGTAGATATTTTTCAATGGTTGATTGAGCTTAAAACCTGTGGTAATCTAAATTTCGATAAAATTATAATTTATATCTTATCATATAACCCAAACTATTGGTATTTGCTATCGCAATTGTTTGATTTTAAACAGTTCAGTGGATGGCCAAGAGTCCGTTTTTATATCGAAACCAGCAATGAAATGTTGGAACAAAAACTTCTGGCCGACGCTTTACACATGCCCAATGTGTTCTATGGAAGAAATTTGGAACGTTTAGAGCAACTGTTGAGTAAAGTTGCAGCACGAAATATTCTAAGTAATTTAAGCTTTCCGGCAAGTAAATTATAGATTTATAACAATTTTTTCGCTTATGCTCTCAATGAATATAAATCAATTCATCTGTCGCATGGCTCAAAAATTGGCCGGATCGGGTTTAACGATAGCCTCGGACAAGCCTCAATTTTTTAAGGTAACTTGCCGGGTGCAGGTTAAAGGATGTGTCATCTAATGTTTGATAAAAAATCAGTTTTAATTACCGGCGGGACGGGTTCTTTTGGACGGCAATGCGTCAAAACAATGCTTAACCGGTATAAGCCGAAACGGTTAATTGTCTTCTCCCGTGATGAGTTGAAACAATATGAGATGCAACAAGAGTTCAAGGATCCGGCTATGCGTTATTTTTTAGGCGATGTCCGGGATGAGGAGCGTTTGGTTCAAGCGATGCAAGGAGTGGACTATGTAATCCATGCAGCAGCCTTGAAACAGGTACCGGCAGCCGAATACAATCCGATGGAGTTTATCAAGACGAATATCAACGGCTCCGAAAATGTAGTTAAAGCGGCGCTTCGGAATGAAGTGACCAAGGTAATGGCCATCTCCACCGATAAAGCTGTCAATCCCATTAATCTCTATGGAGCAACCAAGCTAGTGATGGAGAAGATCTTTATCGCCGGGAACAATATCGCCGGTGGCCACCGCACCAGGTTTTCAGTAGTGCGTTACGGCAATGTGGCCGGTTCCCGCGGTTCGGTTTTACCGCACTTTAGAAAATTATTGGCTGAAGGAGCCGGTAAACTTCCGATTACCGATCCGCAGATGACTCGATTTTGGCTGACGATTGGCCAAGGGGTGGATTTTGCCTTGAAAAGTTTTGAAAGGATGCAAGGTGGAGAGGTATTTATCCCGAAAATCACTTCGATAAGAATAACCGATCTCGCCGAATCACTGTCGCCGGGAAAATCGGTAAAAGTAATAGGAATTCGACCGGGTGAGAAAATGCATGAAATTTTATGTCCTTCTGACCAAGCTCAGATTACTTTAGAATTTCCCGATCATTTTGTCATAAAGCCAACCATCAACTTTGTAGGGATGGTCAAATATGAAACGAATCCCTTGGGTGAAAAGGGGAAACCGGTGGCTGCCGGGTTTGAATATAGTTCGGGAACTAATCCGGAGTTTTTAACGGTGGAACAGTTGAGGGCTATGAACGAGGAGTTAAAATGATGATCCCTTATGCCCGGCAAAGCATTAGTGAAGAGGATATTGAAGCGATAGCAGCTGTTCTGAAATCGGACTGGCTGACTCAGGGACCGGCGATTGGACGGTTTGAAAAGGCCGTAGCCGAATATGCCGGAGCAAAATATGCAGTGGCAATCAGTAGCGCTACGGCAGCCTTACATATTGCTTGTTTATCATTGGGTTTGGGACTGGGAGATATCTTATGGACCTCACCCAATACTTTTGTGGCCTCTGCCAACTGTGGTCTTTATTGCGGAGCCTGGGTCGATTTCGTTGACATTGATCCCCGAAGTTACAATATCGGCATAGCTGCATTAGAAAAGAAATTGGATGCTGCTGAAAAAGAGGGGAAACTTCCGAAAGTAGTAATTCCGGTTCATTTTGCCGGACAATCATGTGAGATGGCCAAAATCAGAGACTTGGCCAAACGTTATGGGTTTTATTTAATCGAAGATGCTTCCCATGCGATTGGCGGAATTTATCAAGGTAAGAAAGTAGGTTCCTGCGTTTATTCCGATTTAACAGTTTTCAGCTTTCATCCGGTTAAAATTATTACTACGGGAGAAGGCGGGATGGTTCTTACCAACCGGAAAGAGCTCTATCAAAAATTAATCAGATTACGATCTCATGGAATCACTCGGGACCCGGCCTTTATGACCAAAGAACCGGACGGGCCCTGGTATTATCAGCAAGTTGATCTGGGATTTAATTACCGGATGACGGATATCCAAGCGGCATTGGGCTTTAGCCAGCTGCAAAGGATTGCTGAATTCATCCGAAAACGGCGTTTATTGGCTGAACGTTACCATAAGATGCTGGAAGGTTTGCCGTTAACTTTACCTTGGCAGCATCCGGATACAGATTCGGCGTATCACCTTTATGTTATCAGGTTACAAT
This sequence comes from Bacillota bacterium, assembly GCA_023435225.1. Taxonomy (GTDB): domain Bacteria; phylum Bacillota; class UBA4882; order UBA8346; family UBA8346; genus UBA8346. The sequence goes on from JAEYRX010000043.1 coordinate 18,167, forward strand.
TGGATAAAATCCGGAAAACTCACCGTCAAGTCTTTGAGGAGTTAAGAAAAAGAGGGATCGGGGTAAATTTACATTATATTCCGGTTCATACTCAGCCTTATTATCAAAGAATGGGTTTTAAGCAGGGAGATTTTCCGGAGGCCGAACGGTATTACAAGGAAGCAATCAGTTTACCTATGTACTATGGATTGAGCATCGCGGAACAAGATCAAGTGGCTGCCGCGCTTAGAGAAGTATTATTCGAAAAGAAACATTCGTTAACTAAAGTGGGGTAAAGATTTTCGCCTCACCCCCATAAGCTGCTGGAGTGGGATTTTTTATGGCACCGCGCCCCTCTCCTCCGGATGAATTTTCAGTTTGAAAGTTAAGAAGATGGGCAGTTCGGGATATTTTGCTTATAGAATTTTTTGGATTTTGCAAAAAAAGTATTACTCTAAAAGATATATCTCCCGCTGAGGCGCAAAGGCGTTGAGTTTAAAAAACAAATCATTATTGGAAATCATAAAACATTTATTTTTCAATAGTGTTTTATTTGATATGTTTATCTTTCTCTGCGCCTTCGCGCCTCTGCGTGAGAATAAAATTAATTATTATTGATTAACAAACTATAATCATCATTAGCCAATAGCAGGTGTATAAATGAAAACGGTAATAATTGTTCAAGCCCGGATGGCTTCTACCCGTTTGCCGGGGAAAATACTTAAGGAAGTTATGGGTAAAACCCTTCTGGAGTATCAAATTGAGCGTTTGCACCGGGTGAGGCTGGTCGATCAAATAGTAATCGCCACTACCGACCAAATACAGGATCAACCGATAGTGGATCTCTGTATTAAATTAAATGTCCCGCATTTTCGCGGCTCCGAAATGGACGTTTTAGAACGTTATTACGGTGCGTCGCTGCAATATAATGCCGATTCGATTGTAAGGGTTACTTCGGATTGCCCTTTGATAGATCCGGCGGTTATCGATCGGGTATTGGAATTTTATCAAAAACATCATGAAGAATATGACTATGTTACTAATACATTGGAGCCGGAACATACATACCCTCGGGGCATGGACACCGAAGTTTTTTCTTTTAGAGCGCTTCAGGAGGCGTACTTTGAGGCTACGGATCAACCGGAGCGGGAACATGTTACCGTATTTATTAAACGGCGGCCGGAACGGTACCGCTTAGCTAATGTACCTTACTATCATAATTATAGCAACTATCGTTGGACGGTGGATACCCCGGAGGATTTTGAATTGATTTCCAAAATAATTAGTAATCTATGCCCGCTTAAACCATGCTTTACTTTAGAAGATTGTTTGGCTTTACTAAAAGAACATCCGGAGTGGACGAAGATCAACCGGAACATTATTCAGAAGAAAGTATTATAAAAATTCATTGAAATATTATATAACGAAAGCATAATCAATAATTATGTTAGAGAGAAAAAAATTAGGATACTAGTTAAACTACTAAACGTTGACAATATATCAGGAGTATTATCACAGATGAAATAAAGCTTTATTCCTGGATCGAGATGGAGTTATCAATATCGAGAAAGATTTTATACATAGAATTGAGGATTTTGAATTTTGTGACGGTATTTTTGAAACTTTGCGATATTTTCAGGGATTAGGATATTTGCTGATTATCATTACCAATCAATCAGGGATTGGCAGAGTTTTTTTAGTGAAACGGATTTCCAAAAATTAACTCAATGGATGTTACAACAATTTGCTCATAATAACATTAACATCACCAAAGTATATTATTCACCATATCATCCCTTAAAGGGTATTGTGGAATATACAAAAAGAAAGCTTCTGCCGGAAACCTAATCCCGGTATGATTTTAAAGGCACAGCAAGAATGGGATATTGATATATCCAGCTCTATTTTAGTTGGAGATAATGAAACGGATATCACCGCAGGAATAAATGCCGGGGTTAAATTGAACATTCTGATTGATAACAATCAGAGTTTAACTACCAAAGCTGATTTAGTAATTAAAAGTATTAAAGATTTAATCAATATTCCCTTTTTATCGGGAATTTAAATAGATACCATGCTGCTTCTACTGCTCCAATATCATATTAACATTAATTCCCCTCTAACAAAAATTCAAAAGTTACCGATATATAATAATAATAATTGGTAGATTTATAGGAAACCCGGAATTCTCATATGGTGGTGTAATTAATGCCCGATATTTATTCCAGTGACAAGATTATCAGCTTAAATGATTTTACAAGTATCCGAAAGGATTTGCGAAACCAAAAGTTAAAAGTAATCCACTGCCACGGCGTTTTTGATCTACTCCATCCCGGCCATATCGCACATCTAGAGGAAGCGAAATCCATTGGAGATGTGTTGGTGGTTTCAATTACTTCTGCTCCTTATGTCAATCGTGGTCCGGGGCGGCCGTTTTTTTCCGATGAATTGCGGATGAAATCGTTGGCGGCACTTGCTTGTGTGGATTATGTGCTCCTGATTGAAGCGCCGACTGCTTTTGAGGTTGTCGATGTAGTACAACCGGATTATTATGTTAAAGGCAAAGAGTATGCCAATTTTCAAGATGATGTCACTGGGAATATTGATAAAGAAGCCGCTTTGGTCCGTTCGTATGGCGGCGATGTTTATTTTACTGATGGAGTGGTTTTCAGTTCCACCAAACTATTGAATGAAAACTTTAATGTCTTTCCACCCGGGGTCAGGGAGTTTGCCCAGGGTTTTGCCTTGCGTCACCCTTTTTCAGAGATTCGTGAAGTGATTGAAGCTTTAAGTCAAGTAAAAGTATTAGTCATCGGAGATATCATTATCGATGAATATTTATTCTGTGGGATTCAAGGCTTAACTTCGAAAGACAGGGCTTTATCAGCCCGTTATCAAAAAGAAGAGCTGTATTTAGGTGGGTCATTAGCGATTGCCCGGCATTTGGCTAACTTTTCCGACCAGGTGACGGTATGCGGTATTATGGGTGATGAAGGTAGGTTACATAGCCGGATCTTGAATGATCTTAGTGCTAAGATGCGTTTGGATCTTCTTTTTGACCCCGAGTTCCGTACGGTGATTAAGCGCCGTTTTGTAGCCAGGCGGGGGATCCGTAACGATTATGATAAGCTATTTTCCATCAATTATTTACCGGATGATGAAGGTAATGAACGGGTTGATCGCCAAAGTTTTTATACCAAACTGGAACAGAATGTTGAAAATTATGATTTGGTAGTGGTGGCTGATTATGGACATGGCTTGCTTGATGCGACAACCCTGAATATTATTCAATCCAAGGCTAAAGTTTTAGCGGTCAATTGTCAGACTAACTCTTCTAATTATGGGACCAATCTGATTACCAAATACCGCCGGGCCGATTTATTTACCGTGGATGAGCGGGAGTTACGCTTGGCGATGGCCAATAGTACCCTACAAGTGGAACAGTTATTAAGAAAGCTTAAAAAACAGTTACAAGCCCGGATCGGTTGGGTGACACTAGGTTCTTTGGGAGCAGTAGTCATTAATGGATTACAGCATCCAATGCGGACTCCAGCCTTGACCTTGACGGTCCAGGATACAGTAGGCGCCGGTGACGCTTTTTTTGCTTTAGCTAGTCTTACCGCTCAACAAGGAGTATCCCCTGAAGTTAGTTCATTTATAGGTAATATCGCCGGGGCTATGGCTGCCAATATTCTTGGGAATTCGCAGGCGGTGGAGAAAGGCGCGTTGTTAAAATTTGCTACAACGTTATTAAAATTTTAGTTATTTCATTGGAGGTAACATGTTCGCTGCATATTTGCAGGATCTGAAAGCAACACTGGATGCGATCGAATGTACATCAAAAAAGGGTTCACTCACGGTAACCAGTGCGATTCAGGAAATCGTTTCTCGCATTGGTAAATTGCGCGATGAGGGCAAAACAATGTTTTGGATTGGCAATGGCGGCAGTGCCGCTATCGCTGTTCATTCTACCTTAGATTACTTTCGTACCGGAAATATCAAAACCCAAGCATTTTATGACGGGCCGATGATGACTTGTCTGGGGAATGATTTTGGGTATCAAACAGTATTTCAAAAGCCGGTTGAACTCTTTGCCAATCCCGGCGATATGCTTTTCGCCATCAGTAGCTCGGGCAAATCGGAGAATATTTTAAACGCGGTGGAGGCTGCTCAAAAAAAACAATGTTATATTGTTACTTTATCTGGTTTTGGAGCCGATAACCCTTTACGCGCATTAGGTGATATCAACTTTTACGTCCCACAAAATCATTACGGTTATGTGGAATTAACCCATGGAGTTTTATGTCATAGTTTTTTGGATCTGTATATGGCTAAGTTGAATGGAGGGAATTAATAGTGGCAGACGAGTTGCGAATTGATTCCCATAAGCTGATATTTCATCCTCAGCGAGTAGCTGAGTGGCTTAAAGGTAAGAATATCTATCCATTGGAAGTAGAAATTGCGCCTTCGGGAGGATGCAATCATCGTTGCTTATTCTGCGCCCTCGACTATATGGAGTATAAACCGGTTCTATTGGAAAAAAAGTTGATCTTGAAAAATCTTAAGGAAATGGCGGAGAAAGGCTTAAAAAGCGTTATCTTTGCCGGTGAAGGAGAACCGTTATTAAATAAAAAAACTCCTGAAATTATCAATACCACTAAAAGTTATGGAATTGACACGGCTATGTCGACGAATGGAGTTTTGCTGACGCGGGAAGTTACCGAAGAATGTCTTAAATCGCTTACTTGGATTAGATTTAGTGTTAGCGCGGGAACCTCGGCGACATATGATTTAATTCATCGCGGCAAATCAGGCGATTTTGAAAAAGCGGTAGAAAATATTCGACAAGCCGTAGTTGTTAAGAAAAGCAGAAATCTTGATACTACCCTAGGGGTCCAGTTATTATTAATACCTGAAAACATTAAAGAAGTCGTAACTTTGGCAAAACTGCTTCGGGAAATCGGGGTTGATTATTTTACAGTCAAGCCTTTTTCCAAACATCCCAAAAGTAATTGTTCAATCGATTCGGAATTCAATTATCAAGATTATATTGATCTGGAACGGCAATTAAATGAATTAGAGACGGATGCTTATCGGATTTATTTCAGAGAAAATTCCATGAAGAAAAAAGCCTCCGGCAAAATTTATGACAAATGTTTTGGTTTGCCCTTCTTTACTTATATTGACGCCAATGGACAGGTTTGGCCTTGTATTGCGTTTCTCGGCGATAACGAGTTGTGTTTTGGAAGTTTAAAAGAGCTGAGTTTTGTGGAGATATGGGAAGGAAAGCGACGTACCGAAATTCTTGGGATATTTGATGCCATGGACATTAAAAAATGTAGGGAACTATGCAGATTGGATGAGATTAATTCCTATCTTCATCAATTAAAACATCCAGGGGCGCATGTGAACTTTATTTAATATTGGTAAAATGAAGTAAAAGAGGAGATTGAATATGACAGCCTTGATTTTAGATGGGCATAAATTAGCATGGCATCATCAACGGGTAAAGGATTGGTTGGATGGAAAACGGATAGCCCCAATCACTATTGATTGCGCTTTAACACCGAAATGCACTTATCAGTGTAATTACTGTTATGGGCAGTTGCAACGCATGGATGATAAGGGTTTAAGCCAAGAACAATTTTTTCACTTCTTAGATGATGCGGCTGAGATTGGAGTAAAAGCCATTAGTCTAGTCAGTGATGGCGAAAGTACTTGCAGTCCGTTTTTGAATGAAGCGATTTTACATGGGTATCAAAATGGTTTGGATATGGCTCTTGGCACGAACGGATATCTTTTGAAAGATGAAGGGTTGGAAGGAATTTTACCCGCTCTAACTTATTTACGTTTCAACATATCCGCCGGAGAAAGAAAACGATATGCTAAAATCCATGGTTGCTCCGAAAAATGCTATGATAAAGTAATTCAGACTATTCGTAAAGCCGTTGCGATTAAAAAGCGGAAAAAACTACCTGTGACCTTGGGCTTGCAAATGGTATTAATGCCTGCATTTGCAGATCAAATTTTGCCCTTAACTAGATTAGGCGCTGAACTTGGAGTGGACTATTTAGTCATCAAACATTGCAGTGACGATGAGAACGGCAGTTTAGGGGTTCATTACGAGGATTATCATCAACTTACCGATTTATTAAAAGAGGCTGAGGGATATAGCACTTCTGACTATTTGGTTCAAGTTAAATGGTCAAAAATTTTAACCGGCAGAAATCGATGTTACACGGCTTGTTACGGACCGCCTTTTATTTTACAATTGTCCGGTTCGGGCTTGGTAGCTCCTTGCGGGATGCTATTTAATGATAAATATCAGAAATATCATATTGGAAATATTAAGAATGCTTCCTTTAAAGATATCTGGCAAAGCGAAAGATATTGGGAGGTAATGAGCCTTCTTAGTTCCGACAAATTTAATGCGATAAACGATTGCGGCACTTTATGCTTGCAACATAAAGTGAATGAATATTTATGGAGCATTAAACAATCCGGGTTTACTCCAACCGAACCTACCGGAGCACCACCAATGCATCTTAATTTTATCTGATATTTGAATAAGAGGAATAACATGGTTAATCCAATCCCATACCATTCTTTGCTTTACCAAATGATCCAAATTCGCCATACCCAAGAGAAGATTGCGACATTATACGCTGAGCAAGAAATGCGTTGCCCGGTTCATTTATGTATTGGGCAGGAAGCAGTTCCGGTAGGTATTTGCGGCGCTTTAAACTCCTCCGATTACGCTTTTAGCTGTCATCGTTCACACGGGCATTATCTGGCAAAAGGCGGTAGTTTGCAGCAACTCCTCGCTGAACTTTACGGTAAACGTACCGGATGTTGCCACGGCAGAGGAGGTTCGATGCATTTAGTCGATATTGAAGCCGGTTTTATGGGATCAACTTCCATTATTGCCGGTACGATACCTGTGGCCGTCGGCTCCGCTCTGAGCGCAAAAATTCAAAATCAACATAAAGTCGCGGTCGCTTTTTTTGGAGATGCGGCGGTTGAAGAAGGATTATTTCACGAGAGCGTCAACTTCGCCACAGTCCATAAACTTCCGGTAATTTTTGTCTGTGAGAATAATCTTTACTCGGTGTATGCGCATATTAGGCGCAGACAGCCAAACCGGGAAATTTTTTCGATGGTTGCCGGGCATGGTATTCGAAGTGTTCACTGTGATGGCAATGACGTATTAGCAGTATTAAACGAAGCTTTAACGGCGGTGGAGCGCGCACGTTCGGGTGAAGGTCCTACTTTTATTGAATGTGGTACTTATCGCTGGTTAGAGCATTGTGGCCCGGGCAATGATAACGCATTAGGATACCGCGATTTAAACGAATATGAATCTTGGATTGCGCATTGCCCAATCCAAAAATTGCAAAAGAATCTGATCGATAATAACTTAGTTACTTCCGCTGAATTAGATACAATGATCCAAGCGATTGATAATGAAATAAATCAAGCGGTTAAATTTGCCAAAGAATCTCCTTTTCCCGAACCCGGTGAATTAATGCAACATCTTTATTTTGAGAAGGAGTCAAATCGATGACCGAACGGATGTTAACCGGCGGGCAAGCTGTTCGTGAAGCTTTGGATCAGGCAATGGAAAAAGATGAAACAGTTTTTTTGATGGGATTAGGCGTGGATGATCCCAAAGGAATTTTTGGGACCACTGCCGGGCTCGCTCAAAAATATGGTCCCCGGCGAGTATTGGAGCCGCCGGTAGCCGAAAATTCAATGACAGGAATTGCGATCGGCGCGGCGATCACCGGTATGCGACCGGTTTTAGTTCATCAACGAATTGATTTTGCTATACTCTCAATGGACCAAATTATTAATAATGCAGCTAAATGGCATTATATGTTTGGAGGAGCGACTAAAGTACCTTTGACGATTCGAATGATTATCGGCCGGGGATGGGGACAAGGTCCACAACATTCTCAAAGTTTACAAGCTATATTTATGCATATTCCGGGCTTAAAAGTAGTAATGCCCTTTAATCCTTATGATACCAAAGGTTTATTGATGGCCAGCATTGCCGATGATAATCCGGTTATTTTTATAGAACACCGTTGGTTACAAAATATTCAAGGTCCGGTTCCTGATGAACCTTATCAGATTCCATTGGGGAAGGCGAAAACTGTCCGTAAAGGTAAGGATCTTACTATTGTGACGATTTCACATATGGTATTGGAATCATTAAAAGCCGCTGATGTTTTAGAAAAGATTGGAATTTCGGTTGAAGTCGTTGATTTAAGAACTATTAAGCCGTTAGATATTGAACATATCTTAAAATCAGTAAAAAAAACCGGGCGACTAATAGCAGTAGACACTGGATATTTGACTGGGGGTTTAGCCTCGGAGATTTGCGCTTTAGTTAGCGAAAACAGTTTTTATGATTTAAAAGCTCCAGTACGCCGGATAACTCTGCCGGATTATCCGGCCCCTACTTCACAAGCTTTGATTCAATATTATTACCCTACGGCAACTAGTATTGTTGATGCTGTGTTGGAAGTTATGAGACTAGACATTACTCCTAAACAGAGAGAGCTTTTACGAATTAAAAGTAATTTACCATGTGATGTTCCAGATAGTTCCTTTAAGGGACCTTTTTAAATGTTTCACTTTGTTTTGATAAGTAATATATTGATTTAAAGGTCAAGATTAATTACAAATTAAGTATGTTAAATTATTGTCGATACTGGAAGTGAAATCATCAAAGAAATAAACTTTTCTTCTTTAAATCCTTTACTAACTAGGAAATGGCTTTTACAATTACAAGAGGATAAAATTTCCGGTCTCCGGATTAAACCGAATATTTTATTGAATCGAAAGGTTTTGGGATTTAGCTTTAACAGCAATAATCTCGGCCTAAGAGGTCCTTCAAATTGTAATGGGAAGGGTGTAATATTTGGAACTTCTTTTGCAATGGGCTTTACGGTGGATATCGGATTAAACTGGTATGACTATTATGGAGACTTTAAAGATAATTGGTTGAATTTAGGTCTACCGGTAGGCTCATTTCAGACAGAAAAATTATTCAATTATTATTACAATGGTGATGCAACAATTGCAATAATATTATACTTTCCTAATTTTTGGGAATTAACTCTAGATTTTTTTAATTGGTCAAAAACCAAGGAATCGATTTTTACTTTTTTTAAATGGGATACTGATTGGACGACTTGTTTTTTTAGGTATTTAATAAGGAAAAATAAGTTGCATCAACATTTACAAAATAACACGGCAATTTTATATAATTTCAATGGGGTAATATATCATATTAATTGTAAATATGGGTTGTTTGATTTTTTAAATAATAAAGCTATTATTAACGAAACAATTAAGTGTTGGGGAAGGATGCTGAATAATTTTAAGTATTCAATATTTATTAGGGTTCCTCTTAAACAGGAACTACTTCCAAAAAGTTTTGAGAATAATATATTAAGGTCAACCATTGAGTCCTATGATATTGGCTGGAACGTAATTAGAACAAATATAAAAACTAATTCCATAATACAGTTTGAAGAAATAAATGATTTTAACTTAGGTGATTATTATCCTTGGGATATTCATTGGAATGAAGATGGTAATAGGAAATTTGCAAAGTATATTTCTCAATTTTTGATTCAGTTTTAATGGCGGAAAACTGAAAGCTATCGTATTTACTTTATGATAAATAAGCAGAGAAAAATTAGTTTTATAAAGATAAATAGGTAATCTGTTTGGATAAAATAGAGATATTTTCTGATGTTAATGCGATTATAGTAACACCGATATATGATTTTTGTTATATTAGACATAATTTAAGTATTTTGGTGAAAAAATAATATTTCTGAAAGATGCTATTTTAGAAAATTGAATCGATTATTTATGACAATATAAAGTTTGGTTTTTGAGGAGGGTTATAGTTTTGAACTTTTTGATAGTATCACCGCAATTTACTCCCAGAAAAGATGATTATTATGAATTGCCAATAGGTATTATGTATGTTTCAGCAAGTTTAAAACAAGCCGGATACAATGTCTATTGTTTTAATTTGCAAAATTATTCCGAGTGTTTTCAAAGTGTGCTAAAAGAATATATCCTCAAAAAAAGGATCGATGTTTTATGCATAGGTGGTATAACAGCTCACTATAGGCAAATTAAAGAAGTGTTAGTATTGGCTAAAGAAATAAAACCGGATATTATAACCATAGTTGGTGGCGGCTTGATAAGCAGTGAACCGGAGCTGATGCTGGATGTTTTAAAGTTTGACTTTGGTGTTATTGGAGAAGGAGAAAAAACTATTGTTGAATTGGCAGAGGCTATAACACAAAAAATCGAAAGTAAAAGATATCGCGATATTGATGGAATAATATACCGGGAAGATGGTAATATAGTAATTACTTCACCGAGAAAGGCTATTGAAAACATTGATGATATTCCTTGGCCGGATCGGGAAGGTTTCGGAATTGACGAGTATTTAGGCTTACAAAGACCGTCGGATATATACTTGCGTAGTATAGTTGATAATCCTCGAGCTTTATCTATTACAGCGAGCCGTTCCTGCCCCTTTAACTGTACATTTTGTTACCATCCATTAGGAAAAAAATACCGTCAGCGTTCTCTGGATGCTATTTTTAAAGAAATTGATTATTTATTGAATAGGTATAAGATTAATATATTATCCATAGTTGATGAGTTGTTGGCTAATGATGTGGATAGGCTTCAAGAATTTTGTAAACGAATTAAACCTTATAACCTTTTTTGGACGGCTCAACTTCGAGTTGATAAAGTTGACGAAAATGCACTTCAGATGATGAAACAAAGTGGATGTTTCTGTATCAGCTATGGATTGGAAAGTGCTAATAATCATGTTCTAAAGAGTTTGAAAAAACATATAACCGTAGAACAAATAAATATGGCACTTGAGTTAACCAATAAAGCAGGGATATGTGTTCAAGGAAATATGATTATTGGTGATGTCGAGGATACATGGGAAACCGCCATGCAATCATTGCAATGGGCTATAGACCATAAACCGTTTAATATAAACGTGGGTCCAATTATTTTATACCCTGGCAGTAAGTTGTATGCTGAGGCGTTACTTAGGGGGAAAATTAAAAATAAACTACAGTATATTGAAGCAGGATGTCCGCTCGTAAATGTTACAAAAATGACTGAAGAAGAGTATTTTAAATTTTTTGAAAAGGTTTCAACTGATTATCAGTCAAAAATGATTATCCCTGCGATTCTCCAATTAGAAAAAAAAGGTAATGATTATTATAACAGGGAATTATATGCAATAGAGTTGAGATGTCCGTTTTGTGGAAATATTAATATCTATAATAATATGAGTACTCCAACGCCAACTGGTAACAGTACTTTTTTTTGTAAACATTGTTTTTATAGATATAAACTACCCTTTTATTTCGGTAATGATGTAACTTTTGAGGTTATACAATATATTAATCTTATAATTGATAAATTAGGTGCTGACGCTAAAATAGCTTTATGGGGGGCAAGCAACAATACCCGAAAAATTATTTGTTATACAAAATTGTTACATTCTTCTTTAGTATGCATATTTGACAATGATATTCAAAAACATGGTTTGAATTTAGATGGTGTAAAAATTATTAATCTTCCCAAAGATCCTGCAGAAGTTAAAAAGATAGTCGATATTATTATTATTTCATCCAAGAATCACGAAATTAATATTTACTCTCAGATTTCTTATTTAAAGCAATTTGGAATTAAAATATCAGGCTTATATAATGAGTCAACCAAATTAGGATGTGATTAAATTTGAAATGTCTTGTTACCGGAGGATGTGGCTTTATTGGCTCACATTTAGTTGATAAGTTGATTGCAGAAGATCATGAAGTTATTGTAATCGACAATATGAGCACAGGAAGAATTAAAAACTTAGAGCATCAAAAGTTCTATGAAAAACTAAAAATTATTAAAGCAGATATAAATGATGGAGAAGCAATTGGCCATTTCTTTCATGGTGTTGATTGGGTTTTTCATCTTGCAGCTTTAGCAGATATCGTACCATCCATACAATCCCCTGATAAGTATTTTCGGTCAAATGTTGATGGTACTTTTTCTATTTTGCAACACGCCCGGCAAGCAGGAGTTAAAAAATTTTTATATACTGCTTCCGCTTCGTGTTACGGCATTCCGGATATTTATCCTACTCCAGAAGATGCTTATATACGTCCGGAGTATCCCTATGCTTTAACGAAAAATATTGGTGAACAATTAGTATTGCATTGGGGAAGAGTCTATAATTTTCCAGTGCTCTCCTTACGCTTATTTAATGTATACGGTCCCCGTTCTCGGACTTCTGGTACTTATGGCGCAGTTTTTGGGGTTTTTTTAGCGCAAAAACTAGCCGGGAAACCATATACGGTTGTGGGTGACGGCACTCAGACTCGGGATTTTACGTTTGTAACCGATACGGTTGATGCATTTATCACAGCAGCAAAAAGTGATATTGTTAATGAGATTTTTAATGTCGGAAGTGGGAACACTTATTCAGTTAATCGGCTGGTGGAACTTTTAGGTGGTGAAGTTATTTATATTCCCAAACGCCCCGGGGAACCAGATTGCACTTTTGCTGAAACGACTAAAATTCGAGAAATGCTGGGGTGGAACGCAAAGGTCACTCTTGAAGCAGGGGTGCAAGAAATCCTGAAAAATATCGAATATTGGCGGGAAGCGCCAGTCTGGACTCCGGATACAATTGCCGAGGTCACCGAGGATTGGTTTAAATATTTAAAGTAAATAGTGTAAGGCTGGTGAATTATATGAACGAAAATTTTGAATATATATATGAATTACTACATTCCTTTACAAATTTAAGCTTTTCTGCGTTATTATGTACTGATTTAAGCGGGATCAATCGAAAAATAAAAGAAAAGGTAGATAAAATCACTGTAATAACATTAAAAGTATATAGGATAGGTCATTTAGTTATGAACGGCGAAGATTATTTAAGATACTATGCATCATACTTTGAAAATAAAGATTCAAATAAGGAAATAGTGATTTTTCTTAATGATACACCTGAATACAATTATAAGATCTGTAATTATCAATTATATAATATGGTTAGCCGGGTAATTCCTATTATTGATAATATATCAATCATTTATGGAATTAAGTTGTTGTCCTTAAATGATTCTGATCTATGGGAATTCAATGATCGGACCAAAAGTGCTTATGGGTATGGTTTTATTTTAAATGTCGATACATTTAATTCAATGCCGCCTCAGTTGAAGTTTAATGCCGAAGAAGAAAAAAAGGGGCAAGAATTATTAAAACAGATGGGTATAAATGGGGAAAGTTCTCTTATCTGTTTTCATAACCGGGATGCTGCATACTCAATAACTAAAACTAAAGACGAAAGTTCCTTAGGGGCTCATCGTAACAATAATTTGGAAAACTATTATTTGGCAATAAAGCAATTAGCGAATAGAGGATATTATTGCTTAAGAATGGGACAAGCCTTCGAAAAACCACTGGATTTTATCCATGAGAAAGTAATTGATTATGCAGGTAAGTATAGAAGCGATTTCGGCGATATTTACCTTTCTGCCAAATGTAAGTTTTTTTTGGGAGGCTCAACAGGATTGACCAGTGTTCCCTGGATTTTTAATGTCCCCACAATTTTTACCAATGCTTTACCTTCCGGTGCGGTTCCTTATTCCGAAAATTTGCTAAGTATTTATAAAAAGGTTTGGTACATTCCGGAAAAACGTTTTTTAAATCTTAGAGAATTACTTAACGGTAGAATACATGATTGGGGCTATCATATGAACTGGAAATCTAAACTTGGAATTGAATTTATTCAAAATAGTCCAGAGGAGATATTGGACGTTGTTGAGGAGATGCTCTGCCGACTTGATCGAAAGTGGATCGATACGGAGGAAGACATTGAACTACAAAATCGTTATTTAGCTTTTTTTTATGGAAATTTTAGAGATAATAGTGTGATTTATACTCATCTTAATGACTTTCTTGCAAGAAAAAAAAGACAATCAATGCCGCATAGTTTTGTTGACACCTCAAGAGTTGGCGCCATGTTTTTAAGACAAAACAAATATCTGCTAGATTAAAAAAATAATTTAATTAAAGTTACGGTCAAAAAATAAGATTGGACCATAGAAAAAGATGATGATACACAGGTAAGATGCTACCATATCTATACATTGATATTGCCAGGAATGCCCGACGGTTAGGTGAAGACTTAGATATCTGGGGAGATGGGGAAAATGTCAGCTCAAAATGATGATTCAAATTTAAAACGGATACTTCTTGTTTTTACTCATAATATATATAACGATCAGACTTTTAATGAAATTATCGATGGATTTAAAAAAAATGAATATATTATTCATAATTATGAAATTGAAAATGAACTTTTTGAGTATCAGCAGTTAAAAGAAGTAATTACGGATATTAATATTAACTATCAAGGTTTAATTGAAGAGGTCGTCGTTATTTCAAATGTTCGAGAGTTGCTTTTATTATGGTACCGTATTTATAATTCAATAGTTGATAACTTTATTTATTATCTTGACGATAAAGAGCCACTCCGGCTAAAAAATATAATAAATGATGATATATTAATGACATTATCTAGATTACATAATATCAGTGAAGCTGAAGTTGAAGGGAAAATCTATATAAACTTAAAGTTTGATAATTCCTTGAAGATAGCCGATTTAATTTTTTACGAATCAAATTTTGAATATTTTACCAACCTAAAGTATTTTGATTATCAGAGAAGTTCAAAATCTGCTCTATGCAGAATAAATAATTACATATATAAGGGTTCAGAGGTTTCTTTTTTGGAGCATATAAAAGAGGAAAGTGAGAGGGTTATAGTTATATCGTTAGATTTGCAATCCCCGAAATCCTTTGATGAAAAGAGGTTTATGGATTTATTAAGTAGCGATCCGGAGTTTTTGGTCTTCTATATGTGTTATTTATACCGGAATCAGACTCTGAATCATGCATATGACATTTGTAAAAATATGTTATCTTATATAGTTGATAATACATCGGCTATAGTATTATATAATCTCATTAGTTTATTTTTTAAGGCTATTGAAAATAATGAGATTAGTTTTATTCAAAAAGGTCAATTCATATCTTGGGTTATGTTCTTAAAAACTAGGATTAACCCTTTTAAACTATATTATGAGCTTTTAAATAGATGGGTTTGGGTGATTAATCAAAAAAAAACGTTAGCTGAATATTTTATTAAAAACTCAATTAAAAATATAGCCATCTATGGTCTTGGGGAGTTAGGAAAAAGAGTATACGAAGAACTGGTTAAAACAGATATTAATATTATTTGTTTTATAGATAAAAAAGCAGAACATATTAAATTATATCAAGGTAAACAGGTGATATGGTTAGATAGAAAAGACATTTTAACAGGTATTGAGGTCATTGTAGTAACTCCGGTTTATGATTTTTATGATATAAAGCATAATATAGAAGAGTCACTAAACAATATTCAAATAATATCACTGAAAGAAGTTGTTTTTGAAACTTAATTTCTGTTTATTATCACTATACTTATTTAATCCATATTTATGATAATCCATTACTTAATATGTAAATTATTAACAGTTAATGGAATAAATTTAAAGGAAATTATCATGACTAGCTATATTACATATTTACGAAGGTATATTGGACATAGTCCTTTAATTATGTGTTGTGCTGGTGTATTAATATTGAGTCCTCAAGAACAAATATTACTTCAGCATCGAGCAGATAACGATTCTTGGGGAATACCTGGAGGGGCGATGGAATTAGGTGAGTCTCTGGAAGACACAGCCCGACGTGAAGTATTTGAAGAAACGGGACTGACTTTAGGAAAGTTGGAATTATTAGGTGTATTCTCCGGCAAGGAATTTTACTATCTTTATCCCAATGGGGATGAAGTATTTATAGTCGATCACATTTTTATTTCCAGAGAGTTTTCTGGAGAACTCAAAATATCAAAAGAAAGCAAAGATTTAAGTTTTTTTGCCCCCAATAATTTACCCGCCAATATTCATCAGCCAGACTGTGTAATTTTGGATTATTTTTCCAAAAAATTTCATTCGAAAAATTAGCTATTTAGAATTAAGCGACAAAATTATTGATATCCCAAACAGGAAGATCAACCTACGTTTTATAGGTTTTATTATTGTACTGAAAAAAATTCTGTCACCGATCAAATGTTAGGGAGACGAGTAGCTTTTTCATTATATTATTTCAGAGGAGGATTCACGGTGTAGCTCCAAAGGCTATTTTCAATAATCTGTTTGCTTTCCAGCTATATTACTCTTTAGAAAATGATATATGCGACCGATTAATTAATTAACCAGTTATTCAGTAAATCAAACGTATCTTAATTTATATAATATCAATGTATCAAGCTCTCGGAATGAGAAAATGACATTTCTGTCTGCTATTTAGAAAAGGAAAAACTTATGGAAAAAACAATGGATTCATTAAAAAAACTCTTTAAAAATAAAAGTTGTCTTGTTGTTGCTGAAATCGCCCAAGCCCATGAAGGAAGCCTGGGAATGGCTCATGCATATATCGACGCCGTTGCTGATGCGGGAGTAGATGCCGTAAAATTCCAAACTCATATAGCAGAGGCAGAGAGTACAATAGATGAGCCGTGGCGAGTTAAATTCAGTTATCAGGACAGAACACGATATGAATATTGGAAACGCATGGAGTTTACTCCAATACAATGGCAGGGTTTAGCTGAGCATGCCCGGCAAAAAAACATACTCTTTTTCAGTTCTCCTTTTTCGCTAGAAGCAGTTGATCTTTTAGAAATACTTAATATACCAATTTGGAAGATTGGTTCAGGTGAGATTACCAATAAACCCTTAATAGAAAAGATACTTAAAACCGGTAAACCAATATTTATTTCCACCGGTATGGGTACTTTGGAGGAATTAGATACTTGTATTCAATGGATTAAGGATGCGGGTAATCAATTTGTAGTATTGCAATGTACTTCAGCTTATCCATGTCCACCTGAAAAGGTGGGCTTGAACTTACTAGAGTTTTACCATGATAGATACCAATCGTTTGTTGGTTTTTCAGATCATTCCGGAACAATTTATCCCGGAGTGATTGCAACTTACTTGGGCGCATCGGTTATCGAAGTGCACGTAACGTTTTCTGAAAAAGCTTTTGGGCCGGATGTGGAAGCTTCACTGACCATTGATGAACTAAGAAATTTAGTGGGAGGGGTCAATTTTGCCAGTGAATTATTGGCCAATCCTGTTGAGGCTCTTTCTTATCAAAATGAATTCAGCGACTTAAGAAAGGTATTTTATAAAAGCATAGTCGCCAAAAAAGATTTATCGGTAGGCAGTGTGATAACCGAAAGCGATGTTATGTTTAAAAAACCTGGTAGTGGAATATCACCGGCTCGGCTTGACGAGTTTCTGGGGCGCAAGTTAATAAAAGCGGTTTCCAAAGACCAACAATTGAAAGATGAGTATTTTAAAGGATAAAATGGAGGTTTAGATATGGATTCAGTTCTTTACACCGGTCCTGAACATAGTTTGGCAATTATCAAGAGTCTGTTGGGCTCTAAATTTGTAATTGAATGGACAGAAGCAGAGGCCGAGAAATTATACCCGAAATTTAGAAAATGCTCAGTTTTTTTGGATGCTTCCATGAAAGTTCCGATTTCTGCTGCGGAAATTGAAGAAGCCTGTAATCTAAAATTGGTTGTAACGGCAACTACAGGAGCCAATCATATTGATCAAAATGCATTAAATTTAAAGAATATCCCTTTATTGACGCTTAAAGGCCAAAAAGAAATTTTACGTAACTTAACTCCCGCAGCCGAACACTCATGGTTGCTATTAATGGCCTGTGCACGGCAATTGCGGGGAGCTATTCATCATGTGGAAAGTGGCGAATGGAATCGTGTTGAGTTCCCCGGGAGGATTCTAAAAGGAAAAACGATAGGAATTATTGGCTTGGGACGAATCGGCTCATGGATGGCAAGGTATGCATCAGCATTTGATATGAAAATTATGGCTTATGATCCTTATTTAGATAAATATCCGGAGGGGATTATCCCCAAAGACCTGAGGGCACTCGTAGAAAGTTCGGATTTTATTACATTACATGTCAATCTGAACGAAGAAACCAAAGGCCTGTTATCAGCGAATATAATTGAAAAATTTAAATCCGGTTGCATATTCATCAATACATCCAGAGGAGAATTGGTTGATGAACATGCTTTAGTAGAAGCCCTAAAAAGGGATAAAATAGCAGTATTGGGGGTTGATGTGTTATCCGACGAATCGCAAATTGAATTGAATCCCATCTGGCAATATGCCCAAGATCATTATAATGTAATCATTACTCCTCATATAGGAGGCTTTTCCCCGGAAGCGGTTGATAAGGTTGTTGAATTTTCATGTAACCGAATTCTTGATTTTTTCGAGGAAAAAAAATGAATCCCGTAGATTTTCAGCAAATTGCCGATTTCTTAAAAGAACTGGGCATTAAGTACGCCTTTGGCATTACCGGTAGCGGCTCCAGCTTAAAATTAATTACCGCTTTGGAAGACCGGATGATTCCTTTTTATCCGGTAGGACATGAAGCAGCGGCCACTATTATGGCGGGTGCCTGTAGTCGGGATGGTAAAACCAAAGCTGTGGCTATAGGTATAAAAGGTCCGGGATTTGTTAACTTTTTGCCGGGCATTTTATCAAATTATTATGAAGGGAGACCCGCTTTAAGTATTAGTGAGGCTTATAGTCCGGTGGCACCTTTATGCCGTAAGCATAAACGTTTGGACCATCGTTCCCTAAGTTCGTCAATTATTAAAGGTTACGCTACTGTTGATGGAACTATAGAATCGATTCGTTTATTGCTTCAATTAGCTGAATCCGAAGCTCCCGGCCCAGTTCATTTAGATTTGTGCAATGAATCTGTAACTAATGATATTAAATATTTACAGGGACAATTATCCGTACAAAACGGACAAATAAATAACAATACGACGCAAGAATTGATGGAAGTTATCACGAATTTTCAAAAACCGGTTATTATATTGGGTTCATTGGTTACCCGCCAGTTGTCAATGGTTGACTGGGTTGCTTTGGAAGTCCCGGTTTTTACAACGGCAGCCGGTAAAGGTTCTATAGATGAGAACACTCCTTATTCCGCCGGTATTGTAACAGGGGAAATAAAAAGTTTGTCGCCGGAACAAATCATCCTTAATGAAGCCGATGGAATAATTGGTATTGGACTTAGGAATACCGAATTGGTTTCGGTCAAATCTTATGGAATCCCGACAATTATTATTGATGTGATAGATGGAGATCTCCATGAAGGTTTTGATCCCTGTTTTAAAATAATAACTCCCGATCTTGAAGAGCTGGTATCCCAAGTCAATCATTCTCTTGAAGGAAAGAGTTGGGGAAGGGAACTAGTTGAGACTCACTGGTTAAAAGTCAACCAAGAATTGCTACAAGAAGATTGGTTACCTTCGGTTGTGTTTCATCTGATACATCAAAAGCTCTCTAAAGAATCTGTTTTGGTGTTAGATACGGGACTATTCTGCACGGTAGGCGAGACCTTATGGAAAGCTACTACTCCCCAAGAATTCTGTGGCAGTAGCGTGGGACGATTCATGGGGGTCAGTGTTCCAACTGCCATTGGCGTGGCTATATCAAACCCCGGAAGGAAAGTTATTTGTGCGATGGGCGATGGCGGGATTAGACCGTATTTGTCTGAAATAAAGTTAGCGTTGGAAGAAAAATTACCAATTTTATTTATCCTATTATCTGATGGTTTATATGGAACTGTTGCACTTGAAGCCAGAAAGAACAATTTAAGTCGGCGGGCTACTACCATCCAAGATCCCACCTGGTGGAAAACAATTGAAACCATTGGGTGCGATTCTAGATTGATATCCAATCTCAATGAGTTAGATGCCGCTTTAAATCTTTGGCCAGTATCAAAAGGCCCGTTATTTTTGGAAATGAGATTCGATCCCGCCAAGTATGCGGCCCAAACATTCGAGTTAAGGTGATATAGGATGGTGCATAAACACATTTTAGTAGTCGGAGCCGGTTCGGTGGGCAAAAGACATTTAAAAAACTTAAAAGAGTTAGGATGCGCCGTTTCCGGAATGGATCTCCGGAAAGATCGGATTGAAGAGGCCGGGAGTCAAGTGGAAATGGTGAAACAATACACTGACTTTGACTCGACACTTCGTGATTTACATTATTTTGATGGAGTTGTAATTGCTTCCCCGCCCAAGTTTCATGTTGCACAATGCATAGAAATTATAAAATCCGGTAAGCCAATTTTATTGGAAAAACCGGTAGCACCTACTTTGGCGGAAGCAAAGCAACTCAAAGAGGCCTTAAACGATTCTCCTAAATCCCAAATTTTATTGGGATATTCGTATCGTTGGTGGCCTCCTCTTCGCGAGTTTTATAATCGGATAAAAAAAGGAGAAATAAAAAAACCGTTACATGTGGAATTTGTGATGAGCGCGTATTTGGGGGATTGGCATCCATGGGAACGATACCAGGACTTTTTTATGGCTAGCAAAGAACTGGGCGGTGGCGCATTGTTGGATGAAAGCCATTTTATAGATTTGATGTTGTGGTTTTTTGGTAAACCTGAACGAATTTTTGCCAAAATAGAACGATTAAGTTCTTTGGAAATTGATACCGATGATAATGTTGATATTGTGGCTATGTATTCTGATGGTTTACGTGTGATAATTCATTTAGATTTATTCGGACGTCCTCATCAGAAATATATATCGATAACAGGAGAAAAAGCAACCTTAAGATGGAGCTTTGAGCCGAATTGTATCCAATTTGGGAACAATATCGAGCAAAATTGGGATACCCATAGTTATAATTTTGAACGGAATGATATGTTTCTTAACGAAGTTAAAGAGTTATTACAATTGATCGACGGAAATCCAGGAATTACCTGTTGCTTACAGGATGGCCTTGATGTAATGGAAATTATTGAAGTTTGCCGGAAGAGCTCTAGCCAAGAAAAAATGTTGGCTTTAGAGTGAAGGAGCGAAGCCGATGTATGAAGGAAAATCAATTTTAGCGGTAGTTCCTGCTAGGAGTGGCAGTAAAGGTATTGTCAATAAAAATATGTATAAGTTGGGAGATACGTCCTTAATTGGTTTAGCCGGAAAATGCCTTAACCAAATCCCTTGGATAGATAAAAAAATTATTTCTACTGATTCTGAAGATTATATGCAAGAGGGCAATAGGTATTTTTTGGATGCACCGTTTAAAAGGACACCAGAACTTAGTTCCGATTCAGCTGGGGCAATTGAGACAATCCGCCATGCCCTGATAGAAGCTGAAAGAATTTATCGAACTTCTTTTGATATCGTTCTAATAGTCGAACCGACCAGCCCTTTGCGTGAACCCGAAGATATTATTAAAGCAATAAGGCTTTTAGTAGAATCAGGAGTTGACTCAGTAGTTACTGTAAGTCCGTTGATTACCAAGTATCATCCGGCTAAAATTTTAGCAATGCAGAATGATTTTTTATATTTTTATGAATCACGAGGGGCAAAGATAGTAAACCGGCAGTCACTTGAAAAATTGTATTGGCGGAATGGAATCTGTTATGTTTTAACCCGTGATTGCTTAATATCCAAGAAGGCAATATTTACCGATAAAACTATCCCTTTGATCATTGAACGAGAAATCGTTAATATTGATGATCCAATTGAACTCAAATGGGCTGAATTTCTATTAGAGATAAAGTATTAAGTCATTTTTAGGAGCATTGTTATGATAGAAAACAAGTTGAAAATTGCTTCAGTACTTATTGACAGAGCAAACTATGGCCGTTTAAAACCTGTTATGGATGAAATGGGAAAGAATACTCAAATCGAACTTCAGGTAATTTGTGCTGGAACTATGTTACTTGATCGTTTTGGACAAGCCGTTGATGTAGTTTCCGCTGATGGCTTTAGAGTTATTGAAAAAGTTTATAACGAGGTAGAAGGATCTGTTCCCATAAGCATGGCAAAATCTATTGGAATGGGAATAATTGAACTGTCCACAGTATTTAAGCGGCTTAGCCCTGATTTTGTTTTATTGATTGGAGATCGATATGAGGCCCTTGGGGCAGCCATTGCAGCAGTTTTTCAAAATATTTGCCTAATACATCTTCAAGGAGGAGAAGTTACGGGTTCAATCGATGAGTTAACCAGGCATGCTATTACTAAGTTAGCTCATTACCATTTCCCGGCAACTAAGCGTTCTGCAGAATATATCATTTCAATGGGCGAGGATCCAAAAACGGTCTTCAATTTTGGGTGTCCAAGTGCAGATATTATTTCTAATGCAGCAAAAGATATTCCAATCGATTTATTAACTAAATTAGGTGTTGGAGAAAATATTGACTTTTCAAAACCCTATTTACTCGTTATCTTTCATCCTGTTACAACTGAGTATGAGTTTGCCGAAAAACAAATGGATGAACTTCTCATGGCGTTAAAAGAAACAGAAGAACAGGTTGTATTACTTTGGCCTAATATAGATGCTGGTTCTGATAGTGTCTCACAATCGATCCGCCGTTTTCGTGAGTTTAATCATGGTCTTCTATTTCATGTATATAAAAATTTTGAGCCCGAAATGTATATACCCATCTTAGCTAATGCTTCTTGCGCCATTGGTAATTCGTCAAGTTTTGTAAGGGATGCTTCTTTTTTAGGAACTCCGGTGGTTTTAGTTGGTTCCAGGCAAGATGGTCGTGAGTGGTGTGATGCTGTTCAACGGGTTGAACCCAATCGTTCGGAAATATTTGCAGGGATTAAGGCCCAACTAAGACATGGCAAATATCCTGTAAGTGACCTTTATGGAAGTCCGGGTGTTTCACAAAGAATTGTTGAAAAGATATTGACTTTGAGACCGTATAGTCAAAAACGGCTTAATTATATCTATTGCAACAACTCTGGAGGTTAAAAAATGAAATCTTGTGAAATTTGTGATTCCAATGATTGGGAAATTGCATATCAAGGCCCAATAAGATTGGGGGAAATAAATAATATTTCAAGGGATGATTATACAGTTTATCGGTGTAAAAATTGTACTGTTCAATGGCTTCCCAATTTAATATCTAAAAAAAACCATTATTATGAAAGTGATGAATATCGCAATACAGTAGGGGAAAGTTGTAATATAAAGGATTATGAAAAAAAACATGATGGTGAGATCCAATTTCAATTTGAGTTATACCCATTACCCTTATATCGGGATAAAGTAATTGCAGATATTGGATGTGGTGGGGGGTTATTTTTAGATTCGGTAAAGGGTTTTGCTAAAAAAACAATCGCTGTTGAACCAAATAACCAATTATTAGTTCAACTTCATGATAAAGGCCATCAATGTTTTTCAAATATTGAAGAGCTTTTAAATAGTAACGATAATGGTGTTGATTTAATAGTTTCTCATAGTGTAATTGAACATGTAAGTCATCCTGTAAATTTTGTTGAATCATTAAAAAAAGCAGTCAGAAATAATGGTACTTTAATAGTTTCAACACCTAACGCTCAAGATTTTTTATTAACAAATGGTCCATCCGAATATAAAATGTTTTTCTATAGAATGGTTCATGAATGGTATTTTAATGAAAAATCCTTAGAAATAGCTTTAAAGCGGGTAGGTTTTTCAGAAATACAGATTAAATATCAACATATGTACTCTTTAACAAATGCTTTACTTTGGATGCGGGATAAAAAAGGGTATGGCAGATTAGATATTTTAAATGATGAGTCGTGTAATTTTATGTGGAAACAATTTTTAATGAAAACAGGGCAAGCCGAACGTTTAGTTTGTATAGCCTCATGAAGATAAGATAATTAAAGAGCCAAGTTATAAAAGTCCACTAGTAGAGATTATTAACTAAATAATAGGATGTTGAGGTGCCAAAATGATACCGGCTGTGTTAGATGAATCTGTTCCTATGTTATATCCGAATTGGTGGGAAAATATTATTAAGCGGGATAATAAAATGTGGCTTGATGCTTTAAGTAAAGCGAATGGGCCTGATGTTTTGTTAGCATCAAGTATCGGAGGACATCTTCCGGTTATACTTTTAGATAGCATATTAGGGATCGCTTTGACCCTTCGTGGTTACAAAGTTCACATTTTATTGTGTGATGGGGAGTTAACTGCTTGTGAATTGTGCCAAATAGATAATTCTTCCGATTTACTAAATTTTTCAAAAAACGGTCAAGATTATAATTTTTGTAAACGTTGTTTTTTATCAGCTTATCAAATATTTAATTCATTGGGATTTAAAATACATCGTTATAGTGAAAACATCAATAATGAAGAGAAAAAAGACATATTATCACTAGCTGAATCCATACCATATTCCAATATTAGAGATTATTACTATAGCGATCTCACTGTGGGTGAGCATGCTTGGGCAGGTTCTCTACGTTTTTTCGCCCGGGGAACTCTTGATGATGAACCAAACGGTGAAGCAATCACAAGACGTTATTTATATGCCGCATTACTAACAGCTTTCATCACCAATAATCTCTTTAAAAATTATAATTATGTTTCCACAAGCTTTCACCATGGAATTTATGTACCCCAAGGAATAATCGGGGAGGTCGCTCGAAGGGAAAAGATACCGGTTAATAATTGGAGTGTGGCTTACCGAAAAAAATGTTTTATATTTAGTCATAATGAAACATATCATCACGAAATGTTAACAGAACCCATCGAAAAATGGGAGAATATCCTTTTAAATGAAGTTCAGGAAAATGAAATTACTGATTATTTAAAGAGCAGAGCCTATGGAACTCAAGATTGGTTTTTATTATTTGAAAAACCAATTACGGTATTAGATAAAATCGAAAAAGAGTTAGGTATTAGTTTTTTAAAACCAACCATTGGATTATTAACCAATGTAATGTGGGATGCACAGCTTCATTATTGCTCAAATGCCTTTCCCAATATGGTTGATTGGATATTAGAAACTATTTCCTATTTCTCTAAACGACCTGATTTACAGTTAATAATTAGAGTACATCCTGCGGAAGTTAAAGGTACTTTAAAGTCCAGGCAACCGATAATTCCTGAAATTTTAAAGACCATTCCTTCATTACCATCAAATGTAATTATTATTCCCCCGGATAATGAAATCAGTACTTATACGGTAATGCAACAATGTGATTCTGTTTTGATTTACGGGACAAAAACGGGAGTTGAATTAACCAGTATGGGAATTCCAGTAATTGTCGCCGGGGAAGCATGGATAAGAAATAAAGGTGTTACAACTGATGCTACATCTCCAGAACAATATTTTTCATTTTTGGATAAATTGCCACTGCAAGAACGGTTAGACGAGGATACTAGGAAAAGAGCTTTAAGATATGCTTACCATTTTTTCTTTCGAAGGATGATACCTCTAGAGTTTTTGGAACCAACTGGAGGTTGGCCTCCATATAAATTAGCTGTTAACTCGTTATTAGGTTTCCTTCCAGGTAATAGTACCGGATTAGATGTAATCTGTAATGGGATTATAACGGGTAGTGATTTTATTTACCCTGCGGAAATGTTAACGGAAAGTTTGGATTAACAAAAATGATCAAAAGATGTTTAGCTTGAATAATAATGAGGAATTGTGTCCTAACGGCACCTTCGGCAGTATCGTTCAGAACATCGAAATTAATAAATGTCAGTATTGGCGAGGGTTATTGTATTGCAGATGATGTCTGGTTGAACGTTTGCATCCTTGATGAGCAATATGGTGGGTTGCCATTTTAATTATGTTTCCTATGATTATCACTTATTAGTACTCTAATTCGGGAGGCAAAAGCCTCCCTTTCGATTTTAATCTTACCAGATTGAAAATAATGGATAAAAGACGTTCAACGGTAAAAGCACTCTATTAGATAGATGATAACTCATTAATCCACTCAAGTTTATCTCTTAGATTCCGATTATGTTATTGAGGTGTTATTATGATTTCAATTATTGAACCTTTACCCTATCAAGTTATTCAACGCATTAATTATGAACCAATAACTGCAACGCATAACTCGTCAGATATGGGATTTGGGGTAATAAAAGTTAAGTTTTTAGTACAAAAAAGTGATACCTTTGATGTTTTTACAAGAGTCGAACTTTTAAACGGAGAGGATTGTAAACTTGTAAAAGATTGGCAACCATTAATCGTTTCTTGTCATAAAGGTATTTATATAGGTGAAATAACAATTAGATCAGGGGGATGGTATCGCTTAGGTTTATTAGTAAAATTTCTTGATGATGAGTAATATAAAACATTAATTGGACCGATAGGCATTGGAGAAGTATATATCATCGCAGGTCAATTATATGCGGCCAGCTGTCATGATGGTTTAACTACGATTGATGATATTGAAGGTCGAGTAACAGTATATGATTTGAATACATGGAGAGTTGCTCATGATCCTTTACCTTTAATTTCAATACCAGAAAGTGGTTATTATCATAATTATTGGGAGATACAAGCTAATCGGTACTTTTCTGTTGGGCGGATTTTTTGTGGCGGAAGTGTTTGGCCTACAACAATGAATTTATTACTACCGATAATTAAAGTCCCTATTGGAATAATCAATGTAGCTATTGATTCGACTCCTATAGAATCTTGGTTGCCGGATAAATCTTTATTCAATACTTTAGTTGAGGTATGTAAAAGAGTTGGTAATTATAGAGCGATTCTTTGGCAACATGGTGAAAGTGATGTGATAGCCAATACTGAAAAGGAAACTTATAAACAAAGATTAATCCTGATTAAAAACTCATTAGAAGATAATTTACATATCAAAAGGGATTGGATATTGGCTAAGTCTACAATTCATCCAACAGTATATATTAAACCCCAAGAAGAGATGGAGATTCGTTCAGCAATTAACGAGCTTTGGGATATAGAGGGATTTTTCCCGGGACCGGATACCGATGTTTTGGATGGCGAAAATAGGGCTGGTAAGACCCATTCTAGGCATTTTTCGCTCATCGGTCAAAGAAGAGCCGGAGCTATGTGGTTTGCAGTACTTTGGAATCATTTATCGAAAAGACCTGATTTTCCGTAAATTGGTATTATGGAAAAACTTAGTTTTAAAGATTCATAAAGAAAAAACTCAGAATCCTGGTTTGAATTTTTATGGGAGTTGTAACTATGAGTAACCTTAATGATTTGTTTCCCAACGTCACTTTTGGCAATACTGTTCAAATATTAGGTGTAAAAAATGTTGAAATTGGTGAAGGTTCATGCATTGGAGATGATGCCTGGCTCAATATATGCATTCGTGATGATAAAATTCGAATGAAGATTGGTAAATGTGTTTTAATTGGGCGCCAATCAATGATTTCAACGGGTGGGTATTTAGAAATAGGTGATTATTGCCTTTTTGCCCCCCGTGTTTATGTCTCGGACGCCGAACACGTTTTTGACGATATTAATCAACCCATTTTTCAACAAGGGGCAACATTTGGCCGGAGTGTAATTGTTGAAGAAAACTGTTGGTTTGGAATAAATACAGTTGTTACAGGAAATTTGACTGTGGGGCGTGGGAGTATTATAGCTGCAAATGCAGTAGTAAAGCAAGATATACTTCCATTTTGTATCATGGCGGGAAATCCTGCCGATATTATTAAAATGTATAACCCTAAAACAAAAAAATGGGAGCGGGCAAAAACTAAGAAAGAGCAAGATAAAATAATGGAAGCCCGGAACGAGATCAGTATCCCGAGCAGATCAGAATATCAAACAATATTGACCCAAAATTCGAAATTAAAGTATGTAGAACCCTTGGTGGCTGGTCGAGGTATTAGTATCTAACTTAGGATAGGGGTGTTGTTTTTGTGAATAATAGTGAGTTTCATTATGGGAAAAATTTTTATGGTTCAATTGTGTTAAATCCAACTACATTAGCTAATATTGCCGCATCTCAAAGATTATGGAAAGAACTTTTATCATTTCATAAATTGTTGGCTACCGATGAGTATGTTGAATACTTAGATCACTTTTATCGGGAAGGTATAAAGCGATTTAAAAACAATTGGTACTATATGGATATAATAAATGTCTTATATGCTGCTTCAATTACTATTAAACCGGAGAATTATCTTGAAATAGGAGTTCGTCGTGGACGATCCGTTTGTACTGTGGCAAGAGGCTGTCCTAACGTTAATATAATTGCTTTTGAAATGTGGCAAAAAAATTATGCCGGTATGGAAAACCCCGGTCCCGACTTTGTTAGAAATGAACTTAAAAAAAATAAACATACTGGAAAAATTACATTTATAGACGGAAACAGTCATGTAACAGTACCGGAATTCTTTAAACAAAATCAGGATATGAGATTTGATTTGATCACAGTGGATGGTGATCATTCAGAAGAAGGTGCTTATAAGGATTTATGTGATGTAATCCCCCATTTAGCAACTGGAGGAGTGATTGTTTTTGATGATATTGTGCATCCGATGCATCTATATTTACTTAGTGTGTGGCGCCGAGTTTTAGATAAGTTTCCGTATTTATCGAGTTTTGAATATATTGAAAGCGGATATGGTGTTGCATTTGCAATCAGGAGATCGGAGTAATGGTACAATATGTATTAGTTACCGGTGCCGGTGGTTTCCTTGGTTCCCATATTTGCAGATATTTTGGGGGCAAAGGATACAAAATTGCAGCTGTAGGACGTTTCTCATCTTCATTACAGACTGTAAACTCATATCCGAATCTGTGGAAATTCTATGGTATGACCTTGCCGGATATCAGATTCATAAATGTAGTTAAGGAATTTCAACCGGATTTATTAATCCATTGCGCCGGGACCGCATCAGTGGCGGATTCAGTTAGCCAACCATATAATGACTTTCAGCGCACCGTAGAAGTATGCGCTTTTACTCTGGAGGTTATCCGAAAAGAAATCCCTCAATGCCGGTTTATCTTACTTTCCAGTGCAGCAGTTTACGGCAACCCGGAAAAATTGCCGGTATCGGAAACGGTTCAATGTAAACCCGTATCACCTTACGGCTATCACAAAATGATCTGTGAAACCCTGGCCCAAGAATATTCCTCTTTACATGGGGTCCCTGTTAGTATTTTAAGAATTTTTTCCGCTTATGGAGAAGGGTTAAGACGACAGGTAGTTTTTGATTTATGCCGGAAATTTACCGATGCCACTGGTGATACTATAGAAGTTTTGGGTACCGGCGAAGAAAGCCGTGATTTTATTCATGCTTTGGATATCGCCCGAGCAATTGAATACATTTATAAAAATCAAGCGGATGGTATATTCAATATTGCTTCCGGTACTCAAACTAAAATTAAAACATTAACCAACTTAATCCAAAACGAACTTCATAGCAATAAAAACATTTCATTTAGAGGTGTGGGCAGAAAAGGAGACCCGTTGAATTGGGAGGCTGATATTTCCCGGCTTTCGAAATTGGGGTATTGTTCTCAAGTTGATTTTATTGAGGGAGTAAAATCCTATGTCGAATGGTTTAAACAAAACAACTAAACCTACTATCGGTATATTAATGGAATTAAATGAAAAATGGATGGGTGGGGTTAATTATATTATCAACCTGATAAAAGTATTATCTTTCGCGCCGGTTGAGCAACTGCCCCGCATTGTTCTTTTGGCCCGGGAAGACGTTCCTGATTATTTTCGGATACTGGTAGAGAAAAGTGTCTTTTTAGAAATACATTATTTAAAGCGCTGTAACCCACCTGCAGAACTCAAAGGCGAAGAATTATATTCAACTATCTGGCGGCATCGGAGTTCACAAGTAAAACAGGCCATAGAGAAACTTTCCATTGATTTTTTATTCCCAGTGATTGATCCACGAGATTTGGATATGCCCACCGCGATAATTGGCTGGATTCCGGATTTTCAGCATAAATATATGCCGGATTTTTTTCAGGAAAGCGAGATTCTCGCTCGAAATTCCACATATACCCAGTTCGCAAACAAAGCCGAATTTATGCTGTTTAGTTCTAATGCAACCTTACAGGATTTCAGGAAATTTTATCCCCAGTTCAAAAGCAGGAATTTTGTGTACCACTTTTGTACCGTACTCGACCAAAACCGAAGTATGCAGCCTATTAATTACTTGCAGAATAAATATGGGTTAAGTGAGAACTTTTTTTATTTACCTAACCAGTTTTGGGCTCATAAAAATCATCGCACTGTTTTTGAAACCATATATGCTTTAAAGCAAACTGGTTGTCAAATAGAATTGGTTTGTACCGGCACTACATTTGATTATCGTAATGTCAACTATGTTAATCAATTAATGAATTATAAGGATGAAATGGGTCTTGACAATATTAAGGTTTTAGGGTTAATCCCTGCGGAGGATCAAGCCCAATTGTATTATCACACAAAAGCGGTTATTCAACCATCACTATTTGAAGGTTGGAGCAGTATTGTCGAAGATGCACGGGCATTTAATAAAAGGATTATCTTATCCGATATTCCCGTACATCGTGAACAAAATCCGGAACGCGCTATTTACTTCGATCCTACAAATAAAAATGATTTAATAGAAAAAATTCGATTAGTTTTAGATGAATCTATTTCTACAGAATTATACCAGGATTTGATTGAGAAACAGGCAGGTTATGTGAAACAAACTGCTGCTTCATTACTCAAAATATTTGATTCTCTAATCTGAATTTTATTATCTTATTTGAATCGAAGTAAAATTTAGATTCTGCCCAGAATTTCAGATAGTGTTTTAAAACTAGATCATGATATCTGACTATTTAGGGATATATTCTATTGAAGTTGTATGTTCTAACGAAACAGAAATTGATTAGCTTAATTTTATATCAAACATTGTTCAGTAAAGTTAATTTTGGAAAGGTACAATGATGAACAAAACTATTATTGCCACTTCTTTAGCACCCAAGGATTATCAAATTCAGGAAAATGCTGTTAACAGTTGGTTAAAGTTGGGGTTTGAGGTGGTATCTTTAAATGTTTATGCGGAGATCGATATTTTAAAAGATCACTTTAGGAATATTCAATTCGTTGAAGTAAAAAGAAGCGCTATAAATAAATATGGAAAACCTTATATCTATTTTGACGACATATTGGCTTATTTTCAAGAAATAGACAGCCAAATTTGCGGTATTGTCAATTCCGATATTCGTTTGCTAAATCCAAACCTGAAAAATATCATCCAAGCCGAAGCGCCGGGTTCTTTCCTTTACGGGAGCCGTATTGAAATCCAAAGTCTTGAAAATCTAAACGGGGCAATGCTTGAGAGCGGCTTTGATTTTTTCTTTTTTGATCGGGAGATCATCTCTTGCTATCCACAAGAAGAATTTTGTCTTGGGCAGCAGATGTGGGATTGGTGGGCGGTTTTGAATCCGATGGCCCATGGAATTCCGATTAAAAAGATTATGGGGGAATTTGCTTATCATGTGACGCATCCTCAAAAATGGGAGCGGGATTCACCGTTGCGTTCGATTTTGCTTAAGTATTTTCCTCCAATTCATCAAGATAATAATATGTCATATTACTTATTATATATGTTTAACTTGATCAATCAACATACCCAATTTATTTATCCGGAAAATATTATTAATACGCAACAACCTCGAGTTTTAATTGTATTTAACCATCAAGGAGCAGACCTTAATAATTCAGAAACATATCAATCAATATGCAATCAAATATATTCGAATATCCGGCTCCAGATTGGCAAGTTTTCCGAAGTTGATTTTAGTCAAGTGAAAGAGGAATTCATATATTTTGTCGAAGAAGGTTATTTATTAAATCCAACTTTTATCTCCACAATGATAGCCAAAATTGGAACAGCCGATTATACAATCTGTGGACTATCTAGGTTTTACCAAAAGAACTTCAGTTTTTATCAGAGCCTTTACATGATTCATAATTTAAACGGTCGGTTTGAACGGAATTATCTAGCAAGCGATCATTTTCTTATTTGCACTGTTTTCCGAACTAAGAGTTTTGTGGGACATGAAATTAACGAACGTTTCCTTGAAACCCGACAGATGCGGTTTGTGGGTTTGGGTTTAGTGGAAACCAGCTTGAATAATTACTTAAAAAAAGAATTAGCGGAGATCCGGGGAGAACGAATTTTCATTTATGGTGCGGGAGGACATACTAGATTCATTTTGGAAAGTATCGAAACAGATTATTTTAACTTTGGTGGAATCTTGGATAAGAATGAAGCTCTTGATGGACAAGTTTTTTGCGGTTATCCGATATTTAATAGGAACCGGATTAAGGATTTAGAAATTGATTACATTTTGATCTCTTCCGAAACTTATGAACAAGAGATTTATAATGAATTAAAAATGATGTTTGATGAGAGAAAATTAATCCGCCTATATTATGATTCGGTTTTTTATATGTCGTGATTTTAATAATTAATTATTCGAAATAAATACAGAGGTTTTTATAATGGAAAACTTATCTGCTGATGCCGGACTGGCCAGAGCTAAATACCGAGGGACGCTTATAAATACCGTGATTGATATTGGCGCCTCCGATGGCCGATGGTCAAAAATGGCCATGAAATATTATCCGAAAGCTAGTTATTTTTTAATTGAAGCCCAAGCGGGGCATGAAGCCCCTCTTAAGGCGATGAAACGGGAATTTGCCAATATGGATTTTGTTTTAGCTGCCGCAGGCGATCGGTTGGGTGAAACTTCTTTTGACGCTTCAGATCTGTTTGGAGGGGCAGTAACAAGTAAGTCAGGGGCGAATTGCATCATTACTCCGATGGTTACTATTGATTATTGCATTAAAGAACAAGGTCTTAAGCCCCCGTTTTTAATAAAATTAGACACACACGGATTTGAGATACCAATTTTAGCCGGAGCAACTGCAGCTTTAAATCAAACTAATCTTGTAATTATTGAGTCATATAATTTTGATTTAACCGATAATAGCCTTCGATTTTATGAATTATGCGCGTATATGGAGGAGAAAGGTTTTCGTTGCATCGACTTGATAGAACCTATGCACCGACCTATAGATGGATCCTTATGGCAAATGGATTTGGTCTTTAGCTCTAGTTACAGCAAGGAATTTCAAAATGAGCAAACATTTTACACCGAAACAAGTCATTGTAATGAGTCTGTATTTATCGTATATAATAACGAAGGTCATGATCCATCTAAATCCGAAACTTATCAAAGCATTCTGCAACAAAGCCATCATAATTATAACGTTTTCTTAGGTGATATTTCTGAAATAAACATAGCAGAGGTCAAGGAGGATTTTATCGGATTAATCGAAGAAGGTTACATCTGGAATGAACATTTTTTAAGGGTAATGATGTCTAGTATAGAAGAAGAGGATTATGCAGTTTGTGGTATGCAAAGAATTTGTAAAAACGGTGAAACATTCTATAATAATTTTCATCCGATTCATAATTTAAATCCAACTATAGAAAAGAATGAACCTTACTCAGTTTGTATGCTTTTTAAAACCAGCAACCTTAAAAATGGGAAAAAATTTGATGTAAATTTGCTTAACGACTTAAATTTTCGTTATGTAGGCGCCGCAATGGTTAAAGTAAGTTTGGAAAAATTTATTATCGATCGGCTAAAAGCAAAGCAAGCTCAAAATATATATATTTATGGCGCCGGGGATCATACACGCCATTTATTAAATAATGTTAATTTTACCGGATTTAAGATCAGCGGCATAATTGATCAAAATGAACAATTAGATGGGGAGTTGTTTTCGGGAGAGTATCCGATTTATTCTGTACAGAAAATCCTCCAGCTTAAAATGGGTCATATTTTAATTTCATCTTCTGCCTATGAGGAAGAAATATATCAAAAATTGAAACAACAAATAGACGAGAATTACTTGATTAGAATTCATAACAATTATTTTGTACTCTAAGTATTTTAAAAACAGGAGAAGAGATGATGGTTAGTTTAGAATCAGCACTAGAGAGAGCAGTTTCCCGGGGACTTAAGGTAAATACGGTTATTGATGTTGGAGCATCAGACGGCCGATGGACGCTTACTGCCAGTAAATTATTTCCAGAAGCAAAGTTTTTTTTAGTAGAGCCTAATCAGGCACATGAGGCATCTTTACAAGCTATTCATTCAATGTATTCAAATATGGATTATGTAATTGCCGCTGCAGGGGATATTTCCGGCGAAATCTATTTTTCGACACCTGATTTATTCAGCGGGTTTATTCAGGAAAAATCGGATGAGGGAAACTCCAAAGTTATAATAGAAAAACTGGATTTTTGGATAATAAAAAGAAATTTACCTCCACCATACGTATTGAAAGTAAACACCAATGGAGCGGAATGGCTAGTGATTCGGGGCGCAGCTGAAACACTAAAACAGACTAATATGGTAATTTTGGAGAGTTATAATTTTTCAGAACATGGACAGCTGAGGTTTCATGAAATTTGCCTAATAATGGAAGAGCTTCATTTTCGGTGTATAGATATAGCTGAACCGTTGCATAGAATGAAAGATCGAGCTTTGAGCCAATTTAAACTTTTTTTTATTCCTGATTCTAGTTTTGAATTTATATCAAACCATTATTATAGTAATGCGGATTTAGGAGAATGAATATGGCTGTAAAGTGGTTACCTAAAATTTCTATCATTACCCCTACTTTTAACAGCGAAAAACACTTGGAAGAAACCATTAAAAGCGTACTTAATCAAGATTATTCGAATATTGAGTATATCATCATCGATGGTGGCTCCAATGATAGAACTCTAAGTATTATAGCCAAGTATAGGCAACGGATATCTTATTTTATTTCCGAACCGGATAAAGGGATCTATGATGCTTTCAATAAAGGGCTTCGAGTCGCTACTGGGGATATAATTTATTTTTTGAATTCGGACGATTATTTATATGAAAGCAATGTAATCGGTGAACTTGCGGAAATCTTTAGCAGTCGACCGAATCTCGCTTTCGTTTATGGCAATGCCTTGGTTTTAGATGAGAAAATCGGCTTCAAATATATTCGTGGCCGGGCGATGAGTTTTCAAGACTTAAAAACAGGTGAAATGCCTCCTCATATGGGCTTTTTTGCAAGGAAGTCTTTGTTTGAGAAACATGGTTATTTTGATACCCAATATGTAATTGGGGGTGATTATGATTTTGTTGTTAAATGTTTTCAAAGCGATGAGCAAAACTCACTATATGTCGACAGGACGATCGCTGTTTTCCGTTGTGGCGGCATAAGTACGGACCCTACCAAACAACAATTGATGAGTCAAGAGCAGAGTGCCATTATCGCAAAATATTTCGGCATTCAACCAGAAATTAGTGCAGTAAGTGAAATCAACGGTTATTACCGGACTTGGCTCGAATGCTTGTTGTTGCAAAGTAAAGGAATTTCCAGTGTATTACATCAAAATGGAATAAAGAAGGTAGCGATATTCGGGACCATGAAAACCGCTTTGTACCTTTTAGCCGATTTGAAGCAGGAAAAGATTAAGGTGGTTTCATTTCTTGATAATAATCCCAATATGCAAAATCAAAATTTGTTTGGAATACCGGTGAATCCATCGAAATGGATTGCTCAAAATATTGATAAAATCGACGCAATCTTAATATCAATCGAAAATAACCGCGATTCTATAGTGATTGAGCAATTTAGAGAAATGGTAAAGAATAGCCCGGTTCAAGTCTATTCGTGGAAAGACCTGATTAAAATAAGTTTAGCTTAAAATGACAATAAAATTGCTGCAATAATTACAAAATATCTTACTGAATGGAGTATATGAATAGATGGAATTAAAAGAATTTTTATCTATAATTGCCGTAAAGAAAATAGTAATCTTTGGGACCGGGTCGGCAAGTAGACAGATCGGTAGTTTAATCCCATATAATGTAACTTATTACGTTGATAACGATTCTAATAAATGGGACCTGGAGTTTTTGAACTCTAGGATTTTTCCCCCTGAAGTATTGACCAAAGAAGACCCTGACAATCTGGCGATTATTATCATGAGCATGTTTTATCCGGAGATCGCCAATCAATTAAAAAAACTAGGCTTTAGCGAGGAGAAGCATTTCTGGAACGGTCTGGATTTATTGCCGGATGATCAAACTACTATTTTGAATGAAGTCACTTTGGAGTATCCGGTGGAATCGTCTCCCCGATATGGATATGGAAAACCAGCCCATCAAAAAATACAGGCTATTATCAACCGAGAACGGAAGAGATATCAAGGGATTCTAAAAAAATTTGCCCGTTACCAGAGCTTTTTTGATAATATCCCATTGTTTGCCATGGAGTTTAATTCTCCGGAACCATATTGGAATAATGAATTTATTCCGGGTTTGGACGCGATATCTATTTACGCTTTTTTGGCCTTGAATAATCCCGACAGGTATTTTGAGATTGGTTCGGGCAACTCCACCAAGTTTGCCCGGAGGGCCATTAAAGAACAAGGGCTGAGAACCAAGATTACTTCGTTCGACCCGTTTCCCCGGAGGGAAGTAGACGGTCTTTGCGACCGAATAATCAGAGAACCCCTTGAAAAAGTTGATCTTACCGTTTTTGCGGAGTTGCAAAAAGGTGATATCCTATTTGTTGATAACTCGCACCGTTCTTCTATGAATACCGATGTAACCGTAGTCTTTTTGGATATCTTGCCCTATCTTAAAAAAGGTGTTCTAGTAGGATTTCATGATATTTTCCTGCCTTATGATTATCCGCCGGACTGGGCGAAACGGTTTTATTCGGAACAATATTTATTGGCATCAGCTATTTTAGCACAAGGGAAAAAGTTTCGGATAGAATTAGCAAACCATTTTATTACAAAAGATTTGGAATTAAAACAATTATTAATTCCTATTTGGGATAAATCAAGGGAAGCCTTATTAGGTGGGGCAGCTTTTTGGATTAAAACCTTATAACCAATATTGCATTTTAATAGTTAAATAAAACAAAGATTAAAATACTTAAATAAATCATCTCCGAACCTGATAACAATATTTTCTAATTCAACTTTCCCACTTCAATAATCTTTTTCAGTTAAGTAATATCAATCAATATCGATTTTTGAAAATATCGAAAGCTTTAATAATTTTTTTAAAATCGATATTCCAAAGTGTTGACTTAACTATTAAATTTTAAGGTAGGAAAGTTGCATTACTAAGCTTTAGAAAAGGCTTAAATTCAGCAACCGGAGGTGTTGTTTTTTTGGCCACTTCTAAAATAATTGCAGAATTTGCCGATACTTTTATTAAAGGTGTACCCATTCGAATTTAATACACTTGGAGTAACCATGAAACAGGAGAAGCTTAACCGAGAACCGTTAGTATCTGCCGTAATACCGGCTTATAATGCAGAAAGCTACATCGAAGAGACGATTCAAAGTTTGTTACAGCAGACTTCGCCGCTAACAGAGATTATTATCGTTGATGATTGCAGTAATGATAATACAGTAAAGATCGTTAGTTGTTTAAAAAAACAATACAAAGGATTAGTTCGCCTATATCAACAAAAAATAAATTCCGGTGCCTCGACTGCGCGAAATGTAGGGGTTAATCTAGCCAATACCGAATGGGTTCTATTTATGGATGCCGATGATGTTGCCGAACCCGATTTAATCAAAATGGAGTTGGAACAGATAAGAAAACTGATTAATTTATGGCAGGAGGAAGTAGTCTTAGCTTATCCTGCTTGTTCTATAATTTCAGCTTCCGGAGAATCAATACCAGGTATTCACCAAAGTAAGCAAGTAGGGCATGAAGAAATATTAGGATATCAATTTGTAAGAAATCAAATTATTACCACCTCCGGAACCTTGGTTAAAAAGCAAATATTTCAAAGAGTGAATGGTTTTGATGAATCGATAAGGTATTCGGAAGATTGGGATTTGTGGTTAAGGATGGCCGCACAAGGCGGTTTTGCCTATATTGATCAGCCGTTGGTTCGGGTTCGTCGTCACTTTACCAATATTTCAAAGAAGCTTGATAATATGCTTGGAGGCGAGCAACAGATTTTAAGGAAATATTCGTTTGATTTCATTCAATCCGCCATTGATAAACGTAAACTAGCCTGGGAAGAAAACCGGGCGGATTTTGTCTCCGTTATATTCCGTATAGGATGTTGGGCAGAAGGATTTGAGATCGCGGGGAGTATTGTAGCTAATAAACCGGATTATCCCAAAAGCTTGTTTTTAATCGGTCTGTATTATTTATCGCAAAAGGACTGGATAAATGCCAAAGAAGCATTTGAAAAGGTACTGCAAATAGAACCCAATAACGGGGCAGCACTAAATAATCTAGGCGCAATCCTAGTTTTACTGGATAAAATCGAAGATGCCAAAGGCCTCCTTTTAAAAGCGTTATCCTTGTTTCCTAATTTTCTGGATGCATCGGAAAATTTGAGTATTTTGGAAGACGATAACCGGAACCTAGACAATCTACGTTTTACCTGGCGCGAATTACGACCAGTATTAACTGTTTATACTCATTAAACAAATAACGGTTGAAAATATCCTTGGACTAATAAAAAAGAGGTTTTTTGATATTTTCTAAAGGGAGGACTACGATGCGACAACGGATTATTAGTATTATAACTCGTGAAGCCGGCGACTTAAATGAGCAAAATGAGAAGAAAGTGGCGGTGGAGGAAGGCGAAAATGCCGGATTGTACGGAGCTAACGGGGCATTGGACTCTATAGGGCTTGTGACGTTAATTGTTGCCGTGGAACAAGCGATCGAGGATGAGATGGGGACCACAGTGAGTCTGGCAGACGAGAAAGCCATGTCCCAAAAACATAGTCCGTTCCGGACCATCGGGACGTTGGCCGATTATATTATCCAACTGCTACGGGAGGAAGTCTGATGGACCGGCCGGTCACCTTAATCACCGGAACGCGGAAAGGAATCGGTAAGGCTCTGGTAGCGCATTACCTGTCCCTCGGGCATCAGGTCATCGGCTGCAGCCGCTCCGAGCTGGAGGAGACGGTAGATAGGCCGGATAGCTATCGCCATTTTCGGGCGGATGTGGCGGATGAGCCCGCGGTTAAGGACATCTTCTCAAATATCCGCAAGGATTATGGCCGTTTAGATCACCTTATTAATAATGCCGGGATTGCCGCCATGAATCATTCAATACTGACACCCCTCACCACCGTGCATGCTGTATTGAGTACCAATGTGGCCGGCACATTTCTATTTTGCCGTGAGGCGGCCAAACTCATGCAACAGAAGAGGTGTGGCCGGATCGTTAATTTTACGACGGTGGCGACTCCGCTTAAACTGGAGGGAGAGGCAATTTACGCCGCTTCTAAAGCGGCGGTGATATCCTTGACTCAAATTATGGCTAAAGAATTGGGCGCCTATGGTATTACGGTAAACGCTGTGGGACCTACTCCGGTACAAACCGATCTAATTAAATCCGTCCCCAGGGAGAAGATTGATCGTCTATTGGCGTTGCAGGCTATTGAGCGTTTCGCCACGTTTGCCGATATCGCCAATGTGATTGATTTTTTTCTAAAAAAAGAGAGCGATTTTATCACCGGGCAAGTCATCTTTTTGGGAGGTGTGTAGATGTTTATCGACTTTCTATTGGAGGGATTTGCTAATTATAAGGATGAAGAAGCCATCATCTGGAGCGACCAGTCCTTCCGGTATGACTGGATGCTTGCAACGGTCCAAAAACATCTGGTAAATCTCCGGGCTGCTGTCGAACCCCAATCGGTGGTGGCGTTGGAAGCGGATTTTTCCCCTAATTCCGTCGCTATATTACTGGCTTTGATTGAATATGGCTGTATTATTGTACCGCTGACTGATTCAGTCACCTATCAAAAATCGGAGTTCCGGGAGATCGCCGAAGTGGAGACTATTATTAAAGTGAATCCGAACGATGAGGTTGCGATTGAGCATACCAGAATACCGGTAAAACATGAATTATTACAGAGTTTGAAGCAAGCGAAACGACCGGGACTAATTCTCTTTTCTTCAGGATCGACCGGCAAAAGCAAGGCGACGCTTCATGATTTTGTTCCGTTATTGGAAAAGTTTCGAGTACCCCGATATGCCAGGCGCACCATAACTTTTTTACTCTTTGACCATATCGGCGGGATTAATACCTTACTTTATACCCTGTCCAACGGTGGCTGTATCATTTCAGTTCGTGAACGGACGCCGGAAACCGTATGCCGTGCGATAGAAAAATACCGGGCGGAGACTCTGCCAACTTCTCCTACTTTTATCAACCTTCTGTTATTGAGTGAAGCTTATCAGCGTTTCGATCTTAGCAGTTTGACTTTGGTCTCCTATGGCACAGAAGTGATGCCGGAAAGCACGCTGTTACGGTTCAATAAACTTTTCCCCAATGTCTCTCTCTTACAAACTTACGGGCTTTCGGAGATCGGCATTATGCGGTCTAAGTCTAAATCCTCCGGCTCTTTGTGGGTAAAGATCGGCGGTGAAGGCTTTGCCACCCGGGTGGTTGACGGGATACTGGAAATCCAAGCGCAGTCCGCCATGTTGGGTTACCTCAATGCGCCCAGTCCTTTTACGGCGGACGGCTGGTTCCATACCGGCGACGCGGTGGAGGTGGACGGCGACTACCTGCGGATTCTGGGACGAAAGTCGGAGTTGATCAATGTCGGCGGGAAAAAGGTCTATCCGGCAGAGGTCGAGAGCGTAATACAGTTAATGGACGGCGTGGAAGAGGTGGCTGTTTCGGCGGAAAAAAATCCTATCACCGGCCAGATGGTAAAAGCCCGGGTAAAATTGTGTACAGAAGAAACCGTCAGCGAATTTCGCCAACGAATGCGGGAATTTTGCAGGGGTAAATTGGAAGCGTTTAAGATCCCCCAGAAAGTGGTCCTGGTGGCTGAATCCATGCATGGTGAACGTTTCAAAAAAATGCGGCGGGAATAAACGGTAAACGGTGGTGGGTATGCGGTGTTACGGTTTGGGAAAATTACTGAGAAGGATTTGGAGCTTATCCTAAGCTGGCGGATTAAGGAAAGCGTTACCCGGTATATGTTCAGTGACATCGAAAATGATCTGAACAAGCAGAAAGAATGGTATCAGCGGATATCGTTCGATTCATCTTGCCAGTACTGGATGATTTATTATGAGGAGCAGCCGATTGGTGTTATTGGCCTGACTGCTATTGATAAACGGAATAACCATGGTTTCCTGGCATACTACCTTGGCGAGGAAAAATCCAGGGGGATTGGAGGCATTATTCCGCCGTACTTTTATAACTACGTCTTTGCCAGACTGAATTTGAAAAAAATAATTGCCGAAGTCATGGAGGGTAACGAGAATGTGATGAAGTTGCATCTTCTCAATGGGTACCGGCAGGTGGGAGTCTTGAAAGAACATATTTATAAATATGAACGATTTCATGATGTGTTCCTTTTTGAGCTTTTAGATTCCGAATGGGCGGAAAAAGGCCGGCGTTATCAAAAATGCCTGGCAAATTTTGCGGAGTAATCGCCTTCAGATTTAGATTTATACGGGATTAGAAAAGATGAGAATTAATCGGCATATTTGGATTGGTGAAAAAACATGAAGATCGGAATTAGGGCGGATGGTGGGTCGATTGTTGGAATGGGGCATATCGTCCGCTGTCTTTCCCTGGCAAAAGCTTTTGCCAACAGGGGACATCAGATAATTTTTATCAGCCAAGACCCTACCGGGATTGGAATAATTAACAAATCGGGTTTTGAGATTCAGGTTATCCGAAGTTGCGGGAAAAATGAAGAAATCTCCAAAATAAAAAGCATTATTTCCGCGAAGATGTTGGATTGTTTGATTATTGACTCTTACCAAGTGGACCGACAATATTTCCTTAATTTAAAACAAGTAGTTCCATTACTCGGTTATATCGATGACCTAAACCGTTTTATATATTCGATTGATTTTTTAATCAACGGTAATATTGCCGCCGAGGAATTAGGCTATACCGGATACTCAGAACGGGAAATGTTATTATTGGGAATCAGGTATAACCTGATTCGGGAAGAGTTCGGGGATCTCCCGGCGGCAAAGGTACGCCCGGTTATCGCCAGGGTTTTAGTGACAACCGGCGGAACCGATTTAGTAAATTTATCTACTAAGATAATCAATGCAATTCGTCTGGATGCAACAATGAATCATATTGTCCTGGATGTGGTAGTGGGTGGGGGAAATCAATTTAAAGACGAGATAACTAATCTAAGCAAGAAATATCCCAATGTTTGCCTCCATCATAATGTAGACAAGATTTCCGTTCTGATGCGTCGGGCGGATTTAGCGATTTCCGCCGGAGGGAGCACCCTTTATGAACTCTGTGCTTGTGGTCTACCGACATTAGCAGTTATTATCGCCGATAATCAGCAATTTATTGTAGAAGAACTGGCTAAGTCCGGTTATATCAAGAATCTTGGTTGGCATGGTCAATTGGATTTTCGGCTATTACGGGAAGAAATAAATGGCTTTCGTTATGAAGAGAGACTGTCCGCTGCAATGAAGATGCAAGGCTTGGTGGATGGCAATGGTGCCAAACGGGTGGTTGAGGCGGTAGAACGTTATTTTATAATTAAAGAAGGATGATCAACCAACCACACGTGTGAAATTGCGCTCGGCTTTTCAAATTAAACAAGGGTGCATGTTTTTCTGAAAGTTTGGCCCGCTAAGGATCAGAGATTCAACCTTTATATATGTGTTAAAATCTTCCGACATAAATAATATAACGGAGGTTGGGAACTAAAAATGATACCAAAAGCGTTGATTACCGGGATAACCGGCCAGGACGGTTCCTATTTGGCCGAGTTATTATTGGAAAAAGGCTATGAAGTTCATGGAATAATCCGCCGGTCAAGTTCGTTCAATACCGGCCGGATCGATCATCTATACCAGGATCCCCATAACCAAGATGTCCGGCTTTTTTTGCATTATGGAGATCTGGCGGATTCCAGTAATTTAAACCGGTTATTGGAGAAGATAGAGCCGGCGGAGATTTATAATCTGGGGGCCATGAGCCATGTACAAGTTTCTTTCGAGGTTCCGGAGTTTACCGCTGAAGTGGATGGACTCGGCACTTTGCGAATTTTGGACGCTATTAAGGAGACCGGGATTAAGACCCGTTTTTATCAGGCATCCACCAGTGAATTATACGGTAAAGTTCAAGAAATTCCGCAGAAGGAAACTACCCCTTTTTACCCTAGAAGCCCTTATGCAGCCGCTAAATTATACGCTTATTGGATAACCGTTAATTACCGGGAAGCCTACAATCTTTATGCCTGTAACGGGATTCTTTTTAACCATGAATCGCCCAGAAGAGGGGAGACTTTTGTGACTCGGAAAATTACCCGGGCCGCCAACCGGATTGCTCTGGGAAAACAAGACAAGTTATATCTCGGCAATATTGACGCCAAACGTGATTGGGGTTTTGCCGGAGATTATGTAGAAGCCATGTGGCTGATGTTACAACAAAATGAACCCGAAGATTTGGTAATTGCCACCGGGGAGGCCCATACGGTCCGTGAATTTTGTGAGTTGGCTTTTAAGCAGGTAAATATAGATCTTGAATGGGTTGGTCGTGGTGTGGCCGAAAAAGGCGTTGACTGCAAGACCCAAAAAGTCCTGGTTGAGATCGACCCCAAATACTTTAGACCAACCGAAGTCGACCAATTGTTGGGGGACCCTTCCAGAGCTATGCAAAAGCTGAATTGGAAGCCTAAAGTTACTTTTCAGCAACTGGTGGCCATGATGATGGAAGCTGATAAAGAAGCACAATGAGAGGCTGTTATGGATAAAAAAGAAAAAATATTTGTGGCCGGCCATAATGGTTTAGTCGGTTCCGCTTTAATACGGAATTTGACCGGAAACGGCTATTCCAATCTTGTTACTAGATCCCGCGCCGAACTTGATTTATCGAATCAAGCACAGGTGATTGAATT
This sequence comes from Bacillota bacterium, assembly GCA_023435225.1. GTDB lineage: Bacteria > Bacillota > UBA4882 > UBA8346 > UBA8346 > UBA8346. Next base: position 62,107 of record JAEYRX010000043.1, read on the forward strand.
TTTTAAGCATGAAAGACCGGCTTATGTTTTTTTAGCCGCCGCCAAAGTAGGCGGTATATATGCAAACAATACTTTTCCGACGGATTTTGCCTATCAAAATTTAATGATCCAAGGCAACGTATTGATGAATGCATACAAATCTGGGGTTAAAAAGCTTTTATTTCTAGGTAGCTCCTGTATTTACCCCAAGGATTGCCCGCAGCCGATCAAGGAAGAGTATTTATTATCCGGATACTTGGAGCCGACCAACGAAGCTTATGCTTTGGCGAAAATAGCCGGGCTGAAAATGTGCCAATATTTCAACCGGCAATATGGGACCAAATTTATCAGCGTTATGCCTACCAATCTATATGGACCGCATGATAATTTCGATTTGCAGGAATCACATGTTTTGCCGGCTCTTTTAAGGAAAATACACGAAGCTAAATTTTCCAAGACGCCGTTTGTAGAAGTGTGGGGGACCGGAAAGCCTTTACGGGAGTTTTTACATGTCGACGATCTGGCTGACGCTTGTGTGTTTTTAATGAATACTTATGATGGAAACGATTACCTTAATATCGGGACCGGTTTGGACGTAACAATTGCCGAACTGGCCAATATAATTATGAAAGTAGTGGGCTATAACGGGGAATTGCAGTTTAATCCGGATAAACCGGATGGAACCTACCGTAAATTACTTGATGTTTCAAAGCTGGACAAATTGGGCTGGAGATATAAAATCGGTTTGGAAGAGGGAATTAGACAAACTTATGACTGGTATTTAAAACATTAGAAAAACAATGGGCACATTATGAAAGGATTTTTTACTATGAAAACATTAAAATCCTTATATCAAAAAAACACCAACATAATGAAACATTTACGGGATGCTAACAACTCCGAAGAGAACGATAGTACAGCTATACTATATTCTTATGATCTTCAATCAGGGGCATACCGGCATTGTTATTATCATGCCACACACAACCGGGCTCATTTTAACAACCAGCCGATAACCATACCGTTTCAAGAATTTTATCAAAGATATGGTGAGAAAATAGCTGAAGTATTAGACCGGTTGGGATATGATTCAATCTTAGAAGTCGGGACCGGTGAAGCGGTTACCTTAGCTAATGTTGTTCGGAAATTGGCTAAGCCGAATGTGGTAATTCGCGGAATTGATATTTCATATTCCCGAATCGGATATGGTAACATATTCCTCGCTGAACAGGGAATAACCGGGGATGTTAATTTGGGAGTCGGTAATATGTTTGAGCTTCCCTTTGAAGATAACTCTTTTGATATTGTTTTTACTTCCCATTGTATTGAACCCAATACAAAAAGGGCTCAAGAAGCGATAACCGAACTATACAGGGTTGCCAGGCGAACCCTGGTTTTAATTGAACCTTCTTATGTATTGGGGAATGAAGCAACTAAAAAACACATGCTGGAAAATGCTTATTGTATTGATTTATATGATACCATTATTAAGATGGAATTAAACGTAACTGAACACCGGCTATTTGAAATAGGGACTTATAACAATCAGGCTGCATTAATCGTAATTACTAAAGATATTGATATGGAAATACCTCAATTTGAATCTAAACCTGGGTGGGCCTGCCCGGTATGTAAAACACCGTTACTAAAAGAAGACGGGCATTATTTTTGCGGGGAGTGTTTTCTTATTTTCCCGGTGATCAAAAATATTCCATGTTTACTAAGGGAAAATGGTATATTAGGGAGTAAATTTCCGGAGTTTAAATCTTAGACAACAAGGTCTGAAATAGGTAGTAAAAAAAAATTTTGTTCAAATAACTTTTGGAGGTTAGTATTTGGTCCTTGTATTTGATCTCGACGATACTTTATATGATGAGTCTTCCTATGTCCGAAGCGGTTTTCAGTTCGTTGCCGAATATCTTGAACAAACTTATCAAATTCCTGCCTCTGCCAGTTATCAGTTGATGCTTGAAAAGCTTAAATCGGGACGAGGCCGGATATTTGATGATCTATTACTTCAATTTGGGATCATTAATAAAAAATTGGTCAAAAAATGTGTCTCAATTTACCGTCGGCATCAACCGGAAATTAGCCTTTATCCGGAAGCCGACGATTGTCTACATCGCCTGCAACATTACCCTCAATATATCGTCACTGACGGTAACAAAGTGGTTCAAGCAAACAAAATTAAAGCTTTAAAACTGGAACACCGTTTTAAATTCTGTTATATTACCCATCGCTATGGTATAAAAAATGCCAAACCTTCACCATATTGCTTTCAAAAGATCTGTGAACGGGAAAAAGTTACACCAAAGGAAGTGGTCTATATTGCCGATAATCCTTATAAGGATTTTGTCGGAATCAAACCATTAGGATTTAAAACGGTCCGGGTTATGAAAGGACAATACAAAGCCATCGAATTACCGGAAGAGTTTGAAGCCTCATACCGGCTGGATTCACTTCAGGAATTAACTGAAGATTTCGTTCTAATGCTCCGGTCTAAAACCCAATCATTTAGACAGGATTAACGCGGATGGACACGGATTTTTAAAATCACACAAAAAAAGTGAAGTTGATTAAAAAAGAAATCCAATAAATCCGTGTAAATCCCGTCTAAAAACCAATCATTTAGACAGGATTAACACGGATGGACACGGATTAAAAAAACCAAACAAGAAATAGCGAAGTTGATAATAAAGAAATCCAATAAATCCGTGTAAATCCCGTCTAAGAACTAATTATTTAGACAGGAT
>JAEYRX010000015.1 GCA_023435225.1 Bacillota bacterium
CAAGGACTACCTAATTCTCTATTATAAGGAGATTTTTATTTGTTTTCTTCTTTTCTTGTATGTTTTAAGCTATTATTAACACCTTACCCGGTTGACAATTGTATTTTTATTTAATGCAATTCTAGTGGTAATAATTACACGATTATATTCATTAATAGTATTTGTAAACTCTAACCTTTATTTATTGTATTATCCGAGAATTTTTTATTTGCTTTACTTGGATTCATAAGAATATATAATATAGTTTCGCCTTCTCCCTCTCTTATTTGGCAATTTAAAATATACCTTTGAAAAGTTCCAGGATATACCTCAACGTCATCACTTTTAACATCTTTAACAAAATAGGGATATTCAATGTTATTTTCCATTATCTTAGTTCCTTTAGAAATAATTATATTGTCATATAAATAAAAAATTGAATAATCAATTAGTTAACTCTTTTAGTTTATCTATAACTAAACTATATTCAGGTTTTGCTAACCGACCAATAATTTTTTGTTTTAAGATTTCTTGAGCTTTAGGTTTACCGCAGGTCCATTTTAGGAAATTTCGAATATCATCTTTAATTAACTCTTTAATTGAATAGTCATCAAAATAAAACTCTAAGCTTGAGTCTACTAAATTTATGATCACTCTGTTAACGTCAGAATTAGCAAATATAGCCTTAAGAATCTTTAGAAATTCACTGTTTATCGGATTAGATTCAAATTGGTCTATAGCATTAATTTTATGAAGAATTTCTAACAGTGTACGAAAATATGCCGTCACAAAAAATAGGTTAGCATATCTTCTAAATCCTTCCGTACCTCTTTTATAGTTTAAATTTTCTGCCGCGTACAGTCCAACTAAATAAGGGTATAGAAAATATTCTGGTTCTTGTGGTGTATCATCATTAAAAATTTGATCATAATAGCTTCCCATTGGAGTTAATTCTCCGGCGCTGAAGTAAGCAATATTTGGACGTTGGGTAAAAGCAACATATGCTTGTACCGCATCAATTGCTGAGATTGATTTATTCCAACCTAATGGTTCTAAATATGCTAATGATGGAGTTCCTTTATAATAATTCTTCTTACTTGCTGGAAGAACTGCAAATGCTCCCCGTTGGATTTCATAATAGTAACCCATCTCCCTAAGTCTTGTTTGTAATTTCTTTTGAAAATCTTCTAATGATAAAAAGTCTTTACCTTTGACAGCATTTTGGCTATTTGTATATTTAGTTATATTTAAACGATCTTCAAGGGAGGCACCTTTAATAATTCGGACTAATACTCGACCGTTAATTTGTTTTTGTTCATTTGAAGTTTTTTTGTGAAATATTGCTCTTATTGCATTGGCAGTTTGGCACCCATTAACTACTTGAGGTGTAGTTAATGTTACATCTTGTTCGTTTCTTTTAAAATCATCACAAACAATAGTTATTCCATTATTATAGTACCAAAATTTATCTGCATCTTCTTCGATAGTTCGTTGAATTTCCCGATTAATCTTTGTGTTTCGAAGATGATTCCTAACATTAGATAAGAAAAGAAACTCATAGGCTTCATCGACAAAGTGAACTAATTCTGATAAAGAAACAGACATAATAATAGATCTATTTATTTCAATAAGTTCAGGAGTGTCAGATTTAAGGTTAAGTGATTTACCTTTAAAACGAATTGGAATATCGGATTGTTTATCGCTAATTGATTGCAAAAGTCCATTTAAATCCAATATGGTATAGTTTGGATACGATTTTTCCATTTCGTCAATTTTAATTTTTTCTGAAGGTGTAAATTCACTATTTGTTATATAATAAAATCTTACAGCTCGGCCTTGTTGTATATAATCCCGAATTTTAGCAGCTGCTTCGTGCACTTCTTGGCGTGAACCGGCTGCTGGTCCTTCCTGTAATCTTCTAGTATCTTCTAAAAACTTCGTTATACCTTCCCAAGAATGAGATGATTTATATTTTGTCTGAAGAACGTATAAATAGGCATCATTTATTTCGATCATAGCATCGATACTATTATCATCTGCACCTGCCGCAGTCATTGCATCTATAGATTCATCGGATGTTAAATCGAAAAGATTTTGAATACACCATTTACAGAATAATTCTCCAATACCAGAACTTGAAGTGGTTGAACCATTCGAATTAATGAAGTTATCAATAGATTGAGAAAGTGCTTCAAGTTGTTCACTCATTTGGAATGCCTCCTGTTTAATAATATCCATTGTGCATCCGACAACACATCGCTTCTCAATAGATATTTTTATTAAACTACAATTCATTACTCCATTCATTTGCCATTTTTTCAGCTTGACTAAGTACCAACTCTATAGCATCTTCCGTTTTATCAGGTGGATATTTATATCTTCTTAATGTAATCCTTACTAAATTTCGTAGTTTTGCGCGTACACTTTCACGAAATTGCCAATCAACTGTGGTGCTTTTTCTAAGCTTATCGGTTATTTCCTGAGCTATTTTTTTTAGAGTTTCATCCCCAAGTTCTCGTATCGCACTTTCATTATCAGCCAAAGCATCATAAAAAGCTATTTCATCAGCGTTTAACCCTAAATTCTCACCACGTTTTGCGGATTCTCTAAAGTCTTTTGCCAAAGCTATTAACTCTTCAATGACCTGAGCACTTTCAATTGAGCGGTTACGATACTTTTTCAGAGTTTCAAGCAATCTGTCGCTATATTTCTTTTCTTGAATAATATTGTTTCTCGTCTTTGATTTGATTTCATCATTCAAGAGTTTTTGTAAAAGTTCAACCGCTAGATTTCGCTGTGGTAAATTAGCCACTTCTGCTAAAAATTCATCCGATAAAATGGAGATATCAGGTCGTTCTAAACCAGCTAATGCGAATATATTATCGATTCCTTCCGCAACTACTGCATTATCCAGTATTTGTTTAAGGGCATTTCCTTTTTGTTCTTCAGTCAGCTTTTTATCAGAACCGGAAGCTTTAGCAATCACAGCCTTAACCGCTTGGAAAAAAGCTACTTCTTCTCGAAAATTCAATGCCTCGTCAAGAGTACTACAAAGTGAATATGCTTTTGTTAAAGCTAATACGGCATCAAAATACCGTCTCTTTCCATCTTCCATGCCTAATATATGATTTGCTGCCGGAATCAGCAAAGATAACGGTTCAGTTTGATATCTGGAGTAATCAAAACTATGGAACATTCCCCGGATAACACCAATTAATTCTTTAAATTTCGCGAATGCTTCATCAGTATTAATGGTAGGTTGCCCTTTTCCTTTTGATTGGGTATAGTCTTTTAATGCTTTACGTAATTCGCTAGCAATACCGATATAATCAACAATCAAACCGCCTTCTTTACCTTTAAATACACGGTTCACCCGGGCGATGGCTTGCATGAGGTTATGCCCTTTCATTGGTTTATCGATATACATAGTATGACAACAAGGCGCGTCAAAACCGGTAAGCCACATATCCCGAACTATAACCATTTTAAGTGAATCGTTCGGATTCTTAAATCGTTTTTCCAGTAGTTTTTTCTCACGTTTCGTGTAGATATGGGATCTTAACAGTTCCTTATCCGAGGCGGAGCCGGTCATGATTATTTTGATTGCTCCCTCCATAACGTCATCGCTATGCCACTCCGGACGGTGCTTAATAATTTCCTGATAGAGATGTGCGCATATGTCACGGCTCATACAAACGATGATGGCTTTCCCATCGACGGTGGCAATACGGGCTCCGAAATGAGTTACAATGTCTTTAGCTATTTGAGCAAGCCTTGGTTCGGACCCAACCAGCTTTTCCAATGCCGCCCATTTGCTTTTAGTTCGTTCACGGGAATTACTGTCCTCATCATCCTCGATAATTTCTTCGACTTCATCATCTATGACCGGAATGTCAGCTTCCTTAAGGTTGAGTTTGGCCAGACGACTCTCGTAATAGATAGGGACGGTTGCTTTATCGTCAACCGCATCCTGAATATCATAGATACTGACATATTCGCCGAAGACAGCCCGGGTGTCCTTATCGTCAAATGAGATAGGCGTCCCGGTAAATCCTATAAAAGTGGCATTATTTAAGGCGTCGCGCATGTTTTTGGAATAACCGTAAGTATATTCCCCGATTTTTCGATTGAGAATTGCCTTATCCCCATACTGGCTGCGATGGGCTTCATCAGCAATTACCACAATATTATGGCGCTCCGATAGAACCGGGAACTTTGACTCGCCCTCCTTCAGCCGGAATTTTTGGATGGTGGTAAAGAAAATTCCCCCGGCAGGTCGGCCGGCTAGTTTTTGGCGGAGATCGTCCAAATCCTCTACTTGCTCCGGAGTTTGCTTTAAAAGCATTTTCGCGCCGCAGAAAGTTTCATATAATTGACCGTCAAGGTCGTTTCGGTCGGTTACTACTACCAGGGTAGGGTTTTGCATCTCCGGTTGTTGGAGAAGTTTTCCCGCAAAACAGGCCATTGAGATACTTTTGCCCGATCCTTGCGTGTGCCAGACCACGCCGCCTTTCTTACAACCTGGTATTACCGTATCGGCATAATTTGCCTGGGTTTCGGCAACCGCGTCGGGAATATATTGCGAGGCAATGACTGTCGCCTTCACCGCCTGTCGCACGGCGTGAAATTGATGATAACCAGCCATTTTCTTGATAATTGAATCGCCGGTGTCTTCAAATAGGATAAAGTAGCGTAAAAAATCAAGCAGCAATCCCTTATTAAAAAAGCCTTTAATAATCGTGTCAAGTTCAAATTCAAGCATCGGGCGATCATGCTCGTTTAAAACGGTGCGCCAACACATAAAACGTTCGTCATCAGCTGTAAGAGAACCGATACGCGCATTAGATCCGTCAGAGATGATTAGGGCCTCATTATAAATGAATAAATCCGGAATCTCTCGCTTGTATGTCTGCAACTGATGAAACGCCTTCCAGATATCGGCGCTTTCATCGGCGGGATTTTTAAGCTCAATTACCGCAACCGGAAGACCGTTAATAAAAATGACCAAATCAGGCCGAAAAGGCTGTTTCATGCCTTTAACAGTGAATTGGTTCACGACTAGAAATTCATTGTTATCCGGATTGGCGAAATCGAAAAGCTTAACCTGATCGCCCCGTTTTTCACCTTCGATTTCAAGTTCAACTGGAACACCGTCGATTAAAAGTTCATGAAAATGACGGTTATTGGCCGCAAGGGATAGATGTTCCGGCTTTTCTAAACGGTTAATCACTTCTTCCAATACCGAAACCGGCATTTCCGGGTTGAGGCGTTGCAACGACTTCAAAAGTCGATCAGTTAATATTACTTGGTTATAATCGCGACGTTCAGGGGTATCCCCTTCAGGCGCAATATCAGGACCGTAAGTATATTGGTAACCTTGTTCACGAAACCATTCGAGGGCTTGTCTTTCTAATTGGTCTTCCGTCATGGTTTATCCTCCAAACGCTTGATTTCACGGTCAAAATCGCTTTCGAACAAACGATCCTGTAATATTCGATATTTTTCAAATTCGCTCTCAGCAAAGGTTTTAGCAATTTCTTGAGATACTTTCCCCGGATTATCCAGAATATCCCGCTGGTTAAATTGTAAGAAGGCATTTAGTTTGTTTGACCAATCCTCCATAGTCATGGGGATATGCCGCTCGGCCTGATCTTCGGCAAAGTCCAGATACATGGAGACTATTCGATCAAGCGCTTTGATTTCTTGTTCGGTCAGATAATTTTTAGCGATGCTGACATCAGTTTTAATAATTTTGCCATCGGGCGCATTTTTCCAGGTTGTAAGTCCCATATAATCTTTGGAAGAATCAGCCCGTTTTATAATGATTTCCGCTGCAGTATGTCCATGAATGGCGAAATGCAACTTGTTTTGTACCGTTGCGAAAAACTGCTTGGTAATTTCGGCGTCTTTATTGTAATCCATGGCTGTAGCATAAATATCCGTAATCTTTTGATAAAATTTCCTTTCACTGGCGCGGATCTCCCGGATTTCCGCTAAAAGGCTCTCAAAATAGTCCTTGTTAAAGAAGGAGCCATTTTTGAGGCGTTCTTTGTCCAATACATAACCACGAATGGCAAAATCCCGTAATACTCCGGTCGCCCATTGGCGAAACTGGGTGGCCCGCATCGAATTGACCCGATACCCGACAGCGATCACCGCATCCAGATTATAGTGCTTGGTTTGATAATTTTTGCCGTCGGCGGCAGTTACCGAGAAATCCTCGGTAACTGAATCTTCCTGAAGTTCGCCTTCTTTAAAGATGTTTTTTAAGTGCAGCGAAATATTATCAGTTGAACAGTCAAACAAAGCCGCCATTAGTTTCTGAGTAAGCCAGATCGTTTCCTTTTCAAAACGGACTTCAATGCTGTCTTTACCGGATTGAGCGGTAAAAATGAGAAATTCGGCGGTGCTGTTGCGGATTTGGAGTTTCTTTTCAGGCATTTTACTCAGTCCCTCCTTGTCTTATCAAGAATGAGTCCACAATCGCATCACGACCGGTCTCTGGGTACTCATTCTTTCTTAAGACTACGCGGTAAACATTACGAATCTGAGCGATAATCGGTTCTCTTATGTTCCAATCCACCTGTTTAAGATACGGATCGACCTTTAATAAAAACTCGTCTACCAGTGAAGAATAGTCTCTATCGGCTTCCCCATAAGTTTGTAAATCCGCTAATAAATCGGCTCGATCTTTTAGCGACCATTTTTGCATGGTAATGGGTTCAATGTCAACTTTGGGTGTTGGTACTGCGGTAGTAATATCAGTAGCTGGTATTTCTATCTGAGGTATTGCAATTACTTGCGATTCAAGAGAAGGTTTATATAATTCCGTAAGTAACCCATTGCAATTATTAGCTGCGCCGATTAAGTCCGGAAATAAACTGGCAGGATGAATATTCATCTGCCTTAAGTATTTAATATAACGTTTTTGATTCTCATTCTTAACCAGGATTTTAAAAATATATTGGGCGACAACATCAATGTCCTTCCCGGTAGGCACATTCGCTAATTCTTCGCGCAAACATTCCAACAGCGCATTTTCAATGGCTTGTCCGAATGCGGAGATCGTAAAAAGTCCCGCTTGGCTAACCAAACGTCCATGATCATCCTTGCGCGGTTCAATAAAGCGAAGCACATTAAAATCAAACTTTTCAACCAGGGTTTTATTTAAAACATAGATAACCCGATAGGTATTATCCGGCTCATTCTCTACATCTTCTTTTTCAAAAGCAAAATAGAGTGCGACATAGGGGGAATGCGTCCAATCAAGAAGTGGTGTATACAAACCGTAATGCTGACCAATTGACCATAGTTCATCGATCTGCGCTCCGTCGTCATCCATGAGAAGAGAATGATCGCTAACCCGGCCTCGAATCGACTGCCGAAATAAATGGATTTGAGCGTTGGCAATATTCTCTTCGACCACGCCTTTATCTGAAAATCTTCCAAGACTTGGCGTTAACTTCCAATCGCTACGTCTTTGGCCTCGAAAAACCAAGTCATATTTGTTATTCTGGTTAAAAGACTCCACTAAAGAAGAGAACTCCTTCCAGTCATTACAGATGACAGAAGGAATATTTTCATCGCCACGATAGTCAAGGTGATAACCTTCTAGCAAAGCTTTCATACTGAATCCTCCACGGTGTTTTCCATTTCACCCATGGTTATTTCACCAGAGAGAAGTTTGGGGAAAAGAGTATCACGAATTTCTAGTAAAAAATCCTGTTCAATTTCAAGGGAAAAAATCTTTTCTTGTATGGTTTCAGCAACTTTATTAAAGGCCAAATGTATCTCTTCTGATGGTAATATAAATTTAGTATCCTTAATTTCCTTAGTTGACAAATTAACTTGCACCCCACTATTAGCACGGCTTCTTAAGTTTCTAATAAAAAAATCACTATTAGTTAATATATATAAAAATGGATAATTAGCTTTTCTCTTATTTTTTGGTCTAAGTAAGCCAACACGTTGATTAATAAGATATTCATTATCTACGTTCATTAATGCGGTATGACCTAAAAGTGCAACATTGTTTTTCATGTCAGTCATACACATAAGGATGTCGCCTTTTTTAATTAAATAACGACTCAAATTTTTTGCTTTTACTTTATCAAAGTAATCCTTAGTACCTTCTCTATTGAAACCCCCGCCTTTTCTTATGTTTCCCATTTTAAAAACCTTGTACGCGTTAGTTGCATCCTTGCTCATTTCATTACTTTTAAAAGCATAACCATTTTGAAAATCACATACAGAATCGATTGTAGAAACCTTCCACCCCTTCGGAATCATCCCCAATTCCGAGTTTTCAAAACTGTCTGGGAAAAGAGCGGCAGTGGCTTCATCAATTCCCGTGGGTTGTTGTCCTTCAGCCTTTGCTTTAACAGGTTCAAAATCAACAAACCAAGACTTAAATAATGCTTGGGCTATCTGCTCCAAAGTTTCGTTGGTTTTACGGTTAAGATATATTTTTCTATCAAGAGGGTACAGAATAGATACAATCTTATCTTGTTGAGTTTTTTCCAAATCGGGAACCCGTAATTTTGATAAGTCCGATCCCCGAATACCAGATGCTCCTGCGCCTTGTTCAACTATTGAATCAATAGTTTTTTTGCCAGTTTCACTACGAAAAAAATAATAATAATAAAGTGGATTTGCCTTACTTTTATCTATTCGAACACGTATCAAGTGTGACTCAAAGCAAACTTTTTCAGTGTCTGATAAAAAAATCGAACATTGACCTGCACCTTCTCTAACAAGTGATTGACGAGCGAACAGTAAATCACCTGATTCAAGTAAACATGTTTGAATTTCCATTTCAGTTAAAGGAACTCTGTCCATTTCAATATCTATTATTATAGGAAATGCAAAGAGTTCACCCATATTCACCATTTTGTAACCTTCCCCACGAACACTCTTGGGCTTGGTTAAACCATTTCTTAGTGGGATTAAGAAAAAGTCCTCGAAAGGTTTATATCTCATACCCCAACCCCTCCAACTGCTTCTTAATTTCCGCCTCCAGTTCAGCCCCTTCGGCAAACTGTTTCGAGAGAGTTTGGGTCAATCTAATCATCTTTTCTTCAAAGGGTTCACTATCTTCCTCAACATCCGCAGAACCGACATACCGTCCTGGGGTTAGGACAAAATCATTGGCATTAATATCAGCCAAAGCAGCAGACTTGCAAAATCCTGCTTCATCCAGATAACCATTCCCCGTTTTCCAGTTATGAACCGTATCGGCAATCTTCTTAATATCCTTTTCGCTAAACACCCGTTGTACCCGAGTAGCCATCTGTCCCATATTCCGGGCGTCGATAAAGAGCACTTCTCCAGTCCGTTTACGGAATTTACCGGTAGGGGTGTCGCGCTCGTTTTTATTCTTAGTCAAAAACCAGATACAGGCTGGGATCTGGGTATTTGTGAAGAGTTGTCCGGGTAGAGCCACCATGCATTCTACCCGATCCGCTTCGATTAACTTTTGACGAATCTCTCCCTCCCCGCCGGTGGCGCTGCTCATGGAACCATTTGCTAATAAAAGACCCATGGAACCATTTTCCGCTAAATGATAAAGCATATGCTGGAGCCAAGCAAAGTTAGCGTTACGCTGCGGGGGTGTACCGTATTCCCACCGTTTGTCCTTTTCCAGTTTGGCGTCCCACCACTCATCCTGGTTAAAGGGCGGGTTGGCCATGACAAAATCTGCCCGTAGGTCGGGGTGTAAATCACGTAAAAAGGTATCGGCTTCTTCGTTGCCGAAGTTAAAATCGATACTGCGAATAGCCATATTCATGGCTGCCAGTTTCCAGGTGATGCGGTTGGATTCCTGACCGTAAACCGAGATGCTCCCAATCTTTCCGCCGTGTGCTTCAATAAACTTATCACTTTGGACAAAAAATCCTCCACTACCCATAGCCGGATCGTACACTCGACCATGAAAAGGCTTTAGTATTTCAACAATCAAAGAGACAATCGATTTTGGCGTATAGAACTGGCCACCCTTTTTCCCTTCGGCGCTGGCGAATTCACCGAGAAAATATTCATAAACATGGCCGAGAATATCTTTGGAATTGAGAGAGGCGTGCGTAAAAGGAATCGTTCCCACGATATCGGTAATCAGACTTCCCAACTTGGAATCTTCGATGCCTTCGCGGGCGTAATCTTTATATAGAATATTTTTTAACTTAGGATTTTCTTTTTCGACAATCGTCATTGCGTCATCAAGTAGTTTACCGACACCCTTGAATTCAACTCCCCAAGGCAATTTTTCACCAATTGGAAGACGGCAGTTTTGTTCAAGGTTTTTCCAACGCGCCGGTTCAGGTACCCAGAAGACGTTTTTTTCAGTGTAATAATCCCGGTTTTCCAGTTCCGACTTGATAAAGGCTTCATCCGCGTCTTCTCCTAAGAAGTAGTCGGCTTTAGGGTCGGCAAATTCTTTCTTTAGCTCTTCGACGCGGACATCAAAGGCGTCGGAAACATATTTGAGGAAAATCAGCCCAAGCATAACATGTTTATAGTTTGCTGCCGAAAGATGTGGTAGCAGCTTGTTGGCTGATGTCCAGAGTTTACTTTCAAGTTCTTTTAGAAATTCAATTTCTTCAGGGTTCATGGTTGTCTCCTATCTTCTTGCATATTAAAAAAATTAATTGATATTTATAGTGTATGTTATCTAATAATATTCAATAAACTTTTAGTAACATAGTAAATTTATATTTCTTTATCTAATATAGAATTTCCTGCCAGTTGTATTGATATCAAATCATTCCTTAACAAGGATATCTCTTCTTGGAACAAAATGTACTCTACAATGCCCCGAATAATCCAAATTTTTCCCTGTCGAAACCTCAAACCCCCTAATCCCCCGATCCTTCTCCAATAATTCCTTCCTCCTAATCCTAAGCAACTCATTCACCGCCCGGATCTCCTGCTCCGTCATCTCAAAATAATCCCCACAATGCCGTTTCGGAACCACCAACGAATGCCCCTCCACCACCGGCTTGGGACTCTCAATCACAAACGCCAGCTTATTCTCCAACTCATGCTTTGTATCAGTACAAAAAACACATCCTTCGCTGGCCACCGCCAACAACTTCCGAAAGTCCGTATCATCCTGGTCCTGTTTCGACCTGTTACACTTGGCACATAACACCTGCAAATTTTCATAAACTGTTTTGCCACCTTTATTCCGCGGAATAATATGGTCCACATCCAGCACCGTCTCATCCCGGGTCGCCCCGCATAACGCACACCGTCCCTTACCCTCCGCCAAAACCCTATATCGTAACGAATCCGGAATCGGATTATCATCCAATAACCGATAATCCCAAACCGCCAATCCCTTAGCCGCAATATACTTCTGTATCTTCTCATAACAAATCTGTTCCAACTCCGCCCGTTGCTGCAAACTCAATTTACCTATCTTTAAAGTAACAAGTTCCCCTTGTTTCTCAATAATCCCATGACTTGAAAGCACTTTGATCGGCATCTCCTTCAACCGCTTCTCATAAAACACCACCTGCGATTCATCCTGCGCCGCAAAACTCACCGCCAACTGCCGGACCGTAGCCAGGCCGCCGGATTCTAAGAGGTTTTTTATCAGCAGAGGCTGATAGATGTGGCTCATTCTCATTTGTTTGGTGAGGAATGTTTTAAGTTCTTCGAAGGTCATGATGATTGCCTCCAATGGTACTAATGAATTTCAAAATCCTTAAGCTTTAACGATGAAGCAATTAAATACTTTGAATACTCGGCTCCGCCTGTTCACTGTTCCGGCGGCGGGATACTTTTTGAGCGATCAAAAAGTATCCAAAAAATCGTTGGAACCTACGGATTCCAAGCCTCCCTCATATCCTCTCACATCCAATGTTCGGGGTCGGAATCCTTGATTGGACAGACGCCTACATCCATGTAGCCGTCTTCTAGGCCCATTCTGTGGGCCGACGACGTGAAACCTCATATTTCAATGTCGCGCTGGTCAACCTCCAATGTTGACCATATCGGAGCAAAAAAGTAAGTAGTTCATTTGGGGTTTGTTGTATTTGCAATAAATATTACTCCAAAAACTCCTTGAATAAACCCCAATCGCCAACATGGAGGTTGGCGCGCGGCTTCGATTCATGGACGAATCACAGCCGTCGGGTTTAAAGGACCGCCCCAGAGGCCGGAGACACGAAGTCGGAGGCCAGATTGGCCCTAGTATTATCTTTCAAAGGTTTCCAAGCACGGTCCAAGGATGGCCGTGCATAAAGGGGTCCAGGGGTCGGCGGCTTAGACATCTTGAAATCGCCGTTCTCCCCTCGCCGCAGACGGAGAGGGGAATATGGGGTGAGGCGGAATTCCGGCCAATTCCCTTGGCCCTAAGGCCTTAGCATGGATGCTTAAGATAGGCGTAGCCAGGATGGCGATTAACGCCGGGGTGCAGGGAAGTGGGCGACGTTCCCTGTCGGCATCAATGATTATCCTCAATCGCTTTTATCTTTTTTAGCTCCTAGAAATAAAATAGGCCCCTCGACTCAAATTCGAATGGACCCACTTCTACTATCACTTATTTATCCTTCCCTTCTCCAACCTCCAAATACCCATTCACAAACCGCACCAACGCTTGTCTTACCCGTTCATCCCCATGTTTCCACAACTTAACCATCTGTTGCAATAATACCTTTAATTCAACATCAATCTTTTCCCCAACCGTATTTTCCACATTTATATATGCTTGAAGCTTCTCATAACGCGGATCTTTCAAAATACTGATAATCCCGGCGCTAAACCTTTCATCACCCAATATCTCAATCCCTTTATCAATATACTCTTCCGGTGAAATAAACATATCACCTTCCCCGGTCATGATCCAATCCGGATTAGCTAAAAAACATATCTTCAAAGCATTGAGAAAATTTTCGGAAGGTCCCTTTCCTTGGTCTCCCTCAAGTCTGGATATAGTAGACGAACTCGAATTAATTATCTCAATGAATCGAGGTCTTTCTAATCCAAAATGTTCACGAAGGAAACGAATTCGTTTTCCTGTAGTATTTAATTCCATGATGAAATTTCTCCTTGACTTTTTCCCACGGTGGGATTATAATCAAGCTGTAATTACAAATAATGTCTTAACATGCAATTCCCAACAAAACAGTCAGCAAACAGGCAACACACCCAAGGCCCAAATCTTCTTTTTGAGCCCTGCTTAAGTATTGCCAAAAATTACAATCATTCCTTATTATACCACTATAACATCAGGGTAGGCAAGGGCGGGAAAAGGCATGAGGGACTAGGGAACGGGGAACAGTTTAAAACCGTAGGACAGGCAACAACTGTAGGTAAAAAATTGGGGCTCTGGAAACCGGTTTGCTCTTTCTTCACCCAGGGCAGCAGTAAATAGTCTCGTCATCTCAAAACCCCTGGGCTGTTGTCTTTAAATCCTTTTAAACCCCCTTTGGGGCTCGGTTGATTTTGCAGCCAATGATTACCCAGCCCATTTTGGGGTTGAGATTGATTTTACGCATCAGCCCAGAGGTTTTGAGTAAGCATTCAGTTCAACTTCTGCTCTGGGTGATGAATAAACCTAAAATTTTGTTTGTTGTTTCATCCTGTTGCTTGTTGCCCGTTCCCTGTTCTCTTATCAAAATACCATGTTTAAACTATTCTCACTAAAATCAAAAACTCGCCTTAAGGCCAAAATAGAACGCGCCCGGGCCCGTCTCCAAACTCTCTGGGACGCCAAAGGCTACACCGACGCCGAAGTCCTGGCCGCCGGAGATGAACTGGACAAGCTGATAAATGAGTACCAAAAGAGCAGGAGTTGAGGAGTCTGGAGACAGGAGTTAAAATCAAAATCATAGCTGAAAGTACTACTATTGCCTGTTGCCTTACCAATATGTTTTTAATAATTTTCAATTCTCAATTGATAATCCGGAGGTATTTTCATGAAAAAATCCCTAAAATCATTCATCAATTTTTTCTATGAACTTGGGACCATTATTATTTTTATTATCTATGTACAGTTTCAAAAGATTAGCCGGGCGGTTAGGAAAAGGGAGAATAATTAAAAATTACATACTTCCTGCTGTTTCATCGCCCAGGGCAGCGGCGAATAATTTCCGCCATTTCAAAACCCCTGGGCTGTTGTTTTTAAAGATTTCTAAACCCCCTCTTTGGGGCTTGGTTTAGCTTTGCAGTAAAACACTTCCCAGCCCATTTATGGGGTTGAGATAATCTATGGACAACAGCCCAGAGGTTTTGAATGATCTTTCAGATAAACTGCTGCTCTGGGCGATGAATAATGAAAATATGATCCAACACCTGCAGAGCCCGGTATAATTGCCTAGCAAGGATTTAAGAATACCGTTAAGCTTTGTGGAGATAAATAAGATATGTCTATTGTAATGAGTAAACCGTTCATTCTCCCCTAGCGCGTATAAATATGCTATAATAAATTTAAAAGTATTTAAAAAGGAGACTACGATGTTCGCGATTGAATTTAACACTAAAATTGACCATGGTTCAATCAAGATTCCCGAACAATATATAACCAAACTCGGCAGCCAAGTAAAAGTGATTATTTTAGCCAATCAACCTGAAGACCAGACCCAAAGCCTTAATTTTACAGCTTTAGCTATTAATACTAAGGGGTATAAATTTAACCGGGAGCTCGCTAATGAAAGATAAGGCTTTTATTGACATCAATATCTACAATTTATATAAGTCCTTTGTATGCGAAAGTCGATTTCATGCCGTGTGGACTTTAGTCCCTAGCTACAAAGGGCTTATTCTATTTATGTCAACAAATGTTTCTCCTAATTAGAGAAGTCAGGAGTCGAAAGTCGAAAAATTCAAAAATCTTATCCGGGTGGGAATCCGGAAGCCAGAAGTTAAAATCAATAACTGAAAGTACTCCGTTGCCTGTTCCCTATTGCCTTTGCCTTTCGCCTTCTCTGTTACTTCATAATGTGTGGCTTTTCACGGCGCATCAACCAATTCGGCAAAAGTCATCAATCTACACAAAACAAAAAGCGAAAATGATCCAATCATTCTCGCTTTTTATTATATCCTTTACAAACCTTTATTCCGATAAATATTTACTTCTGTCCCAGATCCCCTTCTTTTTTCACCGTAGCTTGGGCGGCAGCCAAACGGGCAATCGGTACCCGGAACGGTGAACAGGAAACATAGTTTAAACCAACCTTATGGCAGAACTCGATGGACGAAGGATCGCCGCCGTGCTCGCCACAGATTCCCAGTTTGATGTCGGGTCTGGTCTTCTTACCAAGCTCGACAGCCATTTTCACCAATTTGCCTACACCAACTTGATCAAGTCTGGCAAAAGGATCGGACTCGTAAATCTTCTTAGCGTAATAATCCTCTAAGAATTTACCGGCGTCGTCACGGCTGAACCCAAAGGTCATCTGGGTCAAGTCGTTGGTACCAAAGGAGAAGAACTCGGCTTCCTTGGCGATTTCGTCAGCGGTAACAGCAGCCCGCGGGATCTCGATCATGGTGCCCACTTTATAATCAAGTTTAACTCCGGCTTTGGCAATAACTTCGTCAGCGGTCTTGACTACGATATCTTTAACGAATTTTAACTCTTTAACCTCGCCGACCAGCGGAATCATGATCTCCGGCACCACGTTCATGCCTTTTTTATTAACATTGATGGCAGCTTCGATAACAGCTCTGGTCTGCATCTCGGCGATCTCCGGATAAGAAACGGCC
Organism: Bacillota bacterium; assembly: GCA_023435225.1. GTDB lineage: Bacteria > Bacillota > UBA4882 > UBA8346 > UBA8346 > UBA8346. Next base: position 15,685 of record JAEYRX010000015.1, read on the forward strand.
AAACGGCAGCCACGGTGTCCCATCATCGGGTTGAACTCATGAAGATCGGCCACGATGCCTTTCAGTTCTTCAAACTTCATACCCATATCTTTGGCCAGCGCGGCAATATCTTCGTCTTCCTGCGGTAAAAATTCATGTAAAGGCGGATCCAGGAAACGGATGGTAACCGGATAACCCTTCATTTCAGTGAATAAACCTTCAAAATCGCTCCGTTGCATCGGTAACAATTTATCCAAGGCTTTGCGGCGTTGATCCTCGGTACGGGCCACAATCATTTCCCGCATGGCCGGGATCCGGTCCGGTTCAAAGAACATATGCTCAGTACGGCAGAGACCGATACCTTCAGCGCCGAACTTCATGGCTTGAGCGGCGTCTTTCGGGGTATCGGCATTAGTCCGGACTTTTAAAGTACGAAGTTCGTCGGCCCAACCCATTAAGGTGGCGAAGTCTCCGGTCATTTCCGGCTCGATAGTAGGCAATTGCTCACCATATACATTACCGGTAGAACCGTCCAAGGAGATCCAATCACCTTCATTATAGCGCTTGCCGTTTTTATCGATGAAGTATTTTTCTTCTTCATTGATTTTAACTTCACCACAACCGGCAACGCAACAAGTTCCCATACCACGGGCAACTACGGCGGCGTGGGAAGTCATTCCGCCACGGCCGGTTAAGATTCCCTGGGAAACATGCATACCTTCGATATCTTCCGGTGAAGTTTCCAAACGGACCAATATTACTTTCTTCTCACCTTTTTTAACTGCGGCGACCGCATCTTCGGCTTCAAAGAATACCTTGCCGGTAGCGGCGCCCGGGGAAGCCGGTAACCCTTTAGCGATTGGGTTGGCCGCTTTCAGCGCTTTCGGCTCGAAGTTCGGATGAAGTAACGCATCCAATTGTTTCGGATCAACTTTCATTATGGCATCGGATTTGGTAGCCATACCTTCGGCAACTAAGTCAACGGCGATCTTTAAGGCGGCAGCCGCAGTTCTTTTACCATTACGGGTTTGCAGCATGAAGAGTTTGCCTTTTTCAATGGTAAACTCCATATCCTGCATATCTTTGTAGTGCTTTTCGAGAGTATCGGCGATTTGAATAAATTGGTTATAAGCATTCGGATTGATCTCATTCATTTGATCAATTGTCTGCGGAGTCCGGATACCGGCCACCACGTCTTCACCCTGGGCATTCATCAGGAACTCGCCGTAAAGCTTTTTCTCACCGGTGGAGGGGTTCCGGGTAAAAGCAACTCCGGTACCGGAATCATTGCCCATATTTCCATAAACCATCTCTTGAACATTAACGGCAGTGCCCCAATCACCGGGGATGTCGTTTAAGCGGCGGTAAACAATAGCCCGCGGATTATTCCAGGAACGGAAGACCGCTTTAACGGCTTCCATTAGCTGTACTTTCGGATCTTGCGGGTATTCGAAGCCTTTTTCTTTCTTAAACAATTCTTTATAACGTTTAACGACTTCCTTTAAGTTATCAGCGGTTAAGTCAGTATCAAACTTAGCGCCGTTTTCTTCTTTAACAGCGTCAAGAATTTTTTCAAATTTCGGTTTGTCTACTTCCATAACAACATCACTGAACATTTGAATAAACCGGCGGTAGCTGTCATAAGCGAAACGCGGGTTACCGGTTAATTTAGCCAAACCTTCAACCACGGTGTCATTAAGACCAAGATTAAGAATGGTATCCATCATACCGGGCATTGAAGCTCTGGCGCCGGAACGAACGGAAACCAAAAAAGGATTATTGGGGTCGCCTAATTTCTTGCCCACATCTTGTTCGGTCTTCGCCAACGTTGCATAAATCTCATCTTCAATCTCTTTGGAAATTTTGCCGCCATCATCATAATATTTGGTACAAGCCTCGGTAGTAACAGTAAAACCTCTAGGTACCGGCAGTCCCAGTCCGGTCATTTCAGCCAGATTGGCGCCTTTACCGCCAAGCAGGTTTTTCATTGATGCGTTGCCTTCTTTGAACTGGTAAACATACTTTGCCATTAGAATTCCTCCTTAAGAATTATTATGTAACTCAACTTTCGCACTACAAAAATGTCTTGCAGTAAAGTCATATCAATTTAAATTAACTTTTGAAAACATCGAAAGCTTTAACGATTTTTTCAAAAGTTGATTCCTTAAATTATTGATTTTACTGCATTAAAATAAAAGTGCGAAAGTTGTATTATGTAATTAATAACTATTGGAAACATTTGGAACATATCATACCCGACAGTTATTTTTCGCGATTATTCAGAAAGTTCCTCCTTCAATGTTAATATTTTTTGTAATGTTACGTTATGTTTACTTTTATGTTTACATTTTGGGATTATTCAAACTCTTTTCCGGCTTTATTCTAGTCAAAATTTCCATTTTAAACTCCCACCAAATAAGCAATTCAACGGCCACTGAAGACCAGAAAAAAATGGGGTTGATCCGGCTATACCATATAAGCGCCGGTAATAAACCGGTAAATATCAGGATTGCTAAAAGCTTATCTTTTCCCACTATTAATAATTCCACCGTTAAACCTAAACATATCAAAGCCAACGCCGGATTCAAATAAAAAATACCACCAAAATAAGCAAATATACCGGTATTCTCTTGAGCTGAAGTTTTCCAAAGGGGATAAAGCTCGCCGACTACCAGAGCCGGCAATGCCAAGGCCGGCCATATTGGTTCACCCCGGCTGGCCAAATCCATGATTAATACACCAACGCTCCCGGTTAGAATAGCCGTTATAATTCTTTTTACATTAAACCCCCTCCAGTTTATTATCTTCTGCTTCTTTTTATTCTTATAATTACTGGAATTTATGAGCGGGGGATTATTAACAAAGGAAGAAGCTAAATAAACCAAAATTAACAGTATAATTTGTATCATTATGGATACTAGCATTTCCCGGAATCAATCAAATTATGGCCGGGAGTTTAAATTATTCCAACGAGCTGGTCGTAAGCTTCGCTTACTGCTCGCCTATGCGTCCTACCGGCTTTAAGGAGGAAATAAATTCAACTTCTATAATTTCCACTCAAGAAATTGACATAGTCACCGGAAGTAGTTATAATTATAATTTGCCATAGTTCGATCATAAATGAGGTTTTGAACTTGAAATACAACTTGTGCTGGAAGGTGCTTCTTCTTTTATTATCAATCATCGTTTTTACCTGCATCGCCAATCCGGTTATGGAGGCGAAAACTTTTTGTCCAAAAACATTGGAACCGGTCTTAGGACTTGATGGTTCTTTTGATTTTGTAATAAATAAGATCACTAAACTGGAAAGCTTTTCGTTATATAGGGTTACCAATAAATTTTTAGAAAAACAATTCCGGATATTGCCGGTAAAACCCGTTTTACTTTTCTTTAATTCGGGGTTCCCTTTTTTACTAATTGTGTTTATTATCCTCAGGATGTTTACTAATTTTTATAATGCTTCCAGGTTGAGTTCGGAAAATGACCCTCTTAGCATTTTAGGTTCAAATTTAGTCCTAAAATTCTAAGAAGCGGTTGAGTCCGCTCAATATTGGAGGAATATAAATGTTTGAAGCAATAACCGTGATTATAGTTTTGGCGATTTTCGGTTTATTTGGTATTGGAGCTTACAAAGCCGAAAAAGTGGTGGCTGAGAAGGCCAAAATCCAAAAGGAAGAACAACAAAAATCCAAGAGTTCCTTGGTGAAATCCGGAAAAAACGTTTCTAAAAATATATAATTGGCGTAAACATCAAAGGGGCTGTTGCAAAACAAACTTTTTGCCATTCTGTCCACCCAACCCTAAACGGTTGGGCTAGGTGTTAAAACCATTCCAAACCCCCTATGGGGCTCGGTAAATACTTTGAAGTATAACCCCAGCCCCATTCATGGGGCTTGAGAAAGGTTTTAAAAGCCTAGCCAGGTCCTTTAGGGCCTGGTGGAGATGAAGGCATTCGTTTGTTTTTGATTTTGCAACAGCCCCTAAGTATTTAAAAGCACTTTTTCAATTTTTAAGTCTGTAATAAATCCTTGGCCTGCTTAATGTCTTCCTCGATCTGAATTTTAAGCGCTTCAATCCCCGGAAAAGAACGTTCCGGCCTAATAAATTTAAGAAAGTCTACTTGAACTCGCCGGTGATATAAATCCATGTCAAAGTCAAAAACATGAACCTCAATTAATGGTTTATAATCTCCAAAAGTCGGTTTCACTCCCACATTGGCAATCCCTTTATAAATATCTCCGGCCACCGTAAATGATACCAAATAGACTCCGTATGCCGGCAACAGATATTCCGGCTCCAGGCGGATGTTAGCGGTTGGAAACCCCATGCTGCGGGCAAGTTGTTCGCCTTTTATTACCTCTCCGGTAATTTTGTAATGATAACCCAACATTTTATTAGCCAAGTCCAGATTACCGTCGGTAAGGAGTTGTCTTATTTTGGAACTGGATATTACCTCACCTTCTACCGTAACCGGCGGCGCCTGTTCCACATTTATTCCTCGAGAAGCTCCTAAAGCCTGTAAGAACGCAAAATCACCCCGTCCTTTAGCCCCGAACTTAAAATCATAGCCAACCACTATCGCTTTAGCCCGTAACCCTTCAACCAGCCAATTACTAAAAAAACCTTCCGGGCTTAACCCGGCAAACTCTTTATTAAACTCGATTTCCAAACAAGCATCCAACCCTAATTCAGCCAACAGAACATTGCGAACCGCCGGTTGATTTAAAAACAGCGGCTTATCCCCCAAAAGACTATCGGTATGATTGGAAAAAGAAAAAAGTAAGCCCAAGCCTCCGGTCCGGTCAGCCCACTCAACCACCCGGCTAATAATCGCCTGATGCCCCCGGTGCACCCCGTCAAAATTGCCAACCGTGACAACCGTATTCCGGTTGAGCCGCTCTAATTCAACATGTGCTTCTTCTAACGAATTCCAGTAAAACATGAAAAGAAAACTCCTAATTTGATTGAAAATACTAAAAATTACTTTTGATTGAATGAATGCCATTCAAGAAATAGAAAATGATTGTCATTCACCGCCCAGAGCTAACCGAGCCCCTTGTGGGGTTGAGAATGTTTGTAGGCGACAGCCCAGGGGATTTGAGAGGTCAAAAGATTCTGGCTCCTGCCCTGGGTGATGAAAGAACTGATGATATTACGGCTCACTATTAGGGGGAAGCGCTGATTAATTGAATAAGTGACGATTTTGTGCTTCGCAAAATGCCTAATACCGCATATTTGCTCGCACAAAATCGGATTAATCAGCGCTTCCTTAGAAAAAACTTGCAGCAGATCACCGCTTTTCACGACGCATCATCCCAATCCGGCAAAGCTTCTTAACTCACTCATATCTTCCTAATACCGAAACACTTTCACCGGTTGCCAATATTGATGGGTACCGGCATCCTGGAGTTCAACAATTGCCACTACCCGATCGGCCGGATCTAATACTTTGGCCAACGCTCCCGTTACAGCCGATTGGTAATATTTTTGATAAGATATTTTTCCACCATTATTCACCTTAACAAGGTCTTCCTCATCAAGCTGTAACGCCGGTAAATGAGCTAAGGCGGTATTGATGGATATAAGCTGTTGAGATAATATCCCCTGCTCTAAAGATTCCTGGACCTGAGCGATGGTCATTGCCTCTTCCAGCCTAAACTCACCCGAAACAAGCCGCGCCAAGTCACCCATATGAGCGCCGGTTCCCAACTTATCTCCCAGATCATGAATCAATGTTCTAATGTAAGTACCTTTGGAACAAGTAATTTCGGCAAAAACATTATCTCTAAAACCATATTCCAATTTGGGATTTAAGATTTTCCAGCTATGGATCTTTATCAAACGGGGAGTCCGTTCAACTTCCATACCTTGACGGGCCAGATCATATAATTTCCGGCCATCTACTTTCACCGCCGAATACATAGGCGGCAACTGATAAGTATCGCCTAAAAACTGATTGATTCTTTGAAATATCGTATCATAACTGATAGTTGAAAAACGGTTTTCCCTGATAATTTTCCCGGTAGCATCCTGAGTATCAGTAGCCTGTCCCAGGATAATCTCTGCCCGGTAAGTTTTTATTTCTTCTTTGAGAAAAGAAAAAGAACGAGTAGCCTGACCTAAACCAACCACTAAAACCCCGGTTGCTTCGGGGTCAAGAGTTCCGGTGTGACCAATCTCAGCCTGTCGTAAAAGGTGACGGAGATTGGCCACTACCTTGTGTGAGGTCATTCCTCGTTCTTTATTAATTACTAAAATTCCGTGCCAATGAGACGCCATAATAATCAGCCAAATATGATAAGACTTGAGCAACAACTTGGTCAATCGGACCATTTATATTACATCCGGCAGCCCGGGCATGACCGCCGCCGCCAAAATAAGCCGCCAATTTACTAACATCCACTGCCGAAGTAGAACGCCAGCTTAACTTAACTTCGTTTGGCCGTAGTTCTTTAAATAAAATCCCTACTTCAACCCCATCAATTGAACGGGCATAATTAACATAACTTTCAGTCTCTTCATTTTCAACCGGAAACCGGCTTAACATTCTTTGGTCCAGTATACCCCAGGCTACTTTCCCTCCCAGATCCACTTGTAAGGTCTGTAATACTTCGCCCAATAATCTGATTGAATTATAACTTTTTTGTTCGTGAACTTGTTCGGCCACTTTCGATAATTCAACCTGATAATTCTTAACCATTAATGAAGCCAGTTCCAAAGTAAAAGAAGAAGTATTGGCATATCTGAAAAAGCCGGTATCAGTTGCTATTGCCGTATAAATAGCCGTGGCGATTCCCCGGTTAAGTTTTACGGAACCGGCGGTTAAAATACGGTATATTACTTCTCCAGTGGCTGCTGCATTGGGATCAACCAGATTCAAATCACCAAACCCATTATTAGTGATATGGTGGTCAATGTTAACCACTTTCAAATCGTTAATATTCCAACCCCCAGCCGGTAAAGCCAACCGGTCTTTTTCGGCGCAATCAACGCAAATTAAAACTTCCGGGAGATAATCCAAGCTTATATTACGTTTAATAGAACGGCTTCCCTCTAAAAATTGATAGACATTGGGCACCCCTTCAGTACATACCATTTCAACTTGTTTATCCATACCGGCTAATAAAGCCCCAATCGCCAAAGTTGAACCAATGGCATCTCCGTCGGGATGAACATGGCAACTCACTATAAAACGTTTTTTCGCTTTTATTAACTCAAAAAAATCCTGAAAAACTTGATTCGAAATGGACACCTAACTTTCGCCTCGCTGATCTTTTTTTACTTCTTCAAGTAATTGGAAAATACGCGAACCTCTTTCAATACTATTGTCGGCTATAATGTGAACTTCAGGGGTGTGGCGTAGTCTTATTCGATGTCCTAACTCAGTACGAATAAATCCCTTAGCGCTTTCCAATCCTTCCATAGTTGAACGTTTAGTTTCTTCATCACCCATGATGCTGACAAATATCTTCACATGACTATAATCATTAGATACTTCTACATCCATAACACTAACAAATCCGATACGGGGATCTTTCAGATCGCGTTGTAAGATCTGCCCGAATTCCTCTTTTATAAGTTCCCGGAGTCGTTCAGTCCTATGCTCTGCCACCTGCATTCACCTCTTTGACTCTTATAATGCCTATCATTTCCCACTTCGTTTAATTTCTTCCATTGAAAAGGCTTCAATGATATCGCCTTCTTTGATATCGTTAAATTTCTCAATACCGATACCACATTCAAACCCTTCGGTTACTTCCTTGGCATCATCTTTAAACCGTTTTAAAGAATCGATCTTACCCTCTAGGATAACAATGTTATCCCTAATTAGCCGGATATCGCTATTTCTAGTTATTTTGCCTTCCAAGACATATGAACCGGCTATATTACCGACTTTTGGCACTTTATAAACCAGGCGGATTTCGGCTTTACCGTTAATGACCTCTTTAAACTCAGGGTCTAACATACCTTCCATCGCTTTTTTAACATCTTCAATAATATTATATATTACCCGGTAAAGCCGGATATCAACACTTTCTTTTTCAGATATCCGTTTGGCAATCGGGTCCGGGCGGACATTAAATCCGATAATAATAGCATTGGAAGCGGAGGCCAGCATGACGTCACCTTCACCAATACCGCCGACTCCACCATGAATAACCTTTACTCTTACTTCATTGTTGGTTAGTTGTTCCAACGATTGACGGATAGCTTCAACCGAACCTTGGACATCAGCTTTAATAATGATTTTTAAATCTTTAATTTCGCCTTCTTTAATTTTAGTGAAAAGATCATCCAAGGTTATCTTCTGATTCTTCTTTAGCTCGGTTTCCCTTTTATACTGCGTCCGTTTATCAGCCAATTCACGGGCTAAACGGTCCTCAGTCGTTACATACATGGTATCGCCGGCTGCCGGAACTTCAGTAAAACCAATAACCTCAACCGGAGTTGACGGTCCGGCTTTTTTAACCCGTTTTCCTTTATCATTATTTAGCACTCGTACTTTACCCGCTGCCGAACCGGCGATAATCGGATCGCCTACATTTAAACTACCGGTTTGTACCAGAACAGTTGCTACCGGTCCCCGACCTTTATCCAGTTTGGCTTCGATAATGGTACCTTTGGCTAAACGCTCCGGATTAGCTTTATAATCCTTAATATCGGCTACCAACAAAATCATTTCCAATAATTCTTCAATACCTTCTCGTTTTTTGGCTGATACGGGAACGAAAATAGTATCTCCGCCATATTCCTCGCCAACCAGGTTATATTTCATCAGATCTTGCTTTATGCGGTCCGGATTAGCCCCTGGTTTATCTATCTTATTGATGGCTATAATTATTGGTACATTAGCATCTTGGGCATGGTTAATCGCCTCAATAGTTTGCGGCATAACACCGTCATCTGCGGCAACAACTAAAATTGCAATATCAGTTACTTGGGCTCCCCTAGCCCGCATTGCCGTAAAAGCGGCATGGCCCGGAGTATCCAAAAAAGTGATCTTCCGTTCTTTTAACTCTACCTGATAAGCTCCGATGTGTTGGGTTATTCCACCGGCTTCCTGGGCGGTAACATTGGTTTCCCGGATCGCATCCAATAACGACGTCTTACCATGATCAACATGGCCCAAGATGGTAACTACCGGCGGACGATGAATCAAACTCACGGGATCATCTTCGATCTCTTCAACTTGGAGTTTCTCCTCCTCAGTCCGGGCGGCAGTAGCTGCAATTCCATATTCGTCAGCTATTAGGATCATGGTATCCCGGTCAACCTCTTGATTGATGGTAGCCATAACACCTAAACTGATTAACTTTTTAATCACATCACTGGCCGACAATTCAATTAATTGAGCAAAATCTTTAACACTCATAAAGTCAGGTAACTGAACCGATTTAACATTAGTGGAAGGCGCTGCCGGTTTGGCTTGTTTTGCCGGACCACGGTGTTGATTATAATGTGATCGTGATTGGTTGCGATTAAAGTTATTAGATGGACGTCCTCCTCTTGGACCTTGTTCCGTTGATTGCTGCCTTGGCCCAGATGTCTGTTGCTGACCTTTAGCTTTAGTAAAATCATTCCTTCTCCCGGCTGTACCAGACTGCGGCCTACTACCGGCAGTTCCGGACTGTGGTCTGGCAGTATCCGCCGGCCGGTTCGGGCGTCGTTGAAAATCTCCCGGCTGACGACTAACGGTTGATTGGCCTTTTACCTCATTGTTCCGTTGTTGTCCAAAAGATTGTGGTTTCTGATGAATATTACCCTTAGGTTGGTTTTGTGTTACTTGCTTTCTAGCTGCATTTTCCGGTTGATTACCACTTCGGGGAGGAATATTCTTGTGTTGATTAACGGGCGGTTTAACCGCCGGTTTTTCATTGAAACGTTCCGGTTTAACCGAAGATAAATCTTTCTTAGGAATATTAGACTCCGGTAACCTGGGTTTTTCTGAAGTTTTAGGTTTAATAGGTTCACTTTTTTCAATCTTCTCTGTTTCAACATTAGCTTTGACAGGATTTCCGGTTTGGCTTGGCTGACTAGGTGGTGTAGGTGTTTTAGCTTTTGGTGCTGCCGGAAAAGCCTGACGAGCCTGTTCCACATATTTATCCTCAATAGTACTCATATGATTACGTACATTAGCGCCGAGAGGATTCAAAAAAGCCATTAATTCTTTAATATTAATTCCCAATTCCTTACTTAATTCATGAACGCGCACTTTATTTATGGCTGGTCACTCCCATCTAGATATGTCGCGCTAATTAATCCAATTCCCTTAAATTAGCGACATACTTCCTTGATTTAAAAGATGAACTTAAAGATTCCGTAACCGTAACATTAATTCATCTTTTCGAAATCATTCTATTTAATCAATCATAGAACTCATAATTGTTCGAATCGTTGAAGCAAAATGGGATGAAAGAATCCCAATAACACCACGTCCCGGTTTACCTATCCAATCTCCCAAAAAAGAAGTTGAACCGTAACAATAAAAAGGTATCTGATATTTTTCACAGATAAGCTCAAAATTCTTAATAGTTCTTGGCGCTAAATCACTCGCACAAATAACCAAATAAACCCGGTGTTTTTTTATGGCTTCTTCAACAGTAGTACTGCCGGAGATTAATTGCCGGCTTTTAGCTGCAAATCCTAGTATGGACTGAATCTTACTCATTTAATTAATCTAGCCAAATCCTGACGTAGTTTTTCTTTAATCTCCGGAGTAATAGTCATTTCCAAAGATTTATCCAAGATGGCCCCTTTAAAAGAGGCTTCCAAGCATTCCTGATTTGGGCAGGTATATACACCCCGGCCTGATTTCTTTCCGGTTGGATCAACCACAACCTCTCCATCAGGTGTTCTTACCATACGAATCAATTCCTTTTTGGGTTTAACCGACTTGCACCCGATACAGGTTCTTTGGGGAATTTTTTTAACTTTCACTATTTATCCCCCTTTTTCCGTCCTTTTTCTTTCTTTTTCATTTCGTCGCCCAATAATTGACCAATAGTAAAACCTCCAAAATCATCCTCTTGTTTATCTTGTTTAACAGGTTCAATTTTGGCAGTCTTTTTAGAGGAACGCGGTTTTGAAGTCTCGACCGCCGGCTCATCATTGGATTCAGCTTTGGAAACACGTTCTTCAAGAACATCGGAGAAGAAGTAACCATCATCCAATGATATCGGTTCGTCATCAAATTCGATTTTAGTTAAATGTTTAGGAGCTTTGGTCTTTTTACTTTTCTTTTTGACCTTTATTTCGACTTCTTCTTCTTCATCTTCTTCAAATTCTTCCTCATTTTCGACGGGTACTTCAATATATTCTTCATTCTCTGCCGGTACCGGCGGAAGATCATTATATGGTTCATCTACCGGAACTTCTTTAGGAACAGCCTCGGCAATCTGTTCATCTTCTACAAATTTTTCTGTAAGCTCTTTAGGTTCTATATTTTCTTCCGGTATATCATCAACAACTTCTCTAAAACCAATTTCTTCACGGACTAGCCCTTCAATTTCTTCGTTTTTCTCAGCAGCCTGAGTTTCACTCTTTATATCAATTTTCCAACTGGTTAATTTAGCTGCTAAGCGGGCATTTTGCCCTTCTTTTCCAATGGCCAGAGAAAGCTGATAATCAGGAACAATAACGATCGCAGTCTTTTTCGATGGCAAAATCTTAACATCGCTAACTTTAGCCGGGCTTAAGGCATTAATTATAAATTCAATCGGATCAGCGCTCCAAGGAACAACATCAATCTTTTCACCTTTAAGTTCCCTGACAATCATTTGAACTCTGATTCCTCTTGAACCAACACAGGCGCCAACCGGATCAATCTGGCTGTCCCGGCTATAAACCGCAATCTTCGACCGGTAGCCCGGTTCGCGAGCCACTGATTTAATTTCAACTAAGCCATCCTGTATCTCCGGTACTTCCAATTCAAAAAGGCGCTTTAGCAGACCGGTTCTGGTCCGTGATAATAATACTTGCGGTCCCTTAGTGGTTTTTTTAACTTCCACTACAAATGTTTTTAGCCGCATTCCCTGCTCATAATGCTCATTAGGCATTTGTTCATTGCCAGGTAGAATACCTTCAATCCTTCCAAGATCAATGAAAATATTCCGTTGCTCATAACGTTGAATAATTCCGGTGATTAAATCACCAACCCGGTTCACAAATTCATCATAAATAATGCCGCGTTCCGCCTCACGGATCCGTTGAACTACTACTTGTTTGGCAGTTTGGGCGGCTATTCTTCCAAATTCCTTCGGGAAAATCTCAAATTCAACTAAATCTCCAAGCTCATATATGGGATTAATTTTTTGAGCATCTTCCAAATTGATTTCATTTTTATCGTCCTCAACCTCATCGACTACTGTTTTATGAGTATATACCCGAAATGCTCCGGTCCCGGGATCAACACGGACTTCAATGCTTTGAGCAACCTTTTGATCTCTTTTGTAAGCCGAAGCTAAAGCGGTTTCAATAGCATCAAGTAATATTTCCTTGCTTATTCCTTTCTCCCGTTCGACTTGTTCCAGAGCATCCATAAACTCATGGTTCATTTCTTTTTCTTTCCCCCTTTAGCGCCGAATATATCAGCCATAATGTTTGCTTTAGCTATATCAGTTCTAGGGATTTCAATAATCCGGTTGTCTACTTTTAAACGGATAAGCTTTCCCATTTCCCCATCCACTAAGCCAAGCAGTTCACCTTGATGAGATTTACTGCCATTTACAAGTTTATGCAGTTTAAGTTGAATCTTTTCTCCGGCAAAACGTATAAAATCCCCTTCTTTTTTTAAAGGACGTTCTATTCCCGGAGAAGATACTTCCAATAAATAACTGCCGGGTATCGGATCAGCCTCATCCAATATCTTTCCCAAAGCTTCACTAAATCGTTGACATTCATTCAAGCCAACCCCGTTCTCACTGTCGATAAAACAACGTAAAACCCAATCAGGGCCTTCTTTTCGATATTCTACATCTACCAATTCATAGCCAAGTTCTCCGGCTACCGGTTCTCCAAGTCTTTGAACAACATCTTCCACTTTTTCCTTTGGGGCCAAAATTTTCACTCCCGAGTTGACTGTATAAACATGGAAACTATTTACAAAACGAAAGAGTGGGGACTCCCCACTCCTACTTAACACATCTTCTAATCTAGTTTACCACAATTGATCCAATTTGACAATATCAATAATTGCTTAAAGTAAAGTAGAAACTAGTGGATTTAAATCAAAACTTTAAGAAATATTATTAAACATGGAGACACAGAGGCACGGAGTAAACACGGAGTGAGGATAATTAATTTCTCAGCGCCTCAGTATCTCAGTGTTGATAATTGGTTATTTATTTTACTATATTTAACCAGCGGTTCTGCCCCGGTAACCCAGTCTGGTAGAGATCGAATCAGAGGCTTCTCTAACAGCCGGCAGTACCTCATTGTTAATCCTGTCGGTTTCCATTCGATTTTCCGGGCCGGAAACACTTAAAGCGGCAATTACTCTACCCTCATAATTGCGAATGGGAGCCGCTACACAAGTCACACCCTCATCCCGTTCCGAATAATCCAAAGCAAAACCATCCTGTTTTATTTTAGCCAGTACCGTTATTAATTGATCAATATTAGTTAAAGTTTGAGGAGTGAATCTGACAAATTCAATTTTGTTAAGTCGCTTGATTAATTCGTCGGTTGCTAAGTCAGCCAATAAAACTTTACCGGTTCCAGTGCAATAAGCCGGACCCCGGCTGCCTAATCTGGCAAACATTTTAACAATTACGATATTAGTGGATTCGATCTGATCTATATAAATCACTTCAGCTCCGTCCAATACCGCTAAATTGGTAGTTTCATTAACTTTTTCAGTTAATTGTTTTAAATATGGTCTGGCTATATTCCTAAGATCGAAAGAAGAAAGGGCGGCATTGCCGATTTCGAAAGTGCGGATACCTAACTTATAATGGGAAGTAATCGGATCTTGGGCAATAAAACTCTTATTCATCATCGTAACAAGCAACCGGTGGACGGTTGACAACTTTAAACCGGATTTCCTAGCCAATTCGGATATCGAAACCGCCGAATTTTCCTTGGCTAATATTTCCAGCAAAGATAATGCCCTATCAACAGCTTGAACATTCCCACCATGCCCGTCTTTTCGAGAACGACTCATTTTAACTCCTTGTATATAACAATAGTTGATTTCGGAATGCGGATTGCGGAATTAAAAATCAAATTTAGTATTTGAGTCCCAAGTCAAACTCCCTTGAGACCGGTTTGTATTTTTAAAATCCAAAATTCGAAATCCGCAATCCTCAATTGATTAGTTGCATGTTTGATTAATATTGGTTTTTACCAATTGTGATAAACCTTTTACATTTGCCTGCAGCTCTTCAACTTCTCCAAGGTTAACTAAGGTTTGTAGATAAGCGCAAGCTGTTTCTTGGTCGTTTTTATGAGACTGATAAGCTTTTCTTAATATCGGTAAGGCTTTGCGATAGTTGCCTTTTTCCCAATAATGCAAACCAACTTGTTTCAGTAAAGGGTAACCTGGTTCGTAACGCAGTCCAACCAGCCAAGAGAGAATGGAAATACTTTTAGCTCCTACATCGGAAAGAATCCTTCCCCATAGATACCAATAATACCAATGTTTTTTTGCTTTAAACAAATTTCTAATCAAAGCTCCAACCGCCAATAATCGTTTACCGGCGACCCAAATTCTTTCCAGTTGACGGATTCTCAATTCGGTTTTAATCTGCGGATCACTCAACTGATTTAGTAATTGAAGGGTTTGTCTCCGGGTTGAATTATCCGGCGCTAATTGTAATACCTGTAATAAAGATTCTTGCGCTTCATTATATCTTCCGAGATTGATTTGTACTAAACCAAGGTTCTGAAAAATTTGATAATTATCAGTATTAAGCTGTTTAGCTTTTTCCAACAATATTAAAGCTTCTTCCAACCGTTCCCGCCGCCAGCAAAATGAACCATAATGATAAAAAGCGCCCCACCAATTATCATTTAATTGAACGGCTTGCTGGAAAAAACTCTCTGCTTTATCAAAATCTTCGTTTTCTTCCGCCAGTAAAGCCAGGTTATTTAGAACATTAACCCGTTCCGGGTCAATTTCCAATGTTTTAAGCCATACTTCCTCCGCTAACTCCGGATTATCTTTACCGGCATAAATGGCGCCCATTAGATCCATAGCTGTTGGTTCATCAGGTTGAAAAGCAAGAATAGATTTTAATGCCTCTAATGCGTCATCTAAACGGTTGGATGCATGATATAGTAAGGCCAAACGGAGCCAGCCATCTACAAATTCCGGAAAAGCCCGTAATAGTTCCTTCAAAACCTGTTCAGCTTTTTCCGTATTGCCCCAACGAATATAAACCTCGGCTAAAACTAAAGGTATACGCGGATGATCGCTGGCGATTTGCCGTAATCTTTCTAAAATATTGATACATCTTTCAAAATTACGGACCATATCATTTTGAATTAAGAATAATAATAGTATATCAGCCGCTTCGGAATAATCGGGGTCATAAGCTACAGCCTTTAAAAGGTTTTCCAGACCTTCTTCTTTTAGACGGTCGTTTTTGGCTTGGGAAAGTATCTCCAAGCCCTTCCGAAACGCTAAGAAAGCCTCCAATGACTTGGTATACATCCGGGGGTTATATGAGTTTGCATTAGTAAGTTCCATCTTCAAATCCGTTGCCATAAAACTAATTAAATCTTGTAAATGTTCCTCCCACAAGGTTAAAAATTTATCCTGGGTAACTTGAAACTTATCCTGGTAAAATAAAGTATTGGAAGCAGAGTCATATAGAACAAAAGCCATCGTTAACAGATCCTGGCCGGTAATATCTCCGGTAAAGCATAGTTCCTGGCCACTCCAAGCAGTCAAATTTAGTGGTTGATTTATTATTTGGTCCCAATCCTTAATTTCAAAGCCGGTATTTACTTGAGCTTGGATCCCGACAGCGTTAAATCTTAATACCAAGAGATCCGTCAATCCTCTAGCCAACAGGGGTAAAAAGACCGGTTCCTTATCCGCTTTAAAAGGAATTACTTGTATCAAAGCCGCCTCCACCAGAAAGTATCATATTTTTATTATATTTTACTCAACTTTCGCACTACAAAAATGGCTTGCAGTAAAGTCATATTAATTAAAATTAACTTTTTGAAAACATCGAAAGTTTTAACGATTTTTTCAAAAATTGATACCTTAATTATTGATTTTACTGCATTAAAATTAAAGTGCGAAAGTTGTATATTATATTTATGATTTTTACAATAGTTCATAGGCAAAATGATGATTAATGTTTTCATTACATTACTTTGACACCAACGTTAACACAATAAACACTGATAGTCAAGGGTATAATGTATTACTGTATATTCAGTTGGAACAGTAAATACGGCCTTATAATACAAGGTCAAAAAAGCAATAGTAGTCATCCTAATGAATTGTTAATACTACTATTGCTTCATTAATACATTCTAGCTTTTGTTTTATTTTGCTTTGGATTTTATCCAAAGTATGAATACATTATATGTATATAAGATTAAAGAGAAAACTCTCTAAATTCCTATTTTAAATTGACTATTGTTACTATTGACTATTTTGATTGGCACCGATAACCACTGTGAGGTCTTTATAATATATGTCTTACCGATTAATTCTTGGTTAATAATACTCTTTACCATATCATAAGCGTCATTTCCAATCCGCTCTTCATAGGGGATTGTATTGTAGTTATTAAGGGTATTGATAATTGCTTCCTCGATAATCCGGTTAAATTCTTTTTTTATTCCAACTATTACTTCATCCGGTAGTTTAACTTGACTCTGCCCAAATCCAATCGTTAAATCATCCAAACCTTTCAACCCTTCCAAATGATTATAGACCTCATTAGGTAATTCTTTCTTTATATCCTCCAATATTCGCGGGATATCCTTTTTGGCCTCGGTTTGGACTTTTGTTTTGACTAAGATTGCCAGTTGTTCAGGGTTAACTGCTACCCTTAACCCTTGAAACCGGATAATCAAAAGAATACTTATACATAGAAAGAAACAACCGATAAAAACTCCGGTAAAAACTCCATTCCAATAGCGATCCTTGTCCATTACTTTTTTGGTTGGTGATACTTTGCTCATAGATACTCCCCCATATTTTTAATTCAAGAGCTTGTTCATTTTAATAACATATTGTAAAATGCCCTGCCTAATAAGTACAGGGAATGATATATTTTCGAATGTATGTTGGTAATTAATAGTATGCCAAATACTGGGGAAAATATGTTAATTTATATGAGATCATCTTATACATGAGGGATTTTCATAATAATGGGGATTATCTCTTATTGATGTAAACAAAAAGCATCGAAGCATTTCTACTTTATTGAAAAATAATTATGGTAATTATGAAATTCCCTTACATATAAAATAAAAAAAGTTTTGTTAACAGGTTTCACTTCCCAATAGCCCGCTGTGAGATTCGATACGGTGGATATTTTTATGAACCAAAGAAAAAAATTAAACCATCTTATATAGACGGTTTAATCTTAACATATCTCTATTTATTATTTTGATTCCGTAAATTAGTTCCTATTAACTCCCGTAATTCCGGAAAATTTCCGGCTAAAATCAGTTGTTTTGTCAATCGTTTTTTCTTTTGCTCTTGCAAGGCCAAAGTACCTCCAGCTGTTTTTTTACACTGGCCTATCATATGAAACAAACTTCCTTTTGATTCCTGTTATTATTTAGGATGAAGTAAATTTTTTGTAAAAATCTGAATAATTGGAAATCTCTCTGTGTTCTCTGTGGTTAAGTATTAAATCCTTTGGTTCCTGTTCCTGATACCGGGACAGGTGATGTAAATTATCTGCGATAATTTAGAAGCCGATCATGTTCAAGTAAGAGTTGGTCTATTTCATCAGCTACACGCAGAATTTCTTCATTCACTTTCTCTCTCTTATTCCATAACTCCTGCATCCGTTCTTTTGACTCATTAATTCTCAGAACAATTTCTTCTAATGCCATTTTAATACCTCTTACATCTAAAACTTTATAAATTACTTTTTACTTTTTTATTGTACGAAAAAAAAATTTCAAACTTATGAAGATAATGTAAAATAATTCTAAAAACACTAAAAGGGGCTGTTACAAAATAAAAAATAACTGAATTCTTCATCTCCACCAGGCCCTAAAGGACCTGGCTAGGCCTATAAAATCGTTCTCAAGCCCCGCGAATGGGGCTGGGTTATACTTCGGAGTTTTTACCGAGCCCCGTAGGGGGTTTAGAATGCTTTTATACACCTAGCCCAGCCGTTTAGGGCTGGGTGGACAGAATGACAAAAAAGTCTATTTTGCAACAGCCCCGATTAATTATCTCTATCCAGCCGATAACCTAAAAAATCATTTCAAGATTAAGGTTTAGATGGCAGATCTTAACTTTGTTATTAATTCTTTTAATTCACCGAGACTAGGATCCTGGTTCGCCGCTTTTACGATAGCGCTGCCGACAATGACTCCATCGGCCAGCTTTGAAACCATTTTTGCCTGTTCAGAGGATGATATTCCGAAACCAACCGCTACCGGTTTACTGGTCGCTTTTTTGATCTTTTCAATAAAAACCGGTAATTCCGGTGGAAGCTCCGCCCTTGCTCCGGTAACTCCCTTAAGGGAAACAGCATAAACAAATCCGGTCGAGGCCTCCGCCACTTGGGTTATTCGTTCTTCGTTACTGGTGGGCGCTACTAAAAAATTCACTCCTATTCCATATTCCGTAGCCAATCGGCGAAGATCACCAGCTTCATCAGGGGGTAAATCGGGAATGATTAATCCGGCGCAACCCGCTGTTTTCAGCTTTTCAAAAAACTCAGCAAACCCTCTTTGAAAAATCATATTGTAATATATCATCAAAATTACCGGAGTATCAATATTATGATTGACTTCTTCGATAGTTGCCAATAACTTATCTAAACTACAACCATTATGAAGCGAACGCACTCCGGCTTGCTGAATCACCGGTCCGTCAGCCACCGGATCGGAAAACGGCACCCCAACTTCGATAAGATCGGCTCCATTATCAGCCAACATTCTTATTAATTCCGCTGTTTTAGCTAAATCCGGATCTCCTCCCATTATATAAGGGATGAAAGCCTTCTTACCTTCCGACTTTAATTGATTAAATCTAGCTGCAATTCGATTCATAATTTCACCCCCATGGCTTCAGCAACTGTATAAATATCTTTATCACCGCGTCCTGATAGATTAATTACCATTATTTCATCCTTTTTTAAACCAGTGGCTATTTTCCGGGCTTCGGCTACCGCATGTGAACTTTCCAAGGCTGGAATAATCCCTTCGGTTTTAGTAAGGAATTCAAAAGCTGCCAAAGCTTCCTGGTCGGTAACCGACCGGTAAGATACCCGTCCGCTGTCTTTTAGAAAACTATGTTCCGGTCCTACCCCCGGATAATCAAGTCCGGCCGAAATGGAATAAGCTTCTATAACTTGGCCGTCTTCATCTGAAAGCAAATAACTTAAAGCTCCATGTAAAACACCTGGCCGGCCATTACCTAAAGTAGCAGCGTGGTGACTGGTTTGAACTCCCTTACCGGCGGCTTCCACCCCAATGAGCTTAACTGACTTTTCCGGAATAAACTCTTGGAAGATCCCCATGGAATTACTGCCGCCCCCTACACAAGCCACCACATAATCAGGAAGCCGGCCTTCAGCCGCCATTAATTGTTCTCTGGTTTCCCGTCCGATTATTGACTGAAAATCTTTAACCATATCGGGATAAGGATGGGGTCCCACTACCGAACCGATAATATAAAAGGTATCGTCAACATTAGCAACCCAGTCACGTAACGCTTCATTGGTTGCATCCTTCAAAGTCCTACTGCCGGAAGTAACCGGTCTGACTTCGGCGCCTAATAATTTCATCCGGAAGACATTCAATGCCTGACGGGCAATATCAACTTCACCCATATAAACGATACATTCCAAACCAAATTTGGCAGCTACGGTTGCCGTAGCTACTCCATGTTGCCCGGCGCCCGTCTCAGCGATAATTCGCTTTTTCCCCATCCGCTTGGCCAGCAAAATCTGTCCTAAGGTATTGTTGATTTTATGAGCGCCGGTATGATTAAGGTCTTCTCTTTTAATATAGATCTTTCCATCTCCCAACTCCCGGCTAAACCTTTCGGCATAATAGAGCGGAGTAGGCCGTCCGGAATAATACCGGAAAAGTTCCGCTAACTCTGCTTTAAACTCAGGTGTATCGGCGTAACTCCGATAGGCGGCTTCCAATTCATCCAATGCCACCATCAATGTTTCCGGTACATAACGCCCGCCGTAGTCTCCGAAATACCAGTTTTCATGTTTTACATTCAAGTTTATTCACTCCAAACTCTGTAGTTAATTTTTATTGCTTAATTCAGAGAATTGCATAATGTCGTCAATTTTGATTTTGATACAATATATAGTGAGTCGCCCAGATATATCTATCAATATATTGTATCAAATGTTGTTCTAATGAATTATGCAATTCTCTCAATTATTAAAGATATATTTTTCAAAAAAGACCAAACTTAAGTTATCGTTTACTTTTTCCGTTTTAAATATCTGATACCCGAGCTTATTATAGAAGTAATTATTTTTAATACTTTTTTCTCCGGTAAATAATTCAAATCTGTTGCAATCTTGATTCCCATCATCAACCTCTTATTCCAACGTAATTCAGTTGCCATACCGAACTGCATTAAATAATTTTTTAATCTTCTCCGGATCTTTTATGCCGGGCTCTAATTCCACCCCGCTTGATAGGTCCACTGCATCAGGCTTTGCTGTTTTAATTGCCAGCTGAATATTATCAGGATTTAATCCGCCTGCTAAAATCATTTTATATCCTAAAACCCGGAATTCTTGAAACAGATTCCAATCAAAAGTTTCTCCGGTACCTCCTGCTGCTTTTGGTGAAAATGAATCGACTAAAATTGCTCTCAAAGGTAGTCCCCGCCAAATTAGATCCGGCCCGTCCAAACCAGCCCGGAAGGCTTTGATCACTCTTCCCGGTAAGACTTCGGAAACTTGAGCCGGTTCAGCGCCGTGTAACTGAGCCAGATCCAATTGGCAATCCTTTAGTATTTCCCGGATTACCAATGGATCCTCATCGACAAACACTCCCACTTTTGTTATAAAAGGGGGGAGTTGACGGGAAATGTAATACGCTTTTTCTACGCTTACTTGCCGTTTTGATTGAGCAAAAACAAAACCCAAGGATGATGCGCCGCCATTTATACAAGTTAATGCATCTTCAATATTAGTAATACCACAAATTTTAACCGGTATCATGATACTAACCCCAGTAGTTCCTTGATATGTTTTTCCGGATCGCCGGCCGTAACAATCGACTCTCCAACCAGAACCGCTTTTACTCCGGCTTTTTCTAACTCTTCGATATCCTTACGGTTACGAATTCCACTTTCCGAAACGGATATTATTCCGGATGGGATGGCGGACAATAGTTGATACGTAGTGTCAAGATTAACATGAAAGCTTTTTAAGTCACGGTTATTAATTCCAATGACTTTAGCCCCGGCATCAAGCGCCTTATCCAGCTCCTGCCGGTCATGAACTTCTACCAAAGGAGTTAACTCCAGATTTATTGCTTCTTGAATAAAATTATGCAAATCGGTTTTATTTAAAGCAGCAACTATTAATAAAGCAGCATCAGCCCCAAAAACTCTGGCTTCGATTAACTGATAGGCGTCGATTATAAAATCCTTTCTTAAAACCGGAGTCTTTTGGGTTTCAGTTTTAACTTGACGCAAATACTCCAACGAACCTTGAAAGTATTTTTCGTCAGTTAAAACGGAGATCGCCGCAGCGCCGGCCGATTCGTAGCTTCGTCCCAGAACAACCGGGTTAAAATCCAGGCACAATAGACCTTTTGAAGGGGAGGCCTTTTTAACTTCGGCAATCAAACTGATTGTTTCTCCCTGCAAGGCGTTTATAAACGAACGAACCGGCTCTGCTTGATCCAATTGTTTATAAAGTTCTTTAAAAGGTTTATGTTGTTTTTTGGTATCCAACTCTATTTTTTTATAGCTTAAAATTTCTTCTAAGAACATCTTAGCCCCCACTTGAAATAAGTTTGAAGTCTGAAGTTTGAAGTCCGAAGTCCAGAACCCAGAATCCAGGAGTCAGGAGGTTTATGCTTTCGTCTTTCGCCTCTTAACTTTCAACTTTCGCCTTTCGACTTTTGACTTTGTGACTTAATGACTTTGTGACTTTTTTTAGACAGCTATTTTCCGTAACTGTTGCAATTTTTCATAAGCCCGGCCGGTTTTGATTAACTCTTCAGCCAAAGCAATACCGGCTTTAAAGTCGTCAGCCAGCCCGGAGACCATTAAAGCGGCGGCGGCATTTAGTAATACCACCTCATATTTTGGCCCCTGTTCTTTACCGCTTAAAATCGCTTCCGTTAATCTAGCGTTCTCGACCGGATGTTCTCCCTGAAGTAATTGATTGGCAGCCGCTTTTAGGCCGACATCTTCAGCCTTAAAAGTAAAGGTATTGATGGAACCGTCTTTTAAGAAACTTACCTTGTTTTCACCTTCCAATGAGAGTTCATCAAGTCCGCCGCCACCATGAACTACCATAGCCCTTTTTACGCCTAACCGTTGTAAAACTTCGGCAATTACTTCAGTCAACTCCGGAAGATATACCCCTAATAACTGGCAATTGGCTCTGGCCGGATTTGTTAATGGCCCTAAAATATTGAATATTGTTCTAAATCCTAATTCCCGGCGAGGTCCAATCGCATGTTTCATCGCCAAATGAAATGCCGGAGCAAACATAAATCCAATACCGGCTTCTTGCAAGCATTGTTCCACTTTTTCGGGAGGCATATCAACTTTTATTCCTAAAGCCTCCAACAGATCAGCACTGCCGCAATTACTGGAAACAGCCCTGTTTCCATGTTTGGCAACCGGTATACCGGCAGCCGCCACTATAAATGCTGCCGTAGTTGAAATATTAAACGTATTTGAACCATCGCCACCGGTTCCACAGGTATCAACCAGCACCGGAGCCTCAAACCTAACTT
Source organism: Bacillota bacterium (assembly GCA_023435225.1). Lineage (GTDB taxonomy): Bacteria > Bacillota > UBA4882 > UBA8346 > UBA8346 > UBA8346. The sequence goes on from JAEYRX010000015.1 coordinate 38,770, forward strand.
TGAGGGCTTTTTCACGCATCACTTTGGCTGCTCCTACTATTTCATTAACCGTCTCTCCCTTTAGTCTTAAAGCCGTTAAAAAGCTGCCGATCTGGGCCGGGGAAGCTTCCCCTTCCATAATCATATTTGTTACCTGCACCATCTCTTCTTCACTTAAATCTTCTTTCCGCATTAACTTTGCCAAACTTTCCTTAAACACTCCACTCATCTCCTCTCAAAATTTGGTTCATTGGATATTAGTTATTAGTTCGCGAGTTTGGTGATTAGTTTTAGGTCTAACTGCGACCCCTTGCCCCTGGCCTGCAATAGGGGCAACCACCAGTCATAGAAGCCTAAAACCTTATCATCCTTGGGGGCTATGTTTTACTGACTTATAGAATCAACTATTCTTTCATGCTAAGAAAATTCGCTAACAAGCTCTTCCCTACACCAGTGAAAATGGATTCGGGGTGAAATTGCAATCCGTAGGTCGGATGTTGACGATGTTTGAACCCCATAATCAAATCCGGCTCGGTAGTAGCGGTTATCTCCAAACAATCCGGCAGCGAATTTTTTTCGACCACCAAGGAATGGTATCGTACAGCTTCAAATGGCTCGGGCACTCCTTGGAATAAATAATCCCGGTTATGATGAATCAGCGATTGTTTTCCATGTACCGGATAAGGAGCTCTAATCACTCTGCCACCAAAAACATCGCCTATGCATTGATGCCCAAGGCAGACACCCAATACCGGAATTTTCCCGGAGAAACGCCGGATTGCATCAAGTGAAATCCCGCTTTCTTTTGGAGTACAAGGCCCCGGTGATACTACTAGATAATCAGGTTTTAACTCTTCCAAGTAGTCCACTGAAACCTGATCATTACGGAATACTTTCATCTCCACCTCCAATTCTCCGAAATATTGGACCAGATTATAAGTGAATGAATCATAATTATCAATCATAACCAACAAGCTTACCACCCCATATTAGTTATTAGTTCATTAGTTATTGGTTCATTAGTTCGTCTATTTGTTTTTAAATCCGAAATCTGCAATTCGAAATCCGAAATTACTTAATTGTCAATTGCATTTTCATTTTCCCGCTCTACTCAGCGCCGCCAGCATTGCTCCGGCTTTGTTCAGGGTTTCTTCATACTCTTTTTCCGGGACTGAATCAGCTACTATGCCTGCGCCTACTTGTAAATGGGCCTGTTTATCCTTGAAAAGAACGGTTCTGATTGTAATACAAGTATCCAGATTGCCGTTGAATCCAAGATAGCCGACAGCGCCTCCGTAATAACCCCGCTTAACCGGCTCCATTTCTTCAATGATCTCCATAGCCCTGATTTTCGGAGCTCCCGACAATGTCCCAGCTGGAAAAACGGATCTTAGCAAATCGACTCCCGAATATTCCGGTAATAAATCTCCTTTAATCAACGAGACGATATGCATAACATGAGAATAGTTCTCAACGTTCATCAATTCTTCCACCTTGACGCTGCCGAACCGGCAAACCCTACCCAAGTCATTTCTGCCTAAATCAACCAGCATAGTATGTTCAGCCCGTTCTTTTTCGTCTTTAAGCAATTCTTCGCGAAGTTTTTGGTCTTCTGCCGGACTGGCGCCTCGATGCCTGGTCCCGGCGATCGGTTTAAGAATGGCCTCACGGCCTTCCAAACGCACCATGACTTCCGGCGAGGAACCGGCTATTTGAAAATCTCCAAAATCAAGATAGAAAAGATAAGGCGAAGGGTTAATTGTCCTTAATAAGCGGTAAAACAAGAAAGGGTCATTATGATAAGGTTGAATTATCCGCTGTGATAAAACCACTTGAAAAGCATCACCGGCCAAAATATATTCCTTAATCCGGTCAACCCGTTCCATAAATTCTTCTTTTGATAAAGAATAATTGCATACCGGTTTAGCTGATTTATTCAGACCCCCCAATGGCAACAACTCCACCCGGTCCTGCAACTTATTAATTACAATTTCTAATTGTTTTAAGGCATTTTGGTAAGATTCTTCGAGTTGTTCATCAACAACTTTTGTTAAAAAGACCAAAGTAATTTTATGAGTTAAATGATCGAAACACGCTAAAAACTTTGGAATTATCCAATAGAGATCGGGCATTTCAGTGGTTGAAGGATTTTTTAACGACAATTTTTCAATATTCTCCACATAATCATATCCGATATAACCAACCGCTCCACCGAAAAATTTGTCCAATTCAGTCGACGGCGATACTTTAAGCGCATGCAGCTTACGTTCCAGTTCCGCTAAAGGGTCACAGTTCTCAACAATTGCGGTTCCATAATTATCGATTATTTCAACCCTGTTACCGGAGGCTTTGATGGTAACTAACGGATCCCAACCAATAAAAGAGTACCTGCCGATCTGCACTCCCCGTTCTATGCTCTCCAAAAGAAAGCGGCCTGATCCCTCGGTTAACTTGGCGAAAGCTGTTACCGGCGTCTCGGAATCGGTAATCAATTCGCGATGAACCGGAATATAGTTATAACCGGAATCAGCCAGCCTTTGAAATTCATTAAAATTAGGTATATTAAGGGAATTACTGTCTTCAGTCCGGTAATTCTTAGGAATTTGGAGTTGATTCATTAAATTTCCGAAGGCTTTAAAATCTAAAGATTGAATCCCATCAGATAAAGCGGTAACGGGATTTGGATGCACCTCGATAATTAAACCGTCGGCGCCGGCAGAAAGAATAGCTTTAGCCACCGGCATTACCAAATCACTCCGTCCGGTACCATGGCTTGGATCGGCAAAAACCGGAAGATGGGTCAATTGTTTCAGTAACGGAATTGCATTTATATCCAAGGTGTTTCTGGTAGCGGTCTCGAAAGTCCGGATTCCCCGCTCACAAAGGATAACATTCTGATTACCTTCATACAGAATGTATTCAGCTGCTTGTAACAGCTCTTTAATAGTTGCCGAAAGTCCTCTTTTTAACAAGACCGGTTTATTACATCGTCCTACGGCTTTCAATAGTTCAAAGTTTTGCATATTCCGGGCGCCGATCTGAATCAAGTCGGCATAATCAGCAACTAAGTTGATTTGTTCGGTACTGGTAATTTCGATCACTATAAATAACCCGGTTTTTTCTCTGGCCAAAGCCAAATACTCCAAACCTGACTGACCCAGTCCCTGGAAACTATACGGCGAACTGCGCGGTTTAAAAACACCGCCTCGCAACCCATGGGCTCCTTGTTCTTTTACAAAATCAGCAATCTCCAATATTTGTTCTTCAGACTCCACTGCGCAAGGGCCGGCAATTATTACCGGTTGAGTCCCGCCAATCTCAATTCCTCTAATTAAAATCTTGCTTGCAGTACCAGTGGTTCTTACCAATGGTAGATTCTCTAAAAATGCTTCACTCATCTCGGCTCCTCCTAAAGGCAAAATAAAAAACCGGACTTCTAAGAAGTCCGGTCTCAAAAACCACGACTACTCAGCTCGTCTACAACTAATCTCAACTATTTCTTAACTCTACTCTGCTCTGGTGGTGTAACCACCTATGATAATATAAAATATATTTATGGTACGGGCGAATTGCTATTCGCCCGTACGATTGCCCTTACATCCTAAAAATTCTATTCTTCTTTCCCGCTTTTAACTGGTCCGTGTTTCGTAAATATCTCGGCTTTACCTCTTATCTTCATTGCTGAAGTATGTTCGGTAAACTGAAAAAGCATTACCTCACCACGATCAAGTTTTTCAGTATGATGAAATTTGGTATCTTTCCCCCTGGTTAAGCCGATAATGGTAACTCCATCTTCTAATGCTCTAACTACTACATAATCTCCGCTAATCTCTTCCATATGGTCCAATTGGTCCATCAAACTCTCCTGGAATAATATATTTTATTTAATTATAGTTACCTTTGGTGACAGTGTCAAGCAATAATTTAATTATAAGGAGATAAGCCTCATGAAAACGCGGTTGAATAAGCGCTTAAGTCACCGAACATTACCAGTCGGTCACCGTTTTGAATGATCTCCAAACCCTTAGGAAATGGAATAATTTTATTGTCCCGCTCAATAGCCAATACCAACAAGTTCTTCTTGCGTAAATCCAGTTCTGCCAATGATTTTTGGACTATTGAGGAATTTCCATCAATTCTTCGGTAAATAATTCCCCAATTTGAATTTACATTAATAGCTCGGTTATATCGCCAGTTTAACGTCAAAGATGCACAGTAATACCATAATATATGAAAAACTATTAATGATATTATCCCCACTAAGCTTGATAATTCGGGCGCTATCAACCAATAAATCCCAAAAGAAGCCAGCATAAACCACCAAGTTTTCCGGAGAACCGGGACCCAGATCATTATCTCGGAAAAGTTATAATCCGGATGTTCGCTGGTGTCTCCAATTATTAATTCCCAAGTCAATCCGGTTGATTTGGAGAAGGAATTCCCTTGGACAATTAACTTAATCAGTAAATATATTAAAACAATAAAGTTCAATGCTCCAAAAATAATTAATTTTTCGAAAATCGGCATTCTTAATTCACCCCATAAAAGATATGCCGACTTTCAAGTAGAAATGCTTCTCAATATAAAAATAAGCATATAGTCTTTAAGAGTCAGGAGCTGGTAGTGTATGTGTATTTTGAGAGAAACTTTCTAAACAGATTAACAATACTACAAAGTCGTCCACGCCAGCTTCTGCTGCACACCTGAAAGTATGAAAATAAGGCTGGGTGAACGACAAGCTTCGATAGCATTTTCTAGATGAGCATTGACAATATTCTCCTGGCTCCTGACTCCTGATTACTTCTTTACAAGAGTCCCCGTTTTTTAAATCCTTCCATTAACTCTTCATCCGTTTTTAAGTCTCTGGCTACTCCGGTTTCAATTGCGGCTTTGGCTACGGCCAAAGCTACCGCTGGCACCACTCTCCGGTCAAATGGTTTAGGGATTACATACTCTGTTGTTCTTTCTTTATCGGTGATCAATTCCGCAATAGCGGTAGCGGCAGCCACTTTCATCGGTTCATTAATCTCCGAAGCTCTTACGTCAAGGGTTCCTCTAAAAATTCCCGGGAAACCGAGAACATTATTTATTTGGTTAGGATAATCAGACCGTCCGGTTCCAACTACTGCTGCCCCGGCAGCAAAAGCTTCTTCCGGCATAATCTCCGGAACCGGATTGGCCAATCCGAAAATTATCGATTTAGCGGCCATAGACTTAACCATCTCCGGAGTAACTACATTAGCTGCCGAAACTCCGATGAATACATCAGCGCCAACCATTACTTCAGCCAGAGTACCTTTTTTGACTTGCGGATTAGTTAAAATAGCTGTTTCTTCTTTATATTTATTTCCGGGATCTTTACCCGGATAAAGCAGACCTTTGCTGTCACATATACTGATATTGGTATACTCTACGCCAGCGGCTTTCAACAATTTAGTAATTGAAATCCCTGCTGCTCCGGCTCCGTTAACCACCACTTTAACTTGAGATATATTTTTATTTACCACTTTTAAAGCATTGATCAAACCGGCAAAACAAACTACCGCCGTACCATGTTGATCATCATGAAAAACCGGAATATCGAGTATTTTCTTTAACCCTTCCTCAATTTCAAAACAACGGGGACCGGAAATATCCTCAAGGTTAACTCCGCCAAATGTCGGTTCCAACCATTTAACGGCTTGCACTACTTCATTAACTTGTTTGGTCCCCAGACATATCGGAAAAGCGTCGACATCGGCAAAAGTCTTGAAAAGGATCGCCTTTCCTTCCATAACCGGTAATCCGGCCAGAGCTCCAATGTCTCCAAGTCCCAAAACTGCAGTTCCATCGGAAACTACAGCAACCATATTACCACGGTTGGTATATTCATAGCTTAAATCGGGATTTTGGGCAATTTCCTTGCACGGCTCCGCTACCCCTGGTGAATACGTCAAACTTAAATCCTTAGCATCCTTAACTGCAACCTTACTTAACACCGCAACCTTACCTTTGTTTTGACGGTGTAAATCTAAAGCATCCTCTCGCAATCCCATTTTTTAGCCTCCGCTTTTTTAATATTTAAACTAATAATTTGTAAAAATTTTTATAAAGCCGGATTTCAGAATAAAACCTGAAAGATATGTTTCGTAAGATTCAGATACACATTCTGGATTGTGGCTTCTGACTCCTGAATTCTATAGGCCTTGATAGTTACTGATAAACTAACTGTCCTGCTCCAGCCATCTAAGCTGTGATGCCAATACCTTAATTCCTTCATCCTGATGTTCAAGCCGTCCTTTAATTACAGTTACTCGATCCGGAAGATAACCCTCCTTTATAATTGAATATAATTTAGGAAAAACAATTACTTCAATCGAACCGGTTAAGTCTTCCAGTCGGCAACCGGCCATTTGGGCTCCGGCTTTGGTATTGATTACCCGCCACTGAGTCACAACCCCTCCTAGTAGAACCTCTTTTCCATCCGGTTCTTCTTCAAGATCGGCAATAGGAATTATCCCATTTTGGCCAAACTTTTCCCGCCATTCATCCAAGGGATGGCCGGAGAGGTATACTCCTAAATATTCTTTCTCCATCAACAATAATTCTTGAGCCGGATATTCAGGTAATAGTTCCGAAGTATCTCTTTTATCCGGAACCATATCTGCCATTTCAATTAAAGAAAGTTGATTTTTAGAGACATTTCTCTTATTGGTCCTTTCCAATATATCATCCAGCTCAACTAACATCTGCCGGCGATTGGTCCCTGGAAAATCACAGGAGCCTGATTTAATTAAACTCTCCAATACCCGTTTATTGACTAATTGATGACTGACCCGGCGGCAAAAATCCTCTAATGATAAGTAGTTACCGTTTCTCCGTTCCTGGATAATCTTTTCGATGGCTCCGATTCCAACATTCTTAATGCTTAACAAGCCGAATCTGATGGCCTCACCCTCCGGGCTAAAGAATGGAAAACTCTTGTTGACATCAGGAGGTAAAATTGTAATTCCCATCCGGCGGCATTCTTCTATATATAAAGCAATTTTATCGGTATTCCCCATTACGCTGGTTAGTAAAGCCGCCATATATTCCTGGGGATAGTTCGCCTTAAAATAGGCGGTTTGGTAAGCCACCAATGCATAAGCGGCCGAGTGTGATTTATTAAATCCATAGCCGGAGAAATATTCCATTAAATCAAAGATAGCCGAAGCTGTTTCTTTAGAAACACCTTTTTCAACAGCTCCCTGGATAAACTGCTCCCGCATAGCCGCTAGAACTTCCGGTTTTTTCTTACCCATAGCCCGCCGGACCAGATCTGCCTCACCGAGTGTGAACCCGCCAAGCTCACTGGCGATTTTCATTACTTGTTCCTGGTAGAGAATTACCCCGTATGTTTCTTTTAGGATTGGTTCCAGCAAAGGATGCAGATAACTAAGTTGCTTTTGGCCGTGACGTCCCTTGATAAAGTCTTCAACCATCCCGCTACCCAACGGTCCGGGGCGGTATAAAGCCACTAAAGCTGTTAGATCGGATATCCGTTCCGGTCTTAAACGCATCAATAAACGACGTATCCCGCCACTTTCCAATTGAAATACTCCCAGAGTATGTCCATCGGCTAAATCCTGGTAAGTCAAATTGTTATCCAATGGTATCCGGTCAATCTCGACTGATTCCTTCCGGTGTTCTTCAATTAATATTTTAGTATCCCGTAAAACCGTTAAGGTCCGTAAACCTAAGAAATCCATTTTTAAAAGGCCCAAAGCTTCGATGTCTTCCATCGGGAACTGGGTGACTACCTCATCCTCGTTGGAACGGCTCAAAGGCAGGTAATTAGTAAGCGGTTCACCGGAAATAACCACCCCGGCGGCATGAGTGGAAGCATGACGGGGAAATCCCTCTATTTTAGAGGCGATTGCTATCATTTGGGCGATTTTTGGGTTAGAGTCAACTAACTCTTTTAATCCCGGGGAGTTAGCAATAGCTTCCTTTATAGAGATCCCTATCTCATGAGGGATCATTTTAGCTACCCGATCAACTTCACCATAAGAGATCCCCAAAACTCTTCCTACATCCCGGATAGCAGCCCGGGCTGCCATAGTTCCAAATGTAATAATCTGGGCTACCCGGTCTTCGCCATAATGGTTACGGACATAACTAATAACTTCACCCCGGCGTTCAAAACAAAAGTCAATATCAATATCTGGCATGGAGATCCGTTCCGGATTTAAAAACCGCTCAAAAAGTAATCCATGCTCCATTGGGTCCAGATTAGTAATTCCCAATAAATAAGCCACTAAGCTACCGGCGGCGGAGCCCCGCCCCGGCCCCACCATAATCCGGTTCTCTTTGGCATAATGGACAAAATCACGGACAATTAAGAAATAGCCCGGGAATCCCATTTGATTTATAACCGATAATTCATATTGCAAGCGTTTTTCGCGTTCTTCATCCCAGGGTATTTCCTTAGTTGATACTGCCTCCCGGCATAATTGCTCCAAATATACTTCCGGTGTTGTTCCATTAGGAATCGCATATTGCGGCATATGGATTTTTCCTAAATCCAACCGGAGATTACAGCGTTCAGCAATCTTGATTGTATTATTCAAAGCTTCCGGATATTCCGGAAAAAGTTCGGCCATTTCTTGTTGATTTTTAAAATAAAATTCGGAAGTCGGGAATTTCATCCGGTTAGTTTCATTAACAGTCTTTCCAGTTTGAATACAAAGCAAAACGTCATGAACCTGTGCATCTTCCCGATTTAAATAATGAACATCGTTAGTAGCCACTAACGGGGTTCCAGTCTCTGTTGCTAATTCAGCCAGATTGCGATTGAGGTTTCGTTGGTCGGCTAATTGTTGATATTGTATTTCCAAAAAAAAGTTTTCCGGGCCAAAAATCTTTTTATAACTGAATACTAACTCTTTAGCCTCTGTAAAACGGTTCTCCAACAATAAACGGGGAATCTGTCCGGACATACAGGCAGTCATTCCGATTAACCCTTGGGAATATTGGGTCAGCGTCTCCAAATCAACCCGCGGTTTATAATAAAAACCTTTCAAATGGGCAATTGAAACCAAATTCATCAGGTTTTGATAACCGACATTATTCTCAGCCAAGAGTACGATATGATAAGGATTATCATCTACTTTTGCGACTCTGTCATTTAAACTCCGAGGAGCCACATATAGCTCACAACCCAGGATTGGTTTTATTCCTATTTTTAATGCCTGTTGATAAAATTTCAGACAGCCGTACATTACACCATGATCGGTAATAGCCAGGGCAGGCATATCAAGCTGCTTGGCCTTTTGTAACAAAAGTCCTATATCAGCAGCCCCGTCCAGCAAGGAGTATTGGGTATGAACATGGAGATGTACAAATTTATTCATAGGCGTTCCTTCAAACTTTTTGTTTTCGGTTTACTTCCTTTCGCTATTGAAACCGGGTTTCCCTGCCTGTTTACTTAACTTTAGTTTTCTGGTCGTTTAGCCGATTTCTAATAGAAAAAAATCAGAATCGGCTAAATCGACAAACATCTTGACATAAAATACTTGCATGAGCGAAAAAATTGTATGACTTGATAACCTACTTACCGGATCGAGGTTATAATAAATTTACTTAAGCGAGAAAATTCGACATAAAGATTTCTCAGTATGTGCTAGAATTATTTTAAACTAAGAAAAATGGCTCTAATTTCTATGAAGTTATTAGCAGATATTTTTGCATATGAATTATTATAAAGAGTAACACTAATCATTATAAAAACTAATGAAGGTGATAAATTTGAACAAAGTTGAAAATCCGATAACCAATAATCTAAAAAAAGAACTGCATCGGTTTGGTGATGGGTTGCAAGCCCTTTATAATACTGTTGAAATCGGATTCATAGAACTGGAACAAAAGTTAGCCCAAGCAAAACATTTAAATCATAATGAACTTCAATTATCATCAGACAAGCTATCTAATGAAACTAGATAAAATAGATTTATAACTTACTTATTTTCGCTTTAACTCTAAAATTTTTAAGATCTTATTTAATCTTACTTAATGAATCCATAAGTCTAAAAAAATATAAATATTTTACTAATAAATTTATGTCTTTATCCGATACATATATCGGAGGTGGCATAAAAAAATGGAAAATATCTTTAAAGGAATTCAATTGGAATTTTCCCATAACAATACCTTTAGTACCGCTATTGAAAAAGCTACTGTCGCCAATGGAAAATTGTTTTTACATTGCCTGGAAGAATTAATTCTTAACCCTCCTTTGATTGGTAAACTTACTTTAAACTGCGGCCAACGTTTTTTTGCTAAAATGGGTTTAAATGTGAGCGAATGCCAGGTGGAAGATGGAAAGACTGTTTTAGTTTGCGATACACCCCCGGTAGAATATGATAAAATTCAGCGTTCATATGCCCGTATCCCAATTGACATTTCCACAGAAATTGCAATAGTTAAACCTGACGCTCAAAACAACCTAAACACTATCTCAACCCCTACTAACGGCAGAATAAAAGATTTAAATCCGGCGGGAGCATTAATTGAAATTTCTAAAAATGACTTTTCTTTTCAAGAGCTCATTAATAATTTACCAGTTTTTACTCGGCTTTTTTTTACTTTACCCCATCACCCTAAAGAATTACAGATTATTGGCAAAGTAGTTAAAATTAAGAAGTCTTTTAATAATTTTCAACTTGGAGTCCAGTTCATTTTAAAAACTTTAGAAGATTTTCAAATTATGGACCTTTTTTATCATGAACATAAGAAACAGAAAAGAGCGGATGAAAAAGGGAAAGACATTTTGGAAAAAGATATGAAGCAACTCTATGGCAAAAATAATGCTGGTGAAAATATACAAAGCCAAGGCAGGAAATAAAATCCTGCTTTTTTTATATTTTAGGGCGCTACTGTCCGGTTAACATTCTGTAATAATCGTTCAAATCCATACCATTATTGAACAAAAAGGTTGTTCGAATTTTTTTGGATTTAATTTTAGATTATTACTGAATTCATTCCTGTAAGGTCCGATGTTAAAAAAAGGAAAAATGAAAAGAGCGCCGAATTTAATCATTAGACATTTTTCATGGAGAGTTTGCAAGTTAAAAGGAGATTTATATGAACTTTAATTTCCTAGGTATAGGTATTACTAATCTTGGAAAACGAAATATCCAATATTTCTTTTCCAATTGCTCTTTCTGCGGAAAATTTTCTAAAATTGAATCCTATGATGTTACCTCATACTTTTCTATTATTTTCCCTTTATATCCACTTAAAGATCGTAAAACTATCAAATGTCACCGTTGTTATAAAAAAAACAGTCAAAGTTTGAAGGAGTTTAATGCTAATCATAAAGAAGCTTTATCTCCCATTCTTAAAGAATATCTGGCCGACCCCCATAGTGATCCCAAAGCGGAAAATCTGTTGGTAGGTTTTATCAACCACTATGACAAAAACGGCTTTTTGGATACTGTCGCTAAAATGAAAAAAATTTTTTGTCGTGAGCCGGCAATTATCGAGGCGATAGGTGATACATATCTTTTCTTTACTTGTCTCCAGGACGCGGAAAAATCATATCTAAGTTCTCTGGCTATTAATGATAATCCGGTTGTTAGAGAGAAACTGGGATTGACTTTAATCCTACAATCCCGTCCTCATGAAGCCTGGTCATATCTGGATCATATTGTTACCCAACACAAGGAAAAAGGACTTTGGTTGTTATCTCTGTTGGTAGGAGCCTATCAGGCAAACGGAATGCATGAAGAAGCTATAAATATTTTGGACCATTGGCAAGAATCTTTTCCGGAGTATACTCTTTATCAAAAATATTTACTAATATCACAAAAAAATTCCGGTAAAAAGAAAAAAGTTAAATCGCGACTTCTTTCTATCTTCAAGAAAGTTGCTCCCAGGAAAGGTATCTCCTCAAAGACGGCTCATTTGTTCGGGCTTCCCTCTTATCCCTTAATCTTAATTTTACTGGTAGTTATTATCAAAGTTTGCTTTGCTACCGTCACCGAAGCAAAAGTCTTTCTCGTTAACGGTTTAAATTATGACTGCCGTTTTAAACTTAATAATAATACCTACCATATACCCAAATTGAGCTATCAAGAGTTAACCTTAACTCATGGTAAATATAAAATTGAGGAATCGTGTGATTCTTACAATTTCCCCACCCAAAAGCTAATCGTAAAGAATTGTTGGGATGGATGGAACCGGCCCGTGATAGTGATCAATCCCGACCGTTTAGCAGTATTGGTTGAAGGAAAAAGGCGTTATTTTTATATAAACAAGGAAGAGGATTTAGCGTTAAAGCTATATTATGGGAAGAATCTTTATATGTTTGACAAGGATGAAGAGTTCTTTAAAGATTTTAAAAATCCGGAAGGAATATCGTTAATATTATCTTGTACCTCCAAGGGGATTATGGAAACAAAATTATCTTTATGGGATACGGCCAAACCGGCGGAGACTATTAAGTTACTTGAAAAACATCTCAACAAAACCAGTCTGACGTTTTTTTTGGAACGATATCTTAGTTATCATCAAACGGAGATACCATCGGGGATTTATCGAAGTTACTTGGCAAATTTGAATCAAAAAAAATGATAAAATCAAAAGGGGAAAGTGAACTTTATTCACTTTCCCCTTTATCTATCGAATCCTCAACTATTTGATCCTTATCCGGTTCCAACTCCCCCTCTTCATTTGGAAAAACCGGTTTCCCGGCCAGTTTTTCATCTAAAAGAGCGGAAGGTCCTATCAAATCTTGAACCAACCCTTCAAAAGCCGGACGTTTCCGGTTAATAAAAGATTCTTTCTCTGAGGATTTTTCCTCCAAAATTACGCCTCCTACATTTTCTCCGGTTCGGACGGAAACGAAATATCTCCTAAAGTCTTAGCCAACTCGACATCAAATTTTGCTTGAGTTGCTAAATCTCCAAGTGAGACCATCCCTACTAAACGGTTATTATCAATTACCGGTAAGCGCCTAATTTGACTCTGAGACATTAGTGTCGCTGCTTGATTAAGAGGAGTATCCGGATTAACCGTTTTTACCTGTGAACTCATTACGTCTCGAATCGGAGTAACCTTGGGATCTTTATTGTGAGCAACATTTCTGACAACTATATCCCGATCAGTGACAATACCAACCACATTTTCTCCCTCACATACCGGCATAGCTCCAACATCGTGTTTTTGCATAAGTTGAGCGGTTTCAACCACTGATGTGTCGGGGGCGACATAAGCAATAGTGTCAGTCATAATATCTTTAATCTTCAATTCGTGGCTTCATCCCTTTCTCTGTTTTTTATATGATTTCCGATAAACTAAATTCCATACAAGAGATTTAAGGAATTTTCACCTATTGCCTTATGAACTGTGGAATCTAAAAATAAAAATTAAACTTGGCGAAACGAAGGATAAAGTTTATACTTATAGAAGATCTATAACTATATAGAATGAAGTAAATTTCTTATATAAAATTTGCATTCTTAAAGCCGAATGCAAATGGCATAAATTGATATTTACTTCATTCTATTACAGCTGTAATAAGTTGAATTAAATTCATTACCCAAATCATCACGGGCTGGTCGTAAGCTTCGCTTACTGCTCGCCTATGCATCCTAGCCGGCTTTAGGGATGAAGGTGTTTAGATGTATATAAGAAATTTAATTCAACTTATATAATAATTAACGCTAACATGGGAGCAATCCCGGCGATCAATCATTTCAAGGGGGATATTTTTTATGGGAACCATTGAAGAAACCAAAGTAATTCAAGCAATTAACAGGTTAGAGGATGCCCGTTATTTATTGAATGAGGTTAGTAAAAAGGATAATCGATTTGTTGAAAAGTTTTCCGGTATCAATGCCGAACTAGAAAAATTTGAAAAACAACTTCAAGAGATTCAAGAGAAGTTAAACGTGGAAAACTTAGGAGTAAAGGGTATGGCGCTCCGGGAATTTTAGTTAACACTCAAGGCTTTATCAATAAGAAAATTTTCAGGTTGGCATTAGCCAACCTAATTTGTTTTATTCGTATATTTAACCAAGAAATTAACTTATACAACCTTTTCCACCAGGCATTTTTTAATGCTTGAGGGATTTTCATAATAAAGAAATTTGACATTTGAACACAGTATATTGTATATAGAATGAAGTAAATTCCTTTTATATTGTTAACATTCTTACTGCCGAATGTAAACAATTAAATATTTTGTGCGAGTAAATATGCGGCATTAGGCATTTTGCTAAGCACAAAATCGTCACTTATTCAATTAATCAGCGCTTCCTTATGAAACTCCCTTGCTTAAAAAAGAAACATAAAATTAATCTGTTTTAACGCAGTTTTAACAACAATATTATTGAAATATAAGCTAAAAGTGGTATAACCATTGATGTAGGATTAAATTTCTCACTAAAGGTGATTAACTAAATGAAAAGTCATAAACAAACTGAAAAGATTACTCCTGACTCCGCTTTTTATTTTGGTCAAACCAAAGCTTTTATCAATACTAATTTCCGAAATATGAGTTACAACCCCAAATATTGTCCGCTTATTGATGTTTTATCCAGTGACAATTTTAGCGAACTGACTCCAGAAACTATTCAGAATTTTATCTTGGGCGCTAAGGAAGCAATGAAGATTAATCAGTTTAGTCGTCCTTGTTGCCGGTAGCTTTCCCTAAGGAAGCGCTGATTAATCCGATTTTGTGCGAGCAAATATGCGGTATTAGGCATTTTACGAAGCACAAAATCGTCACTTATTCAATTAATCAGCGCTTCCCTAAGTATTCAAAACGTGGTTGCTCCACTCCATTAACTTTTACCGGTCTTAAGAACAATTCCCGCGGTCTAACCCAGAGTTGTTCTTCATCATATAAGGCTTTATAAACTATATAATCCTCTAAACTTTCACTATGCTTAGCAACTCCAATAACTTCATATTCTTTTCCTTTATAATGCCGATAGCAGCCAAGCTTAATTTCAGTTTCGTTTTGCTGAACTCCGCCTTGAATTAGAGTTAACCTTTGGTTTTTGATGGTTATGGATGGTAAATCATCGGTAAATATAATTCGATGTTCCCGGCACCATTGGATTGCCACCTTTTTAATCTCTTCATCCCGAAAACGGTACCACTCATCTTGAACTGCTAATATATGAATTTTCTCCTTGAAACGACGATACGCACCCGAACCAATCAAAGACTGGCCCAGACTATCTCTGATTTTTGAGTTGCTGATTGTACTACAAAACCGTTCCATCATTCCATATTCATTCAAATCAAACTTTGTAGGTAACACAAGATAGTTTTCTTGTTCAGATAATATCTCTTTGGCGCCTTTAACGTCGTCTTCATTAAGACCATAAAGATTAAACATGGATTCATCTTCAACTTCAGCTGCTAAAAAATCATCATCAGTTAAGGTAACAACTTTACCAGTTTGAAGATTAAGATAGGAAGTGTTCTGGTCATCCTGAAGCTCTATTCCCTCGACAATAATGCTTAATTTAACTGTTCCTGCCATCTCTGCACACCACCTATATAGGTTGAAATAAATTTTTAATATTTCAACCTATTTTCCTATAGCTTATTTTAATGAATTATGCAATGATTTTCACTTTACATTCGGTTAATTAATCGTCCTTTTATTGTAACATAAATAGAGAAACCGGGGAATTGAAGCAAAGGAATTTGTAGAATAAAAAAATAAAATCCAAAAAACATTTTACTAATTATTTTTTATAAGCCTGGTATGTTCATTAATTAAACGGTCAATTTTATTACCAATTTTTAATACTTCATAATCAGTTAATCCCTTAGATTCAAATAAAGCTTCCAACCGTCTTTTCTCAAGTTGAATCTGGTAAACTACTTTTTCTAATTTAGAAGACATTTCATATTAACCTCAATCTATTTAATAATAAATTTAATACCCGGCAACAGTTAAATGCAGACTAAATAATTTTGCAACTTCCTTATAATATATAGCAAATAGACTGAAGTCAATTACAATTTAGTAACATTTTTATAATAAAATAAAGTTTTGCACTATTTCCACAGAATATCCACAAATAGCAAATTATTTAAATTTTCTTCAAAAACATAGATTATCCGTTATTTTTCCAGCTGTATAGCGTTGGCTTTCTAACAATGTTTTACCTGAATATCCTTTTAAGCAAATATATTTTTTATCACTAGAATTGCATTAAATAAAAATACAATTGTCAACCGGGAACCTGTGTTAATAATAGCTTAAAACATACAAGAAAAGAAGAAAACAAATAAAAATCTCCTTATAATAGAGAATTAGGTAGTCCTT
>JAEYRX010000052.1 GCA_023435225.1 Bacillota bacterium
GTTGCCTGTTGCCTGTTGCCTGGGATTCTATTCCCTAATTTTAATCGAAGGAGTTTGGAACGATGAGAAGACGGTTGATTCTTGGTTTATTGGTTATCACGATTGGAGTATTAATTCTTTTAAAAAATATGAATATTATTCAGGAGAGCATCGGCTCGTTGATTGCCGACTATTGGCCGATTATATTGATTTTATGGGGATTAAGTTTCATCTTTGAACGGACTGGAAGCGGCGGTAAGATAATCGGTAGCTTTATACTCTTATTAGGAGTATTATTTTTGGGTAGGAATCTAAACTGGTTTTATGTAGATTTTTCTCTATGGCGGAAAGCTGTGTGGCCGGTATTGTTAATACTTGTCGGTATCGGGATTTTAACCCGCTCATTTTCCGAAGGTAAGTCCCGCTTTGCGCTTATGGGCGGGATTGAAGAAAAAGAAGAATGGAGTCTTAACTCCGGGTCATACTGGGCGATGATGGGAAGTGTGGAATTGGATCTGCGAAAGGCAGAGATCCCGGATGGAAAGACTAATTTGAATTTAAGCGCTTTAATGGGCGGTATCAAGGTGATTGTTCCCGCTGATTTGACAGTAGTTTGCGAAGGGACCTCCATTCTTGGCGGGGTGGGTTTTTTTAATAAAGATAATGGTGGTATTATTGCCAATCTTCGGGCAGAGCAAGGAGATCCTAAGAACAGCCCTAAGGTAGTACGGATTAGTTGCTTTGTCATGATGGGTGGGATTGAAGTTAGAGCAATTGATGTTTAAAAATCTTCAATTAGATAGGATTAACACGGATTTGAACGGATTATTATTTTATACTTTACATAGTTCAAACAATATAATCGAAGTCAATTAAAATTATTTTTAATTGTGAAACTCTTTTATTTATTATTTCTTTCCACGAAGTGGATAATAAAATCCTAAAAATCCGTGTTAATCCCGTCAAAATAAAAAATTTTTTTAGTTTTCAATCATTTTTCCTTAAAAATGACTATTTTTAAAGTTAAACTCAGAGTACTTTTTTACCGATATGATACATAATAACTTTCCTCAGACAATTTCATAGTTTTGAGGCTTTGCCTCGCTAACACGGAGGTTAGTTAAAATTAGTTCCAAGGAGGGGACGTTTAATGAAAATTGTCGATTCTTCCATTTCTATGACCAGCCATCATACTCTTTCCAAAACTTCTCTAAAATTTGATACCTCAAACTTCTGGACCGGTTTTGATCGCATACTTGATGAAAAAAATCAGCAAGTAAAAACAGAAAACGACTCCACTCAAAAAGTGCTTCCGGTTCATATTCATTTGACCGGATTGGTTCCTAAGGTTAAGATCGAAGGTCAATGGTATCGGGTGAAAGTTTTAAAGGAAGTTTCCGAGGTTGATCGGCAGAAGATGTTGATGCTTGAGCGTATTATTAATGCTTTAACCGGAAAAAGAGTACGCTTTAGGTTTCAACAATCACCAGGATATCTGGTGGCCCTGATACCTGAAAGTAACAAGATTAATAAGGTAAATGATACGGTCTCTCAACCTAATTTCGGTATTAAGCATAACGAATATCAACGAGAGACTGAAGCGCTGTCATTTGTAGCGAGAGGTTTTTTTAAAACCGCTGACGGTAAGGAAGTTAACTTTACTACTGATTTCAATCTGAGCAGGGAGTTTGCCGCTCTAAATAATATAAATACTCAGACTGGAACTCCGATTGACCCGTTGATAATCAATTATGCCGGTCCGGCCGCCTCTCTGACCAACACTAAGTTTAGTTTTGATTTGGATACCGACGGCAAAGCGGAGCAGATATCTTTTGTCAATAACGGCAGCGGTTTTTTGGCCTTGGATAATAACGATAACGGCTTAATTGATGATGGTTCGGAGTTATTTGGCGTGAAGTCCGGGAACGGATTTAATGAGTTAGCCGCTTATGATCTTGATAAGAATAATTGGCTCGATGAAAATGATGATATTTTTGACCGTTTGCGGATTTGGACCAAAGACCAAGATGGTAACGACAACCTATTCGCTTTGGGGCAAAAAGGAGTCGGGGCTATTTATCTTGGGAACATTGAAGCTCCATTTAGTTATAAGAACGAACAGAACCGGACCTTGGGAGAGAATCAGCGAGCCGGTCTTTTCGCCCGGGAAGACGGGATGGTGGGTACGATCCAGCAGGCGAATTTGATGGTGTGAGAATTATAATTGAGTAATTGAGAATGGAGAATTGAGAATTAAAACCATTCTAGAGAAGCAGTCTTTGTGGGCTGCTTTTTCTTTTTAGTAAATGGATTTTTGTAATATTTTGAAATAATTAGCAGGATACGGGAGATAAAGAGCGAAATTTGGTAATTAGTTATATCAATTATAGAGATAGGAGTGTGAAATTATGAAAAAGTTGGTATTATTCATTTTTATGTTTTTGTTGCTTTTGTCACTGGTAGGTTGTTCAATTGAACCATCAAGTCCTGATGATACTCTTGTTATAGGACAGGTTACGATAGAGGCAATTGGGCATCCAATATATGGGACATCAACATCGGTAAATGGAACTCATAAAAATAACATTACAATAACTTTTCAAAATATTATTACTTCTAAAGAATACCAAGTTACTACTAACAATTATGGTTTCTTTTATAAACGGGATTTAAAAGAAGGCAGTTATAATATGAAAAAATTTTATTTTAAAAATTATGATGGAAATAGATGGGCAGCTACCTGGAGAAATTTTCGAGATTTAATTATCAAAGTTGAACCGGGGAAAGTAATGAATGTAGGTTATCTATTATGGTATTCCAATAAAGAAGAATCAAGTTATCGCATAACCCAAACCGGATCACCTGCAGAATTATATGATCTTTTCAAAACTAATTTTCCTACAAGCAAATGGCTTGAAAGGGAATGGGTGAACATTACTTTTTAGTTTCCATGATAATCTGAAAATTTGAGATTTATTATCCATTTATTAATGTGCTAAAAGCTATAAAACAAGAAATATTGAATAGAACGGAGGGAGATTGATGATAGTTCGGTACAGAAATTTAGTATTTTCTTTGTTCATATTTATTATTATGTTAATACTAACAACCGCAGCATTCGGAGAGAATACCGATAATAATCTCTTCCCGCTTTGTGGAGTCACGCTTGGCAAAACAACTACTGACGAACTAGCCCAACTCGGGAGTAAATCGGAACAATACAATTATTACATTATCAATTCCTTAAAATTTTGGGTAAAAAATAATATTGCATCTTCAGTCCTACTTACAAGAGGATATGAAAACATGCCTGAACAATGGCGAAACCTTGGATTTGCTTGGGAATTATCATATGATGAATGGATAACTTTATTGCGAAATTTAGGTTTTCAAGTTCGAATAACTAAGTTTCCCATCGTAAAAATAACTGGGTATCAATATACTATCAGCTATAATCCATACCAAACATTTGAAGCCGAATTTGATGCACTTAAGAAATCCGAATACCCGACAGTTTTAGAGTTTAAATTTAATTATTCCCGAGGGACTAAAACCACTTCAAAAGGCACTTTAAGCAGTATTAAAGCTACTTTTCAGCTAAAAACCACCGAGTTAGTTACACAGGACTATTATGAAAATAAGGAAGAAGTTACTTTACCGGATAAAAAACGAAAAGCAATCGCCTATTCCGGGATTTTGGCGGAGCTTAATAATGAATATCATGAAAGGTTGTCTACTATTGACATTACTCCGGACTTGGTTCAAAAATGTAAAGACCTCTTACTCCGGGATTGGGGAATTAAGAGCAGGGAGGACCTTTTAAAGACCTTGGATTCTTTGGATAAGGAAGGCCATTCGTTACGTTATAAGGAAATAATTAATATTTTGGACGAAAACCCCAGCTTATATGAAGAAGTAATCGCCCAAAAACATAACTATGATGATAATATTGTGAAACGTTTGTTCTTTGTCAGAAGAATGCGGAACGATATCGGTGATCGGACACTACGCGCTTGGGATTACGGGAGGTTGATCTATTTATGCCGGGATGGTTACGCAATTGGCTTTTTAAGTGAGAAAGAAGCTTGGGAGCGAATTGAAAAAACCGCTGCTAAAATAGAAAAACTTTATTATTCCTGGGAGGATTATGGGGCGAGTTATATTATCGGTCGGATGTTCTGGGCGACAGCTAATAATGATGAAATTGATAGAGGTAATTGGGCTTCAGTTGCCATGAGCAAATTAATGTATACCAAAAATAGCGCTTGGAATTTACCTTGGGATAACAAGAGTTCTAAGAAAAAAAGTTGCCGTCCCCTCACTATTGAAGATGCCCTTTATTGTCCTTCAAAAGAACACCATGCCTGGGAACTATTAACGGAAGGAAGAAAGTTATTACAAAACAAATTGCCTGATAAAGCACTTATTGAGTTTAATAATATCATAAAGTTAAAACCAAGATTTTATAACACTATTTATCTTTATCGCGGAAACGCATATTTTGCCAAAGGTGATTACCGAAAAGCAATTAGTGACTATCAAAGGTTTTTAAAAGATAAACCGAAAGATTATTATGCTTCATTATATATTGCCGAAGCTTTTGAAAAAAACAATCAACCTGATGAAGCACTCAGTCATT
Organism: Bacillota bacterium; assembly: GCA_023435225.1. Lineage (GTDB taxonomy): Bacteria > Bacillota > UBA4882 > UBA8346 > UBA8346 > UBA8346. The sequence continues at coordinate 4,619 of JAEYRX010000052.1, forward strand.
ACCAGGAAGTTATAACCATCGACCCCAAAAATCCGGACGGGTATATTAGTTTAGGACGCTTTTACTTTACTCGAAAACAATACCAGGATACAATTTTAACACTGGAAAAAGTGGAAAACCTTTTAACTGATCAGCAAACCAATAGCAACAACCGAATTAATGAATTATTAAATTATACCTTATACCTCTTGGGAGCTGGTTATTATAATCTTCATTTCTATGATCAGGCGTTGCCATATTTTTTGCGGGCTTATGAATATTATAAGTCTTGGAGTGATTTAAATTATTACATCGGTATATGCTATCTTAATAAATTCGTACCCGAAAACAACCAGGCAATTGAATACTTTAAAAGGGCCGAAATTCTTGGAGAAAAATTGCCGCAAGAAATTGTTGACTTAATAAATAAATGAGGAACATTTGAACACAATGTATCGATAGTGGCTTCTGGGATTCTCAATATATATTGTATTTAAAATTGAATAAAGGTAATTATGAAACCCTCTTAAATAACTACTTTGCAAGTATTTTCAAAGTTTTAATTATGTAATCCAATAAAAAAATTACCATTTTTTGCAGGAAAGTAATGTAGAGAATAGAATTAACAAATTAAACGTTAATTGGAAAAGTTGATATTGCAATCATGTAAAAACAATAAAACGGAGGCGTTTGAATGAAAAATAATTCAATAAAGATTTTTCGCTTAATAATAATGTTTGTTTTAGCATTTCTCTTAATTTCATCGGTTGTATCGGCGGAACAAATGAAATCAATTAAAAAGGATAAAATCTCCTCCAAAGCCCAGTCGGTTGTATTCGGCAGAGTTCGGATAGTTTTCTGCCCAGGCTTCAGTCCTTCGGGGAAAAGTTGTAAACTTTATTTATGGGATTATGCCAGTAAGAGGTTACCGAGCGTTACGTTTAGCGCTAACTCAAGTTACCGGATAAAATCAGAAGAGGAAAGCGGTTATGATATCCCATTTTATGCCGAGGCTCAAACCGGAGGTTATATTTTTGGTTATTGCGGTTTGGAGATTCAAAATTATTTGTTATCTGATATTGAAAGTACCGCTAATTTTATTGGTAATGGTAGTCTTACCGGAGTTGGTTTTAACATACTAAAAGCGTGTAAAATCCCTGCCGATAGTCTTGTTTATTTAGGGGTAATTGAGATAAAAATGGATAGAATTTATTTCGAAGACAATAAAGTTAAGACAGATGAAACTACCAATATAATTTTTGATGATTATGAAAATGATCTGAAGAATTTCCAGACCGATTTTCCTCAATTATATGAGCGATTTAAAGATAACATCGTTATGGCAAATTGGGTTAATTTAAAAAACAAATCCGAAGATACATCCGGAGAATAAATACTATTGAGCTAAATATTAAGGCAAAAAAGAAAGATCGTGCCGGTAATTACGATCTTTCTTTTTTATTGCGTTTTGGAAATAAAATGGCTAAATAACTCTTGGAAAATATCCGATAATGTCAGAAAGGGAAGATTGGACATTGGAGGATTATGGATGCATTGTGCAAAATGTGGCGCAAACTTAGCCGAAGAAGATTTTGTTTGCCCTAAGTGTGGTTATCTTGAAGAGATTGCTGCTATTGCTAAATTCAAGACGGCAAAATCAAAAGCAAATATAATGGATTTTAATTACGCCGGATTTTGGCGACGTGGCGCTGCAATAACTCTTGATTTTTTAATTATTATTTTAATGGTGTTACTATTTGCGGTGATAATTGGCGGGATAGTATTGCTTATGTCCTTTCTTAGCAAACGGCATTTAGATCTTCATATTATCCAGTCATTTGCCGGGGGATTCGGAGTAGCCTTTAGTATTGCATTGGTTTGGGCATATTATACCGGGTCGGAAAGTTCAAGCTACCAGGCTACTTATGGAAAAAGAATTATGCATATTTATGTCACTGATAAAAATGGTGATCCTATAACCTTTTTACGGGCCAATCTAAGATTTTGGACCAAAATTATTTCTACGGTTCTTTTACTGGCCGGTTTTTGGATGGTTTTCCTTAATAAAAAAAGACGGGCGCTTCATGATATTATAGCCGGCGCCCTGGTTTTGGAGAAAAAGAAAGCAAAAGCTACTAAATTAGCTAAAGAACAAAAAGAACAAGTTGGCGCCGAATCAGCTAAGTCTAATTAAAAAACAATAATTATAAACGCTGAGACACTGAGGGCACAGAGTTTTTGGTATAATACTTTCTCTGTGGTCTTGCCGTATCTTAGTGTCTCCGTATTGAATTATTTATACTTAATCAAATCCCGGATGACTTCACCCGCCATTATCAGACCGGATATGGGCGGAAGGTAGGAGGTGCTTCCGGGAATTTTTTTGCGTTTGGTACAATTCCAATTTTGATCTTCACTGTCACGATGGGGGCAGATGCATCCGCCTTTATAAGTTACGGCTTCAGCTTTGGTCTCTGCCGGAGTTTCGGTTGAGTATACTACCTTGACTCCATCATTGATACCTTTTTCTCGTAAAGCTTTCCGGACTGATTTAGCTAGCGGACAAGTATGAGTCTTGCTGATATCGTCTACTCGAAAAGATAAGGGGTCAAATTTGTTACCGGTTCCCATTGAAGAGATGACCGGAATTCCATTTTCTTTACAGTAAACAATTAAGTCGACTTTAGACCAGACGGTATCAATAGCATCGACTACATAAGAGATCCGGCCATGCAAGATTGTGTCCAGATTGGCTGCGGTAACAAATTCTTTCCAGGTTACTACTACTGCTTCCGGATTGATGGCTTTTACCCGTTCTTCCATAGCCTCCACTTTTGGCCGGCCGTAATTTCCAACTAAGGCATGGATCTGCCGGTTAGTATTGGTTAAACAAATATCGTCGAAATCCACTAAAATCAACCAGCCAACTCCGGCTCTGGCTAAAGCTTCAACCGTATATGACCCGACTCCTCCAAGGCCAATAACGGCAACTCTGGCCAGATTTAATTTTTCCAGACCATCTTTACCTATCAGTAATTCGGTTCTACTAAACCGGTGTTGGTGATTCTCAGTCATTATTCAGCCCCCAAAACTTATTTTTCCACTGTTTCGATAAGATTCCAAAAAATCCTTTTAAAATAACCTCTTTATTATAATGCATTTCCCGATTTTTAAAGCAAATAATACAACTTTTGCATCTATATTTTAATGTAGTAAAATCTAGGTGCGAAAGTTGAATAATTAATTACACTTGACTTTCAATTAAATAAAAATATATAATCAATTAAACAATTGTTTAATTGATTTGCAAATAAAATAGCTTGGAGTGATAAACATTAGCGAAAAAGAAACCAATTCCGGTAGAAACAAAGACTTATGTGATAGTTTTTGTCCCACCGAACAAGTAGAAACTTTGAGAGAAAAAATTATAGAAGTATCAGGACTCTCAGAGTTATTTAAAGTATTGGGAGATGAGACCCGGACTAAAATTTTATACCTGCTGGCTCATGAACGACTTTGCGTCTGTGATATTGCAACGGTTTTGGAGATGAGTCTGCCGGCGGTTTCACATCATTTGCGTTTGTTGAAAGCTTTTCGATTAGTGAAAAATCAACGCGAAGGTAAGATGGTTTATTATTCTCTTAATGATGAACATATACTAAATATAATTCGTCAAGCTCAAGAGCATTTTGCGGAAGGACGGTAAAGGCAATTGAGAATTGAGAATGGAGAATTGAAACCTTTAAATTTCAGGATAAATGTGAAAGGTCAGAGACATGCGATATAGATTGGTAGGCTTGGATTGTCCGAATTGTGCTAATAAACTTGAGGTTGAATTGCGGAAGATTAAGGGTCTGGAAAAGGTAAATGTTAATTTTACCGATCAGACAGTTGATTTACCGTCGCAGTTGGCGGATAACGCCCGGGAAATAATCTCCAGGGTGGAACCGGGCATAAAATTGACGGAAAAAGAAGCGATAACGGAAGAAGAGGAAGGGGCGGAAGAGCGAAAACAACTCTATTTACTCTCTATTGCCGGTATTTTATTAATTATCGGTTTTCTGTTTAATACTAGTTTACATGAAACTCTCTTCTCCTGGGCGGAGTATGCCGTGTTTCTTCCTTCATTTATTATAGTGGGTTGGCCGGTAATTGTTCGGGCCGGCCAAAAGATAATCCGGGGAGAATTATTTGATGAGAGTTTTTTAATGAGTGTGGCTACAATCGGGGCAATTGCAGTTCATCAGCTTACCGAAGCGGTGGCGGTGATGCTTTTTTATGCGGTAGGTGAATATTTTCAAGAAAGGGCGGTTAACCGTTCAAAACGATCAATAAAGGCATTGTTGCAAATTAAGCCCGAGTATGCCAATGTAAAAAAAGATGGTACGGTAAAACAGGTTAATCCGGAGGCCGTAGCAGTGGGTGAAACAATCATTGTTAAACCGGGGGAGAAAGTACCATTGGATGGCAAAGTACTTGCCGGTAATTCTTTAGTTGACACTTCGGCTTTAACTGGTGAATCGGTCCCCAGGGAGATAGGACCGGGGGCTGATATTTTAGCCGGTATGATTAATAACCGTGGAGTGTTGGAAATAAAGGTTACTAAGGTCTATCAGGAATCTTCAGTAGCCAAAATTTTAAAACTGGTCGAAGAAGCAAATGAACGAAAGGCCCCTACCGAAAGATTTATGACCGTGTTTGCCCATTATTATACGCCGGTGGTTGTGTTCGCCGCTCTTATTTTGGCGTTACTTCCACCAATAATTATCCCGGGAGCTACTTTTGATGAATGGATTTATCGAGCTTTAATCCTATTGGTTATTTCCTGTCCTTGCGCCTTGATGGTATCAATTCCATTAGGCTATTTTGGCGGTATCGGTACTGCTTCGCGTAGGGGTATTTTAATAAAGGGCGCCAATTACTTGGATCTGTTGGCTAAAGTGAATACGGTAGTATTTGATAAGACCGGAACTTTGACCAAAGGTGTTTTTAAAGTATCCCGAGTGGCGCCGAGTAATGGCTTTAGTGAAGAAGAAGTCTTAAAGATGGCGGCGGCGGTGGAGGCTTATTCCAACCATCCAATTGCTCAATCAATTCAGGAAGCTTATCAAGGGAAGAACTCTGAAAGTCAAGTAAAAGATTATCAAGAAATTCCCGGCTATGGGATTAGCGCTTTAGTTAACGGCAAACAAATAATTATCGGTAATGACCGTTTATTACACTTCCGGGAAGTGGAGCATGATACCTGTAATATTGTTGGGACCAATGTCCATGTAGTAGTTGATGACATCTATACCGGTTATATTATTATTGCCGATGAAATCCGGGAAGAAGCCGTTACTGCGATTAAAATGTTAAAACAACTAGGTATAAAACAAACTGTTATGCTTACCGGAGATGAAGAATCGGTAGCCGGATGTACGGCAGAGAAACTAGGGATTGATCGGTTTTATGCTCAATTGATGCCTGGAGATAAAGTAAAGAAGTTGGAAGCATTAAGTACCGGGCGAGACAAGGTAGCTTTTATCGGTGACGGAATTAATGATGCGCCCGTTATTACCAGAGCCGATGTCGGTATTGCCATGGGTGGGCTGGGAAGTGATGCGGCGATTGAAGCTGCTGATGTAGTTTTAATGGAAGATAATCCGGCAAAAGTAGTTACGGCTATCAAAATAGCCCGGCATACCAGAAAAATCGTTTACCAGAACATCATACTAGCCTTAGGGGTAAAATTATTTTTTGTTTTTTTGGGTACTTTGGGGGTAGCGACAATTTGGGAGGCGGTTTTTGCCGATGTCGGAGTAGCATTATTAGCTGTTTTAAATGCTACCAGGGGTTTAGGAGTTAAGTAAATAAATAATAACAAATTTTTAAACGGGGAGCATGGAAGCTCTCCTTTTTTGTTGGGATTTAGTCATCATCCGAAAACATATCAAAAATGTAGGTATCATGGTTATTGATTTTTGAATACATTAAACAAGAGTTGCTGAAGGAAGGGGAAATAAAACCAGATGATCACCGAATTAAATATATTTCCGGGATTTGATAAAACCGGAAATCAAGAAAATTATGAAGAATTAACTTTAAAAGCGGGGGAGACCGTCTCTATCGTCGGACCAACCGGTAGTGGGAAAACCGCTTTTATTACTGACATTGAGTTATTAGCGCAAGGAGATACGGCAACTAAAAGACGGATCTTAATTAATAGAGAACTTCCCGACAGTTCAATCCGCTTTAATCCTGCTTTGAAACCAATCGCCATGATTACCCAAAATACTAAATGTTTCGCTGACTTGACCACCCAAGAATTTTTGGAAATCCATGCCCGGGCTCGCGGGATCGATAATAAAGGAATAATCGCAGAGACTATAAAGTTAGCCAATGTTTTTACCGGAGAAAAAATTCGACAGGAGAATAAAGTAACGACTCTCTCCGGAGGCCAGACTAGGTCATTATTGATTGCTGATGCTATTTTGATTGGAGCGGCGCCTATTGTCTTGCTGGATGAGATTGAAAATGCCGGAATTTTCAAACAAGAAGTAATGGAGATTATTCAGGGAACCGGCAAAATAATTATTTTTGTTACTCACGATCCGGTTATTGCCTTACATACTCAAAAAAGATTGATTATGGAAAATGGAGGAGTTAAAAAAGTCATTACTCAAAGCGAGTTGGAGGTTCATGCCGCTAAAAATCTGGTGGAACTTGATAAAAGAATTGGAGTCATCCGGGAAGAACTTCGGGCTGGGAAGATAATCACCCGGGAATTAGTTAATTTAAATATAGAAGGAGTGATTTAATTGAAATTAGTAATTATTGCCGGGCCTCCTTCAGCTGGAAAGACTGCTTTAATAAAACAAATAGTAGCCAATTTAAAGTCGGAGCTGAAAATATCTTTCTTAAAAATTGATGTAGTCAAAGCTTATGAAGATATTGAATTGGAAAATGAATTTGGAATTATGACCAAAAAGATTTATTCCGGAGATCTTTGTCCGGATCATGCAGGAGTAATGGTTTTAGGAGACGCCATCGAATGGGCTAAAAGCAATAACACCGATTTATTTATAGTGGAAAGCGCCGGCTTGTGCTTGCGTTGCTCTCCTTATTTGAATCAAGGATTAGGGATTGTGGTTTTAAGTTCAATCTCCGGAATCCATGCCCCGGAAAAAATGGGGGCGATGGTAAGCTTGGCTGATATTGCGGTAGTTACTAAAATAGATTTGGTAAGCCAGGCTGAGCGGGAGGTATTGATTCAAAAAATCAGGGAAATTCATCCCAAGGTAATTTTAATGGAGACTAATGCTTTACAGGGGACTTCGCTACAACGGTTATACGATTTAATCAGGGAGTCGGCGGAGATTGAAGAAAATGATTTGTTCTTAAAAGGCAACCCACCGTTAGGGACTTGTACTATTTGTATAGGGAAGAAGGAAATAGGCTGGAAGAATCATTTCGGGGTTGTTAAAAAACTGGATGGCCGGATCGCCGAATACCTGTACCGAGGTGAATAAGATGAGTATAGCAAAATTATGGCATCCGCCGGGGAAAGATTGTGGTTTGTGTGGAAATGAAAACTGCCGGGATTTTTTGCATGCGGTAATTAATGAAGGGAAAAGTTACGATAGTTGTCCGTTCTATGAACCTGAACCGGAGGAACATCAAGAACATATTCAGGAAGCTGTTTATGCTGATGTCGATATCCTAGGGAACACCTATGATTTTATTCTGGAGCCGTTACCGGGAGAAGTTTCCGCCCGAAAAATCATTCTGCCTTTCCGGGGAGATTTGGTGGAAAAGATGGAGATAAAAACCGGAGACCATGTAGTAGGACGTCCAATGGGAGCTGGTTGCCCAATTCCACATGTACTGGAGGTTATTGAAGCCGATCCAATTACCGGATTGTTGTCTACCTGGGTAGTTGGCCCTAAAATATCACGGGAAAAAGAAGTAAAGGATGTAAGAGCTTATCATATGATTGGATTTGATGGAATAGCCGGCTCAATGCGTAAAGAACCACATTTTGGAGCTAGAGTCACCTTTTTGCCTGGCTTTTGTATGATGAACCTTAATCATACCGGATTGGTCAACATGATTCTTGAAAAAAGTTATGGATTGCAGGTTCGGATTGAAGATATTAGAATCTTGGCCGGTAAAACAGATTGAGAAAACTTTTTTTAAATAATATGTAAAATAAATCTATTTAATTTAAAAGTTATGGGGTTGAAGAATCACCCTTTTTTTTATTTAATGGAGTTTTATAATTACCTTTAAAAAATTTGAAAATTCATGTTACTATAGAAGAGTATATTTTTATGCTATCCACGCATTAATTAAAACTATAATAATGACCGGTAAACGAGGAGGCTTATTATGAAATTAAAACAACTTTGGCAAAATAATATTATCTGGTTTCTACTGGTTTGGATTTTGACGGTATTAATTTTTCAATTTAGTCTATTAATTTTCGGAGTGGGGGTATTGGCATGGGTTATGTTACTTTATTTGACAGCTCCGGGAGTTTTTTGGACTTATTATACTTCTATTAAATTTAACAAACAAAACTCCGAACATTATTTATTAAAGGCAATCAGTTATCAACCGGCAATTCCCGGGCCATATATTTCCTTAGGAGTTATCTTTGCCAGGAGTAAAAGATGGGCTGAAGCCGTTAAAGTTTTTGAAGAAGCGTTTAGACTTTCCAACAAACGTTCCGGAAAAGATGTTCAAATCATGCTGGCGATCTCCTATCGTGAATCCGGTAATTACCAACGGGCTTTAGAATTAATGACTGAGTTATTGGAAAAGGGCAATAAAACCTTTATTCTTTATATAAATTTGGCTACTACCTACTTTAAGTTAAACCGATTGGAAGAAGCTCTTGAAACCGCCGAAAAGGCCCGGTCAATTAATTTGAAATCTCCTCAACCGGTTTTATTGATGGGAAGAATTCATTTTGAAACTGGGGAGTTTCAAAAAGCAAAAGATGATTACCTATGGTCGATCGATCATATGTCATGGCCGGTGGAGTCTTATTATTGGTTAGGACGGGCGGAATTGGAACTTAAGGAGACCGAAACCGCCATAGAACATCTAAAGAAAGCAGTGGAACGGATTACTGATGACCCTGATATGTCCGATGTTCCGGTTGAAGAAGCGCAGGAATGGTTGAATAAGGCGGGAAAATTAGTTTAATAGTTTAAAAGTTCATATGTTCATTAGTTATTAGTCCATTGGTTCAATAATTTTTTATTTTATTTAGTATCGTAGTTTCAAGCTACAGGAATGACAGTTTTTGGAGATTAATGGTTTAAGGATTTTAATTGTCAATTGTCAATTGAATTTTTAAAGGGGGATATATTAATGCAAGTTAATTTTCTTAAAGGTTTGGAAAAAGGGTTTGATAGTTTACATCAACAAGGAGCGTTTCTTACCGTAAAGGGTAAAAATAAAACCAATACTATGACTATTAGTTGGGGAAATGTCGGTTTTATGTGGCAAAGGCCGATCTTCACGGCGATGGTTAGAAAATCCCGTTATACTTATGAACTAATTGAAGAGACCGATAACTTTACGGTAAGCGTACCGATTGGTAATGAATTGAAAAAAGCGTTAGCTATATGCGGTTCAAAGTCCGGACGGGATATGGATAAATTTAAAGAAGCCGGTATAGTTTTATTGCCGTCAAAAACAGTAGATTCTCCAATAATTAAAGGTTGTAACAATTACTACGAATGCAAAATAGTGTATAAACAACCGATGGATTCACCACTGTTGTTGCCGGAAGTACAAAACTCATTTTACAGTGACCGTGATTATCATACTTTGTATTATGGCGAAATTGTGGCTTGTTACTAATGTGTTGAAATTGGTTCCATATTTCAACATGTTTACCGAAAACAGTCGTCCCACGTCAATTTCAAAATTAGTCCAGTACAATTATAAAATTGAGATTGACTATATGAATTAATTTAAATATCTACAAATCCAGTAGTATACCAAGGTGAAGAGCTATTTTCTTCACCTTGTTTTTTTAGAGGTAAGTGTTAACTATATGTAAAGTTAACATGTATACAGAATTACAAATTGACATTGACCAAAACTAATGTTAGTATTTATTACATAAACATAACATATAAAGGAGTGATATTCATGAATGTCAAAAAAGGGTTGTCTTTATCTTTGGGATTACTAATGTTAGTAGGGTTAGCCTGGCCGGTATTGGCGGCTGAACCGGAGGTATCTCTTTCACAAGCCGGAGATACTATCTGGACTTTGGTAACCGCATTTTTGGTCTTTTTTATGCAGGCCGGATTTGCGATGGTGGAAGCGGGGTTCACCCGGGCCAAGAACGCCGGAAATATCATCATGAAAAATCTGATGGATTTTTCTTTCGGCTCAATAGCTTATTGGACGGTTGGTTTTGCCTTGATGTTTGGCGTGGGCGGTTTTTGTGGTTTAACCGGATTCTTTAGTAGTGGTACATTTTCACATCTTGGTTTGAATATCTCGGTACCGGTATTTATGCTTTTCCAAACAGTATTCGCAGCAACTGCAGCTACAATTGTTTCCGGAGCGATGGCTGAAAGAACAAAATTTGTAAGTTATATACTTTATAGTATTGTAATTTCCTTATTTATCTATCCGATTTTCGGACACTGGGCTTGGGGCGGAGGCTGGCTTTCCAAGATGGGTTTCATAGACTTCGCCGGGTCAACGGTTGTTCATTCGATTGGTGGTTGGTCTGCATTAGCTGGGTCGTTTTTACTTGGGCCACGTATTGGAAAGTATAACAAGGATGGTAAATCCAACGCCATCCCCGGTCATAACCTGGTAATCGCAGCGTTAGGTGTGTTTATACTCTGGTTTGGATGGTTTGGATTTAACCCTGGCAGTACTTTGTCACCTTTTGCTCCAAATTTGGGAATGATTGCTGTTACTACAAATTTAGCGGCTGCAGCCGGAGCGGTTTTAGCATTGGTTGTCAGCTGGTTCAAATACGGTAAACCTGATGTTTCAATGACTTTAAATGGAGCTTTAGCAGGATTGGTGGCTATTACAGCCGGTTGCGCCGTGGTTTCCGCCGAAGGTTCAATTATTATCGGAGCAGTTGCCGGTTTGGTGGTTATTTTTGCCGTAGAATTTTTTGATAAAATCAAAATTGACGATCCGGTTGGCGCTATTTCGGTCCACGGCGTATGTGGAGCTTTGGGCACTTTGATGGTAGGTTTATTGGCTACCGACGGCGGTCTCTTTTATGGCGGCGGTTGGAAGCAATTCGGAATACAAGCTGTCGGTGTAGGTGCGGCGTTTGGTTGGACTTTAGTAACCGCCGGATTATTGTTCCTGATTCTTAAGTATACCGTTGGTTTACGGGTAAGCGAGAAGGAAGAGATTGAAGGGCTGGATTTGCATGAACATACCGGGTATGCATATCCTGATTTGTTTACCGTTCAAACAATTAAAATGTAATATAGTAGAGGTGCTATAATAAAATGAGTGAGGAGGTAGTTTTATGAAAAAAATTGAGGCCATTATTAGGCCGGCAAAGGTAGATGCCGTAAAAAGCGCATTAAATATGGTTGGAATTACCGGAATGACCATAACCGAAGTTGTAGGTTGTGGGCATCAAAAGGGACATGTAGAACGTTATCGTGGCTCGGAATACGTAGTAAATTTGTTACCGAAGGTCAAATTTGAAATGGTGGTCAAAGATCAAGATGTTGAGAAAGTAGCCGAAGCGATCATAGAGTCATCCCGGACCGGAGAGATAGGGGATGGGAAGATTTTTGTCTATGATATCGGTGATGTTATCCGAGTGAGAACCGGTGAACGCGGTGAGTCGGTTATATAGTTTATTTGCTCCATACTCAACGGGCTGTTTGGGAAACCAAACAGTCTTTTGATTTTCTAGAGAAACAAATTTCAGTTTAACAATCTAATTTACAATATGAGAGAATTGCATAATTCATTAAACAATATTTTGATACAATATATTGATAGACATATCTGGGCAGCTCGCTATATTTTGTATCAAAATCAAAGGAAGATATTATGCAATTCTCTGATATTGAAGAATATTTTGCAAAATAAGTCAACTTGACAAATATTATCCGATATTTTATAATGGAAACCGAAAAAACCGATTGAGTACCCTTGCCCTTTGGGTTATATTATTCATCTAAGGAGATTTTAATGTTAACCGATTCAAAAGAAGATAATTTACGTAATTTAATAATCGAGAGAGCGGCGGAACAATTTTTCGGTTATGGTTTCGCTAATACCACTACCCAACAAATTGCTGCTGAATTAGAGATTAGTAAAAAAACTCTTTATAAATATTTTTCCAGTAAAGAAGATCTTCTCTCGGCGGTCTTGGAGATGCATCATCGGGAGATTGAATCGGTAATTGTCGCTACTATTAACAATAGTGCTCTTGATTTTTTAGGAAAGTTAAAGGAAGTTACTAAAATTGTCGGAGCATATAAATCGCGGTTTACCCCTCAATTCCTGAGGGATTTGCAGAAGGTGGACCGGGAACAATGGAAAAGTAAAGAATCACCTTATCGAAGGTTTGTGCCATATATTGAAAAACTGTTAAATGAAGGAATAACCAATGGAATGATTCGGGATGACATTGATTATCGGATGATAATGTTGATTCTCTCCAGTGTATTTGAGAATACGCTTTGTTTTGAAAACCTTTCCAGAATACCGTTTTCTTTTCAGGAGGTGCTTGACGCCATTCCTAAGATAGTAACCGAAGGTATTCTTACTCAAAAAGCCCGGGAGAAATATTTGTCCAGTTAAGTCTGATAAATTCCAAAATTGCAGTCTAAAACGTCTGTGCTCTTCATATTTTTTTAACAAAACGGAAACCATAAATACCTAATTGGTTTCTAAAGGTAAACAATTTGTAAAAATCTACTTTACGGCTAAATTTTTACATAAATTTATGAAAGAAAAAAAGGGTTCATACGTTATAGATATATGATAAAAAAGTTTCAGGTAAAGCACTTAAGGAATATATGTTGGCTTGAAAGTCTGCATCCAAAAAGATTTATTGCAACATATTTTATAGCGGGTAAAGGAGGAGTTTTAAATGAAAAAACTAATGGCGGGTTTAATTACTATTGCGGTTTTTGGGTTAATTGTATTTACCTTATTTAGTAATAAAGCTAAAATGGAAGCCAAAGCGCGGGGAAGTAATTTCACTTCTTATCCGGTTTCGGTTGTTTCTTTAACAAAACAGGAACTTAGTAAAAATCTATCTCAAGTAGGAGTAATAGCCGCTAATAATGATGTCGCAATTGTTGCCGAGACTCAAGGAAAAGCTATTGCGGTTTTGGCTAAGGTTGGTTCATTTGTGCCGGCGGGGTCGGCTATTGTGCAAGTGGATAATGAATTACAAAAAGCTCAATATCTGGCGGCTGAAAGTAATTATGAAAAGGCTCAAAAAGATTTCGAAAGGTTTCAACTTTTACATAAGGATGACTTAATTTCGGATACTCAATTTGAATCCGCCCGGTTAGCTTTTAAGGCGGCTGAAGCTGAATGTATCGCTGCCAAACGCCAATATAAAAACTCTACAATTACCACCCCCATCTCCGGTATTATTACCGCCCGCCCGGTGGATGTCGGTTCGATGATTAGTCCCGGTATGCCGGTTGCCAACGTAGTAGACATTACCAAATTGAAAGTAAAATTAAATATTACCGAACAAGATGTTTTCAAACTCAAGGTTGGTGATGCGGTTGAAGTAGAAACCGATGTTTATCCGGGGATAAAGTTTTCCGGAAAAATAGAAAGTATTAGTGTAAAAGGTGATGAAGCTCATACTTACCCGGTGGAAATTAGTATCCCCAACAATAAAGAACATCCTTTAAAAGCGGGTATGTTTGGCCGGGTATATTTTAATACCGGTTCAGCTGAAAATGTATTGGCGATACCAAGAGAAGCTATTGTCGGCAGTGTTAAGGAGCCTCAAGTATACGTTGTCGAGAATGGAGCGGCCAAATTACGGGATATAGTAGTAGGTTCCGAATTCGGTACTAATCTGGTTGTTTTGCAGGGATTGAAAGAAGGAGAGGAAGTTGTAATAAACGGCCAGGTAAATTTAAAAGACAATGTGGAAGTCACGGTGATTAAGTAAGAAATTATATTTATGCAGGCGAAAGGCAAGAGGCATGAGGCGAGAGTATAACGAACAGACTCATGCTTTAAGCACCTGAACTAATACTGAAACAATAGAGGTACAAAACTATGACCTTAACCGAGCTGGCTATTAAACGGCCATCCTTTATTATTGTAATATTTATTGCCTTAACATTGTTGGGTATATTCGGCTATACACAATTAAGATATGAATTACTGCCGAATATCAACATTCCGGTAATTAGTATTGTTACTACTTATCCCGGCGCTTCCGCCAGTGAAATCGAATCATCGGTTACCAAGAAAATCGAGGATGCTGTATCCACCATTGATAAAGTGGATGGGATTTATTCAACTTCACAAGAAGGCGCCTCGATTGTTACCATTGAATTCAAACAAGATGTTAATATAGATTTTGCTCTTCAAGACGCCCAACGAAAGGTTAATCAAATAGTGGCTACTCTTCCGAGTGAAGCTAAAACACCTTCTATCCAAAAAATTTCCATGGATGATCAACCCGTACTAAAAATCGGAGCCACTAGCAACCTCCCGGGAACGGAATTTTATCAATTTATAAAAGATCAGGTAAAACCTAGACTATCGCGGATGGCCGGCGTCGGTCAGATTACGATGATCGGTGGCGATGAGCGGGAGATAAAGATTAATATTGATTCGCAAAGATTACGTTCGTACGGAATATCGATTGTACAGGTTTTACAAGCGGTTAAAGCTTCCAATATGGATTTTCCAACCGGTACTATCAAGGATAAAGACGGGCAGTATGTGGTAAGATTGGCCGGTAAATTTAAATCATTGGAAGAACTAAAACAATTGATTATTGGGAAATCAAGAGCCGGCGGCGATATCAGACTTACCGATCTGGCCGAGGTTCAGGATGGCCGAAAAGAATACTCCAATATCAGCCGGATTAACGGTAAAACATCAATTGGTCTTTTGGTTCAAAAACAAACAGACGCTAATGCAGTGGAAGTTTGTAAACTGGTAAGAGCGGAGATTGAAAAATTGCAGGCGGAGAATAAAAATATTAATCTCCGGTTTGATATAGCTCAAGATAGTTCTCTGTTTACGATTGATTCGGCTAATGCCGTTAAGGAAGATTTGGGGATTGCTATTTTATTGGTTGCTTGCGTAATGCTAATCTTTCTCCACAGTATTCGCAATTCAATATTCGTTTTAGTTGCTATTCCTACCTCATTAGTAGCTACAGTAATTGGAATGTGGGCTTTCGGTTTTTCTTTGAACCTGGTTACTTTATTGGCTTTATCGTTGGTTATCGGTATTTTAGTTGATGATTCCATCGTTGTTTTGGAAAATATCTACCGGCATTTGGAGGATGGCCAAGATAAACGGACGGCGGCTTTAAACGGCCGGAATGAAATTGGCTTTACTGCTCTGTCGATTACTATGGTTGATGTGGTGGTGTTTGTACCTCTGGCTATGGTTAGCGGCCTTATTGGCGGTATTATGAGAGAGTTTTCGATAGTAGTTGTTTCGGCCACCTTAATGAGTTTATTGGTATCATTTACGATAACTCCCATATTAGCCTCCCGTTTTTCCAAGCTTGAACATTTAACTAAGAACACTTTAATGGGGCGTTTTGGAATTTGGTTTGAGAATATTTACAAATCATTTACCCAGGATTACTTAAAAGTGTTAAAATGGAGTTTAAATAATAGATGGAAGATTTTACTTTTAGCTGCTTTGTTGTTTGCCGGAGTAATGTGCTTGCCTTTATTCGGGTTTATCGGTGGAGAATTTATTCCCCAGACAGACCGTGATGAATTTATGGTCACCATTGAATTAGCCCCCGAGACAAAACTAGAGCAGACAAATGAGGCTGCGTTGCAGATAGAGAGTATTTTGGCTAAGATTCCCGAAGTCAAAAAAGTTTTCGCAAACGTTGGAGCATCCAGTTCCGGATTTATAGGTCAATCATCAAATAATATCGCCGATCTGCATGTAATCTTGGTACCTAAGGAAGAGCGGAAACGTTCAACTGAGGATATTTCTTTGCAAGTGAAGAGAATGGTCCAAAAAATACCGGGGATTAAAACCCGGGTTAGTCTGGTAAGCATCTGGGGTAGTTCTAATATGACCCCGGTTGCTGTAATAGTAAGGGGACCAAGTTGGGAGAAGGTTTTTACGGCGGCTAAACGAGTTGAAAAGGTTATGTCGCAGATTCCAGGCACTTCCGATCTTAGATTGTCGGCCGAAGAAGGAAAACCGGAGACCCGGGTGGAAATTGATAGGGAAAAACTGGCGGCTTTAGGATTAACAGTTGCTGATGTTGGAACTACTCTAAGGGTTGGATTGACCGGTGATGAAGATTCAACTTTCAGAGATAAGGATGGTAATGAATACACTACCAGAGTGGTCTTGGACCAATATGACCGTTCCCGGACGGCTAATGTTGGAAATATGGCGGTTATTAACCGTTTTGGCCAATCGGTGGAATTAAAACAGTTTGCCAATATTTATCAGACGGTTGGTCCGACCAAATTACAACGGAACGACCGCGGTTATTCGATTACGGTCTATTCCAATGCGATTGGCCGGCCCAGCGGCGATCTCGGAGCGGATGTCAAAAAAGCTTTGGATAAGGAAAACTTCCCGGCTGGAGTCAGCTTTACCATGGAAGGCGAGGTCAAAGAGCAGGCCGATTCTTTCCTGAGTCTGGGAGTAGTATTGATAGCGGCGATTATCTTCGTTTATCTGGTAATGGTGGCTTTATATGACTCTTTCATTTACCCGTTTGTAGTATTGTTTTCAGTACCGCTGGGCGCAATGGGCGCTTTGCTGGCAATGGGGTTAACCAATAATTCCTTGAATATTATGACTATTCTTGGAATAATAATGCAAGTAGGCTTGGTCAGCAAAAACGCTATTCTGTTGGTTGACTTTACTAATAAAGCCCGCGAAGAAGGACTGGCGGTAAAAGACGCTTTGATTCAAGCCGGGCAGGAACGGTTGCGGCCGATTTTAATGACTACTTTAACAATGATCCTTGGTATGCTGCCGATTGCCCTCTCCAATGCTCCGGGGGCTGAGTTTAAAAACGGTCTTGGCTGGGCTTTGATTGGAGGATTGACCTGCTCCATGTTAATGACTTTAGTGGTAGTTCCGGTAGTATATTATAAAGTGGATCAATGGCGGGGTTCAATGCTTCGTTTTACCAATAAAATTTCCGGAAATAATACCATTTAAATATTTGTTCTTAAATTAAGGAGGGATTTATGATGGCAAGAAAAATTATGTTGGGATTGTTAATGCTGGCGATTATGATTTTACCTGGGATGGTTTTTGCCGCTGAGCAGCCTGCCCAATCGCAAGTAGAGGTTTTAACTTTGGATCAATGTTTGGATCTGGCTCTGGAAAAAAGCCAGAAAATTAAAGAAGCTGATAAAAAAGTAGAGAAGGCGAAAGCGGAACTTCGAGCCGCCGCCGGCGCTCTTTGGCCTTCTTTGGATTATATGCTCGGGTATAGTAAGTTAAGCGATCCGGTAGTTTTGGGCTCAAAACCGAAAGTAGTTAATGGTATACCTGATTTCAACAATTGGGAGACTATCGAAGGTGAAGATTATGGCTACGCTGGTTCAATATCGTTGACTCAGCCTTTATATACCGGTGGAAAATTGAGCGGAGCTTTAAAACTGGCCAAGTTACAGCTGGAAATAGCTAAGGAAGATCAAAGAAAAACCAAACAAACGTTGATATATGATGTTAAATCCGCTTATTACAAGGTCTGGCTGGCTGAGCAGATGGCGGTTGTCGCCCAAACCTCTTATGATAATATGGGTCATCATTACCAGCAGATCAAAAACTTTTATAAAGTAGGCACCGCCTCTAAGTTTGATCTGCTGCAAGCCCAGGTTCAATGGGAAGGAAAAAAACCGACTGTAATCAAAGCGCAAAATGGATTGGCCTTGGCAAAATTAAACCTGATTACTATACTGGGGATTGATAAGAACCGCCAATTTGACGTCACTTGTGACTTGGATAAACTACAGCTTCCTGAGGATATCGCCCAACAATACCAGCAAGTTTTGGAGGTAGCTTATAAGTACCGCTCGGAGATTCATCAAGTGGAGATAGGAATTGAAGTTTCCAAAGTTAAAGCCCATATGGAAAAAGCCGGTTATAAACCAAATGTAGCCTTAACCGGATCTTATGATCGAAAAGGAACCGATTTATCAATGGATGATGACAAAACATGGAAATTGACATTGGGGATCGAAGGCAACCTTTTTGACGGGTTTACCACCCTGAATAAAGTGTCGGCGGCTAAAGATGACATAGACCTGGCCAAAATCAAAGAAACCAGTACCCATGACCTGATCCGTTTGGATGTTGAACAGTCGTTGCAAGGGTTAAAAGAAAGCTTGGAAACGACTAAAGCCAACCAATCCAACATTGACCTGGCTAAAGAAGCGCTACGGTTGACTCAAGCCCGGTTTGATGCCGGAATGGCGACTACTATGGATATTATGGACTCGCAGTTGGCTTTGGATCATGCATTAAATGGATACTATGAGGGAGTATCCTCTTATCTGACGGCGTTGGCTAAGATGGATTTAGCGATGGGGAAAGATCAGTAATTTATTAGTTGCAAATAAAAAAGCCGAGTGAATTTTGGTATTCGCCGGTTTTTTTATTTTTTGAAGTGATTTAAGCATAAAGATAATCTAAAACATTCGGTTTTAAGTTTCTCAAAAATGCTTTGATAATGGTTTATAAGTAACATAGCTATATTGAGAGGATTGCCTAATTCATTAAAACAATATTTGATACAACATCTTGAAAGATGTATCCGGGCGACTTATTATATGTTGTATAAAATCAAAATCGACGGCATTAGGCAATTATCTGATATTAATCGCAGATGATTATCTATATTGTTTTATTGTTTTCCATATTGATGATGGTAACAACCTATATGAGTATCAAACGTGAAAGTCAGGGTATTTTCACGTAACCCAAATAATATGATTTAAAAGAACCGGAATAAAGTTATGAGTATATTCTTCACTTGAATAATATATATTAAGTACAGATTGCTCAATTTGTACAAGTATGTTATGATAGGAGTGAGGAGTGATGACTATGCTTTCTGAGTTAAATTTCTCCGAAGCTCGCAGCAGATTAACTGAAATTGTCGACCGGGCACAACATTTTGAGATTCCGGTAATTCGACCTAGAAAAAAATCAGAGGATTATAGCGTTATTATTCGGAGTGATTTATTAAAAACATTACTGTCAAAGGAACAAATCAAGGAGTTTTCTGTAGAATTCTTTAATGAGGACGACGGTTCCGTGACTATTTCTGTGGATCCTTTTGATATCGCTGTTAATGGAGAAAACCAGGAAGAAGCTGTTGAACAAGTAGTTAATGATGTAATTGATTATGCAAAAGAGTATATGGAACCGGAGAATTTTCCAATTTATTCTCGGTCACCCAATCGCTTCCTTCATTTAGCCTTGATTACAAAAGTTTTGCTTTGTAACTCCCGGGAACAAGTGAAGGGAATCATGGGAATTGCCTAAATTTAGGGATTTAAAAAATTACTGTGAACGCACCGGTTGGGAATTATATAAAGAAAACGGCGACCATTATTATTACCGTAAAATCCTACCAAATGGATTGGTGTTAAGAACTAAAGTCAGCCGGGCATTGGGTAAAGAGATTTCTTTCCACTTGTTTCAAGATATTTTAAAAGATCAGTTAAAAATAACCAAGGAAGAGTTTAATAAAAACTCTTAAGAAAAATAAAAAAATAAAAGAGCTGATGCAAAAACAAACTTTTGGCCGTTCTGTCCACCTAGGGCTCAAACCCCTGGGCTAAGCTTAAAAACTTCTCAACCCCGGTTAAGCCGGGCTGGGTGGAAATGAGGGCATTAGTTTTTTTGCTTTTGTAACAGCCCCTCTTATATTGTGGAAAATAGTTAAGGGAAGTAACTCATTATAGATTTGTTAACTTCTGTCCAGCTATTTCCTCGGTCGTTACACCACGATTAAGATATCTGCCATTTTTAAAGTCATATTTATCCTTTAAAAGAATTGCTTGTTCCGGACATGAATTAAAACAGGCATAACAAAAGTAACAGAGTATATCTTTTTGCCAGACCGGCTGCCGGTCAAGGATTTTGATTCTCCCCGAAGGACATATTCTCTCACAAGCACCGCAACCGGTGCAAGTTGAATCGGAATAGAACGGGATAATTGTTTTTTCACTGGATTTGGCTGCCGGAGCCATAAGTAAGGCGATAAAGCGTTTGAATAATGTCTGAAGCGCCGAACGTTCACTTTTATACTTTGCTTGGGTTAGAATTATATCTTCGATCAGATCAAGCTGCTGCTGGACCGCGGATTCCAACTGCCGGACCTGCTCCGCCGAAATCTCAATCAGCCAATTAGCAATCATCTTTTGGAAGCCGGGAAAAGACTTGGGTACTAGACCACAGGGTGAATTGTTGGCCATATTTAAAATGAAAAACGAATCCAGGGATTTGCCTTTTTTCTGAAGAATCTGTTCGATATGGATGTCGGCCGTATAAAAAGTGCCTTTTCTGGTTGCTACGGTAAAAATATACTTAGTTGAATTTAGTTTGAGTTTTTCTAAAAACCTCTTTACCGGGATGGGCAGTGTTGTCAAGTAAATAGGGAAGATGAACCCTACAGTTTCAGCAGTTGTTTCGATTACATTTTTATCTAAAAGACTTATGATAGGGAGTATTTTGGTTTCCGGAATTCTCTTTTGCAATTCTTTAGCTATATGTAATGAATTTCCCGTTCCCGTGAAATAGTAGATTTCAATATCCATCTATTAATCCTCCTCTAATAATACAACTTTTAATCTTTAAAAAGTATTCTTCTATTGTTTTTTGAGAAATCCTTTTATACCTAATAGCGAGAGTTTATTCCTTCTTGCCAGTATTTACAGGTTGTTTATGTCTACCTAATCGAGTAAAATGGGTTTTACGAAAGGAGGGGTAACTATGAAAAAGGTTTTATTAACTGTAATGAGTTTTGCAGTTTTGACCTTGGCATTAGCTTTACCCGCCGTGGCAGCGGTTCCTTCCGGGAATAACTGTACTCCGGTTTTTCCAATTAAATCTGGAAACTGCCCGGCAGCTTTGCCTGTCAAAAACATTGTGGGAGCCGACCAGTGCCCGCAACTGGATTTTAATAAAATCCTCCAAATGTGTCAGAACAATTTAAGCGATTGTTTTAAAGCTATTTCTGCTGATCCAAACTGTAGTACCACAAACTGTAATTGAAGGTAAAGTAATAAAAAAGGCTGCTCATTATAATGGGCGGCCATTTTATTTAAATTTTGAATGAATCAATATTTTTTCGATCAGTTCATATGTTGTGAAAACCCGTGTATAATCTTGACATTAAAGGGTAGTTTGAGTATATTAGTGATTACAATCTTTTGAACAAGGTACATAGAAAAAATGAGCAAATTATATTGGAAACCGGGGACGATGCTTTATCCGGTACCGGTGGTTCTAGTCACTTGCGGTGATATAAACGGGGTAAAGAATATAATAACAATAGCTTGGGCCGGGACGGTAGCTTCCGATCCGGTAATGGTCTCGATCTCGGTCCGACCGGAGCGTTATTCCTACGGGTTAATCAAAGATACCGGTGAATTCGTCATCAACCTGCCTAGCCGGAAGATGGTCCGGGCGGTCGACTTTTGTGGCGTTGCTTCGGGTAAGAATGGTGATAAATTTCTACAAACCGGATTAACACCGGCAGCGTCCAAAAGCGTAAAGGCGCCCCTTATATTAGAAGCGCCTTTATCATTGGAGTGCCGGGTGGACTCTACGATAAACTTAGGGTCGCATGAGCTTTTTCTAGCTAGAGTATTGGGAGTGCAGGTTGACGAAGAGTTGATTGAAACCAATGGAAGATTAAATTTAGCTAAAGCCGACTTGATTACTTATGTGCACGGTCATTATTGGAGTCTAAAAGAAAGTATAGGTAGTTTTGGGTTTTCGGTAAAAAAGGTGAAGCGTAAACCGAGAAAATGACTCCGTTATAGTGAATTATTGCTTCTATTTTTTCCTATACCAATACCGGTAAATCTCTTTAAATCCCATTTTCCGATAGAGATTTTCAGCGGGAGAGTTGCCTACTACTACTGACAAATAAGCATGTTCTATTTTATCATCATTTGCAGCCGATAGAATCCCATCCATTATATCTTGACCATAACCTTCACCACGATATTTTTGATCCACAATAATATCAAAGATCCCTATATAGCCCAGTTCGATTGCCCCGTAGCCGCAGCCGACGGTTTTACCGTCAACCTTTTTCCTTACCACGATAACTTTCCCGAGGATATTATGAAGAATTGCTTTGGCGGTTTTTTGGTATAGTTCATTCTCCAAATTCGAACAATTAAAGAAATCCTTTATCCATTCATCGGTAATTTCTGTTTCCAACAAAACTCCATTGGGTTTTCGATAGTGATAACTGTCCATATCCAATACTCTTACTGAGGTTTCATCCAAGCGGATATAATTTCTACTTTCCAATTCCCTATCAATATCCGGTGGGTTACTGTCTGCAGTTAACTTGAAAATTACCGGTAAATTATGTTGTTGATAGATTTGTTCGCATGTTTCAATCTTTTTAGATAACGGCAGGATGGAATGGTAAAGCGGGTTGATGGAATTCGACCGTTTGGTATAGCCATTGGCAAACCGCAAAATCCAACCGTCATATAGTTTGGTTTGTAAGGACGGCCAGGCGTTTAGGGATAGTTCTTCAAAGGTGGTTATCATTGTTTTCTCCGTTTGCTAATATTTCTCTATTTATCATTATCTAAAATTACGGCAACCATAATGAAATATTTCCGTAAATGTTCTGAAAATCCTTCCATAAGTTTACATTAGCTGTTAGTAAAAATTTATGTTTAGATTAATTGTGGCAAAAATATAAATTATTTGTAAGAGAATCCGATAATGTAATTGGTGGAAATTTATGTATTAATCCGATCACAAGACCTCTCAGCTATTAAAAATTACCGCTGATATTTTGGAGATAAAAGCGACTTTACCGGTAGGGAAATACCCGGACCGCTTATATGTGCTGGGCGATGACCGAGTGGCCGTTTTAAATAGAGACCTGCGTGAAACAGAGGAATTAGGGTCGGAACTAAGGGCCAAAGGTTCCATTAAATTGATTGATACTTTAAATAACTCAATAGTTGAGGAACGGAAGTTAAAAGATTCCAATGTTTATCCGGTATGGTACGAAGAGAATAAAGTTCTAATAGTAGCGGTTGACTATTCCTATATGTTCGGTGGCTGGGGAGTAAAGGGCAAAGGGGAGTTTATGAAAATAACCAAAGAGGGAATCAAATATAGTTTAATAAGGGAGGGTGGCTCGATCTCGATTATTTACCGCAGTATGACCGGTTATATATTTTAGGTGATAAGACTATGGAAGTGATAGATTATAATGATGATACCGTAAGTACCTTCAAGACCGGCAAAAACGTGGTTTCCTTATTAAGCGGTACTTATCTCTGTGGAATGCAATATCTGAATGACTCTAATTATGAGATTATTTATTGCACCGGTAACGGGAATGTCCGGTTTTTCGACCTAACCAAGAACATCATGGTAAAAGAGGTAAAATGCGGCCGAGAAAACAAAAGGTCTATCCAGCAGCTTTTTGGAAACAGCGAATATGAAGTAATGACGACAACTAACGATGATAAATCTGTTTATTATGTGTTGAACTCAGGTACGAAGGATATTACAGTTATAAATCAAGATTTAGAAGTTGTTACTTATATCGCTGATAAAGATCCGCTTTTTGGTATATTTCAGCTGGAGACACCCAATTATCAAACAATAGCGGTAACCGAAAAGAAGGTTTACCGGATTACTAATGAAAATACTTTGGTCCCCATATACGAATTCAATGAGAAACCTAAAATTTGTGACTTTTTGGAAGAAAACGGACGGGCAATTCTATGGACGGACAAAGAGATGGTGGTTATAGATGCTGCTAATTGTGAAATCAAGAACCAGTATTGTTGGTATGTTAAGAAGGATGAAGTCGGATCAAAGCTTTCCAAAGGTACACAGCGGTATTGGTTTTTAAAAACGCTGTAGATTCCTATGAGGATATAGGGGCTGCCAGTTTAATTTCCGACTGCGCAGTACTTTGCTTTGTTTGCGCCGACCGTATAGCATGGTGATTTTGTCGGCTTTGACTTTATCCTGAAAAGCCACCCGGGCGATTTTTAGGGTTTTGATATATTGCTGGTGGGCTTTTTCCCAAATATTGTTCAACTCGGCGGTAGCGGCGACCTGATCGCCGTATTCTTTTTTCTGGGCGTTTTGAAGGGCCGCCGCTTCGTCGTAGAGACTTTTTCCCACCGTTAGTTTTCCCTCGGTGTAGCCGTAACCGGCTAAAGCTGTTTTAATGCCGTCGTTGGCGATAGCGTTTTCGATCATTGTCTGAGCGGATAAGAGAAATTGGTTGATCCGGTTTTTTTCGTTTGCCATGATGATAATGCACTCCTTGTTTTTTTATTTAGTCGGAAATCAAAAGTTGTGACTTTTGACATTTGACTCTTTAGTTGTTGTTCGTTTTTGAGCAGTGATTTTTAATAAAGATTTATTTTTGATGTTAAAAGAAACTCTAGACCACAAATCAATCTGCCCCTCTCCAGAACATACTGGATTAACAACAGTGCATGGAGAGGGGCGCGGCATTAATATTACTAAGACCGACCGACGCTCTGGCGGGGTGAGGCGGTGGTATTCTACGATTTTTTGATGGTATTCAACGATTTTGACACGGTATTCAATGATTTTTTTATGGTCGGCAACGATTTTTTTATGGTATTCGATCATTTTCCGGTGGTGTTGATCGATTTTCGGGTGGTCGGGAACGATTTTTTAGTGGTATTGATCGATTTTTTTATGGTTTGCTATTATTTTTAGGTGGTATTTAATGATTTTTCCATAGTGTTGGTAGAAGTTCCTTGAATATTGTTTTTTTGGAAAAACGATACAAGTAATGTAACATAATTTGGAAGGGAATGCAATATTAAATTCGGAAAATATTAGATAATAGATAATTTTGTGATATTTTCTGATGTTTGGAGGTGATGGAGAGAGGCAATGGTTATGTTAAATTTTTGGGAATAAATTCAACCCCCGAGGGGCTGGGTTATTTTAGTTAGCTCCAATAAGTTTTCAATATCATCCAAACCTCTACCCAGCCCATTTATGGGGTTGAGAACGATTTAATCATACAGCCCAGGGGTTTTGAATCAGCTTCAATTTATAACATCTGCCCTGGGTGATGAGTAACAAACAAAAAATAGGCGTCCCCCGGCACCACATTCATACTCTCGCCTCTCGCCTCGTGCCTCACGCCTATACGGAGGAACACCCATGCAAATACGCGTCCACCAACACACCGTCGGCGCCATCCGCCACGGTAAATCTTAAGTCCCACTGATCCGCCTCTCCGGCAAATGGCTGGAAAACTGCGGCTTCAAACCGGGCTCCAAGTTTGTAGTGAATGAAATGAAGGATATGCTTTACTTGACGTTGGACGATGATGATGGGTTGACGGGGGAATTGTCGGGCATGTTGTGAGCTTGAATCGGTGGTTAGACCCCTCCACTTTGTCGCCTCCCCGCCCGGAGAGGCAAAACCATCATGCTACGAAGTATTCAAGAATAAAGTGCTGTAAAAAGTAGACAACGAAGTTCAGCTTTGTATGTTGTCCTGTCCCCGAGCGGGGAAAGGTGGCCGCCAGGCCGGAAAGGGGTCTGCGCCCAAGTTTTCGACATATATTTTTTGCTTAAACCAATCAATCAAAAAACAGGCGTCCCCGGCACCACATTCACTCTCACACCTCTCGCCTCGTGCCTCACGCCTATCCCAGGAGGAACACCCATGCAAATCTTCGTCCATCAACACACCGTCGATTCCATCCACCACGGCAAAAATCAAGTCCACTAATCCGCCTCTCCGGCAAATAGCTGGAGAACTGCGGCTTCAAACCCAGGTCCAAGTTTGTCGCTAATGAAATGAAGGATATGCTTTACTTGACGTTGGATGATCAAAATTGAAAATTTAAAAGGGAAAATAGAAAAAGTAAAGGTATTAGCCTTTTCACCGCCCAGAGCAGAAGCTACAATTCATTGCCCTATCAAAACCGGGTCGCTCTTAGACATCCTTGTCTTCCGCGACTTTGACCCGTCCTGGGTCACAGGCTGTTGTCTAAAAACTATCTTAACCCCCAAGGGGCTGGGCGAATAATTTTTAGACCAGAAAGACAATTCTTTTTTAAAACACTCCAAAGCCCAACCTAGCCCATTTATGGGGTTGAGAATTTATTTATCTACAGCCCAGGGGTTTTGAATCAGCTTCAATTTATTAACAGCTGCCCTGGGTGATGAGTAACAATCAAAAAAATAGGCGCCAGATAAAAATTAAAAATAGAAAATGGAAAAGTGAGAACAATTTACTGTTGTATGATTATCCGCTATAATGCGCACATTTTTTGTGCTTTTTTTTATTTTCTAAATACCCTATTTCCCTCACAATTGAACTTTTTCCTTGATTTCAATATAGTTGGCATGGTTCATGCTTTATATATTTTTCACTACTATCACCTCCAGGATCCAGGATTAATTGAGAAGTGTGACAATAAAAACAAATAAAACAATAAGGTCTACAATTATCACAAAAATCTAATTCAAAAATTTAATTCTACACATTTTATTGACGAATTAGGGAGTACATGATATACTGTCACTAGTTTAAACAAGTAGAAGCCATCCGCTTCTCACCTAAGAACAAAAGTTACTTGGGTCAATAACACCAGATTATTTGATTTTGGCGTTTTTAGCGGGTGGTAAATTCATCCGCTTTTTTTATTTCTGCGGATTGATTACCAGTTATCTATTTTAAAAATTGTCGATTGGAATTATGTTGGGAGGTGGCTGCTTATTAGTAACGAGTTGCGCATTAACGAGGAGATCCGGGTCAAGGAGATCCGGGTGGTTAGCCCTGAAGGTGAACAGTTGGGGATAATGGCGGTAAAGGACGCTTTGAAGATTGCTCTCGAAAAGGAACTTGATCTGGTCGAAGTAGCTCCTACGGCCAAACCACCGGTTTGCCGGATTATGGACTACGGGAAATACCGTTATGAGCAGAGCAAACGTGAGCGGGAAGCCCGTAAAAAACAAAGAATTATTGAAGTCAAAGAAATTAGAATGACTCCAAAAATTGAAACTCATGATTTTCAGGTAAAAGTGAAGGCTGCCCAAAAGTTTCTCAAGGATGGAGATAAGGTCAAGGCGATCATTCGTTTCCGAGGTCGGGAGATTGTTCATGCCGAGTTAGGTAAAGTTCTCCTGATGCAACTCTTTGAGGGTGTTCAGGATTTCGCGGTTATGGAGCGGGAACCAAAAATCGAAGGCAAAAACATGATTATGATTCTCGCCGGCAAAGCAGAATAAATTATGGATTTAATTAAGTTTATTATCTAACGTTTATAGGATAAAGAGAGGAGCATTAGCATGCCGAAAATGAAGACCCATCGCGGGGCCGCTAAACGTTTTAAAGTTACCGGCAGTGGAAAAGTTAAAAGAAACAACGCTTATAAAAGACATTTGTTGGAATCCAAGAATGCCAAACGGAAACGAGGATTAAGAAAAGCCGGACTCGTAAGCCCTGGAGATATGGGAAGAGTTGAAAGAATGTTGGGGCTTTAATCAATTGAGAATTGAGAGTTGACAATTGACAATCAAACTTTCTAAATTTAAAGTAACTAATGATTTGCTCAATAAGTATCAATTGAATTTCTTTTTTCTATTCTCAATTCCCAATTCTAAATTGTCAATTATATAGACTGGGGGAGATATTTATGCCAAGAGTAAAAGGTGGTTTTACCAGCCGCCATCGTCATAAAAAGATTTTAAAGTTTGCCAAAGGTTACCGGGGTTCAAAGAGCCGTCTCTTCAGACCTGCTAATGCACAAGTTTTAAAGTCATTAGCCTATGCATTGAGAGACCGACGCGCAAAAAAACGTGATTTTCGTAAACTTTGGATTACCAGGATAAACGCTGCCGCCAGGATGAATGGAATGTCCTATAGTACCTTCATCAGTGGTTTGAAAAAAGCTGGCGTTCAGGTTAACCGGAAGGTTTTAGCCGACTTAGCTGTTAATGACGGTCAAGCTTTTCAGGATTTAGTTACAGTAGCTAAATCGGATAAATAGAAAAATCTTTATTAGACAGGATTAACACGGATTTACTGATTCAAAAAAGTTTATAAAATAAAGATAAGAAAGACCCGGCGAACCGGGTCTTTTCTTATTCTTCATTACGGATACAATCTTCTTCGGAAGGTTCGGTATCCCAAACCATAACGTCTACCCGGCGATTGAACTGCCAGGCTTCCTCATCATGGCCTGATTTAAGCGGATGTTCTTCACCATAAGAAAATAATATGATACGTTGAGGGTCGATACCCTTATCGATTAAGTATTGTTTTACGGCTTCGGCTCTTCGGGATGATAATCCCATATTATAATCATTAGAGCCTCTTTCGTCTGTATGCCCGCTCAAAGAGATAAACAATTCGCCGTTCTCCGAAAGAACTTCCAAATCAGAATCCAAAGCGGATATCTGATCCGGACGAAGTTCCGACTTATCATAGTCAAAGAAGATCGCTGATAGAGAATCATTCAGGTCTGCAGCCGAAGTCTCTTCCTCTTCAACTACAGCTGCTATTTCAGCCTCATCTTCAACCAGAACATCCTCATCAGATTCGTCGGCAGCGTCCTCCTCAATAATTTCCTCCTCGGAATCAGCGTCAACCTCGGATTCATCGGCGGCGTCTTCCTCGGTTACAGCTACTTCTTGGACAGCTGTTTCTTCGACTGTTGCATCTTCTTCAGCAGGGAGAGTTTCTTCAATGGGAACTGCCTCAATCTTTAATCCACCTTTGAGGATGGATATTTTTTTGGCTTTATTTATTACAATTACATCCCAATTACCAGGAGCTTTTCCATTGAGGTCAAAAGTACATACCAAATGAGTTTTAGAAACATACTTGATATCAGTTGGGAGAATGTCCTCTTGGCCATCTAGAGCTAATTTTACTGTTGATCTGCTGTAAAAATGTTTTCCGGTAAGTGTGAGAGTAATAGCCTGATTATTTACCCCACTCGTAGGTGTAATAGTAAATAATTCGGGAGTAAAGCATCCCATAGTGATACAACCCAGGCTGAATAGTACAATGAGGGATAACAGAACACTTAATAATTTTCTTAACTGCACAAATTTCACCTCCATTTTTAGATTTTTAAATCATTCTTTAAAAAAACCCCTCCCTCCGTTTTTAAAAGTTTGTCCGTTAATATTTCATAAGGACAAACTACTATTAGTAGCAATATGCGAGAAAAATCTTTTTGCAACTTTATACATTAATTTCTATTACAATCCAATGGAGTTTATGCAAAAATTAATTGAGGGATTTTCATAATTAATAAATTTAACTTTTGGATACAACATATTGATAGATATATCTGGGTTGTTCACTATATATTGTATCCAAAAAATAATTATGGAAATTATGAAACTCCCTTAATTGTGATATAGAATGAAATATTTATGGTTGTTTATGCACCAAGAATTGATTGAAGGGAGTTTGTTATAAAAATTACTAAATTTTATTTTTATTGATATATAAGTTGAATTAAATTTGTCCCTAAAGCCGGCCATGATGGAATGAGCAATGAATTTAATTCAACTTATTACAGCTGTAATAGGACGAAGTAAATACTGATTTGATATCATTTGCATTCGGCTTTAGGAATGCAAATCTTGGATAAGAAATTTACTTCATCCTATATAGTAAGAACAAGAATCTCCGCAAAGCGGTCAATTGCTCGATATATATCATCTAAAGTGGAATTTTGATCGCCGAATTCAATAATCAGTGAATGATTGTTTAAATGCTGGTTATAGCGAGCGTTTGAAACTACAATGCCATTACTCAAACCGGGATAATATATATTCATATTTTCCGTAAGTTGATTAGCAAAATCCAAATTCTCCCGCCAATGCGGATGGGGTAAGCCCATTTTGTCACTGCCAACCACAATCAGAATTGTACTGGTCTTTTCTCCTTTGATTGTGCAAGTGGCAGCCAATCCGGGAGTAGCATCTCTATGTACGTCCAAAACTACTTTAATTGAAGGATATTCCTTTAATGTATTATTGATGGTAATTTGAGAACGTTTATAGGAATCCCGAAAAGGGTATTGGTCGTGGATTTCTTCTGAATGAATGCATTTTATCCCGTATTTATCTTCCAAGGTCCGTTGTAGATATCTGCCGACTTGAACAATATCACCCTTTTGATTAAATTGGTGATCCTTACCGCTGACCGGAATATAGGATTCCGAGGTATGGGTATGAAAGATAAAAATCTCCGGTTCTTTGGTTAAGGCTGGATTTGATGCCGGTTTATTGGGTATTGTTTCTTCAGGTTCTGGTATTTCCGGTTTTGTATTGGTTATAATTGGGTAATGAACTTTAATTGGCAGAACTCTTGGTTTAATAAAAGCCATAAAAGGAAATTGGGCTTTTAAAATCTCTTGTGGGCTGGGGTTCCTTAGATTAGCAGCAATACGCCAGTAAATATCAGCCCAATTAAAACGAATAAATGTAAATGGATCGTCTTCACCGGCATTTTTATCAATGATAGGAACGCTGCTGCGAATGAGATAACGGCTGGTTTGTGTATCCAGGTGAATGAACCCATTTTTTAGCTCGGCGGTTACACCGGTCCGAAAAATATGCCGTGGTTGTATAGTGATGGCTGCTAGGGCCCCGATTATCATCAATAAAACACCCAGAGTTCCATATGTAAACCAAGCAGGAATCTCTGGTCTATCTGGTTGCTTTTGAAAATCTTCCGACATCTAGTCCACCTTTCTTTGGGTTATCTTTATGTTGAAAGTATGGAACTTAGAACTAAGGCTTAGTTAAAATTTAAATCATGAGTTTATTTAAGAGAATCACTATATATTGTATTAAAACTCTGTTATCAAAATTATGAACCTCTCTTATATAAGTATTTAAATAAGGGAAGAATTAAGCTAAACCTCTAAATTTCGACACAAAACAAAATGAGTTTTCACTTAATGAAAACTCGTTCCGCTATACAAATAATTTGTAAATTTCTTTTTACATTTTCCCTGAAAAAGGAGGTTTTTAGTTTTTTTTTACGAAATTTAACTAGTGTTTTTGTCAGTTACGCTTGACAGGTTTCAAAAGAATAGTAAAATAATCTTGGGTCTAATTCTGCTGTTTATTATGGGAAGAAGCGCAAAAAAGGTTATAAAATATTAAGTTTCCACAAATTTTATCTATTTTAAATGGAGTGGATTTTATTACATTATTTAGTAATTCAGTTTTTTATTGGATATTGCATACAGTATTTCTTTAATTTATTTTAGCCAATCTTCGCCCTCTATTTATAGTGCCGACAACTTAAATATAAAAGGATTCACTAAAATGGACCGGTGCGAAAGTTGCGGAATAAAAAGTTTTAGGCGAAAATTGAGTCCAAGTGAGGGGAAATTATGGAGAATGTAATTTTGCTCGCCATCTTGATACCGGTTATTGGAGCATTTATTTTGCCGATAATTGGTCGCTTTTCGGTCAAAGGCAGAAATATTTCTGCATTCTTACTGGTAACCGCTTCCTTTTTAGCATCCGCCAGTCTGATTGGGCCGGTGCTTGCCGGAGAAATTCCGACCTTCTCCATGCAGCTGCCTTTGGGTTTTGACCTGATTTTTACCTCGGATGCTTTAGGGGTTTTTATGGCTTTAGCATCATCATTTGTCGGAATGATTATCGTACTATACTCTTTTGGCTACATTCATCACGATAAAAACCAAAATGAATACTACCTTATGGTAGTTTTATTTTTGGGTTCCATGATTGGGCTGGTTTATTCACAAAGTTTAATTTATATCTATTTGTTCTGGGAGATTGCCGCAATTTGTTGTTGGCGCTTAATCGGATTTTACCGTGAAAAGGAGATAGTTCTCCGGGCGGACAAGGCTTTCTTAATTACCGTTTTTGGCGCTTTAGCTATGTTAATCGGGTTTGTTATTCTTTATAATAATTTCGGTACTTTTGACCTCCGGGCTATGAAGGGAAAGATTGCACCCGATTTGGCGGTACTGTTAATTATGTTCGGAATTTTTTCCAAATCGGCAACTTTACCTTTTCATACTTGGTTACCGGATGCCGGTGTGGCGCCATCCCCGGTTACCGCATTACTGCATGCAGCTGTACTAGTTAAAATAGGTGTTTTTGCTTTTGCCAGGATTTTTGTAGGTAGTCTCGGCTTAGAACCGATTTGGGATCAGGTTCTGCCAATCGTTATTGCGATTAGCGCTATCGTTTCCGGTGGGGCGGCTCTGGTTGAGAATGATATTAAAAGGATTACCGCTTATTCGACCGTAAGCCAATTGGCATTTATATTTTTAGGATTATTTATGCACAATCGGTTGGCTATCGCCGGCGGTCTGCTCTATATTTTAATGCATGGATTAGCCAAAGGCGGATTATTTTTATGCGCCGGAATCGTTGAGCATAATACTCATACCAAAGATATCCGTAAAATGGGCGGTTTAATCAAGACCATGCCGGTTACTGCTATTGCTTTTGCGTTATGCGCTCTTTCGGTAATGGGGATTCCTCCTTTCGGCGGTTTTTTCAGCAAGTATATGGTAATCGCCGGAGCGGTTGAGGGAGAAAGTCCTTGGATTGCCGGGACTTTCATTTTTGGAGCCTTTTTAACCGTACTTTATTTATTAAGGGCATTTATAATAGTATTTTTAGGTGAACCGAAAATTTTCGCCAAGGAAGGAACTCCGGTAATGCTTTATGCGGTTATGATTTTAGCTGGATTATCTTTAATCGGCGGTTTTTTGGTGCGGTTCCCGAATGAATTTATTCAAATTGCCTTAAGGCAGATGGTGGGGATATAATCATGAGTACTGAGATATTGATTTTATTATTCGCCATTCCGGCGTTTTATGGGGGCTTATTGTTAGCTTTTCCTTCAAAAGTTAAATACTTTTGGGAAGTTATAAGTGTAACAGTTGCAGCTTTGATGGTTTATTTGACCTTATATATCTGGGGAAAACCATTGGATCTAATTATCCCCTGGGCCGGTTTCGGTATTGATTTTCAGTTGCGCTTTTATCAATTCAGTCAGTTCATAGTGGCGGCTGTTACCGGATTTACATTCTTAGTTACGCTTTTTTCAACCAGGTTTATGGCCGATCACCCACATAATAATCAGTTTTACGGATTTTTGTTTCTTTCCGAAGCGATGGCAGTTGGTGCTACATTAGCTAATAATTTAGTAGTAATGTTGTTTTTCTGGGAAGCATTGTTGATTTCCATGTTTGCCATGATTAATTTGGGGAACAAGAATTCCTATAAAACCGCAGTCAAGACTTTTGTAATCGTCGGGCTTTCCGATTTATGTCTAATGCTGGGAATCGGCATAGTCGGCTTTAGTGCTAAAACCTTGGTAATGACTGATATTCACTTGAGTACCATAGGTTTGAATGGAGTCGCTTTTATAATGATGTTAATTGGAGCGATGGCCAAAGCAGGCGCAATGCCGTTCCATACTTGGATACCTGATGCAGCCAAAGATGCGCCTTTACCCTTTATGGCTTTACTGCCCGCAGCATTGGAAAAGTTATTAGGTATTTACCTTGTCGCCCGTATTTGTCTTGATTTTTTTGCCCTTACCAAGGGTATGAAATTATTAGTAATGTCGGTTGGAGCAATTACCATTCTTTTGGCCGTTATGATGGCTTTAATTCAAAAAGATTATAAACGGCTTTTATCTTATCATGCTATTAGCCAGGTGGGTTACATGATCCTCGGTATCGGAACCGGAATTCCAATTGGAGTTGCGGGGGGGTTATTCCACATGATTAATCATGCCATGTATAAAAGTTGTCTCTTCTTAACCAGTGGTTCGGTAGAAAAACAGACTGGGACTACCGACCTTAGTAAGTTGGGTGGACTCTGGAAGCAGATGCCGGTAACTTTCGGGTGTTTTATAGTTGCCGCCGCCTCAATCTCCGGTGTACCACCTTTCAATGGGTTTGTATCCAAGGAAATGGTTTTTGAAGGAGCTTTGGCAATAGGACAGCCATACCGGATTTTCTTTGTTGCCGCCGTTTTAGGCGCCTTGTTTACGGCAGCATCATTTCTGAAATTAGGGCATGCCGTATTTTTTGGAAAACCCCGTCCGGACATGGAAAAAACCTCTGAAGCTCACTGGACAATGACTCTTCCAATGGTAACTTTAGCTTTGGGTTGTGTTTTCTTTGGAATATGGTTTAAATTCCCGCTTAATTATTTAATTAAACCTTCATTAATTGATAGTTTAAGAGCCGCTGTAGCTAAGATTCATTTTTCATTCGGATTTGGTGAATTATTTTGGTTTTCGGTATTAATCTTAACTATTGCCGTAATAAATCATGCAATCGGAGTTAAGCTTAGCGGCAAAGGATTGGGCGCTTCGGAACATATTCATCATGCTCCGGTTTTTAATACCATTTACGACCTAGCCGAAAGAAGTTATTTTGACCCTTATGTTCAAGGTAAATTCATTGGCCGTTATGTAGCTCTGGGATTATTCTGGATTGACCGTGGGATTGATTGGGTTTACCAAAGCTTTGTTCCGACTGTAGCCGACTTAATCGCTTCAATGCGCCGGGTTCATAACGGACTTTTTTCAAATTACCTGTCCTGGTCGCTGGTTGGGTTGGTATTTTTAATT
Organism: Bacillota bacterium; assembly: GCA_023435225.1. Lineage (GTDB taxonomy): Bacteria > Bacillota > UBA4882 > UBA8346 > UBA8346 > UBA8346. The sequence continues at coordinate 39,656 of JAEYRX010000052.1, forward strand.
GTATACTTTACATGGTTTGTTTAAAAACAGGCAATAGGCATAAGGCAACAGGCAACAGGCAACAGTAATGAAAGTTGTTCTTTGTCGCCAATTAATATTAATAGTTGGTTAGAGTATCAAATATTGTTTGGAATCAGTAGTCAGAATGAAATTTTAAACTTTACTTCGTAGGATTAGCTACACTTCTGGATTCTGGCTCCTGACTACTGAAATCGACCCAAATAGTCAAATAGTATTTATATAAATGATGTCGTGGTAGATGCTTTGCCGATGGATGAGGAGGAAGAGCCGTGCTTTTAACATTTATTTTAGTACCGTTGCTTGGAGCAGCTATAATGCCTATCTTAAGAAAAGTATGGGATAGGGGAGCAACTTTTGTCTCAATTCTTGTTAGCGCCTATTTGGTAATAACCACTGCCTGGATTGCTTTGCAAAATTTATTAGCCGGGCAAAGTATTTATTTATCAAATTGGTTATTGGGAGAAAGCCTTTCTTTAAAGTTGGATGGATTGTCTTTAGTAGTTTTGCTTTCTATAGGACTGGTAACTTTAGTTACCGCTATATATTCATACGGTTATAATTTTGACCCGGATCGCCGGCCTGGATTCAACGCTCTGTTGTTATTGGCTGTGACCGGGATGAACGGCTTGGTTTTAGCAACGGATCTTTTCTCGTTATATGTTTTTTTGGAAATTGTTTCGATTTCAGCCTTTATATTAATAGCCTATCAGACTGATGAAGCCGGTTTGGAAGGCTCGTTCAAATATATGATGCTTTCAGCGGTTGCTACAGTCTTTTTACTGCTTGGGGTAGCGTTACTCTTTGCAATTACCGGAAATGTTTCTTTTGCCGACTTGGCTTCCGGTGTACAATCAGGCGGAATAATCGTTCAATTAGGGTTCGCCTTTATCGTATTTGCTTTTGCACTCAAGGCAGGGATGATTCCATTCCATGCCTGGCTGCCTGATGCCTATACCGCTTCCCCGGCGCCGGTCTCAATCTTGCTGGCCGGTATTATTACTAAAGTTGGCGGAGTTTACACTGTTATAAGAGTTGTCTTGGAAGTTTTCGGCTTTTCAGAATCATTTTCCGCCTTGCTTTTGTTCCTGGGTGCAGTTTCCGCAGTTTTAGGCGCTTTTTTAGCCTTAGGACAAAAAGACTTCAAGCGGATGTTGGCCTTTTCAAGTATTAGTCAAATAGGATATATTTTGATGGGATTTGCCACCGGAACAACTTTAGGCTTAATCGGCGCCGCTTTCCATTTCTTTAATCATTCCGTATTTAAATCATTGTTATTTTTAAATGCCGGCGCCGTTGAAAATGCTACCGGTACCAGGAACTTTGATGAACTAGGCGGTTTAGCCGCTAGAATGCCGGTTACAGGAGTAACTTCAGTTATTGGATTATTATCTACTGCTGGTATTCCACCACTAGCCGGTTTTTGGAGTAAGATTATCATTATTATCGCCTTGTGGGTTGCTGGTTATCCGGTCTATTCAATGATCGCCGTTTTTACGAGTGTCGTTACATTAGGCTATTTGCTTTCCTTACAACGTAGTGTATTTTTCGGCAAAGTTCGGGAAGGATTGGAGAATATTAACGAAGTTAAGCCAATCTTTTACTGGCCTGCCGTAATTATGGCAACAATTACCGTTCTTAGCGGTATCTTTTTCCCGTTGTTTTTAAATAAGCTGATCCTGCCGGTTAACTCATTGTTAGGCCTGTTGGTGAAGTAACGGAGGTAAGAAGATGGAGCTCCATGTATTGATATTGATTTTTCTTTTTATTGTTCCGGCTGTTTTGGCCGCTCTCAGCAAAGATATTCTTCGTTCGGCCATAGCCTTACTAGTATGCAGTCTGGGATTGACTTTAATACTTTTCAACTTAGATGCCCCATTGGCCGGTGTGTTTGAACTGTCGGTTTGTGCCGGATTAATTTCGGTTTTATTCATTAATACGATTAGTTTAACCCGACCGGTTACCGGAGCAGAGCTGGCAGCTAAAATTAAAGCACATTATAAACGTTTTTTATGGTTGCCGATAATAATTGTCATTTTAGCATTGATATTATGGTTTAATCAGGAACATATTTTTGGACCATTAATGATTAATACAGTCCGGGAGGATAACACCGTAGGAGAGATCCTCTGGGGGTTACGGGGATTAGACCTGGTCGGACAGATAATTATTTTATTAGTAGGTGTCTATGGTGTAGTAGTTCTGTTTAAACGGGGGAAAAAGAATGACTAATTATTTTATAATGGATTTTATTGCCGTTATTTTAATGGTATGTATCGGACTCTATACGCTATTGGTTTCCCGGAATTTAGTCCGGATGCTTATAGGGTTTGAATTAATGACTAAGGGTGTTACTTTGGCTTTAATCAGCGCCGGTCATGCTAATGGCCGTATCGCTTTGGGCCAAACCTTGGTTATTACCATGATTGTAGTCGAAGTAGTATCTATTGCCATAGCTTTGGCAATCGTAATGTTGATCCATCGCCGAAAGAAATCACTTAGTGTTCGGAAGTTATCCAATCTTAAGGGGTGAAAATATGGACGGAGCTAAAATTTTGCTCTTCCCACCGGTGGCGTTTACACTCTTTATTCTGGTCGGAGTGTTACTCTATATGTTCGGCGCCTTACTGGCCGAAAAGAGTGAGGGAAACAAGGAGAAAAACTATCAATACGCTTGTGGTGAAGATGTTCCCGCTGCCAAAGTGCAACCGGATTATACACTTTTTTTCCCATTCGCAATCTTTTTTACCATAATTCATGTGACCGCATTAATTATGGCTACCATACCGGTTGGAAATATGGCTTTAATGGGAATATTATATTTGGCGGGGGTATCGATCTCCCTGTACACCCTGGTTGTGAGGTGAATTAAATGTTAAAAAAACTTGTAAAATGGGCCCGGGTAAAATCACCGTGGGTGCTTCATTTTAATACCGGAGCCTGTAATGCTTGTGATATAGAAATCCTGGACGCGTTAACTCCCAGATATGACCTGGAACGTTTCGGGGTTCAGTTAAAAGGGACTCCCCGGCATGCCGATATTATTCTTTGTTCCGGACCGGTAACAAAACAGATAAAAGATCGTTTAAAACGTATATATGAACAAACTCCGGAACCAAAATTTATTGTTGCAGTTGGTACCTGTGCTTGTTCAGGTGGAGTTTTTGATGGTTGTTATAATGTTGAAGGCGGAATAGATTCCACTATTCCGGTCGCAGCCTATATACCTGGTTGTCCGGCCCGACCGGAAGCGATTATTGACGGAGTAGTGAAGTTATTGGAGAAAATTGATAAACCGGAACAATTTGCGGATGATAAAGGCCCAATCTATATTGGGGGGGATGAGTCTAAATGAGAAATGATGAAGTCATTAATTTTTTAGAAACCAAGCTTTCCGATAAAGTTAAAAATATTGTTTCTCCGCGCGAAAAAAGAGTTTTTACTGAAACCGCCGTTACTGATCTAATTTCAGTAGCTCAAACGCTAAAAGATTGGGGATTCCAATTCTTGGGGACAATTACCGGATTGGATAGCGGCGAGCGCTTTGAAATTATTTATCATCTATCTGATAATTTTGGTTTAGTCCTGAACTTAAAGGTCTTTACTCCAAGAAATAATCCTAAGGTGCCGACTATTACAGGAGTTTACTCCGGAGCATTTCTTTATGAACGGGAATTAATGGATTTATTGGGGATTGATGTGGAAGGAACTCCGCCGAACCGGCGTTATCCATTACCGGATGATTGGCCGGCCGGGCAGTATCCACTCCGAAAGGACTGGAAGGGACTTCCAGGACAGGAGGTAACTAAAGATGAGTGAAATAAAGATTCCAATTGGACCGCAACATCCGGCCCTAAAAGAACCGGAAAGTTTTAATTTAATATTAGAAGGCGAAAAAATAATTGATGCCGAAGCCAAACTTGGTTATAATCACCGGGGAATGGAAAAAGCTTGTGAAAGCCGGAATTATATCCAGAATATCTATCTATTAGAAAGAATCTGTGGTATATGTTCCCATTCGCATTCAACCGCTTTTGTGCAGGCAGTTGAAGAGATTGCCGGGGTTGAGGTACCTTTAAGAGCTCAATATATTCGTTGTATAGTCGGTGAATTGGAACGGATTCATAGTCATTTACTTTGGCTTGGGGTAGCCGGGCATGAGGTCGGTTTTGATACGTTATTTATGTACGCCTGGCGGGACCGTGAATTGGTACTGGATATGCTGGCCTTAATCTCCGGTAACCGGGTAAATTACGGTATGAATACTCTTGGTGGTGTACGTCGGGATATTAACTTGGATGAAGCTGGAAAGATTTTGGATACGCTTACCACTTTGACTGAAAGAACCGAGTATTATATTAAAGTTGCTACCAATGAACCGACTTTTGTAGGAAGATTAGCCGGAGTCGGTAAACTACCTAAAGATGTAGCTTTAAAGCTAGGAGCGGTTGGACCGACAGCAAGAGGTTCGAGTATTCCGCGTGATGTTCGCTTGGATGACCCTTATGGTATATATTCACTGCTTTCTTTTAAAGCTATTACCGATAATCATGAAGATGTCTTAGGCCGGACCATAGTTAGGGTGTATGAATTATTGGACAGTTACCGGATGATCAAATTAATGATTGAGAATCTACCGGAAGGTCCGATTACGGTTAAAGTGCCCCGGAAAATTCCAGCCGGTGAAGCTATTGCCCGTTATGAAGCCCCTCGCGGTGAAGACATTCATTATGTCCGGGCTAATGGGACTGAGATGCCGGAAAGGGTAAAGGTCCGCGCCCCAACTTTAGCTAACTTGGCTTCAATCCGGGAAATGTTAAAAGGCGGCTTTTTAGCCGATTTCCCAATTGTTATCGCCGCTATTGATCCCTGTTTTTCTTGTACCGACCGCTCCATCCGAGTGGTAGACGGCAAACGCGACCAACTGATGGATTGGAAACAATTGCGTGAATATAGCATCAATTGGTACAAAAAGCAAGGAATTAATTTGGGGCGATTATAAAAATAAAGAATCGCCACAGAGACACGAAGGCACAGGGAAAAATAAAGTTGTCGCTAAATCGTTATTAATTATTTTTTTATATCAAAAATTGTATTCTCTGAGTCTCTGTGCCTCTGTGGCTGAACTAGGTTTTATTAATAAAATTTGGCATAACGGCTGAGGTTGAAGGCTTTACTAACGCCTTCCGCCTCGCGCCTCACGCCTATTTTGGTGGTGAAGTAATGAGCGTCGAATGGTCTTTAGTATATATGCTGGTTTTTCCAGGATTTTTATTTTTAATGGCGTATGGAATGGTTTGTGAATGGGTTGACCGAAAGTTATACGCCCGTTTTCAAAATAGGGTTGGACCACCTTGGTATCAGCCGGAAGCAGATTTTATCAAGTTATTAGCTAAGGAAGAAATTATTCCTGAAGCAGCTGATAAAGTGATGTTTCGCTTGTTACCGATAGTAGCAATGGCTTCGGTTTTAACCGCTTTTTTATACTTACCGGTCTGGAGTACTAAAGCGGCGTATTCATTTGAAGGAGATTTAATCGTTGTCTTTTATCTCTTGACAATACCCACGCTTACTTTCTTTTTAGCCGGTTGGCACTCAACATCACTGTTTTCAACTTTAGGAGCGGTCCGGAACCTTACGCAGCTTTTTGCTTATGAAGTTCCGTTGTTAATAGCGCTTTTGGGACCGGCTATTTTAGCCGGAACTTGGTCAATTAGCGGAATAAATGAATTTCTCCTCCGGCATCCGGAGATGTTGGCAGTAAATATTCTTGGTTTCTTAGTATCTTTGGTGGCATTACAAGGAAAATTAGAACGGGTTCCCTTTGATATTCCCGAAGCTGAGACTGAAATTGTAGCCGGAAGTTTTACGGAGTTCAGCGGCAGATTAATGGCTTTGTTTAGAATGACTACTGATTTAGAGTTGGTGGTTGTAGCTACTCTAATCTCCGCTATATTTTTAGGCGGCTCTTTCGGACTGCATCCGGTTTTGGGTTTTATCTTATTTATCATTAAAACTTTACTGGTGGTCGCTATTTTAACAGTTTTCCGGACGGTTATGGCCAGGGTTCGGATGGAACAAATGATGAAATTCAGCTGGAAATACATGGCCCCAATAGCCTTGCTTCAGTTGCTAATCAATATTATTGTGAAGGCATATTTCATATAGAAACAGGCGAAAGGCGAGAGGCAATAAGTGAAAGTTGATAAACTTGTTTCTCCAATGTAAAAATAGGCTTTAGAATTTTTCTTTCAATACTCTCGCCTCACGTCTGTCGCCCAAATACTTTAAGGACGAGGTGTAAATGATGAAACACCCGGGTAAAATTTTTCCCGAAGTTTTTTCCAGTCTGGGGAAACCCCCGGCAACTGTAAAATATCCGTTTGAAAAAGCGGAGGTTCCGGAAGATTTACGCGGAAAAATCGCTTTTGACGCTAAGAATTGCATTGGCTGCAAAATGTGTATGCGGGATTGCCCAGCAAAGGCAATTGAGATTGAAAAAGTTGGCGAGGAGAAAGTATTTAAAGCCGTTTTTCATTTGGACCGTTGCATTTATTGCGCTCAATGCGTGGATTCTTGTCCGCGTAACGCTTTACATTACACACCGCAATTTGAATTAGCGCAATACGAAAGGAAAAAGCTGCAGGAGACTCAAGAATGACCGGAGTTATCGACTGTCTCCACTCATTTATTAAAGAAGGCCGAAAAATTGCTTTTCTTGGAGTTGGCTCCCCATTGAGAGCTGATGATTCGGTCGGACTTTTTATTGTTTCCGAATTTCAAGAACGATTAAAGTCCAGTCCGGATAAAGAGTTTCTATTTTACTTGGGTGAATCGGCGCCGGAAAATTTTTCCGGTGAAATTAGGAATGAAGCTCCCAGTCATCTGGTAATTTTTGATGCGGCTGAAATGGATAAGGAGCCGGGATCATTTTCAATAATCGAAAAAGACCAAATTGGCGGTACCAGCTTTTCCACCCATATGTTACCGCTTAAAATCCTGGTAGAGTATATTATCCAAACGGCCGGCTGCCGGGTTATGGTTATTGGTGTTCAACCGAAATCATTGGATTTTGCCGTCCCGCTTTCGGCGGAAGTTATGGAAGCTGCTAATCAATTCGTAACTAATATATGTAAGAGTATTAAGTAATAGAAATTAAAAACAGTTAAGCTTAGGACAACCTTTAAAAGGTTGTTTTTTTATTGTTTAAGAAGTCAATAACCAATAATGTAATTGACTAATCATGGGATATGATGGTAAAATATCAATGCAAACGATTGCATTATTAAAAAAGAGTAATCGTTGATTCATAGGAGAAAGCTAAATTATGTGTGATTAATACCGTCCCTGTAAAATATAATAACTGCTATTAATTTTAAATGGTTTTTGTTGATTTGAAAGGTGTAAAAATATGAAAAATTGCATTGAATTAGATGTAAAATTACCAACAGTAGCTTATTTTTGTATGGAATTTGGTTTACATGAAGATTTTAAGATCTATTCCGGCGGATTAGGGATCTTGGCCGGGGATATTTTAAAAGCCGCTAAGGATGAAAAACTGCCGATGATTGGGATTGGAATGTTATGGAGGCAAGGATATACTAAGCAAATTATCGATGAAGACGGCAGGATTTGCGATTGTTATCCGGAATACCGGTATGATTTCCTAAAAGATACCGGAGTGAGTGTGAATGTAAAAATACGAGGCCGGCAAGTCCGGTGTAAAGTATGGAAATGCGATAAATTCCATAATGTGCCTCTTTATTTGTTGGATACCAATCTATCCAATGAAAATTTTGACTCTTTAATTACAGGTCAATTATATGGTTGGTTTTCCGAAGAGCGAATTGCCCAAGAGATGGTGCTGGGGATAGGGGGTATTAAAGCGTTAAGGGCGTTGGGAATCCAAGTTGATATATACCATTTCAACGATAATCATCCGGTTATAGCCGGAATTGAATTGATTAGGGAAAAGATGGATTTAAAAGGACTATCCTTTGAAGAGGCATGGGAGGAAACCAGAAAAGAAGTAGTCTTTACTACTCATACACCGATACCGGAAGGAAACGAACTCCACGAGCATGAGCTTTTGCAGTATATGGGAGCTTATAATGGTCTTTCTTATGGCCAGATGCTGAAATTAGGCGGAGAACCATTCGGTATGACGGTTACCGGCTTAAGATTAGCTAAAAAAGCGAATGCAGTAGCGCTGCTTCATGGGGAAACAGCCCGCCAAATGTGGCAGGATGTTTCCGGAGCTGCAGAAATAATCGCCATTACCAACGGGGTCCATAATGAAACTTGGCAGGACCGGAGAATAGTTTCGGCTTTTAAGAATAAGAAGAAATTATGGGAAACGCATCAGTTATTAAAAAGGGAGATGATTGAGGAGATTTACCGTCGGAATAAAGTCTATTTGAGAGAAGATATTCTGACTATTGGTTTTGCCAGGAGGGCAGCGCCTTATAAGCGGGGCGATTTAATCTTCCATAACCGGGATTTAATTAACTCATTATTGAAAAATGGAAAATTGCAGTTAATATTCTCCGGGAAAGCTCATCCCAATGATTTAACCGGGAAAGAAATTGTCGCTAATCTTTATACTATGTCGGAACTCTACCCGGAACAAGTCGTATTTTTGCAAAATTACGATATTAAAATCGGCAAGTTGCTAACCAGGGGAACGGATCTATGGTTGAATAATCCCCGCAGGCCTTTGGAAGCTTGTGGTACTTCCGGCATGAAAGCAGCGATGAATGGAGTGTTAAACTTTAGCGTGCTTGATGGCTGGTGGCCGGAGGGTTGTGTTCATGGTGTTAATGGGTGGCAGATTGGTGAGAGGTATGAAGGGGAAGACCAGGATGATGACGATTTGCAATCTTTATATCAAGTACTGCAAACGGAGATTATCCCAACTTATTATCAAAACCGGAGCAAGTGGGAGAAAATGATGAGGTTCAGCATAGAAATGGCGGAATGGAATTTTTCAGCCGCCCGGATGTTAAAGGAATATTATGAGAAACTCTATTAATAAGGCGGATCTTCTTGGGTATATGAGATTACGATAACACGGATTAACACGGATTTTTCGGATTTACAAAGATTAGTTTTTTCTTGATCCTTAACCGTGTTAATTAATATTAATCTGTGTTAATCCGTGTTAAGTTACTTTGTTTATTAGAACCATAAACCGCAACGTAGTGTTATGCCGCTACAGCTATTATATCCTACACCCATAACTGTATTGGCCAGGTGAAACCATATTCCTCCCGAATAAGCCGTACTATATTTAGTTGAAACTCCATTATTATCGACAAATACGCCAATCCCCACATTTAAGGAAAAACTATCGGACGGATCAAAGAAATATAATAAATCTAGTTCGGGTGAGAAATTTTTGTTCTTATAGGTAGTTCCAAATTCTAAGCCGATATTATCACCTAAATTTGGATTGCGGGTTCCAACTCCGAACATAATATCTTCATCTTTAAGTCCTACCTTAACCCAGTTCCAGGGGAGGTCGGAATTGGTAACTGCCGGAGTGTTGATAGTAAAAAAGGTTAACAAAAAAGTGAGGATTAACACGATAAAACATAGTTTATATAAGCGCATATTTTGACCCCTTTTATTTTATTTTAAGTTGCTTTTTTAATTGTTTCTCTAAATCTTTTTGGGCTTTTTCAACTTTTTTACGTTCTTGTTCAATCATTAAATTAACTTGATTAATATTAGCGGCTAATTCAGCTTGATATTGATTAACCAATGAATTTAGTTTCTGTTGATTCTTTTGAAGTTCAACATCGACCTGTTGCCTAATTTCTTTAGTAGCTTGTTCAATTTTTACGCCAATAACTTCTTTCATTCTATTATTGATGATTTGATCAATGTCGGAAGATATCTTCATCTTCATTTTACCGCTAACACTTTCAAGTTGATAATAAATTGTAAATTGGTCAACTTTAGAAAGAGTTTCCCGGATTATATCAGAAACCAAGTCATTAGAAGATTTCCTTTTCTTATTTCTATATGAACAATTTAAATTTCGGCCTTCTATTACCATGTTTAATTTAAAATCTTCCGGTTTTATATTTAAGCTGGTTAGAACATTAGCGTGGCCTGACTCAATTTTATCCGGCAGTAAAGGGTTGATAGCTAAATTTATTGTTGAAAGCGGAATTTTCCCTAAAGTTAAATTGAGCTGGTCGTTGATATTACTGGTTAAATGATTAAGATTACCATCTAATTGCATATAAGCGTTATTAGGCGCTGTTCCTGAAACATTAACCTTCATTGGAAGACCGTATATTTGCGGTTGATCAGTAATCCCTAAAGCTGTTCCTTCGGCATAATATCCCTTAAATATTGAGTCAGGAGAGCCTTTAGTGGAAATCCTGACCTGTTTTATTAAGAAGTTCGGGTATGTTTTTCGGCCGGGGAAGACAATATCTTGCCCACCACGGGGATGTTGCTCCTTGGGAGGACTTTCTAAACTAACCGGGACCATTTTTTGTAATTTATCTGCTAAATCAACTGCTAAAGTGGACTCGTTAAGTAAAGTTTTCCCAAATAAGACTTCAGCTACATTAATGGATTTAAAATCCGGAAATTTTGCCAGACTTAGCAATGCTTTATAATCAGCTTCGGCTGTATCCTTTAAATCCTGAATACTTCTTTTTAATTCGGTATATTCATTATTAAAACTATCTCCAGTCTGATTAACTTGAGTCTGAATATTTTGAGCCGACTTCTGCATTTTTTCTAAATCTTGAATTTTATCACGTAGTTCCAAGAGATTTTTAGGTTGTGAAGCCAGAAATTTATTTAATTTTTTTTGAAGTTCCTGTATTTTCTCTTTAGTTTCATCTACTTTTTTTATGTTATCTTGCCATTTTCGATTAGATTCTTCAATCTGTTTCCGGACTAATTCGGCCGAAAAATTGGTTTTTAATTGGTATGAAGCAAATAATTTATCAGTGGATATTTGTTTTTGTAATACTTCAGGATTTAATACCGGTAATGAAGCGATATCATTGTTCAATTTAGCTTGAGCTTGACCTAACGGACCCGGTAAATATACTTTTTTGATTTGCCCATCGGTTTTCCGGGGCGAGTCGATCATTAAATCTTCCATTGCAATTTCTTCAATGACAATTTTCCCTGAAAATAGAGGAATCGGAGCCATCTGAAAGCTTATATTTTTAGTTTCGATTAAATTGCGCCAAGTATTATTGGGATTAGTAATTCGTAAATCCCCTATGGTAATTTTTAAATTCCAGAGATCCAGATGGAGCTTTTGTAGGTCAACTTTGGCCCCAATAGTTGTTTCAAGTGACTTTTCAATGGTCCAACTTAAAATATTATCAAAAAAGAAAAATCCGATAATGCCTATAAACACCATTAAGACTAATAATATGTAAATAGCTTTCCACCGCATAGTTAAACTCCTAAAGATTTAAATTTGATTTTTTGATATAATTGGACAATACTACTTCCTTTAATTACCTTGACTATTTTCCATTGATTAATTTTGGCCGCCAAATGTTTTTGATATTGTTTGACTAATTCTTTAAAACCGAAATAAACCGGTAAAAATAAAACCAGGGATGAGACCAAACTGCCCATGACAACCGTATTATAAAACTTTGTCAATGGGGCTATAGGAATATTATAAAGATAAGTCCAGAAAGGTCTGAGCATTTCCACTTTTACCAATAAAAAGTAGCCGATATTATGGAATACCGGATCTAATAGATAAGCAAAGAGAGAAAAAACGCAAATACTGAATGTCGCAGCCGGGATACTGACATCTAATAAGAAAATCAAACAAAATATCACTAAGTTATGTAACGACAATAATGGGGTTAACCCAATAATCGAACCAAGCGCGAAACCGGCAGCCAGATGCTTTGGTTCTTCACCGGAATGAAGAACTTTAATAAGTTTAGCTAAAAAATTGAACCAGAACAAAAAGACCCCCCCTTATATTTCCCTTAAATACTTTTCTAGGTATATCGGGTCTTTCCTTCCAGAGATATTAGGAATTTTTATTGATTGCCGCAGAGACACTGAGGCATAGAGCGAAAGGATAAAATAGATTTGTTTCTTCTAATCCAACTTCACCATAAGAAAAAGGAAAAGCCGGATTTGCGTCGAAAACAGGAGTATTGAATTTTTAGCTCTGCCGAAATATAACTTCAACTATTTTTTTCAGTATTTTAAAAGGATGAAGTAATATTTTAGGGTATAACATATCGCAGCGAAGCTATAAACGAAAAAGATTAATGTCGTTGCGATAAATTAAGGAAAATTATACCTCAAAAAGTTGCCGCAAAATGCTTGCGCTATGCGGCTTTACCAATAAAAGTTTGTTTATAAACAAACTTTTTAAGGATAATTTTTAGTAAAGGGGACACCGGAATGACCCAACGAAAAGTGCCGGATGTTGTTATTCGCAGGCTGCCACTTTATTTAAGGGTTCTGGAGATACTGGATCCTAATGAAACACCGATTATCTCTTCGGAACAATTGGCAAAGATGATTGGAACCTCATCGGGACAAGTTCGTAAAGATTTATCATACTTTGGAGTTTTTGGTAAACAAGGAGTCGGGTACCAGACTTTTTCGCTCCGAACGGAGTTGCGTAAAGTTTTACAACTGGACCAGGAGATTCGGGTGGGGTTGATTGGAGCCGGAAATCTTGGAGCCGCTTTAGTAAGGTATCATCAGAAAAACCGGGTTCATCAGCCGTTGGAAATTGTTGCCTTATTTGATATCGATGAAAAGAAAATCGGTCGGAAAATTGCTGATGTCGAGGTTTTTTCACTCGAACAGTTACCGCAGATTATTCGGGAACAAGATATTAGAATGATGATTCTTACTTTCCCGGCGTCAAATGTCCAAGAAGTAGTGGATACTTGTATCGAAAACGGTGTAAAGTCATTTCTAAATTTTGTACCGGCTTCAATCAAAATTCCCCCAGGAGTTAAACTTCGAACCTCGGATGTGACTTTGGAGTTACAAAGTTTGGCGTATTATACTTGAAGCAAGCATATTATTATGGTATAGGCGTGAGGCACGAGGCAAGAGGCTAAAGGAAAGGCAAAGAAGAATCTCTTAAAGTGTCTTTACTCGCGCCTTTTGCCTGTCGCCTTATTTGGGAGGTACCATGACGGAGCTTGAAGGGACCGTTGAACGGATTACTTTTTATAATGAAGAAAATTATTATACGGTAGCCAGATTAAAGCAGAAATCAGGTGTAATAGTTACTATCGTCGGTAATCTGCCTCCTTTATATATTGGCGCGAAATTAAAGGTCAAAGGTGAATGGGGTCAACATAGAGAATTCGGTGAACAGTTTCAGGTTCAAGAGTGGAATAGCCAGGAACCAACAACTTTATTGGGGATTGAACGTTTTTTAGGGAGCGGCTTATTAAAAGGAGTCGGACCGTCTACCGCCCGTAAAATTGTTAAAGAATTTGGGATGGAGACTCTGACGGTAATTCAAAACACTCCGGAAAAATTGGCCGATATTCCGGGAATAAGTCGACTTAAGGCAGAGCGAATTGCGGACAGTTTTCGGGAACATACTGATATCCAACAGATTATGATTTTTTTACAGGGGGTTGGAATTAGTCCCGGTTACGCCTTAAAAATATACCGAACTTATAAGGATGAAGCTATTAAAATTGTCAAAGAGAACCCATACCGGTTGGCTGAAGAAGTTTTCGGAATCGGTTTCAAAATTGCCGACCAAATTGCCGGAAAGATGGGTATAAATAAGGACTCGCCTTACCGGATCCGGGCAGGGGTCCGTTTTTTATTAAATGAGAACAGTAATGAGGGGCACTTATTTGCTTTTGAGGATCAGTTTTTGAATAAAGCCGGTAAGGAATTTGAAGTAAACGAGTTGCAGTTGCAGGCGGAAATTGAGGATTTAATCGTTAGAAAAGAACTTTACCGGGAAACTACGCTGGGGAAGACTATCCTCTATTTGGCTCCTTTCTATTACAGCGAAGTTGGAGTAGTTTCCAAGATAAGAGATCTGATGCAAGGTGGAGTCCAACCTATATCGCTGGATATAGAAAAAATCCTGAGCCTGTATTCTAAAGAAACCCAAATAACATTAGCAACTGAACAAAAAGAGGCGGTACTTAAAGCCTTAGATAACGGGATACTTGTAATAACCGGAGGGCCGGGAACAGGTAAAACTACGATCATAAAAGCCATATTAAAACTCTTTAACGCGGCTAAACTCCGGGTGATGCTGGCTGCTCCTACCGGAAGAGCGGCTAAGCGATTGGCGGAGACCACCGGAGAAGAAGCTAAAACAATCCACCGGATGCTGGGGTTTGGAGCGGAATCACTTAATGGCAGCCGCTTTCAATTTGATGAAGATGAGCCTTTGGAAACTGATGTTTTGATAATAGATGAGTTTTCAATGGTAGATTTATTATTGTTTTACAATCTTCTAAAAGCAATACCGTCAGGTACTCGATTGATTATTGTCGGTGATATCGACCAGTTGCCTTCGGTTGGACCGGGGACTGTTTTACAGGATTTGATTCAATCCGGCCGGATACCGGTGGTTAAGTTAAATGTTATTTTTCGGCAGGCTCAGGAAAGCTTAATTGTCTCCAATGCCCACCGGATTAATAAAGGTGAGTTTCCTTATCTTTCTACCGACAAAGACTTCTTTTTTATTGAAGACGACAATCCCCAACATATTGTTGAAATTATTCCCAACCTGGTTAAAGTGAGGATTCCCGGTTATTTAAACTGTGACCCGATCGAAGATATACAAATATTAACCCCGATGCGCCGGACGGTAACCGGAGTTGAGAACCTAAACTTATGTTTACAGGAAGCGCTAAATCCTCCTGCTCCGGATCTGGAAGAACTGAAAACCGGTAATACGGTTTTTAGGGTTGGTGATAAAGTTATGCAACTTAAGAATGACTATCAAAAGCAGGTTTTTAACGGCGATATCGGCCGGATTCACCTGATTGATCCGGAGGACCGGAGAATAATCGTCAGCTTTCCGGAGATTGTAGGAGAACGTAAAGTTGATTATGAAGCGGAGGAATTGGACCAATTAGTGTTGTCGTATGCCATCTCCGTTCATAAAAGCCAGGGGAATGAATATCCGGTGGTTATTATGCCGATTACTACTCAGCATTTTATGATGCTGCAAAGAAATCTGTTGTATACTGCGGTTACCCGGGCTAAAAAGATGGTGGTTCTAATCGGGACCAAAAAAGCAGTGGCGATTGCCGTTAAGAATAATAAGATTGAAGAACGGCATTCGTTACTTAAGGAGAGGATTAAAAATTCAATTGACAATTGAGAATTAAGAATTGACAATTAATTAGCGTAGTTGCGTAATTTAGAATTAATATCAAGAGCCTAGTCTATATAAGATTAGGTTTTTATTTTTAAACAATTTACCATTATACAAAAATTTACTTTATTCTATTAATCAAAAGCAGGAACAACTGAAGAAATATTGAATTAAATGAAAAAATTAACATATTTCTGGAAGTTTAAAGTTTTTGAAGAATCCAAAACAATAAAGGAAGTGTGAAGGAATTGCTTTCACCTAAATATTTTATTTACTTAGCTTTTAATAAATATCAGCAAAGTAAAATTGAAATCACCAGTAATCCAAGAATTGATGCTTATTTGCTTTATGAGTCAGGATATCAACAGCTGCATCTTTTGGAGCCTCCACTTCCAATTTGGATGGCTGAATATATTTTAAATAAACTTCAAAAATATGATAATTGGACTGTTAATAAATTTCAAAAATCGGCAGCTTGTTTGTTAAATGAGATTAGTTCTTGTATAAAACTCAATCATCGAAACTATGATGTATTGGAATTAAATCCGCTTGAATTTGAACCTCCGGACTTGACTTCATTATTATGGGGCCGTTCATTACTGGGAACCGAAATCCCAGAGCTAATCAAAAACAGCGGTTTTGATCTCCCCTGGGACCCGGAGGACTGGTTGCAATATTTTTATCTTCATAATCAAATTAGGAGAGAAGCAGCGGTAACAATTGATAGCCTGGGTTTGCCTTTTTGCCGCCGCTGTGGTGAAAGAAAACTGATTATGGAAGATAATTGTCTCTTTTGCGGGAACCCTCATTGTTACACTTGTACTAATTGTCAATCGATGGGTCTAGCTAAGAGTTGCACACCGTTATATTCGCAAAGTTATCCTAATTCACCGAAAGTTAAATCCGTTATTAAGCCCAAACTTGACTTTGAACTTACTCCACCGCAGCAAAGAGCGGCGATGGAAGTTGAAAAATTTCTCGATACGGATAACAAAGAGTTTTTGGTTTGGGCGGTCTGCGGCGGTGGAAAAACCGAAGTAAGTTTTGCCGCCGTAGCTAAAGTTTTATCGGAAGGCGGGAGAGTTTTATTTGCCATCCCTAGAAAAGATGTGGTGATTGAACTTTTACCCCGTTTCCAACAAGCCTTTCCTGATATAAGTATCTCCAGCCTATATGGTGGTAGTGATGAACGTTTTGAGGATACTCAATTAACAATTGCCACAACTCATCAATGTCTCCGGTTTTATCAGGGATTCGACTTAATTATCTTGGATGAAGCGGATGCCTATCCGTATCAGGGAAGCGCTATGTTGCATTATGCTGTAACCCGGTCTTTAAAACCCGGTGGCTGTTTGGTAATTATGACTGCTACACCTGATAAAACGCTTATTCAAAGAACAAAAAATAGAAAATTGCCCTTTGTCTCCATCCCGGCCCGGCCGCATCGAAAACCGTTAATTGTCCCAAAACTAACAAAAACACTACCGAATATTTTAAATATAAATAAAGATTGGACTCCGCCGGAAATAGTTCAAGAATTTTTACGGGAATTAAAGAATTCCGGTCGGAAAGGGATGATTTTTCTTCCCACCATTCGTTTGATTGAAGAGATTGGCGCTCAAATAGTAAAATGGGCGGCTCAAGAAGGTCTGACCGGAGATTTTACCCATTCCAAAGCCGATAACCGGAATGAGATAAAAAGAAAACTGTTGGCAGGCGAGTACCAATTTGTAGTTACTTCGACCATTTTTGAACGGGGGATTACTATCCCAAACCTTGATGTAATGGTTTTATTCGCCGATAATCAAAGAATTTTCGACAGCCGGAGTTTGATCCAGATCGCCGGGCGGGCCGGTCGAAAGGGTGAAGCGGCTAAAGTTATTTTTATCGGTAAGTCAATATCAGCGGCTATGAAAGAGGCTGTCCAAATTGTTAAAGATATGAATGAGGAAGGGTTTAGGTTGGGGTATCTTGATCGGACATGAGGCACGAGGCGTTAGGCGAAAGGTAACGGACAAAGGAGTCGGTTTTAGGGCTAACTGCGACCCCTCGCCCCTGCAACTTACCATTACCCACATCTTTTTAAGAAAAAGGGGACAAATCCAATGCTGATAAAGTTTCTAAGGAGTTGTAAAAACGATGAAAACCTCTCCATAAAACTTTAATACCAGGGTCACCATCATTCTTTCGAGCTAAAAATCCACCAAGTTTAGCAATAAGAACAACTGATTCTTTCAATGTCGGTGGCTTTTTAGGAAGAGCTGATTTTGGATTAACTATACGGTACAGAACTTTCCATTCGGTCTCATCTAGAATCATCGAACAAGGAGCATCCGGCGTTTCTCGTGACTGATAGGTAATCCAAGTCAATTTCCAAGCGAGAACAGAATAAAGGGCAATAGCATTTTTTAAGCGAATACT
>JAEYRX010000010.1 GCA_023435225.1 Bacillota bacterium
ATTAACACGGATGGACACGGATTAAAAAAACCAAACAAGAAATAGCGAAGTTGATAATAAAGAAATCCAATAAATCCGTGTAAATCCCGTCTAAGAACTAATTATTTAGACAGGATTAACACGGATGAACACGGATTTTTAAAATCACACAAAAAAAGTGAAGTTGATAATAAAGAAATCCAATAAATCCGTGTAAATCCCGTCTAAGAACCAATCATTTAGACAGGATTAACTTATTAAAATCAACCTGAAAGAGATGGTATATGATGCAGTCAATTAAGATAGGCGAATTTGTTATTGACCAAAGCCGTCCCCCGTTCATCATCGCCGAAATGTCGGGCAATCACAACCAATCTTTGGAACGAGCATTAGCTATTGTCGAAGCCGCCGCCAAGGCTGGAGTTCATGCCCTAAAACTCCAGACATACACCGCCGATACTATGACTTTGGATATTAAGCATGGTGACTTTTTTATCAACGATCCTGATAGTCTCTGGAAAGGCAAATCCCTCTATCAACTCTATCAACAAGCCTATACCCCTTGGGAATGGCATAAGCCAATTTTTGACCGTTGCCGGGAACTAGGAATAATTGGCTTTAGTACTCCCTTTGATGAAACTGCGGTTGATTTTTTAGAATCATTAAACGTCCCTTGCTATAAAGTTGCTTCTTTTGAAAATACCGATATTCCTTTGATTAAGAGGATTGCGGCTACCGGAAAACCAGTGTTTATTGCCACCGGAATGGCAACCATAAGTGAACTGGATGAAACGGTACGGACCGCCCGGGAAGCCGGCTGCCGGGACATTGTTTTATTAAAGTGTACCAGTACCTATCCGGCCTCGCCGTTAAATAGTAATTTAAAAACAATACCTCATATGAAGGATTTATTTCAATGTCAAGTTGGCCTCTCTGATCATACCATGGGAATCGGAGTAGCGGTTGCGGCAGTATCTTTAGGCGCTACCGTCATTGAGAAGCATTTCACGTTGGCCCGGGCTGACGGAGGGGTGGACGCCGCTTTTTCAATGGAGCCGGAAGAAATGAAAACGTTGGTAATTGAAACGGAACGGGCTTGGCAAGCGTTGGGTGGGATTTATTACGGCCCGACTGAAGATGAAAAATCTTCTTTAAAACACCGGCGTTCTCTATATGTGGCAAAAGACATGAAAGCCGGGGATTGCTTTACCAAGGAAAACCTAAAGTCTATCCGTCCGGGAATGGGGTTGCCACCGAAGTTTTATGAAATGTTGCTCGGCAAAAAAGTGAACCGGGATGTTCCGAAAGGAACCCCGGTTAGTTGGGATTTGCTGTAAGGTTAATATACTTGGATGTGGTAAAAACATGCGGAGTTATTTGAGGTTACGGATATTGCTGTAAGAAAGACGGGGTGAGGTTATCACCGAAGTTCGTCTCTTTTTTAAGAGGTTTAATTTAAAATAATTTATGTTATAATGAATTTAACTAAGAAAATAAATCATCGAATGGAAAGGAAAATTAAAATTGAATACTTCCGAAGAAATATTAAAGGAAATTTTGGCTTTAAGTCCGGCCCAAAAAGCCGAATTAATTGATAAAGTCCTTTCAAGCCTGGATCAGCCCGATTTAGAAATTGATCAATTATGGGCTAATGAGGCGGAAGCGCGAATTGATGCTTATGAACAAAACAAAATCAAGGCGATTCCGTTGGCAGAAGTTTTGGAAAAGTATAAATAATGCAACTTTTATTATTAGAAATCGCTCAGATTGAACTGAACGAAGGTCATTGAGTATTATAATTATGAAATACCGGGGTTGGGTAATGAATTTTTAACTGAAGTAATACATGGTTTTGATAGAATTCTAATGTTTCCGAAAGCTTGGCATCCCTGCTCAAAGAGAACTCGTCGATATCAAATATGCCGTTTTCCATACGGAATTATCTATCAAATCCGACAAGATAAAATCCTCGTAATTGCTATTGCTAACCTACATAGAAAACCGGAATATTGGAAAGAACGGGTGTAAGCGTCATCGGGAGCGACTGGGTCGCTCCTTTTTATTGTTGTAAAAACAGATAAACCAAGGCGTCAGTATACTGAAAAAAGCTTTTTCTTCGCAAAAATTTTTTGTGAGTATGAAAGATGAATAATTACATTTCAAATCCGGTTTAACAAAACTTTAACACATTTTTTCTCAGACTTTTTAGCTCTATTTTCTTCTAAATAATATTGAAGGATTAGGCTAAAAGTACTATTTACTTTTTCGTTATTTTTACCGACATTATTAATAACAGATTCCTATTTAAGGGAGTTTTATAATTACCTTGATAAAAGTTTTAAATACAATATATATTGAATTACCCAGATAAGGCTATCAATATATTGTATTTGAATATTTGATTTTTAATTATGAAAATCCCTATAAAGGAATTTCACAAGGAGGTAATTCCCATGAAAATCAATCCAAATTTAATGGCCAACTTAAACGGCGCCATAGATAACAGCACGGCTAACGGCACTGCTTCAACAAGGAAGTTGAATGCGGTTCAGGAAGAATCGGTTCAAAAAGCGGCTCAAACCAAACCGGATCAACTTCCCCAAGAAGAGGATTTGGAAAAAGCCCTTGGTCAAGTAAAACAAGCATTCGAACATTTATCGGAGATCGGTTTTGAGTATTCGATTGATAAGGATACCAACCGGGAAGTGGTTAAAATCTATGATAAACAGACCAAAGAGGTTATTCGGCAATATCCGCCGAAAGAAATTTTGTCAATGTTGGCTAGAATGACTGAAATGATGGGGTTTTTGGTTGATACGAAGGTGTAAGTTCAGGTAATAGGGATTAGGCAACAGGCAACAGGGTGAAAGTTGTTTATTTTTCTCTATTTAGTGTAAAGAAATGAAATTTCAATTACTTGTTAGATAATAACTTTCACCTCATGCCTTACGTTTATGTACAATTTTTATTAAATAGAGTTAACTCATTTTTGCAAGGAGGCATTTATCATGGCTAATGATCTGCGAATCGGCGGGTTGATTTCCGGAATGGATACCCAAGCTGAAATCGATAAAATAATGAAATACTCCCGGGCGCCGTTGGACCGGCTAAAACAAAAACAACAAATGTTAATCTGGAAGCAGGAAGCATACCGGACCCAGAATACCGCCTTGACTAAACTCCGGGATTTGTTGACTAATCTAAAGTTAACCGGGACATATCAAACCAAGACTGCCAATAGTACCAATACTAATGTTGCTACTGCCACCGCCAACTCTAAAGCTAGCGGCAGTTACCGTATACATGTGGATAAACTGGCGGAATCCGCTCATAATCAAAGTGTACAGGCATTATCAGTCCGAACAATGGTAACCGGAGGACGTATTAGCGGCACAGTTAATTTCGCATCGGATGAATCTTTTACAATTAATGTAGATGGAGGAGAAAGTAAAAATATAACAATTAGCGCCGGTAGTTATACGGCGTCACAATTAGCCGCAAGTATCCAAGTCCAGTTATTGGCTGACAATTTTGATGATCCGGTTAATGTAAAAGTAACTGCTGAAGGCAATTTAG
Organism: Bacillota bacterium; assembly: GCA_023435225.1. Taxonomy (GTDB): domain Bacteria; phylum Bacillota; class UBA4882; order UBA8346; family UBA8346; genus UBA8346. The sequence goes on from JAEYRX010000010.1 coordinate 3,556, forward strand.
TGTTTTATAGCGGCTTAAAATCAAATGGTGAGGTTCGAAGTATTACTTTGAATGGTTCCGCATTAACGACAATGGGATTTGTCGATGGCGCCAACAGCAAGGAAATAACAGGGAGCGCAATTAGTTCGGGAACTGTTTTAGTTAATAGCTCAAATAACAGATATAGAATTGCCGTAGGCGCTTCAGCTGTACAAGAGTTTACATTGCCTGATGGTAGTTATAGTTTAGCTGATATTGCCAGTTTTATGGAAACTCAAATTCGAACTTTAGGCGGAGAGTATGCCGAAGTAGGGGTTACAGTCACCGATGCTAATGAATTAAAATTTTCTTACCTTAATCCGGCTGACCCCGATAATGCCCAGATCAAACTTTCACCAGGTTCCAGTAATGATATTCTGCAAGAACTGGGTTTTGGCGCCGGAGCGATCTCCGATGCCCGGAATAATATTGATCCAACCAAATCACTTTGGAATGAAAGGGATAAATTCGTTAATTCTTCGTATATTGTGGATGAACACCAGGCGTTTGCATTTGTTATTAATGGGCAAGCTTTCTCCTTCTCTTATCAGGATTCTTTAAATAAGATTATTGCAGAGATTAACGGTAATTCGGCTGCCGGGGTAACCGCTTATTACGATGGATTCAATGATAAGTTGATGTTGACATCAAACGCAGTCGGAGATAACAACGAAGGTGGAGCTGAAATCCAGCTAAGCGATACTAATGGAGTTCTTAGAAATTTATTTGGGATTGACCAAGCCAACGAGACCGGCGGCGCCAATGCGGAATTAACAATTAACGGTTCGTCGATCCAGCAAAAGGATAATACTTTTACTTTTAATAATATAACCTTTAATCTGGCTGGATTAGGTGATACTACTGTTACCATAGGCAGTAATACCGAAGAGGTTACTAAGAAAGTCAAGGAATTCATTGATAAATACAATGAGATTATTGAAGTGATGAATACCGAGGTTAATGAAACTCGGGCCACTTCAGGCAGTAAATACAAATTTTATGAGCCGCTAACCGATGAGCAAAGAAAAGCAATGTCCGAAGATCAAATTAAAGCTTGGGAGGAAAAGGCTAAAGAAGGGATTTTACATAATAATTCTTTGCTTTCAGATGCTATTCGAGAGATGCGAACTGGCTTATCTCGAATTGTGAGTAATCCGGTTTCTATTACCGGAGTCCCTATAGCCGATACGGTCGATCTAACCGGCGCTAATAAGCTTAAGGTGACCTTCAACGGGGTAACAAAGGAGATTACAATAGATGAAGCTTCATATAACCGTCTTGAATTAGGAAACGCTCTTCAAAAGGAATTTGATTTGACTTTTGGAACCGGTGCGATTAAGGTTGGGGTAACCGGAAGCGGCGCTTTGAAATTCACTACCAACAATATCGGATTTACTTTTAATGATGCGGACAGTCAAAACGGTCTTAGTCAATTAGGTTTAAGCAATGGGGCGACCGTTAAGGCCGGTTATAGCTCATTATCTCAGATTGGAATCACCACCGGTTATTATACGGAAAACGGTAAACTTAATTTTGACGAAGAAAAATTTGCAGCCGCTATGGCTGAGAACCCGGAGAGCGCAATTCGTTTGCTTACTAATTATGAAGAACCAAATCTTATCCCAATTAATGACTCTGATGACTGGGAGACCAAAAAAACAGCCACCGCTGAAAATAACATAAGAATCGCCCAGGCGGAAGCGTCAAAAGGTATTTTCTATAAATTATATGAAGTTATCCAGCAAAGTAATAATAAAATAGCCGATATGGCCGGCTCGGTCGGTACGGTCAACGGCAGTTCACTTGGCCAGGAATTATCGCGGATCGGTGATAAGATAAGTTCGGTACAAGATCGTTTAACCATGGAAGAAGATAGACTTTGGAGCCAATTCTCCGCCATGGAACAAATGCTTAGCAATCTTAATTCCCAATCGGCTTATCTCAGCAGTATACTTGGGATGTCCAGCGGAGGTTGAGGTAAATTAAATGAGTAACCTTCATGATATTGAGGAATTGATTGACCGGAAAATTAATTTAGCCCAAGAAGTATTTGTTTGTTCAGAGAATCTGTCTAAGATCGATTGTTCCAACGAACCGGCTCGGTTTGAACATTTTTTGGATAAAAGGGCTCAATTGATTGAAAGTCTATCTAAAACCGACATTATATTAAAGAACCAACTTAAGAAATTAAATGCTGAAGAACTAAACCAGATCCAAGCAGAAATTGAAAAAGGGGATCAACAACTAAAACATTTATTAAGTCGTATTTCGGAAATTGATATAAAGAGCAAGAAACACTTAGAAGATGGCATGGCTGAAATAAAAAATAAACTTTCAGCTTTAAGAAAAAAAGCTCAAGGACGGAAAGCTTACATCAATCAAGGGAGAATTGCCTCCGGCGGCGCTTTTATGGATAGCCGGAAATAATTAAGGTAACAGGAACCAGGCAACAGGGAACAGGTAGTCAGAATCCAGAAGTATTAAAAAACCAAAGGATATGACTCCCGAAACTACAGAAATTATAAATTCAAAACGCATTTATACTATTGCCTGTTGCCTATTGCCTAAACAATCAGAACAACTTACTTTTTTTAAATCAGGGAGGAATTTAAAATGGCAGTCAATAAAGCATATTCAACTTATCAAGCAAATTCAATTACTACATCAAAACCTGAGGAACTTACACTCATGCTGTATAATGGTTTGATGCGTTTTGTAATGCAAGCTCAAAAATCAATCGAAACACAAGATATGGCAAAAGCTCATGATGATATTGTCAGAGCGGAGGATATTTTACTGGAGCTTCAGTCGACCTTGGATATGCAATATGAGATCTCCCATAATTTATTTCAATTATATGATTATCTCTATCGCCGTTTAGTTGATGCTAATGTAAAAAAGGATCCGGAAATTTTAAAAGAAGTATTACGCTTTGCAACTGAATTACGTGATACTTGGACCCAAGCGATGAAACTGGCCAAAGAACAATCTGCAGCCCAACATAATGTTAATGAATAATAGTATTAAAAACAGACTTAAATCTTTTTAATCCGTGTTAATCCCGTCAATAAAAAAATGTTTTTGATAGGATTAACACGGATTTACACTTATTAAAACTTGTATTTATAAAAAGTAAGTGCTTTTGCAACACATTTTGAACAATTAGATTACATAGAGTATTTTTATGTAATGTTGATATATGCTTGGTAATAAGTTACTAAATAATGGGATATCTTTTGTTTGACATTACCAATCTACTGTGCTAATATTGTTTATGTGTTCAGCTAGTAGCTCGCACGTAGATTTTTTTAGGAGGAATGTTTTATGCAAGGTAAGGTTAAATGGTTTAACGCGGAGAAAGGTTTTGGCTTCATTGAAAGAGAAGGCGGCAAAGATGTTTTTGTTCATTTCTCTGCTATCCAAATGGATGGTTTTAAAACTTTAGAGGAAGGCCAAATGGTTGAATTCGATATAGTCGAAGGTGAACGTGGGCCGCAAGCGGCAAATGTTACTAGAGCTTAATTAAATTCGAAATAAACCAGACCCCGGTTACATAACCGGGGTTTTTTATTATAGTGCATGAGTAGTATGCTTGATTTGTATCAGTTATTTTGCTAATATGTGTTTGACGTTGTTATATTATACCAAGTTGCATTCAAAGTAAAACTATAAATTATTTATAATGGTTTATGTATTTCTCTAAACCACTAATTACACGAATAAACACTAATATTAAAAACTACTTTTTTGAGCATATTATTTTTAGCTACTTTTTATAATTCATTTTATTTAAAGTGAGGTTTAATAATTGTCGCAGATCGAATTAATCGCTACCGCTACTTTTGGGCTGGAAGCTATAGTAGCCAGAGAGGTAAAAGAACTGGGTTACCAGGATGTAAAGACCGAGAATGCCAGGGTTTCATTTTTAGCCGACGAATCTGCTATCTGCCGGTGTAATCTTTGGCTGCGCAGCGCCGATCGGATATTAATTAAGGTTGGTGAATTTAAGGCGCTTTCCTATGATGAATTATTTGAAGGAACAAAGGCGCTTCCTTGGGCGGATTGGTTGCCGGAAGACGCCAAATTCCCGGTGGAAGGGAAGTCGGTTAAGTCAAAACTATTCAGCGTCCCCGATTGCCAGTCAATTGTTAAAAAAGCAATCGTGGAAAAAATGAAGCAGCGCTATAAAAAACAATGGTTTGATGAGACCGGACCTGAATATACCATTGAAATCGCATTGTTAAATGACATAGCCACACTCACCATCGATACTAGTGGTTCAGGTTTACATAAGCGCGGTTACCGGAAGTTATCCAGCCAGGCGCCTTTGAAAGAGACCTTGGCAGCGGCGATGATTAATCTCAGTTATTGGAATCCGGAACGGGTTTTGATTGATCCCTTTTGTGGTTCGGGGACTATACCGATAGAAGCGGCGCTAATTGGATTAAACATGGCTCCAGGGTTAAACCGGGATTTTATAGCGGAAAAATGGCCGCAATTCTCCGAACGGCTTTGGGTCCAGGCTCGGGATGAAGCTAAAGATTTAATCCGGCGGGATTTGAAATTAAAGATCATTGGTACCGATATCGACTCCGAGGTTTTAAGTTTGGCCCGGTATCACCAGAAGCTGGCCGGGCTGGAGGGACAGATTCACTTTCAACAGATGCCTGTCTCCGAATTGCGGAATAGTCATAAATACGGATGTATTATCTGTAATCCGCCTTACGGGGAAAGGCTGAATGACCTTGAAGAAGCAGAAAAAATTTACCGGGAAATGAAAGAAGTTTTTAGTACTTTAGATACCTGGTCCTTCTATGTTCTTACTTCTTATCCCGGTTTTGAAAGAATATTTGGGAGAGTTGCCGACAGGAGAAGGAAGCTATATAATGGTCGGATTGAATGTCAATATTATCAATTTTACGGACCGAGGCCGCCACGGAAAGAAAAAACAGACATTAGTGAGGAAAATTGAATTAGTTTTTCAACATTTTGAGTATATGCTTGGCCAAACTTTCCTTAATTTCCCGGTGTCTTGGTATCGGTTGCGACATTTTGGTGGTAGGGTTTTGATACCAATCATGACGTCCGCCATGACGAATAAAGATACAGCCTGCTTGCTCAAGTTTTTGGATTAAATCGGTTCTTTTCATTAAATCGCCAATTCCCCTATTTTATGCACACAAGGTATTTTTCCACTGTTTAATTCATCATAAATATCTTTCAGGTTTTCTTTCAGTTCTTCTAAATCTTCACCTTGAGTCCGATAATCGGGGTAATCTTCAAACCATCCAATCCATAAATCATCTTCCTGGTAATAAACAAATCGCTTGTTTTCCACTTCAATCAACTCCTCTATAAACTTTATTATATCAATTTATTTCATACTTTACAATTGGGCGAATTTAACACTACTGCCTAGAAAATGCTATCGAGGAGGAAGAATTATCACTGTAATCCCAGGTTTGCAAATGGCGTTGTAAACCGGTTATTAATTATATTTTGACCAGTAGATCGGCGGCTTGTAAACTATATCGGTAGAAATGCTTCAGTTTACGGCGTTAAATCTACTGCGCAAGTCATACAATACATTGATGTTTACTCCTATAAAATATTGTAATAAGTAAAGGCCGGATACAAATCCTGCCTATAAATCAAGATATTTTGGAAACAGGCTTCCCGTTGACCACTAAACGGTAAACTTCAAGAATCCGGGAGGAATTTTTCCGCCAATTATAAAATTTACTATGGTTTAGTCCCTTTTGGATAAGATTGTCACGCAAGTTCTGGACTGTTAAAACTTGAAACATTGCTTCAGCCATCCGTAAAGTATCGTTGGGATTTACCTGGATTGCGGCATCACCGACTATCTCCGGCAATGAAGAGACATTGGATGTGATTACCGGTGTACCGCAAGCCATGGCCTCTATAGGTGGCAGACCAAACCCTTCATATAAAGAAGGGTAAACAAATAGGTCGGCTCCGTTATAAAATAACGGTAAATCATTGGAATTCACAAAACCCGGGAAAACAACATTCTCAATTAAATCCAACGATTCTGTCAATAATTTCAATTTATTTAGATGTTTTCCATCACTTCCCAAAATGACCAGTTGCGCTTGAGAAGGTAGCTCTTTGCATATTTTTGAGTAAGCATAAATTAACTCAGCAACATTTTTTCGGGGATTTAAACCACCGGCGTAAAGGATGAAAGGTGTTTCCAGATTATATTTCTTGGTTAATTTTTGTTTGGTTTCACTCTCGGGCAAAGGATGATAACTTTCTGTCGGCGCTGAATGGACTACTGTAATCTTTGCGGGATCTACCTTCAATACTTCAATAAGGTCCTTTTTTGAAAGTTCGGAAACGGTAAGAATATGATCAGCCAGTTCCACGATCTCCGGCATTTCCCGCATGAACCGCTTTAGAAAGCTAGGACGAACTACTTCCGGTAGAAAGTAAGGGATTAAGTCATGAATTGTCACTATTATTTTACAGGTCTTACTCTTAGGAGTCCGGAAACCGTTCTGGGGTAAATGAAAAAGATCCGCATTTTCCATTGAAAGCCATAAAGGCATCTCCTCCGCTTCCCGTTCATCATCTTTCGGCAGAAAATAAAAACTGTAGTCCCTAGTAAAAGGGATGTTAGGAAACGGATTATTATCCGGCCATAGAAAAGTATACTCATTTTCATGATCAATCTCATTTAACATCTCAATCATGGAAAAGGTATAATTTCCGATTCCGGTTCCATAAGACCATTTTATCGGCCTGGCCTCAATTGCAATCTTCAAAAATGTCCATCCCTTCGTTAAATGATAATAAACTGGACTTTAAGCATTAGACAGTAGTATTTATAGTTTGAACTCTGAGCCTCATTCCCAATATTTAACCGTCCAATGTTTTCATTCCACACTCCGAAATCTGAAATCTGCAATTATTGGACTTTCCAGGTAGTCAATCCCTGATTCTCAAAGCTGAAGGGGGTGACTTGAGCGCCGACTTTTTCCAGGTCGGAGGCTATGATATGCTTACGGTTATAAGGACAATACAGCAAGAGATAACCACCTCCGCCGGCGCCTAGAATTTTTCCGCCTAAAGCCCCTTTTTTCATGGCTAAATGGTAGAGAGAATCGATTTTTTCATTGGATATGGCGCCGGCTAACTGTTTTTTTTCAATCCAGGCCTGATGAAGCAGTTCGCCAAACTGGTTTAACTTTCCCTGAAGTAAAGCGTTTTTCATAGTTATAGTAATATTTTTTAATTCATCCAGAGCATGAAGGGAGCTCTCTTTCTTTTTTAAGTACCCTTCAACTTGAGTAGCGATAATATTGGCGGATAAACGGGTTCTACCGGTATAAACCAATAAAAGATGGTATTCCAGTTCATTTAAAATTACCGGTGAAATTCTTAATGGATTGACGACTGTACCATCATGATAAAATTCGATAAAGTTAAAACCGCCAAAAACCGCTGCATATTGATCCTGCTTTCCACCTCTGATCCCCAGATCAATCCGCTCTATTTCATAAGCCAAATTTGCCAGGTCATAATTACTCCAGGAAAGATTCAGCCATTGTCTAAAAAGACCTAAAAGGGCAACCACCATTGTTGATGAAGAGCCCAAGCCACTACCCGGAGGAGCGTCACTGTGTAGGAATAAGGAAAAACCCTGTTTCCAACCTTCAAATTTACGCAAAACAGCCTTGACTAAATCCATCTGGCCATTAAAATCAAGCCGCTGCGAGGCTAAAAACTTAGCAAACATCTCTACATCAAGCGATTCCACTTGGATTTCCTGGTCGGTTCTAGGGATTAGAGTCCCAAAACTGTAACGGTTTATTGTGGTACTTAGGACCACACCTCCTTTTTCGGATAAAAACGGTTCAATATCTGTACCTCCACCAGCAAAACTTATCCGGAGAGGAGCTCTGCTTCGGATCTCCAAACTAGCGCCTCCCTTTTCCATATGTTGTGATTTTTTGTATTATGAGGGCTTCATAATCAAAAAATTCTTTATTCTAATACATTGTTTAGCCTCTGAATGATATTTAACTAAGGGAGTTTCATAATTGTGATGGTGTTGATTTACTAAGACAAAGCAACGATAACCTTTTTGTTATATTCAAAGACTTAATTAAGGTAATTATGGAATTCACTTATCATGCAAATTAAGACTTAGGCATAGGATATTTTATGAGGGAGGATTAATTGTGGTGCTTTTTTACAAATTGATTTGAGGCGGGAGATTTTGTTATTTCCCTAGACTCCTAACTCAAAGTTTTTTTATTAAAAATAGGAGCTATTTTTTATTACTGAATACTATATTAAAGTCCCGGAGGAGTGTTTAAATGAAAAAACAAAATATGGAGGAGATTAAAAAGGAGCTGGAGTTTAGTAGTGAAGATTATCAAAAATGGCTGCCTATTTTTTCAAGATTAGGGTTAAAACCTCGTAAATATTTCCGGGATGGAGAGGCTGTTTATGCCGGTACCGCCGATGGCTGGTTTCGCCTAAGTTTAACAAAATATGATAAACAAGAGTTAAAATGGCTTCGTAGTATTTTAGAGCATCTCGATAAACGTTCATTTCAAAATTGGGCTGTGTCTTGGCAAAAGACGGTGATTTGGGAGGAGAACTCTTTTTGTTACCTAATTCAGCCATGGGTTATTACTAAAGAAACTTTTCAGGCTTCCGATCCGGCGTCAGTCTCCAGAGTAGCAGAGATTTTAGTTGATTTTTACCTTTGTGGAAAGGATTACAGTGAAAATAGAGGTTTAGATGTTATCAGGGATCGTTGGCAGACTATCGATTTGGAATGGGAGTTTGCTCTTGATAAATTAGAGAAATTCAAAATTGATTCCGAGCACGAGAAAACCCGGAAAGATCTTGATGAACTTCGTAAAATAGCCATTTCTCAGTTAAATGATTCTTTAAACAATTGGAAAAAATCCGGATTGGCTTCATTGATGGAGCATCATCGCCAGACGGGAGTATTAGGTCATGGAAATTTGGTGGCGTCTAATATTATTTGGAATATTAATGATTATTATCTATTAAATTGGGAGAGTGTAGCCTTTTTACCCCGGATTGTAGATCTGGCTTCTTTGATTGATGACGTAGGTTGGTGGGAAACGGAGTGGATTATCTTTTTATTACATGAATATTCCAAAATTCAACCATTTTGGCCGGAGGAGTATAGCGCTTTATTTTCATTGTTGAAATATCCTAAAAAAGTAATTGACCTTTTCAGCGAGGATACTAACAAAGATGGGATTGAAAAAAAGAGTATAAAGGAGGTAGCCCGAGAATTGACCAAGAAAGAACGTTGTCTTACAAAAGCCTGGAAAGAGCTGGGTACCCAAAAACGTTGGGCTTGGGGTAAGGAAAATGGGAATCGATTAAACGATCAAGGAAAGATATCAATGGTATTATCCCCGGTTGAGTCTTGGGGTGATTTTGCCGGGCAAATTGATTCCTTAATTCAGGTCAAACATGATCAAAAATTACCTTCCGATGTAATAGAGCGATTAACTTATCAAGATCCGGATCGAGTAGTTGCTGGAAGAGATGGAAATATATTGGAATCAGGGGCTAAAAATGAAGCTAATCAATATGAAGAAAATTTTATTGAAATTGTGGAACCGCAACCTAAAATACCTAAAGAACAGGAATTAAACTATGATAGTAGGCCTTTAAGTGAAAAAGAAACTTTGGATATCACTGCTACAAAAACAGAGAGTGTTCCCATCCAAATTGAAGATACCCCTTCCAATGCTGCTAATACCAAAGCTAAGGACGGAGCAACGCAAATGGTTCGTTGGGCCAATTTTCCGAAACCGTTAGGAGAGAAGAAAAAACTTGGACTTTAAAGAGTTTAACTTACACAACAAGCTAATTAAATTCGGAATTACTCCTAAGATTCTGGAACTTCTTCCGTTTAAACCGGAAGAAATTATTCCTTTTTATGATGAAGGTTTTATCTTGGAATCATCTCAAGGGAGTAAAGCGCTTTGGTTTCAACGAGGACGGGAAGCGAGCTTGGCATGCCAGATTGAATTGCTTGAAATCTGCCAACAACATGGGTTTGATGGTTTTTTATACCCGCTAGCCCTCAACGACCACCGTTATTATGCCGAATTAGATGAAGAACGGTGGTTTTATCTCACTACATGGTCGGATTTAAGAAAAATATATTTTAGTAGTTGGGAAGATATAAAAGCCGTAATTAATTTGTTGGCAGATTTCCGATCAACCTTTTTGAAAAGAGGTTTTTTGTTTTCTATCCCTGATCGCCGTCCAAATAATCTTCTGTTAAAATATCAGGAAAGTTTTAATCAGTTAATTTCTTTTGGAATGCTTGCTAAGCACCGGTTAAGACCAACTGAGTTTGACAAGATATTTCTTTCCTATTTACCGGAGTTGCTTCAACAATCTAAGCAAGCGATTAATATTATTGAAAATTCCGATTATTTCGAGCTATTATCCAAATTAACTCCAAAAGATATCATTATCAATAATCTTACCCGGCATAATATAAAAATGACCGTTGATGGAAAAGCTGTTTGCTTACGGCTAAACGCTTATCAATGGAATTTACCCATTATTGATTTGGCCATATTGTTAATAAAAACCGGACGTTCGGGAGAGTGGTCGGAAAATTGGTATTTGAATATTATTAATGAATATCAACAATACTTTAAAATTAATCCATCCGAATTACAAATCATCTATTCCTATTTAACATTTCCCTGGAGTATTTATCGGTTGGCTTCAAGATATTACTTTAACCGGGTCGAGTGGACTGTTAGGAGTTTTATTGATAAAATGGAGCGTTTGTTGGGGGATGAGGGGAAAAGAGTAGGTTTTTTAAAGAACCTACCTATTTAGCCTCTATTTGGCAAGTAAAGACCAGATTGGTTTCATCGATACCCTGGTAGGTCTATTAAAATTCGAGAGAGTTTATTAGTAATAATCTTTTTGCTTAATTAAATGGACAAGTCATATAAATTGAAAATAGGGAAATTTTAAAGATTTTAAGGCCTAATTAAAAATTATTCAAAAATACCCTTGACCGATAACCTAACCTGTGCTAATATACATAAGCTATCACAAATCGACAAATTAAATTGAATTATTTGCGATACATCGTTTTTCTAGTTGAGAGTCGCAGATGTTCAAAATCAAAAAAACAAATCAAAAAAACAAATCAAAAAAACAAAAAAATCCAGCTTGACAAGAGAAAATGATTTGTGGTAATATATAAAAGTCGCCTCGAGCGACGGAGCAAGAATTGAACCTTGAAAACTGAACAGTAGTAAATAAAAAACGACTGGTAAGTCATTTTTTCCGGCACAGAAATGTGCCAAACAATAACCTGTCATGATTGAGAGAAATCATGGCCAGAAGTAATCAAGAGCTAGCAAGTCAAGCTCGCGAAGATCGATATG
>JAEYRX010000024.1 GCA_023435225.1 Bacillota bacterium
TCTAAAGCCAGACGTAATAGGAAATTAATGAATTTAATTCAACTTATTACAGCGGTAAATAAGATGAACTAAATTCTGCTATTTACCCTTTCCCATTCGGCTTTTGGAAGGGGAAAGCTTATTCGTAAGATTTAGTTCATCTTATATATAAACAGAACATTCCGAGGTGTAGCAGTATGTGGACTAATTTAATAGAGAACCGGAGCAGTAAGTTGCTGGAACGTTCGATGGATGCTTCAAACATTCGGCAACAGTTATTAAGCCAAAATTTAGCCAATGTCAACACTCCGCATTACAAGAGGATGGATATCGATTTTAAAAGCATCATGGATGGAGAGGTATCAAAAGATGAACTGGAAATGGTTCGAACCCATCCGATGCATATCGGTAATTCGGTCCCCGAGATAGGACCGGTAAGAGTTACCCGGGAAACTAAAACTTTGAGCAGATATGATACCAATAACGTCGACCCCGAGTTCGAAATGGCCCAGGTGGCGGAGAACTCATTATATTTTCAATCGGTTTCCTCCCGCTGGAAAGGGAAGATGACAAGCTTAAAAATGGTTATAGACGGGAGATGATTTAGATGGATTTATTTAGAAACATGGAAATTAGCGCATCAGCTTTAACGGCTGAAAGATTACGGATGGATCTAATCTCCGATAATTTAGCTAATGTTAATACCACCAGAACTAAAGAAGGTGGGCCTTATCAACGAAAAGTTGCGGTTTTTTCGGAAGTTTTGGATGATTATATGACTGACGAAGGACGGATGGTTTCCAAACCTGCCGGAGTAAAAGTTTTAAGGATCCAACCGGACGGCAATCCACCAAGAATGGTATATGATCCATCTCATCCCGATGCCGACGATGAAGGTTACGTCTATTATCCCGACATTAATCCGGTAAGTGAGATGGTAAACTTAATTACGGCCAGTCGATCTTATGAAGCCAATGTTACTGCATTTAATGCAGCAAAAGATATTTTTAGAGCCGCTTTGGATCTGGGGAGAATTTGATTAATTGATAGTTTACAATTGACAATTGACAGTTAAAATCATTAAATTAAAAAATTAATTTGAAGTAAATCAATTTCAGGAGATAGGAGCGCAATTAATACAATAAAAGAATTTACTTTCACTGCTGACTCCTGGCTCCTAAACTACTGACTCCTATTAAAATTTTGGAGGTAAAAAATGGATATGTATATTAGGCCGGTTAGACCGGTTTCAGCTTTGAATAATCCGGAAACGATAGAAAGACCGGCGTCGGTTTTAAAACCAACGGTTGAAGAGGTTGGAACTGAAAATCCAGGTAATCCGATAATGGCTGAGTCATTTGAAACCGTCCTGTCCAGAGCACTGGAGCCGGTTAACAATCTGCAATTACAGTCTGCTGATCTAGATGCCAAACTAGCCTCCGGAAACTTGGAATATGTTCATCAAGCAATGGTTATGGCGCAAAAAGCCAGTTTGGCGTTGGACTTTACAATGCAAATCCGGAACAAAGTGGTGGAAGCTTATCAAGAAATTATGAGAACGCAGTTGTAATAATAATTGACAATTAAACCAGTAACGTTAATATCTTGGAACTCGGTATATGGACTTAACCGAGAACTGGCAACTAATGAACTAATAACCAATAACTAATGAACCAAAGAACTTATGAACCAATAACTAAATTCGGCATGAGGCCGGCAGGAAGCCTAACGGATTAGGCCATATATGTTGAACAAGCTTTTGGGATGTAGCCTTTCAATGCAACATATATTCCTTGATTTATATGATGAAAAAAGTTCAATTATTATTGATTCACAGATGGCTTTTAGGATGTGAATGTTTACTGAAACTTTATTCATCATATATAGCAGCAATGATTACTTAATATTCGTTAGGGATACCGAATAGCAATCCATGATGTAACTTAACTTAATACAGGGATAAATTGTTTACATCACAAATTGCTTTGATAATTCGGTTAAACTGTCAACTGTAGCTTCATGCTTATATATTTTAGGCGTAAAGTGAAGAGTTGATCTTGGAGGATCAAAAAGTAAAGTGAATGAGTTTCTTACGCAATTAAGAACTATTTGGAACAATATGAGCCGTAACCGGAAGATTTTAGTAGTATCACTTTCGGTTGCCGTAATTATCGCTATAATTGTCCTGGTTAGAATAGCCGGCACTCCAAGATATGAGTTGTTATACTCCAGGCTAAACGAGCAGGACCGGAGTGAAATTATTGCCAAACTGGAAGAGATGAAAGTGCCTTACCGGACTTCGGCCAGCGGAGGTATTGAAGTTCCAAATGCTTTATCAGTCAGGGCCAACCTGTTAAAAGAAGGAATACCCCGCGGCGGTGTGGTCGGCTGGGAAATATTTGACCAAAATTCTTTTAGTGCGACTGATTTTACTAATCAGATTAACCGGCAGCGGGCTATTTCCGGTGAGTTAACCAGGACGTTACAGCGGTTGGACGGTATTATGGATGCGAAGATTTTGCTGAATCTTCCGGACCAATCCGAATATATTTTTGCTGATGATAAGCCGGAAGGAACCGTTTCCGTTCAATTGCAATTAAGGGCTCCCGGTGTTTTAACCCAAACCCAAGTTGATGCTATTCTTAATTTAGTAGCCGCCAGTACCGGCATTAAACGCGATAATATAACCATCATTGATAACTTTGCCAACGATTTAACCGCCTCTTTAAGACCGCAGGGAGGTTCCAGATTTGGGGCCGGCGGCGGTTCCTCTAATGTGGCGGATACCTTTACTGCTAAGTTGGAATATGAAACAACAGTTGAAAAAAGAATTGAGAGTATGCTATCAAAGGTTTTCGGATTTAACAAAGCGGTTATCCGGGTTAATGCCGACCTGGACCTGGACTATCAGGAATTAAAGAGTCATACATATGCCGATAAAGGAGTTCCCCGTAGTGAACAGGAAAAGTCCGAGACTTACGAAGGGACCGGCAGTTCGGCAACGGGTATTCCGGGAACCGATTCCAATATTACCCAATACAAAGCGACTGACTCCGGAGTGACCAATTATAAAGGCGAAAAGTACGAACGGACCACCAATTACGAGATAAGTAATGTGGAGGAATTCCGAGTAGCCGCTCCCGGTAAGGTAAAACGACTTACGGTTGGAGTTTGGGTTGATGGTAATTTAGATGCTGATACTAAACAGAAGGTTTATAACACAGTCAAAGATTCGGTGGGTTTAGCTGAAGAACGCGGTGACCGGTTATCAGTTGAAACTATTAATTTCAACCGTCCGTCACAACCGGTTGAAGCTAAAATTCCTTGGGCTACTATTATAGCCGCTACCATATTAGGATTGTTGTTTATCGCCTTAATTATTCTGGTCATTGTTAAAGAACCGGTTCCACCAAAGATTGAGACGGTAATTGTTAAAGAAAAAGAAGTACCAGTATCTAGCGAAGAGCTTTCCGGCTTCGAAGGGATTCAAAAAACAAAACCGGAAAAACGCAAACGACATTCAGCAATTGAAGAAGTGGAAGTGGAAGAGATGCCAGTCCCGATTGTTGGTACCAAGATTGATAAGTTAATTGAAGACACTGCCCAACAAGAACAGGCTGCCGGTGGTTCGGTTGAAATCGTTCCGGAAGTGGAGATTACGTTGGAAGAGCGGCTTAAGAGTGAACGTTTGGCAGCGATCGAAAAAATTGCTCGCGAAAAACCGGCCGAAGTTGCTGTACTATTAAAAGCATGGCTATCGGAAGAACAGTAGGAGAACGGAGTGACTTTCTTTGTCAAAGACTTTGGAACTTACCGGAAAACAAAAAACGGCAATTTTATTATTATCACTGGGAACTGATATCTCAGCCGGTATCTTAAAACATTTGCGGGAAGATGAGATTGAAGAGATAACGCTGGAGATTGCCAGTTTAAAAAGAGTTCCACCGGAACTGCGGGATCAAGTAGTTGAAGAATTTCATCAACTATGTTTAGCACAAGAGTATATTCTCTCCGGAGGTATAGATACCGCCAGGGAGATTTTAGATAAAGCGTTGGGTACGCATCGGGCTTACGATGTAATTGAGAAGCTTACTTCTTCACTTACGGTCCGGCCATTTGATTTTGCCAGGAAAACCGAGCCCAGCCAATTATTAAACTTCATTCAAAATGAACATCCCCAGACAATTGCGTTGGTTATGGCTTACTTAAAAGCCGATCAAGCCGGTATTATACTATCGGCCCTTCCGCCATTGCAACAGGTTGAAGTGGCTAAACGTCTGGCAACAATGGATAGGACCTCCCCGGAGGTTTTACATGAAGTCGAATTAGTTTTGGAGAAAAAATTATCTTCATTTGTAATGCAGGACTTTTCAATCGCTGGTGGAATTGAATCAGTAGTCAATGTATTAAACCGGGTTGATCGTGGTACTGAGAAAACTATTTTAGAAGCTTTGGCTGAAGAAAATCCGGAATTAGCTGATGAAATTAAGCGCCGGATGTTCGTCTTTGAAGATATTGCTCAGCTTGATAGCCGGACTATTCAACGTGTCCTTCGTGATGTTGATACTAAAGATCTTGGTATGGCGCTTAAGACGGCCAGTGAAGAAGTTAAAAATCTGGTATTTAAGAATATGTCAAAACGGGCAGTGGATTTACTTAAAGAAGATATGTCTTTCCTTGGCCCGGTACGTTTGCGCGACGTTGAGGAAGCCCAACAAAAAATCGTTAATGTTATTAGACAACTGGAAGATTCCGGTGAGATTGTAATCTCACGCGGCAGGGAGGATGAAATGATTGTCTAAGATCATCAAGTCCCAACAATGTGTTGAGTCCCATCCGCGTCGATTGGAGCCAATTGATGTGGATGCTTTTTTTATTGAGGCTGAAGAAGAAGCGGCCAAAGAGCGATTATCTGCTGCAAAGGAGACGGAACCGGAGCCGGATAATAATACAAATGCCGGTGAAGAAGAACCGCTCTCCGAAGAAAACGCTGAAAATGAAGAATCAGAAGAATTGGAGTTAAATGAGGAAGAAAATCAGGTAGAACAGGAATCGGAAGAACCCACTTATCAGCGAAATATTGATATGGATTTTGACTCCAATTTATTGGAGTTTGATGAAAAACCTCGTTCGGTACCGGTATCAAAAGCAAGTGTTTTTGTGGAAAGATCCGATATCGAAGAGGAAGCAGCAACAGCTGATGAGTTGGAAGAAATTAATCTTGACCGTTTGGCTAATGTAGCGGAGACGATTGGCTCATTAATATCAAATGCCGAAGAAGAGCCTGGGGCCGTGGCCGAAAAGCTGGAAGAGTCGGAAAACATCATTAACGATGCTGTTTTAAGAGCGGAAGAAGCATTAAAAAAAGCAAAATCCGAAGCTGACAATATAACTGACGGAGCCGAAAGCAAAGCCGGTTCTATTATTAATCATGCCAATCGTCAATCGGAATCAATAATGAATACCGCCAAAGAGCAATCGGAGTTAATCATTGAAAGCGCTCAAAAACAAGCTGAGTTAATTGTGGCCGGCGCTAAGCAGCAATCGGAGAAAATTATCGGAAATGCCAAACAAGAAGCGGAAAAAACTATCGAAAACGCAAAAAGTGAAGCAGCCGGAATGATCGAGAAAGCAGAAAAAGAAGTTTCGGTAATGTTAGAGGATGCCACTCAAGAAGGAACCGCCATTAAGGAAGAGGCTCGAAAGGAAGGATTGGCAACCGGTAGAGAAGAAGCAGTGGCTCAAGTTAAAGAGGAACTTTCGGGCAATCTCACCCAAGCCTTGGAATTGATTAATGAAATTGAGACTGAACGGATGGAGCGGATCAGCTCTTCCGAACCGGAACTATTGAAATTAGCAGTTAAGATAGCGGAAAAAATTATTGGAGCGGAATTAAAAGCAGATCCTTCAAGGCATTTGGAGGTTGTCAAAGAAGCTTTATTAAAAGTGGCAAATGCAAACTCGGTTACTTTAAAGCTGAACCCGGAAGACCAGGAGCTTTTTAGTCAAAACTTAGCTTTTCTTCAAGAAGCTTTTAATGAGCCCAAACCGCTTAAAATTGAGACCGATAATTCGATTGCCAAAGGAAATTGTTATATTGAGACAGACCACGGGAATCTTGATGCCCGAGTCAAATCACAATTAGACCGGATTATAAATGAATTATTGAAAGTTGGACGGATTGAATGAATCAGACTCCTTCTTTTCAAGCCGATCGATATTTGAAGTTACTTAAAAATATGGACCCGGTAAGGAAAACCGGGAAAGTTAATCAAATTGTAGGGTTAACCGTAGAAGGGAACGGCCCGGCAGCCAATCTGGGGGAACACTGCCTGATTACCGTTAAGAATTCGGAAGAGCCGCTTTCTGCAGAGGTAGTAGGTTTTAAATCCGGTCGAGTAATTTTAATGCCGCTGGGAGATATGACCGGAATCAGCCCTGGGTGTGAAATTACTGCTACCGGCGAAAAATTACAAGTAGAAGTAGGCGAAAGTTTACTGGGACGGGTTTTGGACGGTCTGGGAAGACCAATGGACGATAAAGGGTCTTTACTAACCGGTCAGCATTATCCATTATCAGCCTCTCCACCCAACCCGCTTACCCGGCGGAGGATTACTATTCCGTTATCAATGGGAATCCGGGCGATTGACGGGTTGCTTACTTGCGGTCGCGGTCAGCGGATTGGTATTTTTGCCGGAAGTGGTGTTGGAAAAAGCACGTTATTAGGTATGATCGCCCGGAATACCGATGCTGATATCAATGTTATCGGCTTAATCGGTGAACGGGGCCGGGAAGTAAGAGACTTTTTGGAGCGGGATCTCGGCCCGGATGGTTTAGCCCGTTCGGTGGTGGTGGTAGCTACTTCCGACCAACCGGCTTTAGTGCGTATAAAAGGCGCTATGGTAGCTACGGCGGTTGCCGAATATTTCCGGGATATGGGCAAAGATGTCATGTTAATGATGGACTCGGTGACCCGGTTTGCCATCGCCCAACGGGAAGTTGGTTTGGCGGTAGGTGAACCTCCAACAACCAGAGGTTATACTCCTTCAGTTTTTGCTTTACTGCCAAAACTGTTGGAACGCTCCGGTACGTCGGATAAGGGCACTATCACCGGTTTATATACGGTTTTAGTGGAAGGCGACGATATGAATGAACCCATCGCCGACGCTGTCCGGGGTATATTGGACGGACATATAGTATTATCAAGGAATTTGGCTCATTTAAACCATTATCCGGCCATTGATATCTTAGCCAGCGTGAGCCGGGTTATGACTGAACTAGTATCGGAAGGCCATCAGCGGGCAGCAGGTGATCTCCGCAGCAGTTTGGCCACTTACCGTAATAATGAAGATTTAATTAATATCGGCGCTTATGCAGCCGGCAATAATCCGCAGATTGACGCCGCCATAAATATGATCAAACCGATTAACGATTTTTTACGGCAAAAAGTCTATGAAAAGGCGCCTTATCCTGATACAATGGCCAAACTAGTCTCAATGATGGGTGGGAACATCGATCATGATTAAATTTAAATTTAAATTGGAGACTGTTTTAAATGTCCGTACCCGGGTGGAGGATTTACGAAAAAAAGAACTACAAGTTGCCGAAGTAAAAAAAGAGCAAGCAAAAAAGGTTCTAATTCGGCGTCAGACAGAGGTATCGGAGACGATAGAAGTCTATCGGAAGAATTGTCAACAAAAAATGGATTTATACTTAGCCACTAATTATCATAAGTTTTTACTTTATCAGAATAAACAAGTCGACTTGGCCACCAATCATTTAATGGAATGTGATAATGTGGTGGCGCATAAAAGGGAAGAGTTGGTTGAAGCTTCCAAAGAAAAAAAGATCGTTGAAAAGTTGAAAGAGAAAGCATTTGAAGTATATAAAGCTGAAGAAATGAATGAAGAAGTCAAATTTTTAGATGAATTAGGGACCGGACAGTTTGTCCGGAGAGATATGGATGAAAAAAATGATGAATAAACATTTACATACTGATTGCCTATTCGTTGAAGCTTGGTATTCATTTAGCATAGATTTTAAAATTATGTAGCTAAATGAACACCGATCTAAAACCGGCTGTGAATACTAATTACTGAACTTTTTTCATCTATAAATTCAAGGAAATATGTCGTTATTACGACATATTGGGAGGAAGAAGAATGAACCAGTATTTTGGGGGTTTTTTAAAATTTATGCTGGTTTTAGCGCTGGCTTACTTTTTGCTCTGGAGTTTAAGCGTATTTGGGGTGATTGACTCCAAAGCCCTTTTATTACAAGTGGCCAGTATATTTCCTAACTTACGGGACTTACCTGAGAGCTACGAACTAGGTAAGAAACAAAGTGAATTGCTGGCCCGGAGAGAAAAAGAACTACAGGACTTAGAAGCTAGATTAAAGGAGGACCAAGCTAAACTGGCCAAGGAACGTGAGGATTTTAAGAATGAGCAAAACAAATGGCAAAATGAGCATCCTCAAGGGCTAAATAAAATTGCCCAAGCCACTAATGGTCCGACGATTTATCATCCTCCACAACCAGGAAAGTTTCCACCTCCTACCTCGGAGGAGAAGTTAAAAAATTATTTAAATATGGTCGGGAGTATGAAGCCGAAGCAAGCAGCAGCAGTGATTCAAAAGTTACCGGAAGAAACAGTGTTTATGATCTTCGACCAACTCCGGCCGAACCAGGTAACTAAAATTTTAGAAAACCTGCCGGAAGCTTATTTGGCAAAATTGACTCAGGATCGTTTGAATAAATATAGGAATATATAAAATAACAGCAATTATTAAGAGTGGATTTAAAATCATAAAAAAATTATTAGACGGGATTAACACGGATTTACACGATTAAAAAAATTATAAAATCCTGTTAATCCTGTCTAATTGTCCTGTATTCTTTGATTTTTAACGCTATGACTAAAAATTTAAAATAAAATTTATTCAACATATTTATCTAATTTATTTCCTCCTTTTTTCCGATAATTAAATATAAGGTAACTATATAGGAATGGGTGTGAAGGGGAATGAGATCCCTTGCCCTTTAAAAAGGGTAACCACCATGTTCCAAAGCCTATAATAAAATATCTACGGATTATTTTAGGCTTTAAAACTGAACCTTTTCCCTTTTAAAGGGACTAAGGGATCAGGTTTTTAGTTACCACTGATGAAAGGAGGTGAAAAGATGTCCAATTTTATCAACAACTCCGCTATGACCCCAAATCTCCAGACCCAAGGGGATATTCCTTTTTTAAACAACAATAACAACAACAAGCAAATGGATTTTCAGGAGTCTGATTTTAGTAAGGCTTTAAAAGCTGCTGCTGAATCGCGCCAAAAAGAAGAACGGCCTGAATTTTCAAATGCTAAGAAACAGGAATATACTCCTTCAAAAGATACTGTCAGGGAGAGCAAAAGCCAACCAGCTGAAAAACCGTTCCAATCAAAAAAACAGCTGAATGAACAGCCTCAAGATGCTTCAGAGAAGCAACCGGTAACCAAACCGGAACAAAATGAAAATGATCAATCCATGAATACCAATAAGCAGAGTGATGCCGAAGAAACGGCTAAACCCGTTGAGGTTGATCAGAAAAATCCGGAAACTAAAATTGAACCGGAAACAGAACCGGCGCAAGCTTCGGCTGTGGCCCAGCTTTTAATGGAGATGGTCGATGGATCCCAATCTGTAGCTGAAACTGCAGATATTCCCGTCGAAGCTGAGAAGGTAGATGCGGTAACTGAAGCCGGAAAGCTGATTGATGCCGCACTTGCTGCAAATAAGGCTGATGTTAAAGAGGTTTTACAAACTAGTGAAACTACTAAACCGGTTGAAATAGCCGAAGAGCAAAAGGCAGCCGACCTTAACAGTGATTTTTTAACGATGCTGAAAGGACAGGTTAATACAGCCCAAGTTGATCAAAATCAACAAAATCAACAGTCGACTGCTCAATCTACTGTTCAATCAACAAACAGTCCGGTACTTGAAACCATCCAAGGGTTGGAGAATCAGGTCAATCCCAATGGAGTGAAAACGGAAAAACAGCAATCAATAAAAAATGAGAATAGCAGTGATAGCAAATTTGCAGACCTGGTAAGTGATGTTGCTAAAGATTCAAAATCAGTAACATCGGGAACCGGCTCAGCCGAATCTCAGCAGAAAAACGCTTCGCAAAAGGATTTATTGAATTCCGAGTTGGCCAAAGCTATGAATAACGCTAAAGCCGATGATGGTTCAAAGGAAGTAAAGGATAATAATGGTGCTTCTTCTGCAACAACTGTTATTCAAACCGCAGCTAAAGATGGGAAACCGCATTCCATTAATCTACCGTTAATCCAAACACAACTCTCGGTAAATGGAAATGCCGACAAAGCCAGGACTGATATACCGGTGGTTCAGATTACATCACATCAGCAAAACATGCAAGCAGCTTCCGAAGTCACCGGAACCGCTACTACCAATAGTTTGCAACGGGATGAGTTATTTGCCCAGATCATTGATAAGGCTAAGATAATGGTAAATAACGGTCATAGTGAGATGGAAGTCAGTTTGAAACCGGACCATCTGGGGAAATTACATTTGAAAGTTTCAGTTGATAATCAGGTGGTTACCGCCAAATTTATCGCTGAGTCACAACAAGTAAAGGAGATTATAGAGACCCATCTCAATCATCTCCGGAGAAATCTCCAGGAAACAGGGGTCCAAGTAGACAACATAATGGTTTCCGTCGGACAACAGCAAAACGGTGGTAATTTCCAGGAAACCGGCAATTATCATGGTGGATTCAATAATGGCGGCAATTATTCAAACAACAATGAAGATTCTGAATCCGGTATTGAAAAAGAGGTTCCGGAAAACCGACCGGTCTCGGATACCTTGGTTGATTTGATCGCTTAGATCCTTCGAGGTCTAAAATCAGATCCCTTGCCCTTGTAAAAGGGTAACCACCATCCTTCGCAGTTAATGTTTAAGACCAGCAACGCCCATCTAATACCCTTTCAGGGATAGGGTCGCCTTTAGAACCGGAATTACAGGCCTTTAGCTGGATTATAACAAAGTAGAACTAAATTTAAAACCGAAAGGAGGTCATGCAGAATGAATGTTCAAGCAACAAGCAGCGCTACCGATACTACAATTGCCAGTCGTAATACCGGCGGTCAATTAGGAAAAGATGAGTTTTTAAACTTGCTGGTAACCCAATTAAAAAACCAGGATCCGCTGGATCCAATGGACAACACGGAGTCAATTGCTCAAATGGCTCAATTCTCCGCTTTGGAACAAATGCAAAATATCAGCAACGCGATGCAGCTACAAACCGCTACTACTATGATTGATAAGGGAGTTAAAGCAGAGGTTCAGGGTGAATACGGAACAGAGCTTGTATTTGGACAAGTTATCTCCGCTAAACAAAAAGACGGCGATATTTATCTGACCATGCAAGACGGCCGGGAGATTAAAGCTTCGGAAGCCAAATCCATCCTGGGTGAGACCGGAGTACTTCAGGAAGCTCAAAATCTGGTCGGTCAGAGGGTTTACCTTCGTTCCACCAATACAACCGATGAATTCAGTATGCCGCAGGTTGGAATTATCGGAGTACGGGTAGCCGATGATGAAACCGGAATCGGGGCTACCAAATTAATCCCGGAGACAATTACCGCTTTAAACCCGACTCTTGCCAATGCAAAATCTCTTATAGGGCAGGAAGTTTATGTTAAGGTTTACAAAGCCGGAAAAGAAACCGGATTAATTACTAAAGTAAAGATTAAGGATGGCATTTGGGAGCGAAATGAAGAAGATGGTCCTGAAATCTTGAAATTGGTCGATGTAGACGGTAATAAGATCGCATTTACCAGTTATCTTTGCAAAACCAATGAGGTTTTGGAGCTTAAAGACATCTGGAATGTCGTCCCGTCAGAGGAAGAGATATGAACGAAAAAATAGTCATCAGGCCGCCGCAGATTGGGCCGTCGATTCCCAGTTCAAATCAACCGTCTGCTAAACCTGTTTCCGGACCAAGTTTTCAGAGTATTTTTCAAGAACAGCTTACAAACATTGGGCAGGCAGGGGAAGTTAAATTTTCAGCCCATGCTTTGAAACGACTGGAATCGAGACAAATATCCTTTAATAACCAGGATATGGCTCAATTAAAAGAAGCGGTAAATAAGGCCGAAGCAAAAGGCGCTAAAGAATCCTTAATCTTAATGGACCAAATGGCATTAGTAGTGAGCATTAAAAATCGCACCGTGATTACCGCCGTAGATAATGACAGTTTAAAAGATAACGTCTTTACCAATATCGACAGCGCGGTAATTGTCAAAGATTGAGGCCGGACCTCTCGACTCGAGGAAGCCTCTCCCCGCCGACTGATGGAAGTGGGGATAAATAGGCAAGAAGCGAAAAATGAAAGAAGCCTAAAACCAGACCCTTTGTCCCTGTAAAGGGATAACCACCATCCTTCGCGGTCAATTTTAATGACCTGCAAAGCTGTACTAATACCCTTTAAGGGATAGGGTTGCTTTTAGACTTAATAAACAACTTATTGGCTTTAACTCGCGCCTCACGCCTTTCGCCTCTCGCCTAAACATACCTGAGTCACTTAGAATCATTTTCAAGGAGGTCGATTTATTATGTTACGTTCGATGTACTCCGGCGTCTCCGGGTTGAAAAACCACCAGATCCGGATGGATGCCATCGGTAATAATATTGCTAACGTTAACACCATCGGTTACAAAGGTAGCCGGGTGACTTTTCAAGACACACTTAACCAAACCATGCGCGGCGCTTCGGCGCCGAACGGTTCCCGCGGCGGTATCAACGCCGTTCAGGTCGGTTTGGGCATGAACTTATCCAGTATCGACATTTTAAACACTCAAGGCAACCGCCAGAACACCGGTAATACCACCGATCTGATGATCGATGGCGACGGTTTCTTCGTAGTCAGCGACGGCGGTCGCCAGTATTATACCAGGGCCGGTAACTTCAACCTGGAGCGTGACGGTCGTTTGGTCTGCGCTTCCAACGGTATGATCGTTCAGGGATGGTTGGCCGATGCCCGTGGTAGTATTTCCACTAATACTCAGATAACTAACATTACAATTCCGCTGGGAAGATCAATTGCTCCGTTAGCTACCACGGAAATTGGTTTTGAAAAGAACCTCAATGCCGATACCAATGCTTATTATGCATTTAAAGGCGGCACTATCAATATTCAGGATGTCAACGGCAATACCGTCTCGGTTAATTGTAAACTAACCCGGATTCCGGATTCCTTTAATCAATTTTATTACGATCTTAGACCTGCAGGTAGTGATACTAAAGATACTTCAGATGATGATACCAGTTATTCCATTTCATCCGGCACCGGAAAAGGCACCGTCAGGCTGGACCAATATGGTAATGTTCTAAGTATTTTCCCCGACACTTATATTACCATCCAACCAAAGAACGGAGACCCGATTCGGTTACAAATGCCGGTGGCGGGAACTTCTTTTGGAAGCTTTTTTACGGCCAATCCACCGAATACACCTGTCACCCAACAAGTGATCCTTAACGTAGCCAGTGAGGTGTCTCCGGCTCCCGGTCCATATGATTTCGGCGAGGTAAACCAAGAACGGTTTCAGATGCAAGTCCTGGATCAGCGGGGTAATCCTATCAATTTACAGTATGATGTGACCAACTTGGGGGATAACCGTTACCGCTGGACTGCAACAGTCCTTTCGGGCGGGGAGATTTTGTCCGGACCTTCCGGCACTTTCACCTGGACAGGAGCCAACGGAGTTACCGATCCGTCCGGAGGTTATCTGGTCATTCAATCTTCGGCCGGAAACCAGATCCATATCGCCCCGCCGGGGTTAGGCGGCTCAACCGACCCGACCTTTAATGTAGTGGAATATGAACCGACAGAGATGGATTATACTTTCGATCCGGCAGGAGGATTTCCGCAAATTGATCATCATGTATTTACCGCCAGCGATGGATCCACAGTTGATGTCCAAATGACTATTAATGATCTTGGCGGAGATAGTTATCAGTGGACCGCTGCTATTCTTCCCGCTACTCCGGGTTGCAGTTTTGTAACCGGAACCACTACCACAGGTACGTTCACTTATACGGCCGGGGCTCCGGATACTATTACCCAATCCATCCAGGCCAACATTAGCATCAGGACTGCGACCGGGTATGAAGTAACTCTGAGCCCGCCGGTAAATACCGACAACTTTGCACCGGTACCGGCGAACACTATCGCTTTCTTCCAAACCAGCGGCACGTCGCTCATTCCCCAATTTCTAATTCCGCCGGATGTAGTAACCACTTCCAAGGTTTACGATTCCTTAGGGGCTGAACATGTTATTACTATCAGAGCGGAAAAAACCGGGACCAACATTTGGAGTTGGGAAGCGACCGAAGGAAGCGGCCTACCGATCACCAACGGCAGAGGAACTTTAACTTTTGACAGCCGGACCGGATTTGTCACCAATTCGCCGGGCGGCCCGATGACCTTCCAGCCGATTGGAGCGGATATGTTAAGAATTACCCCGGACTTCTCCAAGGTCACCCAAGGTTACGGCCCTCATGATGATAGCGACTATAAGTGGGCGATCTCCGACTTTGACGCTCCGAATCAGGACGGTTATCCGTTAGGTACTCTCCAAGGGATCAACATCGACCGGGCCGGCCGGATCATCGGAGTTTTCTCCAACGGTATGAACCAGAACCTGGGGCAGGTGGCGATGGCCAACTTTACCAACCCCGGCGGCTTGAGCCGGGCTGGTGATACCTTATTTGAAGAGTCGAGCAACTCCGGTACGGCCCGTATCGGCCAAGCCGGCACCGGCGGCCGCGGTTTGGTAACCCCGGGCGCGGTGGAAATGGCCAACGTGGACTTATCGGAACAATTTACCGATATGATCACCACCGAGCGTGGGTTCCAGGCCAACTCGCGGATCATTACCACCTCCGACGAGATGTTGCAGGAGTTGGTGAATTTGAAACGGTAGAAGTAGGCATTAGGCATTAGGCAACAGGCATTAGGGGTTTGAATGAAAGCCGTTGGTGCCTATTTCAAACATATTTATTAGACTGGAGAATTCGAGAAGTGGGAGATGGTTTTCCTGCTTCTCGATTTACTTCATATGGTTAATTTTGAGAATTTTTTGAAGGTGGGAGAAAAATGATAGTTGTGCAACGGTTTAATGGCGAGGAGTTTTTTATCAATCCTCATTTGATTGAAACATTGGAGGCGGCGCCGGATACGACCATTACTTTGGTAACCGGAAGGAAGTTTGTGGTTAAGACACCGGTAGCGGAGATTATTGAGCAGATTGTTGCTTATAGGCGGAAGATTGGGGAGCCGGGGTTTACGGAGCGGGATGGGGCGGAGAAGATCGGACCATCTGGCCAATAAGAAGTTTGAAGATCTTAAGAGTGAATGATTGGGAAATTTTCTTTGCCTTTTCATCACCCAGGGCAGCGGCAGATAATTTGAGTCCTGTCAAAACCCCTGGGCTGTTGTCTACAAACAGTCTCAACCCCCAGGGGGCTGGGTTGGGTTTTACCGCAGAGACTTTCCCAGCCCGTTTACGGGGTTGAGATTGGTTTTGTCATACAGCCCAGAGGTTTTGAATCAGCTTACGGATTAACTTCTGCTCTGGGAGGTGATTTAGCCTCAGCTAAAACAATTTTTGATTGGCTTTACCTTAGCCATGGTTAGAACCAATTTTGATATATAAAAGCCTGGAATAAAAATTTCCGGGCTTTTATATTGCTTTTATAAATACTTTCATAATTTTTTCCCTTTTGATTATGTTGTATTGAATTACAAATAATGTTATAATCAAATTATTATTTTCCAAATAAAAGGAGGTTATAATATTGTTTGGTAAAATTAATAAATTAATGGTATTTATCTTAATGTTTTTCGTTTTATTTTTTGCTGGTTTTAATTTGGAGAAGGTGAAAGCGGACACGAGTAGTGAGTTGATTGCTTTTACCTCCAACCGGTCCGGCGGGGAGACTTCCGATTTTAATTATAACGAGATTTATGTAATGGACGCCGACGGTGAAAATGTAGTCAAGCTTACCGATAATAACTACAATGACTGCCACCCGTCGTTTTCGTATGACGGTTCCAAGCTTGTTTTCGAGTCCTGGCGGGACGGGAACCATGAGATCTATATCATGAATAATGACGGAAGCAACCAGGTTAATCTGACCAACAACGGCGCGGCGGACGGGGAACCAGCTTATTCTCCGGCGGGGAATAAGATAGTTTTCAGCTCCGATCGTAATGACAGCCAATATGAGATCTATACAATGAATATGGATGGAACGAATGTCACCCGTCTAACAACGAGCGGCGGGAACTACCATCCGGCCTGGTCACCTAATGGGAGCAAAATCGCCTACGAGTCCAACGGCGACATTTATGTCATGGATGCCGACGGCAGTAATAACACTCCTTTGGTTTATAACAACGGCTGTGCCGACACCTCTCCGGCCTGGTCGCCGGATGGGACCAAAATTGCCTATAGTACTTACCAGGATTGGAATTGGGAGATCTATGTCGTTAATGCGGACGGTACCAATCCGGTCAATATTTCCAAGAGCATAGAGCGGGACTTCGCCCCGTCTTGGTCGCCTGACGGTAGTAAAATCATTTATCATACGGAAAGAGACGGTTATTCCGAAGTCTATTATATGAATATGAACGGCAAAAAACAGACCCGGCTTACTTTGAACTCGAGTTTGGATGAGGAGCCGGTTTGGGCTTCCGTACTCCCTGTTCAGTCGGGGATAATTAATAAAATAGCTTGTGGTGCTGGAACTGTTCAAAGATATTTTGTAAAATCCGATGGTACGGTCTGGCAGTGGTATGGTTATATAACTCCTCCATCAGAAACTCCGCGACAAGTTGCCGGATTATCGGATATAATTTATATAGGCGCAGGTCGGGACCATGCATTAGCTGTTAAAAGTGATGGGACCGTATGGGCGTGGGGAAATAACACATATGGTCAATTAGGCTTTACTCCTTCATCAGTTTGGATTACAAATCCGGTGCAAGTAAGTGGTTTGGATAATGTAATTGCCGTAGATGGCGGGAGACATTTTTCTCTCGCCTTAAAGGCCGACGGTACTGTCTGGGCTTGGGGAAAGAATAACAAGGGACAGCATGGAAACGGAACTTATACCGATAGCTCCACTCCAATTAAAGTCAGTATTTTATCAGATATTAAAAAAATTTCTACAAATTGTAACTTAGGTGATGCTGGTGGCGATGTAACTCATTGTTTGGCTTTAAAAAATGATGGAACTGTTTGGTCATGGGGAGTTAATACTTATGGAGAACTGGGGGACGGAACAACTACAAGTAGGAATATCCCGGTACAAGTGGCGAATTTGACATCCGTAATTGATATTAGTGGATGTGATACATCCAGTATGGCACTCAAAGCTGACGGTACGGTCTGGGCATGGGGGGCTTATGGCACAACACTTAGAATTGGTCCAAATACATATTACACTACACCTATGCAAGTTAATGGTTTATCCAACGTAAAATCCATAGCATGTGGATGGACCAAACAGTTAGCTTTAAAAAATGATAATTCGGTGTGGCAATGGGATTATGCTGGGATGTCTCAAATACTGGTTGATTGTGAAGCTATTACGGCGGGTTCTGACCAATTTTTGGCACTAAAAAATGACGGAACCTTATGGCAATGGGGTAAGGTTTATAAAAATGGGACTGCGACTACTTTGACTACCCCGGAGCAAGTAAACTTTTAAATGTTTTTTTGCAGCATTTTATAAATGATAGAAATAATCCCTGCTGCCGTTTGGATAGTGGGGATTGTTTTTGATTGCGAATTTTAAATGGAGGAAAGATGTTGGGGGTGGAGAATTTTAAACCGGACCCTCTGTCCTTCGGCGGTACTCCATCCCTGGACCGCCGACCTTGAACCATCCATGGTTCTGGCCTGAAAGGGACGACCACCATGCTCCGAAGTGAAAGAATTAGAAAGATTTTGCAGGCTTGATAGATATAGCTACACGGAAGGTAAGATTTTAGACTTCTGTGAATGATGGTTACCCATATTCAGGGGCGAGGGGTCGCAGTTGGGCCTAAAACCAGAC
The DNA here is from genome assembly GCA_023435225.1 of Bacillota bacterium. GTDB lineage: Bacteria > Bacillota > UBA4882 > UBA8346 > UBA8346 > UBA8346. Next base: position 18,109 of record JAEYRX010000024.1, read on the forward strand.
CCTTTGTCCTTGCAATAGGGATAACCACCATCCTCCGTAGTGAATAAAACTAGGAAGATTTTATCGGATAGCTACACGGAAGGAAAGATTTTAGACTTCTGTGAATGGTGGTTGCCCATATTCAGGGGCAAGGGGTCGCTTTTGGGCATTCAATAGTATTCGGAGACAACTCATGAACAAAGTATTATTCGACAAGCGAATATTAAAACAACGCGGACTAGTCACTAATGGCTTTTGTTTGCCTTATAACCCTGAATTAATCCCTCGCGCTAATGAACTAAGAAAAAATATGACTTCAACTGAACGGAAGCTTTGGAATGAGTTATTAAAAGATTTTCCTTTAAAAGTCATGCGGCAAAAGGTTATCGATAATTATATAGTTGATTTTTATTGCGCCAAATTAAGTCTGGTTATAGAGATTGACGGTGACGTTCATGATACGGATGAAGCTAAAATATACGATCAAGAAAGAACTATTGTATTGGAAAGTTACAGCTTAAAAGTGATAAGGTTTAGGAATAGTGAGATTGAGATGGAGTTTGATGAAGTTTGTCAGAGGATTATGGGTGAATATCGGGAATGGAAAAGTGAGAAGATTAAGGCCTAAGACCAGACCCTTTGTCCCTGCACAGTGATAACCACCATCCTCCGTAGTGAATAAAACTAGAAAGAATCTGCCGATATGATAAACATAGCTTCGCGGAAGGTAAGATTTTAGACTTCTATGACCGGTGGTTGCCCATATCCAGGGGCAAGGGGTCGCAGTTGGGCCTAAAACCGGACCCTTTGTCCCTGTAAAGGGATAACCACCATGCTCCGTAGTGAATACAGCTAGGAAGATTTTATCGGATAGCTACACGGAAGGAAAGATTTTAGACTTCCATGAATGGTGGTTTCCCATATCCAGGGCCAAGGGGTCGCAGTTGGGTCAACTTTGAAATATAGAGGAAGGTGCTCGCATTTAACCAAGAAATATATGACAAATAGAACTAATTTTAAAAAAACCCTAATCTTGGTTATTTCTTTGACCGATATAATACATAAGCTCATATTTGATAATTAATATTACATAATCATATTGAGTTTTGTAATATTAATGATGTTTTTTATTAAATTAACCTAAAATCGCCTATAAGACAAAGGGTTGATATAATTACCGATAAATAGTATTATAAGAATAATATGAAATAAATATGATATCAAGGCTAATAGAATTCAGGGCTTGGTTGATCTTAAACCTTCAGAGGAAAACTTTCAATACTGTTGCCTATTGCCTGTTGCCTTACACTCAGAACAACTCACTTAAGAAAACCAGGAGGGAAAAAATAATGGCTGATACACCAACACCAACACCTGCCGAAGGTAAAAAAAATACCGCTAATACCGGTACCACCATTAATTTAAATAAAACAACCACCTATATTATTATTGGATTATTTTCATTATTGGTAACCGTAATTATAGCTGGAACATTTTTAATCGTCTCTTTTAAAAGCGGACCAACCAGAGTTGTGGAGACCAAAACCGTTGTAGTCGATCATGGTAGTTCAGAAGAAGTTGGTATACTGGTGCCACTGGGAAATGAGGTTATTGTTAATCTTACTTCCGAAGACGGAATGGATCATTATTTAAAAGTAAACGCCACTTTGGAACTGGAAGGAAAAGAAGAAGATGAAGAAGCCAAAAAAGAAGTGGTTAAAAGAATTCCGCTAATTAGGGATTTGATGATTTCCATTTTAAGTACGAAAACTAAAGAGAAAATTGAAGAAAAAGAAGGGAAAGAACAAATCCGCAGCGAAATTATTAGTAGTATTAATAAACATTTAGGTAAAACCAAAGTTAAAAATCTATATTTTGAAGACTTTTTGATCAATTAGGGAGGTGCTTAAATAGTGGCTGATGTTCTGTCACAGGCCGAAATCGACTCGCTATTAGATGCGCTTTCCTCCGGTAGTCTTAAAGTTGAAGAAGTTATCAGCGACGAAAAAAAGAAAAAGATTAAACCTTATGATTTTCGTCGTCCAAATAAACTTTCCAAAGACCAGATCCGGACTTTGGTTATGTTACATGAAAATTTTGCCCGTCTATTGACTACTTCGTTATCCACTTATTTGCGAAGTATGGTCCGTGGACAGGTTGTATCAATCGATCAGCTGACCTATGAGGAATTTACTAAATCATTACATAATCCTACTGTAATGAATATTATTTCGTTGAGACCCCTTGAAGGAAATATGCTGATTGAACTTTCACCGCAACTGGCTTTTGCAATAGTCGATCGTTTGTTAGGGGGATATGGTTATTCGCTTGAAAAAATCAGAGAGTTAACCGATATCGAACAAACTGTAATTAAGCGAGTTATGGCAAAAATATTGCCTAATATAAAAGAAGCCTGGCAAGTAGTGGCTGATCTCAATCCGGGATTCGAAAGTATTGAATTAAATCCATTATTTACCCAGATTATTCCTCCGACTGATATGATTGTATTAATCACACTGGAGGTAAGAATAGCCGAAGCTTTTGGATTGTTGAATATTTGTATCCCATTGGCGGTTTTAGATCCAATTTTGGATCGATTAAATGCACAAGTTTGGTTTACCAGGTCTTCTAATAAAACGTCGGATAACCAAAGTTTATCTGCGATTCAACAACGGCTTTCGCAAGCCTCGATTCAAGTTTCAGCGGAATTAGGCAAGGCTGTTATCAGCGTTGGAGAGTTGTTGACATTGGCAGTGGGAGATGTAGTTCAGTTAGACCAATCAGTTAAAGGGTTATTAGATATCCGGGTCGGTAATCAAATAAAATATAAGGCTACTCCCGGAGTTTCCGATAATAAAATGGCCGTGCAAATAGCCCGGATATTGAAAGAGGGGTGAGGTATCATGAGCCGGCAAATCCTTTCCCAGGAAGAAATTAATGCTTTACTAAATGATTCCGATAGCAATCAACAGTTGACGCCTTTGCAAAAAGACGCTCTTGGAGAGATCGGTAATATAAGTTATGGTTCGGCTTCCACCGCTTTGTCGGAAATCTTAAATAAGCGAGTGGAGATTGATACTCCTACCGTATTTGTTACAACTCAGGATGAGTTAAAAGAACAACATCCGTTACCGTATGTAATTATCGAAGTTGAATATACATCCGGACTTCTTGGAACCAACCTACTGATTTTAAAAGTGAAAGATGCGGCAATCATTGCTGATTTGATGATGGGTAACGATGGCTTGAACCCAAATGAACAATTGGAAGATATGGAATTAAGCGCTATCGCCGAAGCCATGAATCAAATGGCCGGTACAGCCGCTACCTCTTTATCAACCTTGTTTACCAAGCGAGTAGAGATTAACCCTCCGTTAGTTAAGGTTATTGATTTTCGTGATGAATCTCCGATAGTAAAAGAACAAGGCACGGAAGAAAAAATAGTAGTAGTCTCATTTAAGCTTACAATTCAAGATTTAACAGATAGCGAAATGATGCTGGTTGTTTCTTATCCTTTTGGAGTGGAAATGGCTGAGTCGATGATTAAGGCGACGGGTTTGAATTCGGCTAAACCTCCTGCTCCAACAGTTAGCGAAGACACTCCTCCACCACAACCGCAGCCGGTACAACAACCAATATCTACACCACAACCGGCGCCACAACCTATTAGAAACGAAATGCCGAGCAGCCCTGGAGTTGGAATTAGCAGACCGGTTGAACCTATTGGGTACGGTTCGCCGCCTCCGCCTCCTATAGCTGCTTCACCAAGGAATATTAATTATGGTCAGGAGGTGCATCAGCAAGTCATGGTACAATCAGCACAGTTTGCACCACTCGGAAGTGCCAAATCCAGCAAAGAAGCGAGTAATATCGGATTGATTCTGGATGTGCCGTTGCAGGTTACAGTTGAGCTTGGCAATACCAGAATGCGAATCAAAGAAATTTTGGAACTTGGAGTGGGGTCAATAATTGAATTGGACAAGTTGGCAGGCGATCCGGTTGATATTTATGTAAACGGTAAGCTAATCGCTAAAGGTGAAGTAGTTGTTATTGATGAAAATTTTGGAATCAAAGTTACCGATATAATTAGTCCGATTGAAAGAGCGAATACACTTCAATAATTCCTAAAGGAGGAATTCAGGTGGGTAACAAAGTATTGGTTGTTGATGATGCCGCTTTTATGAGAATGATGATTAAGGATATTTTGCGTAAGGGCGGTTATGAAGTAATCGGGGAAGCAGAAGATGGTTCCAAAGCAGTTGAGAAATTTAAAGAATTACGTCCGGATTTGGTAACAATGGATATTACCATGCCGGATATGGATGGAATCTCTGCGGTAAAAGAAATCAGGAAAGTTGATCCTAATGCTATGATCATTATGTGTAGCGCGATGGGTCAACAAGCCATGGTAATAGATGCTATCCAGGCTGGAGCCAAAGATTTTGTAGTGAAGCCTTTCCAACCGGAACGTGTTTTGGAGGCTGTCCGCAAAGTTCTAGCTTAATAAGATTTACTAAAATATGCTTCCATCATTGCATTTTATAAAGCATAGTATAATTTATGAACTCATCATAAGAAATTGGAAGTAATATTTTAGTTATTCATTTCGCAGTAAACCGCAATCGAAGAGGATTAATGTCGCTGCGATAACTCAAGGGAAATTATACCTTAAAAAGTTGCCGCAAAATGCTTACGCTATGCGGCTTTGTGATCGAAGTTTGTTAAAAACAAACTTTTTAAGGATAATTATATGAAGGGAAGCGAACTTAGTTGAAGAAAAACTACCGGGTGGTTGGGAGAAGCTTCCTCTGGGTTATTACTAGTTTTTTCCTCCTGTCGGTAATAACCTTAGCCAAGTCTAACGAAGATCCCGGACCTGAATTTAACAGTGGTCAATGGGTATGGGCGTTATTTTCTTTAGTTATTGTGGTAGCGCTCGCTTATTGGGCGACCCGTTTTTTGGCCGGAAAGTTTGGGGTATCTCAAGCTAAACATCTTAAGGTGGCAGAAAGCCTCTTTTTGGGGCCGAATCGCCATCTTTATCTATTATTAGTCAACAAAAAAGTTTTACTAGTCGGAAGTTCGGAACATGGAGTTAATTTATTGCAAGAAATAAATGATCTCGAGTTTTATTCCGAACTTGAAAAAACGGCGGAAAAAAATCAAATAATTCCTCAAGGAAAGTTTCCGGATTTGATCGGAACAGTTTTTAGTGGTTTGCATCCTAGGAGTGTTAATGATTCCGGGATTACCGACAGTAAACAAAAGGTATTGGAAGGCTTAGAGAAGATTCGTTCGTGGAAAACGCGAGGCAGGGAACGGGAATGAAGCAACAACAGAAAAAGTTGCTCAGAATATTTATTCTGGGGGTATTATTTTTATTAATTGGAACCGGCAATGTTTGGGGCGCAGCGCCTACCTTCCCGATTCCCCGGATTCAAATTGGAGTGGATCCGGCTAATAGCCCGACTGAAATAGCTCAGAGCTTGCAAATCTTGATTCTTTTAACGGTTTTGTCACTTGCTCCGGCTATTTTAATTATGACTACTTCTTTTGTGAGAATAATAATTGTTCTCTCATTTACGAGAACGGCCATTGGAACTAACCAGATGCCTCCAAGCCAGGTTATGGTGGGCTTAGCTTTATTCTTAACTTTTTTTACCATGGCTCCAACTTGGACTAAGGTGAACGATGAGGCTTTACAACCTTTTTTAAAGAATAAGCTCACCCAGGAGCAGGCTTTCACCAGGGGTATGGAACCAATTCGCCAGTTCATGTTGAAACAAACCCGAACTAAGGATTTGAAGCTTTTTATACAAGCGGCTCGTTTACCACGACCCAAAAATTATGAAGAAATTCCCAGCCAGGTTTTGATTCCGGCTTTTATAATCAGCGAATTAAAAACCGCTTTTCAAATCGGTTTTATGATATTCATTCCTTTTTTGGTTATCGATATGATTATAGCCAGTACATTAATGTCAATGGGTATGATGATGTTACCGCCGGTTATGATCTCTTTGCCTTTTAAGATCTTATTATTTGTAATGGTCGACGGCTGGCATTTGGTAGTCAGATCTTTGGTATTAAGCTTTAGGTAATTTCAGTTGAGAGTTGACAATGTATAGTTGACAGTTGAAAATTATTTATGAATAATCGCTGCCCAACAACTAACTTAAAATTAAACTGTCCATTATGAAATTATCAACAGAACATAAAAACTGTAAACTATGAACTGTAAACTAAAGGGTGGTGGACTGTTTTGACCGACACTTTTATTATCTCCGTAGCCCGGGAGGCTATATGGACTGTGCTGATTGTATCGGCGCCAATGTTGGTAATTGGGTTGGTGGTTGGATTGGTTATTAGTATATTACAGGCTACTACACAAATCCATGAACAGACACTTACCTTTGTCCCTAAAATAGTAGGAGTATTTGTTGCAATAGTAGTTTTTGGACCATGGATGTTACATACCATGCTTTCTTTTTTTCATAAAGTATTGGCTAATTTAAATCAATTTACTTTTATTAGATAAGGGAATTTCATAATATTAAATTAATTAAGGATATGAATAAAGAAGAAAATGCTATAAGACTATCTATCAGTATATTTTATCCAAATATTAAGACTTTATATCATGAAAATCTCTCAGATGAATTATAAGTTGAATAAATTCCATTAAAAAGTATAGGCGATTTTTATATAAGAATTTACTTAAAGAAGCGCTGATTAATTGAATAAGTTACGATTTTGTGCTTCGCAAAATACCTAATGCCGCATATTTGCTCGCACAAAATCGGATTAATCAGCGCTTCCTTAATCCTAATAAATGAGGGAAGAATGAATTTTCAACTTCTTTTTGGTTTTACATTCACTCAAATTTTAATAGGATTTGCTCGGACCGCCGGCTTAGTAGTTTCGGCCCCGATTTTCCAAGGCCGATTTATACCGGCTCCATTAAAAATGATTTTTTCATTCGGTTTTGCATTAGTAGTAGCTCCTTTTATCAAAAGTGATTTGGATTTGACGGCTTTTAATTTTTGGATGGCTGTTTTTACTTTAATACAAGAAGTATTAATAGGTTTATTGATTGGATTTATGGTTAATATAACGTTTTATGCTTTGCAAATCGCCGGTCACTTTTTTGATAATTCAATGGGATTTGGAATTGTAAATGTTATTGATCCTAATACCGGGACCGAGATGCCGGTAATGGGTCAATTTAACTATATGGTGGCTATATTAATTTTTTTGGCGATAAATGGCCATCATACTATGATTAATTCACTAATTCAAAGTTTTGAAATAATAAAACCAGGGATGTTTTTTTTAAAAAAAGAAGCAGTAGGTATTTTTGTAAAAGCTTTTGCTGATATGTTTTTTTTAGGATTTAAAATTGGGCTCCCTATTTTTGGAACTATTATTTTGGTTGATGTTGCTTTGGGTGTTATTGCTAAGTTAATTCCCCAGATTAATGTCTTTATGATCGGGTTCCCGGTTAAAATTTTATTAGGGTTATTGTTGGTAGTATTGTATATACCAATTTATGTATTTTTAGTTGAGGTTGTTTTTACCAAATCTAGTGAAACTTTTAGTGTTTTAAGGGCCTTGTTGCAACAATTGCATATGTAGATTAAGTAGTCGTCCACGCCAGCTACCGCTGCGCACCTGAAAGTATGAAAATGAGGCTGGGTGAACGACAGACTTCGTTAGCATTTTCTAAGTAGACAGGAGTCGGTAATCAGGAGTTTTCTTAATGCTAAACAGGATTCAAATTCATAATCATTTTTTACAAACCGAAATATCGGCAGAGAAGGAGTATTTTCCGTTAGTCTTTGATCTGCAATTTTTTGCGCAAGATCCTGATAAAACCGAAGAAGCTACACCCCGGAGAAAGCAGGAAGCCCGTAAAAAAGGGCAGGTAGCTAAAAGTAACGAGCTTAATTCAGTAGTAGTATTATTGGCTTTATTTGTTATTTTGAATTTTTTAGGCAGTTGGTTCTATTCCGAACTTTCGGTTTACATGAAAAATAGTCTGGGAACGGCAGCCCTTACCAAAGAGTTATCAGAGACAAATTTGGGTAACATTATGTTACAGCATCTATTTTTTTTCCTGCGAATTTTTCTCCCCTTAGGTTTAGTGGGAATGGTTATCGGGATAGTAGTAAATGTACTACAAGTTGGACCTCTTTTTACTACCGAACCTTTAAAACCTAAGTTTAGTAAGATTAATCCTCTTAATGGCTTTAAACGGATGTTTAGTACTCAGGGTTTGGTGGAGTTTGTTAAATCCCTTTTAAAATTAGTTATTGTTATTTATTTTGCCTATACCTCTATTAAAGACAAGGTTAATTTTTTGTTGGAAACTCCTAAAATTGCTCCTTTTGATGTGGCTAAGGTAATTTGGAGTATTATGTATCAGATAGCCTTAAAAATCTGTATATTTCTATTAATATTGGCTTTAATGGATTATCTATATCAGCGTTGGGAATTTCGTAAGAGTTTACGGATGACCAAGAAAGAAGTCAAAGATGAATACAAGCAGACTGAAGGTAATCCGCAAATTAAAAATAAGATTCGGCAGCGACAACGGCAAATAGCGGCTCGCCGAATGATGCAAGACGTACCCAAAGCCGATGTTGTTATTACCAATCCTACTCACTTGGCAATTGCATTAAAATATGATGCAGTAACGATGGCAGCTCCGACTATTCTTGCCAAAGGTGAAGGTTTTATAGCAGAAAAGATAAAAGAGTTGGCAATTGCAAATGGAATTGCGCTGGTTGAAAATAAACCTTTAGCTCAAGCCTTATATAAAACAGTTGATATTGGAGAGGCTGTACCGGCAAAGTTATATCAAGCGGTAGCTGAAGTATTGGCTTTCGTATACCGTTTGAAACGAAAACACGCTTGAAAATTCAGTTAATAGTTTAAAATTAATAGTTGACAGTTAAAATAAGACCAAAATATTACGTTTCTAGTTATCCATTATGCTTCGGGTAAGATTGGAAAAGGGTTTTTTAAAACCATATACCCCAAAAAGAGGAATTATCAAGATTTACTAGAATTATTAAATTTATGTAATATATTTCAAGGTATTAGTCTCTAACTAATAACTATAAACTGTTAATTTCAAACTGATTCGTGGTGGTACATATGGCGGAAGCTCAAAACCAAACTTTATCACGGCAACTTTTACAAAGTGGCGAAATGTCGGTTGTCGCTATCGTGGTTTTAGTTTTGGCGATGTTTATTATCCCTTTGCCTTCTTTTGTTTTGGATTTATTAATTACTATTAATATTTGTGTCGGCTTTGCCATTATTCTCTTAACAATGAATATCCGTAAAAGCTTGGAATTTTCAGTTTTTCCGACTATGTTGTTAATTACTACTTTGTTTCGGTTAGCATTAAATGTCTCCTCATCCAGGTTAATTCTTTCGGATGCTCAGGCCGGGACGGTTATTCATGCTTTTGGAACAGTTATGGCCCGTAATAACCCTATTGTCGGTTTTGTAATGTTTATCATTTTAACTATAATTCAATTTATTGTTATAACTAAAGGTTCGGAACGGGTAGCCGAAGTTGCAGCCAGATTTACTCTCGATGCAATGCCTGGAAAACAGATGAGTATCGACGCTGATTTAAATGCCGGTATAATAAATGAAAACGAAGCAAGGACCAGGCGGCGTGAGATTGAAAGGGAAGCTGATTTCTACGGGGCTATGGATGGCGCTAGCAAATTTGTCAAAGGTGATGCCATAGCCGGTATTTTAATTATCGTAATTAATTTGGTCGGCGGTTTTATTATCGGAGCTACTCAAAAAGGCTTTTCATGGGATCAATCCCTACAAACATATTCTTTGTTAACCATCGGTGATGGTTTGGTTACTCTGATACCAGCCTTGTTATTATCGACTGCTACCGGTATTTTAGTAACCAGGTCGGCTTCGGAGGATAATCTGGGTTCGGATTTGACCAGGCAGATATTGGCTTATCCACGGATATTCTATATAGTGGCTGGTGTTATTGCGATTTTTGGCATTATTCCCGGCATGCCGAAGTTACCTTTTTTTACTATAGCGGCATTAGTAGCACTTTTAGCTTACAGTCTGCGACAAGTTGCCGGTTCTCAAGTGCTGGGAGGTACTGAAGAAGCTGAAGGCGAGCCGGGTGCTGATGAAGCTAAAAAACCGGAAAATGTTAATACCTTGTTGCAAATCGATCCGATGGAACTGGAGATTGGTTACCGGCTGATACCTTTGGTCGATCCCAATCAGGGGGGAGACCTTTTTGACCGGGTAACTATGATTCGGCGGCAAACCGCTTTGGAATTAGGAATGGTTCTACCTCCGGTCCGGATTAGAGATAATATGCAACTTCCACCTACTTCATATGTGATAAAAATACGTGGAGTTGATGTTGCCAGAGGCGAAATTATTCCTAATTATTATCTGGCTATGGACTCCGGAATCGTTTCGGAACAAATGGAAGGGATTCCTACTACTGAACCGGCTTTCGGTCTTCCGGCCTTATGGATTAATGAAAATCAACGGGATCAGGCTGAGATAGCCGGGTATACGGTTGTTGATCCACCGTCTATTTTGGCAACCCATTTGACCGAAGTTATTAAACAACATGCATTTGAGTTACTGGGACGCCAGGAAGTACAATCGTTAATTAATAATGTTAAAGAAGAATATAATGTTGTGGTAAGTGAATTAATTCCAAATCTGATGTCTATCGGAGAAATCCAGAAAGTATTAGTTAATTTACTACGGGAAGGGATTCCAATCCGCAATATGGTAACTGTTTTGGAAACTTTGGCTGATTATTCACCTTCAGTAAAGGATCCCGAAATATTAACCGAGTATGTTCGGCAATCTTTAGCCCGGCAGATTACTAAAATGGTACAAGCTGATGATGGTGTTATCAGGGTAATTACCCTTGATCCCAACTTAGAACAGCAGTTGTTAAAAGTTCAAAGAGAGTCCAGAGAAGCGGCCGGTTACGCTATTGATCCGCGAATGATCCAGAAAATTTATGATAAATTAGGTGAATTAATAAAAGAAGTTACCAGCTCAGGTTTTCAACCAGTTATTTTATGTTCTCCCTCGGTGAGATTAACTTTCCGGAGAATGACCGAGAGACTTTCTTCAAAATTAATGGTCTTATCATATAACGAGATAAATCCGGAAGCTGAAGTCCATTCTGTTGGGGTGGTGGGTATTGATCAATGAGAGTCAAACGTTATGTTGCTGATTCGATTCAAGAAGCAATTGCCCGGGTTAAAAATGACCTTGGTCGAAACGCAATTATATTACATACAAAACCATTTAAAGATGGCGGGTTTCTAGGACTATTCAGTCAACGTCGTTTTGAAGTTATTGCTGCGGTTGATGAGAACGCCAATGATCAAGTTCCGAGAAAAAATGAATTAAAACCGGAGATGCCTACACCGCCTCCGGTTAATTCCGCTGTTAATAACCAAACTAATCAGGTAATTTCCAATTTTAATCAACAACCGGTATCTAATCTTCATAATAATATTCCAGTCCAACCTGTACCTATTCAAAATAGTCCCGGGCAAGTTCCAGTTACTTCTGTACCATCCGTACCTACTTCTGCTCCCGCGTTTCCTACTCAAAGAGAGACAGCCCCTACTCCTTCGGAGCCGGCGCTATCATCTCTAAGGGAAGAAATTGCCGAAATGAAAGAATTAATTAAACAAGTGACTAATAAAGCTTTAGTATCAAAGCAGCCGGCAGCAGGCGCTGAAAATGCGGTTTCGCACTCCGGCTCAACGGATGGATTCCGGCGATATTTGCAGCAACTCGGATTAGAAGGAGAGATTATTGACTATCTGATGCTACAAGTACCCGGTTACTTGGTTGATGGAGGGAGTAACTCTACGGAAGAGGGTTGGGCGGCTTTTTGTCAACAAGTACTTTCTTCCCGGATAATGTTTTCCGAACCGATTCAAAATGATTCGCCGAGTGAACAGCAAATTATGGCTCTTATTGGGCCTACCGGAGTTGGGAAAACTACCACTATAGCCAAATTGGCTGCTAATTATAATTTATTTGAAGGAAAAAAAGTAGGCTTAATTACTATTGATACTTATAGAATTGCTGCGGTAGAGCATCTTAAAACATACGGAGATATTATTAACTTACCGGTTGAAGTTGTTTATACTCCGGCTGATTTAAACCAATCATTTAATAACTTGCAAGATTGTAATTTGATTTTGATTGATACTGCCGGCCGGAGCCCTCATAATCAGGCAATGATGGACGAATTGAAAAAGTTCTTATCACATTCAAAAATTGGTTTGATTTTATTAGCGATTAGCGCTACTACCAAGTATCAAGATATGATTAGTATTGCAGAAAATTTCTCTAGAATTGCTTATACACATTTGGTATTTACTAAATTGGATGAAACTCAATGTCTGGGGCCGATCGCAAGTTTGGCCTGGAAAATACGGCGCCCTATTTCTTATTTGACTACCGGACAAAATGTACCGGATGATATTGAAATAGCCAGGTCGGAACGTTTGATTGCGCAGTTGCTGAAGAGATAATAAAACAGTTGTCAGAAATTTGGGAGTCAGGAGTCAGTAGTGGAAGTGAAATTTTATTGCAAAAATAATAATTTTAGAACAGAGCGTAACACTATTTTACTGGCTCCTGGCTCCTGGCTCCTGACTCCTGACTCCTGGATTCTATAGGCATTCAAAATAACAGCAAACTAATAACCAATAACTAATATCTAATAAGTAATGATTTTTGGCCGATATAAATGTTAAGAGGTAAAAATGGTGGATCAGGCTGAACGTTTACGAGAAATTATGCGGGGTAGTCGCAGTTTTTATAATTCAACCAGAGTAATTGCAGTTACCAGTGGTAAAGGCGGAGTTGGTAAGACTAATTTTGCGGTTAATTTGGGTATTTCTTTAGCCAAATTAGGAATGAAACCTTTATTGGTAGATGCTGACCTAGGTTTGGCTAATGTCGATGTTATTTTGGGATTAATTCCGCAATACAATTTGGGTCATGTAATATTAGGCGAAAAAAATATTGTCGAAGTAATCATGAACGGACCTTCCGGCTTAAGAGTTATTGCCAGCGGTTCGGGCGTATACAAATTGGCTAATTTAAATGAAAAAAATCTGGAACAATGTTTGCAAAACCTTAATGAAATTGAAAAATATACCGATATAATGATAATAGACACCGGCGCCGGTCTTTCTAAAAATGTTTTAAAATTTGTACTGGCTGCAGGTGAAGTTATTGTCGTGACAACACCTGAACCGACCGCAATAACTGATGCTTATGGTGTAATAAAAGTTATCGCCAGCACCGATCAGAATACACCGATTTGGTTGGTTGTAAATATGGTTAGAAGTGAACAAGAAGGGGAACAAGTTTTAGATCGTCTGGCTACCGTTTCAAAACGTTTTTTAGGGGTAACAATTTTACCTTTAGGTTTTATACCATGGGATCCGGTGGTCTCAAAGGCTGTAAAAGAACAACAGCCCTTTATCGTTAGCCACCCTCGTACAGCCGCCGGGCAAGCGCTTAGTCAAATTGCCAGAAATCTATTGAGTGAAGGGATGGTTAATCCCACTGTTACTACCAGTTTTTTTGAAAGATTAGTTGGGAAATTACGCTAATATATTATACTATTAAGTAAAATTTTAAATCAAATTGAATTTTTATATGCATTACATTTTAGTGAGGTAGGATAGATGGACTTTCAAGTTGGCGACTATGTCGAAATTGAAGTTCCCGAAGGATATTACCGGGGTGAATATCCTAGCCGAATAGTTAGTGTTGATAGTAATAGACTTCTGTTAGTAGCGCCGCGTTTAGCTGGTAATCCAGTTCCGGTGAAGGAAAATTCTTTTTTGGTTATAAATGTTTGTAAGACTGACGCCCGTTATGTTTTTAACGGCAAGGTTCTTGCTTTGAATGATAAGGAATTTGGACATTTAACCGTAGCTGTTCCTGCGGATATCGACCGTAAACAACGTCGTTCCGATGTTCGACTTTCCATCAGGATCCCGGTTGAATTATTATATTTTTATCGTAACGATGCTCCCGTAGCTTCATATACGTTAACTTCACTTGATATCAGCGCCGGTGGTGTCAGAATCGAAACTCCGGAAGAGTTTACATTGCATACTAAATTAAAATTAGCAATATTATTACCTGACAATGAAGAAGTTACCGCTTACGCTGATGTAGTAAGAACCGGAAAACTCACTCATCCGGAACCAGGTTCAACTAATAATTACTGGGCCAGTCTGAAATTCCTGAATATGTCGGATAATAAAAAGAAGAAGATTCTTAAATTTATATATAAACAGCAGGAATTGCGGGTAAAAGGTCTAATTTAACCCTTAGGAGGTGGGATTATGGAGATATCCCAATATTTAAGCGTTTTTATTGATGAAAGCCAAGAACATCTCCTAACATTAAATCAGTCTCTTTTAGAATTAGAACATGATCCGGAAAATACGGCTATACTTGATAAAATCTTTCGGGCTGCTCATACCTTAAAAGGTGCTTCAGCCACGATGGGTTTTAATAAAATGGCTAACCTTACTCATGCAATGGAGGATGTATTAAGCAAACTTCGTTCTAAAGAGTTGGTTTTGTCTCCGGAGATAACTAATGCTCTATTTGAAGCTGTCGACTTATTGGAGATTTTATCTAATAAAATTGGTGAAGGTATTGAAGAAGATATAGAAATCACCGGTGTTGTCCAAGGATTAAGACGTTTTGTAACCGGCGAGGTTGCTGCTCAGCCCTCTAATGAACGTCGTCACAATTTACAATTGCGATTTTTGGAATCGGAAAAAGAACAGATAATAAATGCTACCAAAGAGGGTTCAAGTTTTTATCATATTGATGTAACACTGGTTGAAAATTGTTTATTAAAAGGCGCCCGGGTTTTTATGGTGTTGCGGGAGATCGAGAAGTTAGGGACGATTATCCGCAGTATTCCTACTGTTAAGGACCTGGAAGATGAAAATTTTGACTTACAATTTATTGTCGGAGTACTAAGCTCTAATCCACCGGCCAATTTTATCAAAGCTATCTCCAACATCATGGATGTTGAGAAGGTAACGGTTGAAGAACCCAAAATCGACCAGATGTTAATTGAAAAACGGGTTCAAGAAGTACTTGAACAGGATAGAGGAAAAGCTAGCCCGGTTCAGACTGTCCGGGTGGAAATAAAGAAATTGGACGACTTAATGAATCTCGTTGGCGAACTTGTAATCAATCGTTCCCGTTTGGAAGCTCTTGGAACATCGCTTGATTCCAAAGATTTAAATGAAGTGGTTGAACAAGTTGGCCGATTAACTCTGGATTTACGTGATAGTGTTCTGAAAGCCAGAATGGTTCCGGTTGAAACCGTTTTCTCGCGTTTTCCACGTTTGGTCAGGGATCTTTCCAGGGAGTTGGGGAAAGAGGTCGACTTGGAGATTAGGGGTGGAGACACCGAACTTGACCGTACCGTTATTGATGAAATCGGTGATCCTTTAGTCCATATTATCAGGAACGCGGTTGACCATGGAATCGAAACAGTGGAAGAACGTGAAAGAAATGATAAACCTTCCAGAGGGAAAATAATTCTCCATGCCTACCAGGAAGGGAATAACGTTATTATTAATGTAAGGGATGACGGTAAAGGTTTTAACATCCAAAAAGTAAAAGAAAAAGCTATCAAAGCCGGACTTTTATCACCGGAAGCTTTGGCGGAAATGCGGGATCAAGATATTTTGGAAGTAACATTTTTACCAGGGTTTTCTACGGCGGATCAAGTTACCAATGTTTCCGGTCGGGGCGTAGGTATGGATGTAGTAAAAGCCAAAGTTGATTCCCTAGGTGGCTTTGTGGCTATTGATTCAGTATATGGGGAAGGTTCCAGTATTTCAATCCGTCTTCCTTTAACACTGGCAATTATCCAAACCTTAGTAATCCAAATTGGTGATGAAAAGTATGCCATACCTTCAAGTTATATCGAACAGATCGTCAGCTTAAAACCTGATGAAATTAGGAAAATAAATAAACAAGAGGTTTTAATGCTCCGGGATGAAGTGATTCCTTTAGTCCGGCTTCAGGATGTTCTAGGAACTCCGGATGCTATCAATCATCAACTGGATGAATTGGATGTAGTAATCTTAAGAGCTGGTGACAGGGTTATCGGATATATTGTAGACTCCTTATTACGCCAACAAGATGTGGTTATCAAATCTTTGGGCGGTTATTTAGGGTCTATCAAAGGAATAGCCGGAGCAACAATTCTTGGAGATGGTGGAGTAGTATTGATTTTAGATGTTAGAGCAGTTGCATAAGGGAGGGATAACTAATGAAGGGGAAAGCCGAAGTTCACGAAGAAACAAGACAATTGGTAGTATTCAGGCTTGGTGATGAAGAATTCGGCGTGGATATCTTACAAGTCCGCGAAATTGAAAGAGTAGAACATGGTGTTACCAGAGTTCCAAAATCTCCGGCTTTTGTTGAAGGAGTAATAAATTTACGCGGAGACATTATCCCGATTGTTGATCTTCGAAAACGCTTTGGTTTAGTAGTTCGTTCTATTGGACATGAATCGCGGGTTATCATTGTTGAAGTTAATGGTAATATGATTGGAATGATGGTTGACGCCGTGGTTGAAGTTTTACGGGTAAATGCCTCAACAGTTGAAAACGCCCCATCTATCACTAAGGGAGTTGATGCATTTTTTTTGAGCGGCGTCGCTAAGATCGGAGAAAGATTAATTATTCTCTTAGACTTGGAACGAGCATTATCAGCGGAAGAAGCGAGCATGCTCAATGAGATGAAGGCTGAACCGGAGGTTTAGGAATGTTTATATTAAAAAACCTAGACCATACGCAATTGGATATTCTAAAAGAAATTGGTAATATAGGGGCTGGACATGCAGCTACTGCTCTCTCCCAATTAATTTTTGAGAAGATTGAAATGACTGTTCCTGATGTTTCAATCATGCCATTGGGAGAGGTTAGCAATATGAGCGGTGGCGCTGAAAAAGAAGTTGTCGGCATTTATATGCGGGTTTTAGGTGATGCCCCCGGGAAAATAATTTTTCTTTTTTCTATACCGGAAGCTTGTACTTTAGTTGATATGATCCTTAAGCATCCCGCCGGTACAACTAAGAAATTTGGTGAGTTTGAACAATCGGCTCTCAAAGAAGTCGGTAATATAATGACCGGAGCTTATCTTTATGCATTAACGAACCTTACCGGACTGCATCAATTATCTTCGGTTCCATCATTTGCTTGTGATATGGTAGGAGCAATTGTTAATACTGCCTTGGCAGATTTAGGTGTTATTGGTGACTATGCTTTATTAATTGAGACTCAATTTAGTCTTACCGGGCGCAATATTAATGGACATTTCTTTTTGGTTCCTGATCCAGGTGCTCTGGAAATAATATTAGGTGCTCTCGGAGTAGGGCCAACATGCCAGAAGTAATTAGGATTGGAATGGCAGAGTTCAAAGTTTCAAAAGCGCCGGGAAAAATTTCTACTTTAGGTTTAGGATCTTGTATTGGATTTTGTGCTTATGACTATATACAAAAGATTGGCGGAATGGTTCATATTATGTTGCCAAACAGTTCGTTAGCTGTTGAAGCATCAAATCCAGCCAAGTTTGCTGATACTGGAATACCGTTTTTGTTGAAAGAAATGGTGTTAATTGGAGCAGCCGAAAACGCTCTTGAATTTAAGATTGTTGGCGGCGCTGAAATGTTTGTTAACGGACATGAGGAACATTTAGGAGTTGGCGAAAGGAATATTCTGGCTGTTGAAGAAACTTGTCAGAAGTTAAATATTAGAATTTCGGCTAAAAGCGTCGGTGGCCATGCCGGAAAAAGTATAACTCTTGATTTGGATACCGGAGCGCTTGAAATTAAAACAATGAATGAAACCTTTATTTTATAGGTGGCATCATGGATTTGCTAAAATATAACTGCCACTATATTTTCAAAAAATACACATCTGATTCATGAGTATTTTTGAAAAAAGTGTTCATAATATTTTAGCGGCATCATGGATGGAAAGTTAAAACACCCGGAGGGAGCGTATTTTACGCAGTTAGGAGGGTAGATATGTCGGTCGACAAAACGGCTCAGAATGAGGAGATCCTGTGGCAAAATTATTTAACTACAAAGTCTCCTGCAACAAGAGAGGCGATTATATTAAGATATGCGCCGCTGGTAAAATATGTTGCCGGTAGGGTAGCGATTGGCTTGCCGTCCAATGTCGAGTTTGATGATTTGGTGAGTTTCGGTGTATTTGGATTAATGGACGCCATTGAAAAATTTGACCCTTTACGGGGAATTAAATTTGAGACATATGCTATTGCAAGAATTAGGGGAGCAATACTTGATGGTTTACGAAGTAATGATTGGGTTCCCCGTTCTGTAAGACAAAAGTCGCGGGAATTGGAACGGATCTGCGCTGATCTGGAAAATCGTTTAGGACGTTCCGCCACTGATCAGGAGATCAGTGAAGCAATGGGCATCAGTATCCAGGATTTTTATGAATTGTTATCAGAAGTCAGTTGTACAACATTAAGTTCTTTGGATGAATTATGGCTGGTCCATTCAAACGATGATGATACGGTACGAGTGCTTGATCTGGTCCGTAATAATGACAGTGAAGATCCGTTGCATCAGGTTGAGATGGAAGAGATCAAAACTACATTAGCAACTGCCATTGATTGTCTTCCGGAAAGAGAACGTATGGTCATAGCTTTGTATTATTATGAGGGATTGACATTAAAAGAAATCGGAGAAATAATGGAAATATCCGAATCGCGGGTTTCTCAAATACATACCAAGGCGATTTTCCGGCTCCGTGGCCGGTTAAACCGGTGGCGGAAATCAATTGAGGAGGTGTAAAAATGCCTGAAGAAGCCAATCTTGGACCGAAAATGCCCGATAAAGATGGCCGTTGTCGCATTCAAGTTTCCGGTAATGCTATGGAGGCTTATCTTTTAATTGATCCGCCTAGCGGTGAAGGAAAATGGCCGACTAAAAATGAAGCAATGGAAGCAATCAGAGCTGAAAATATCAGTTTTGGAATAATTGAAAGCGCTATTGATGAGGCTATTAATAAACATAGCGCTAAAGGAACTCTTATTGCTAAAGGGAAGGCCCCTACACCGGGAAGAGATGCGGAGTTAAACTTCTTTTTTGAAACCGGAGTATTTCGGAAAGCCTGTTTGGAAGATGAATACGGACGGGTGGATTTTCGCCAGATTCAAACGGTACAAAACGTTACTACCGGTCAGGTAATTGCGGAGAAGATTCCGGCTACTCCAGGTGAACCCGGTTCTGATGTGCGCGGAAAGGAATTACCGCCTGTTGCCGGCAAAGATAAAGCAATTAAATTGGGAAAAAATGTTGCTTTTAATGAAGATGGAACAAAGACCTTAGCCACCAGCGGTGGCGAACCAAGTTATAACTCTGGTCGTATTAGTGTTCAACCAGTTCATGAACTTAAAGGTGATGTTAACTTTGACACCGGAAATATTTCTTTCTCCGGTAACCTAGTTATCAGGGGGAATGTCGAGAGCGGATTTAAGGTTGAAGCTGATGGTGATGTAACTATTTATGGTAATGTTGATTCGGCTGATATCAGATCCGGCGGTAATCTACTGATTCAAGGCGGGATTTCCGGTATGGATAAATCGGAAATATACTGTGCTGGAGATTTTTCAGCCAAATATATAGAACATGCTTCGGTAAATTGTGAAGGTACTTTAACGGCTAAAGAGGCAATTATGCATTGTCAAGTAAGCGCTGATAATAAAATTATCGTTGAAGGCGGAAAGGGTTTGATTGTTGGAGGCATGGTCCGGGCCGGAGAAGAAATTTCCGCCAAAACCATTGGTTCAAGGCTTGGAACCGTTACTGAGCTTGATGTAGGCGTTAAACCAAAAACCAAACAAGAGCTTCAAGATTTAGAAACTCAAATAAGGCAGAATACCGATAGTCTGGAAAAAGCCGAAAAGGCTATTGTGATTTTAGGAAAAATGCCTAATCTTCCGGATGATAAAAAAGAGATGTTACAAAACCTGGTTAAGACATCTTATGCTTTAAAAGCTCAGATATCAGAAGCGGAAGTGAGACATCAAGAGATTTTAAATGAAATTCAAAATCCTTCAAAAGAAAAAGGACGAATCCGTATCAAAGAGACTATATACCCTGGAGTAAGGGTTACCATGGGTAAAACTACTATAATGATCCAGGATGAAATTAAATATGCAACTTTAGTTTATAGCGAGGGAGAGATTCAGATTCAACCCTATAGATAAAGAAATGGGGTGTTGGATTTGCTCAAACCGGTAGATTTTCAAACGCTTTTACCGCGTACAATGGATTTGCAACGCATTCAACAAGTCCAGAATATTAGACCGCATGTTGACCAACATGAATTTTCGCGGGAAGCTATTCGGCAATCCCAAGAGCGACAAGAGCAAGTACAACAGAATGATGCTTCCAAAGAAGGTAATCGTATTCATGATGATGCATTAGACGATCATAAAAATCGGGAACGCCGTTACCGTCGTTACGGGCAGAAACCAAAAAAGAATTCGGAAGAAGAATCACTGGAAACAGCGCCTGATTCCGAACGTGGCCAACATATTGATATAAAGATTTAGTTAAAATATTATTGACACTTTTCTCAAAAACGCTCATAAGTATAGATGCGCGTTTTTGAGAATTATAGTGGACATATATTTTAACAAATCTAAAGATTTGATTAAATATTACTTTCCACTTTTTCGCGGGCCGCTTATGATAATATGAGGTGTAGCGAAATTATAGCGGAAGTTATTTAACAAATATAAAGATTTATACCAGATTGCATTCAAGTAATACTATGCGTCTCCACACAGTTTTGTATTTAACAGTATGTTTCCGCATGTATTGCTAATTGAACGCAATATGGTATTTGATACGGATGGAGGCGGATATTTTGCAAGTGGGAGAAGTTCTTTTCATTATCGCGCTCAACTGTATCATTATCGCAGTTCTATATTTGTGGCAGCGAAATTCGATAGAAAAACGTATTAAACATTTAAAAAATGAGGTTCAAGATCTGGAGGATTTAGTAGCGGCAATTATTGAAGAGTTTGAAGAAATTGCCGAAGCAACTGACGCCAAAATTTCCGAGGTCCAGAATAGGAGTTCGGCGGTAAATCTTACTGAAAGTTCGGTAGCGCTTTTAAAAACCGGCGCTGAACTTCCATCTGATTATCCATCCGAGATTATTTCGGAAGAAAAGCAATCAGAAGTTAGTCAGGTTATTGAGGATACTCAAAGTATTCAAGATTCCGAATCAATAACTGATGAACCTAGTGAACCAAGAACAAAAACAGAATCGCAACGACCGGTAAGTGATCCAAAGCACCAACGTATTTTAGACTTATGGCAAGAAGGGATTGCTATTGAAGAAATAGCAAAAGAATTGGGTACCGGACGTGGAGAAGTTCAACTAATCTTGGGAATATATCGAAGAGGTTGAAGTTAAAATTTTTTAACCGTACCTACTCAAAATATGAAGGTGCGGTTTTATTCTAATACCAAGTTGTACTTTGAATGCAACTTGGTATTACAAGGAAATGTATATGAATAAAATGAGTCAGCAAACACCTAAATTTGAAGTGCTTTTTGGAATATTATTTTTAGTATTGGCAGGTCTAATTTTTTTAAATTCAGGCTTATTTGCCATTAAACATGTAATAATTAAGGGCAATATTGATATTCCCAGTGAAGATATTCTTTTATCAGCTAAGCTGAATAATTATAAAAATATTTTTCAGGTAAATATAGGTTTGATGAAGCAGAGTATTCTCGAGAATCCTAGAATTGCGACCGTAACCATTACTAGACAAATTCCTGATAAAATTATAATTATTGTAAAGGAACGTCAATCTTATTGTTTGCTTGCATATAAAAATAATTTTTTAATCGTTGGAGAAGATTCGGTAATAATAGGCGTAAAAGATGAGAACGAATTATATGATTTACCGATTGTTACCGGAGTTCAGCTGGAAAGTGTAAAAATTGGAGAAAAGATTAATAATTTAGAGTTTAACAATGCAATCGAAATTTTAGATTATGCTGATGAAAATCTGCGGCAAATGATCAGTGAATTTAATCTAAGTAGTTATCAGTTATACTTGGATTTGCCTAATTCTAAAAATACTATAAAAGTTGAACTGGGTAACAGTAATCAATTGGAAAAGAAGATTTATAATTTAAGAGCTATTTTAACAAGTACTTCACCGAATGAACTTGAAAAGATTGATTTGAGAGTTCCTGATCTTGCAACGGTTATCAGAATTAAGACCCCCTAAGTATTAATTCGGAAAATCTTGAACTTTATCATAAATGCGACTGGCATTATCGATGTAATTGTTTTTCTGCTTACTGAATAGGGTATTTTACCGCAAATATTTGATATCAAGAAATTATTGCGGCTTATATATAGGATGAAGTAAATTTCTTATCCAAGATTTGCATTCCTAAAGCCGAATGCAAATGATATCAAATCAGTATTTACTTCAACTTATTACAGCTGTAATAAGTTGAAGTAAATTCATTGCTCATTCCATCATGACCGGCTTTAGGGACATGATGCAGGTAACAAAATTTAATTCAACTTATATAGACAAAAATATTTTCTGTTTTCAGAAGGGTTAATTACTTTCTTTGCAGAAATAATATGAGATTTGGCACAATCTAATTGCAGATTGAAAATTTCAGATTTCGAATTTTAAAACCATAACAAAAAAGTTGGACTAGTGCCAATCCCTCAATTGTTTTAATTCCGCAATCCGAGATCCGAAATTTATTAATTCTACATTTATTTGTATGATGTGTTATTATAGGAGGAACTATTTAATGCTCGAGTTTGAGGTGGCTAATCAACAATTTGCTTCAATTAAGGTCATTGGTGTCGGAGGTGGAGGAACCAATGCCGTCAATCGGATGATTGAAGCTAAAATTCAGGGAGTTGAGTTTATAGCCATAAATACTGATGGACAGGCATTGAATTGTTCAAATGCTGATATAAGATTACGAATTGGCGACAAGTTAACCAAAGGTTTGGGCGCCGGAGCCAATCCGGAAATTGGCGCCCAGGCTGCTTTGGAAAGTAAGGAAGAATTAATGGGGGTCCTTCAAGGGGCTGATATGGTTTTTATAACCGCCGGGATGGGTGGTGGTACGGGAACCGGAGCAGCACCGCTGATTGCCCAAATGGCAAAAGAATTGGGTGCTTTAACTGTAGGAGTAGTTACTAAACCTTTTATTTTTGAAGGCCGAATCAGACAATCACAGGCTGAAAAAGGGGTTGCTAGTTTAAAGGACAGTGTCGACACCTTAATTACTATTCCGAATGAACGGCTATTACAGATTGTCGATAAAAACACTTCTATTGTTGAAGCGTTTCGAATGGCTGATGATATTCTACGCCAAGGGGTTCAGGGTATTTCCGACTTAATAACTATTACCGGATTAATTAACGTTGATTTTGCGGATGTCAAAACAATTATGAGCCAAGCCGGTTCTGCTTTGATGGGAATCGGAGTAGCTAAAGGCGAAAATCGGGCTTTAGAAGCCGCTAAAGCAGCAGTAAACAGTCCATTGCTGGAAACGGCCATTGAAGGTTCAAAAGGAGTATTATTAAATATCACCGGAAGCAGTAATTTAGGGCTTTATGAGATTAATGAAGCAGCAGCTATTGTTACTGAAGCTGCTGATCCGGAAGCTAATATTATTTTCGGTGCGGTTATTGACGAGTCTTTGGGTGATGAGATCAGAGTGACGGTTATCGCTACCGGTTTTGAACAACGCCGTTCCAAACGAATGGGGTTAGATGAATTGGAGATCAGGCCTTTTATGAGTGATGATCTGGAGATACCGGCATTCCTGAGGAAAAAATAGGAAGCTATTTACAATATTTCAGCTCAGGTAACAGGTTAGGGAACAGGAAAATATGTTAAAAGCGTTCGGAGTAATTCTCCGGGCGCTTTTCCGCTTTTTGGCGGAGAATCTGCAAAAAGCAGAAAAAAACAGAAGATTTCGCGGAAATATGTTTGCCTAAAAAATTTTTTAGACAGGATTGACACGGATTAAAACGGATTTGATATAAGCTTCGCTATAAATATTTGAAAAAAATTAATGAAGTTGATTTATAAAAATCCAAAAAATCCGTGTTAATCCCGTCTAATAAAAGAATTATTTAGACAGGATTTACACAGATTTACACGGATTAAACAGGATTTGCCGCCTTATGCTTAACACTCAGTTCAACCCTAATTTGAGTTAATAAAGGAATGGCCGGCTAATATTTGTAGTTTAAAATGGGGGATGATGATCAATCTTGCAACCGATACAAGTTTATCTTGATTTACCTATTATAGGAGGGATGTTAGGTTGGCTCCAGGATGGAACGCTTTTATGGATGGTGGCTCAAATCAGTGGACTAAAAACAAGCGGGAAGCATTTTATTATTGGAGGAGCCATTGGCGGTCTATTTCAATTCCTTTTATTAACTAACCAAGCATCCGGTGGAATTTTACATTCGTGGATCTTGTCACCATTACTTTTCTTATTGATTATTCCTTTATTAATGTTAGGAATAACTTTTTTCCCAATTAATCTACGAAAATTATTTCGGATAGCCGGTTATTTTTATTTACTCTCATTTTTATTATCCGGTATTCATTGGGGGATAGATAGCCTTAATAACCGCTTCCTTCATTGGAATATTACGTTATTATGGCGTTTTTTGCTTCATTTAAGTTTAATTTTCCTGCTGGGTGAGTTGGGATGGGGGGTGGTACATCGGAAACTCTGGGAACAAATATGCCTTTACCCCATTGAAATAAATTGGGATGGGAAGCAGTTGAAATTAAATGCGCTTTTAGATACCGGTAATCGGCTACATGATCCATTAACGAAAGTGCCGGTAATAATTATTGAATTAAGTCTTATTAAAGATTTCTTGCCAAAGGAGATTCAGGATTTAACTGAATCATTTAACTTAGAGGAAATAGCTAACCTTGATCTTTCAAGTTATTGGATTGAACGAATTAGAGTGTTACCATTCAATTCTTTAGGGCGGGAGCATGGGGTTTTAGTAGGGTTCCGACCGGATCAAGTTAAGGTTTGGCAAAAAAAACAAACAATGGTTTCTAACAATGTAGTAGTGGCCTTATACAATCGGCCTTTATCACAGGAGGGAGCTTTCCAAGCTTTAATACCTCCGGCAGTACTTCATTAGTTATTAGTGTATTAGTTATTAGTTTAATAGTTCGTTAGTAATTTGTGATTAGACTAATAGTTGTGTTAATTAAGTCTCAGTACCAATAACCAATAATTAACTGCCGGTAAGCACATAACTAATAATTTTGGCTATTACGAAAAGGAGCGAGATAAATGTTAATTTGGTGGAAAAGATGGCGTCTTAGAGGAAGACTCTTCCTGTTGAATCTATTATTAAAAATTGGTTTACGGCCTAAGCTCATTGGGTATGTTGGAAGCAGTGAAGCATTGCCGCCACCTTTGTCGAGCGATGAGGAGATATTTTTATTAGAGAAACTATCTTCGGGAGACCGGGCGGTTAAAGCGGTTTTAATTGAGCGTAATTTAAGGTTAGTAGTTTATATAGCCAGGAAATTTGAGAATACCGGAGTCGGAATAGAGGATTTGGTTTCTATTGGAACAATTGGTTTGATAAAAGCTGTAAATACGTTTGACCCCGGTAAAAAAATAAAATTAGCAACTTATGCATCACGGTGTATTGAGAATGAAATACTAATGTACCTTAGGCGGAACAGCAAAATTAGGGCTGAAGTATCTTTTGATGAGCCTTTGAATATTGATTGGGATGGAAATGAGTTGTTGCTTTCCGATGTATTAGGCACTGAAAACGACTCCACTTATAAATATGTAGAGGAAGAGATCGAAAAGAATTTATTGGATTCGGCAATGGGCTACCTTTCATCAAGAGAAAAAGTAATTGTAGAATTGAGATTTGGTTTGAAAGACGGTACGGAACGAACTCAAAAAGAAGTAGCAGATTACCTGGGAATATCCCAGTCATATATTTCCCGGCTTGAGAAGAGGATAATCAGGAAGTTGAAGAAAGAGATTAAGAGATTGGATTGAAATACGCGAGAGGCAAAGGCAATAGGCAACAGGCAAAAGATAAGGTAAAGAAAACTAACACCTGAAGTTAGGAATTATTAAGAAGATAACAGGGAAAGGAGAACTAACGAGGGACTTCTATAAGATAGTTTTGGAAATATTGCAGCTTTATTGAGGTATGGTATATAATAAAATAGAGACATATTTAAGAGGAAGCGGAAATGGATAAAGAGGTATCAAGAAGTTATTTAAAAAGTTTAACAACAGAAGAAAGAGCAGCGTTATCAAAATTAAAAGAAGATCTTGAACGTCGTTTTAAAGAACGTTTGGTAAAATTGGTCGTTTTCGGTTCCAAAGCACGGGACGATTTTGACGAGGACTCTGACCTGGATATAGCTATTATTATTCACTCCCTTACTAGGAGAGAAAAAAATGAAATACTTCAAGTAGTTGCGGAAATTGAACTTGAAAATTTAACGCCTCTTTCTACTTTAGTTTTGTCTGAAGATGAGTTTGTGCAACTACGTAACCGGGAAAGAAGAATCGCCATGGATATTGAAACGGAGGGGATTCCGTTATGACTGAAGAAAATAAAATTGCCAATATTAAGTCAGAGCTTGAACGGGCCGGAGAATTCCTGGCTGCTTCAGAGCTATTGGCAAAAAATCGGTTATTAAATGATGCTGTTTCCAGATTATATTATTATCTGTTAAGTTATATTAGAGCCCTCTTATTGACCGAGGGAATTGAAGCCAAAAGTCATGAAGGCGCTTTACGGTTGGTAGGACTCCATTTTATTAAAACGGAAATCTTGGGACCTCCCGTATCTCATATATTGTCAAAGTTAATGAAGTACCGGGAGGAAGCTGATTATAATCCGGCTTTTATTTTTCGGGAAGAAGATTATCTCCAATTAAGAAATGAAGCAAAAGTAGTAGTTCATGAGATTGAAGATTATTTTCGAAAAAAGAGTTATCAATTTTAATAATGCTCTGAAATATACGATTGTAGAAAATTGCGTATGTTATTTAATCCTGAATTAAAATTATTAGACGGGATTAACACGAATTTACGCGGATTTAAAAATAAATATTTATAAAATCCAATTAATCCGTGTAAATCCTGTCTAAAAGGGTTTTCATAAACAGGATTTTATTCATATATTCAAAGAGGGTGATATTAATGAAAAAAAAAGTAGCTTTAGTCATAGCGGAGAAGATTTTCCGGGATGAGGAGTATCAGGTTCCTAAAGAAATCTTGGAACAAGCCGGAGTGACGGTGTTAACTGTTTCTACTACTTTAAACAAAGCCATTGGGAAGCTGGGAATGGTTGTCCAGCCGGATATATTGTTAAAGGATTTAAAATCCAAACAGTTGGATGCCTTGGTTTTTATCGGGGGCGGCGGCAGTTCTCAATATTTTGAGGACAAGCTGGCCCATGAATTAGCATGGCACTATTATAACCAGGAGAAGGTAGTCGGCGCTATCTGCATTGCTCCGGTTATTTTAGCCAATGCCGGACTGTTAAAAGGGAAAAGGGCGACAGTTTTCCCTGATGGCAAAGATACCTTAAAGGCTAACGGGGCAACCTATACCGGAAACTTAATAGAAATTGACGGTCGGATAATTACCGGTTGCGGCCCCGAAGCAGCTGATAAGTTTGGGAAGGAATTGCTGAAGTTGATATAATTATTAGGCATTAGGCATTAGGCATTAGGCATTAGGCATTAGGCATTAGGCATTAGGCATTAGGCATTAGGCATTAGGCTTTAGGCGGAAACAGGCAACAGTGATGAGATGATTCAGAATTTCTGTGTTCTATGCATTCTGTGGTGAAAAATCTTTTATGTTCATCAAATATTTTTTATTTACGGAAACTGTGTTCAACAACTTTTGATCGGCAGTCCAGAATTGGCAGATGTTTTCTTCGTTACTATTACTGACAGCAACTGCTAAATAGGCGGCATCATATAATACCGGTAAATTATCCTCAATACTTATGAGCCAAGCTATCTCCATTAGTTTGGCGCTTTTAATATATTTTAGCATATTAAGATTCAAGAATGAGTCCCATAATGCTTCTGCTTCTTCCGGTTGAATGTTTTTTTGATAAACTTTTTTTCTTAGTACGGAACCTATTTCTACACAAGCGAAATCAGGGAGAAGAATGGTTTGTCTTTTTTCTAAAATACTTTTGAATAATTCTGTTGCTTGTTCGCTGTCCTCTTCCCAGGTTAAAATTTTAATCAAAACGCTACTGTCAAGGCAAATAGAGCTACTCATCGTAAAGGCCCTCACGGAATTTCCGGACCATTTCCGTGGAATCCGGTTGGCGTTTTCGGGAAGACATTTTTTTCTGGATCTTAAAAATTGTCTCTAAAGCAATGCTGTTTTTGGCGCTTTCTTGTTCTTTTTTGGCTTCTTCTAAATCCTTTTTTAAAGATTCATAAAAAGAGGCTTCTAAAATATAAGCAACTGGTTTGGAGCGCTGTAAAACAATGGTAGGTTCTTTTTCCTCTATGACTCTGGCAATGATTTTACTGGCATTTTGTCGTATCTCGGTAATATTTGTTATAAACATTCTTAAATACCACCTTTAATAGTATACTTTAAATATATAAGTTGAATTAAATTTCCTAAATAACATCTAAACACCCTCGTCCTAAAAGCCGGTCGTGATGATTTGAGTAATGAATGCAAATTATTGCCATTTGCATTTGTCATTAAGGATACAAATTTTAATATAAGAAATTTACTACATTCTATATACCCTGTTAATAGTATATTATATATTTTAGTAATTAGCAATCAATAAAATGGAATATATTTCAATTTCGAGAATTACTTTAATATAGAAACGAAAACTATAGTGTACATACAGCTTTAGGAAAGAAGACTTTAATGGAATTTAATTCGATTTTTGCAGCTAAATTGTTACCAGTAATATGCAGGAAAAAAAAGAATAACAACGAAAAATAGTATGATGCATTAATTAAATATGTATAATAAGGAGATATTATTTACACTAAGAATTAGCTGACTATTGTTAATTAAAAATATTGATTTGCTTATAAATCAGATCCCTTGCCCTGGAGCCCTTGGAAAAGGGTAGCCACCATCCTTCGCAGTCAATTATTTTTGGTCTGCAACGCTTGACTAATCCCCTTTTCAGTAATAGGGTCGTTCTTAGACATTCTTGTTTTTCGCGACTTTATTCCATTCGGAAATATGGGTCGTTTTTAGGCTCAATATTATATATACGTATTTATATAGTTATATAGTGAGATAGTTTTAATTAACCAATAACTAATAACCAATGAACCAATAACTTTCACGGAGGGATTAACATGAAAGCAATGATTATGGCTGCAGGAGTAGGGTCCCGTTTGGAGCCTTTGACCTGTAATATACCTAAACCGATGGTTCCGGTAGTTAACCGGCCGGCGATGGAACATATTATTAATTTATTGGTTAAAAACAATATCACCCAAGTAGCTGCCAACCTTTGGTATTTGCCGGAAAAGATCAAAAATTATTTCGGCGACGGCCAAAAGTATGGGGTTGAACTTCATTATTCTCATGAAAAAGATTTGATGGGGACCGCCGGTGGGGTTAAAAAACTGGAATCCTTTTTAGATGAGACTTTTGTGATTATCTCCGGTGATGCCCTGACTGATATTGACTTAGAAGCTTTAATAGAGAACCATCGCCGGACCGGAGCGATAGCCACGATTGCTTTAAAAGAGGTATCAGACCCCAGGCAATTTGGAGTTGTTATTGTCGATGAAAATAATAAAATCAAGGCTTTTCAGGAAAAACCAAAACCGGAAGAAGCTTTAAGCCGGTTAGCCAATACCGGTATCTATGTTTTTGAACCGGAGATCTTCAAGCATATCCCGGCTGATACTTTTTATGACTTTGGGAAACAGGTATTCCCGAAATTGGTGGAGATGGATGCCCCTATCTATGGTTATAAGATGAAAGGTTACTGGTGCGATATCGGTACCTTAAATCAATACCGGATCGCCAACTATGATGTATTAAAAGGCCGGGTTAAGATTGACATTCCCGGCATCTGGCACCCGAACGCCGTTTATGTCGGTGAAAGGACCATAGTAGCGCCGACCGCCCGGTTTGGACCGAAAGTAGTAGTAGGCCGGAATTGCCACATTGGCTACGGAGTCGAGATCTTCGGAGAAACAATTATCGGGGATAACTGTATTATTGAAGAAGGTACCTCGATATTCGGGAGTATCGTCTGGCATAACACCCAAATAGGGCGGGATGCCCGGCTGGTTGAATGCGTTGTCGGTAGTGAATGTTATCTTAAAGACGGCTCTGTAATCGGAGCCGGAGTTATCTTGAGTGATGACTGTGTGGTAGAACCGGGCAGCGTGATTGAGGCTAATTCCAAATATTGGCCGGGGAAAGTGATTGGGGAATAGTAAATTAGAAGTGTATCTTCCAGTCGAAAGTCATTTTTTGGTCTATATCGTCCCAGCCGAAGGAGAGGCTGAAACAATCGGTGTCTCTGATGATCCGGTAATCGCGATCAATCCAGAAGGAATGTTTGGAATTATAAGTTCCGTCCAAACCAAAAGAGTAAACTTTTCCCAAGGGGATTTTGATATTATACAACCAGTTTGAACCAAATTGGTAGTCATAGTCATCCAGCAATATTGTCTCAAGGCTGTTATCATCCGGAATGGTTGAAATGGGTTCTACTTGTAATAGACTAATCGTTACATGTTTAATAGGGTTATAATCCAGACGAAAACCGCCATATGAACCTCCATATTTATCAGAGCCTGAAAAAACGGTAATCTCCCTCGCTAAGATTCCGGCCTGCCATCTTCCTAAAGGACTCTCCCAATATTTCCTGGTAAAACTGAACCCGTATTGCGTTTTCTCCGAACTGTCAAAATCCCGGGCTCCGTCCACTGTTAACTGAAATAACGGCATATTATAAGAGAAGGTATCGGTAATGTTCCAATAATTTTTCCCTTTTATAGGTATATTAAAGTTAACAGCAGTTTTATTACTGGCATTGCCATTATAAACTCCCAGACCAGCACCATAAGTGGAAGTATCTTCGGACCTATAAGCTCCGCTGTAAAACCAGTTATGCCCCTTTTCTACCGGAGTCACAAAAGAATATTTTAAAAAATAACCATCACTACTATCATATCCTGGTTCCAGGTTGGGTATTTCGTCAGCGTCGGTCTGAAAAGAGAGATATGGCAAATAAAAAACCGGAACACCGTGAATAAATACGACTGGATTCCATAATTTGAGATGATTGCCTTCATATTCGATACTGGTGGCGGTTATATAGTATTCCGGATTGGGTTCGAGGCAGCGGGTAAAAACCGCTTTTTTCATTTTAGTAACACCATCGACAATCTCCATATCTTTACCGATTAGTTTGACATCCCTCCTACCGTCGCTCTCTAAAGTACAGTTGGAGGAACCGGTTGATCCTGTACCGGTTTTCAGATTGTATTGGATGGTGTCAGTGCGATAAACATTATTTTTATAAATGATTTTGACTCCGCCGGTAGCAACAATCAAACCACTAATATTATTATAGGTGACTTTTTCGGCGTTTATAGTTATGCCATCTTTGGTGGTCAGTTTAACATGCTCATTAAACTCAGCGATACCGGTAATATTATTAAAATCCAGCCGGTCGGCTTCTATGCTGGAGCCGTCGTTGGAAGTGACTTTTACAGAGCCGGATGCCTTAATGATGCCTTCAGTACCATTATAAGTCACGTGTTCAGCTCTTATAACGCCGGTTTCCTGGGTTATCCTTACATTGTTTTCGGCAGTAGTAGTATTGGTATGGATATCGTAATTTACCGAACCGTCCGCCTCGATTGTTACTTCATCACCGGCAGCACCGGCAACCTGGATATTGAATCCCAAAAGTAGAATGACAATTAATAAAGAAATTCGCAGAAAAAACTTAGAAATATTAATCTCCTCCTATCCCGGCGAATCCGGAACTAAAAAGTCTAATTACTTTAGCCATTAATGCTTTCAATTAAAATTTTTTGACAGGATTAACACGGATTTTACACGGATTAAGAATTTATATCAAAAAATCATATATATTTTAAGCACAAATTAAAGGCTTATATAAATCAGAAGAATAATATTTTAGGATTATTATGTATCGTATTTATGAAAATATTACTTGCAATAATTTCGCTATTGAATACCTAAATCCTTTTAGTTAAGAATGGATATTATGTCAGTATGAATCAAGAAATATATATTATTTCGGAAATTTGTATCCCAAAATTTGCTGCAACATATATAAAAGGATTCTAAAGGTTTTTACCGAAAAAACTTTTGAGAACAATTTTCACCTCATTTTAAAAACGATAATTAAAAAGTAAGTAGTCGTCCACGCCTGCTTCCGCAGCACACCTGAAAGTATGAAAATAAAACTGGGTGAACGACAAGCTAGATAGTTTAGAGGCTGTAGAGGTCCGTTGTTTACGCAACAAATCTCTATATTTTACCAAGCTTTAATAGAATTTTGCAGGAAAAACAAGATTAATCACGAAAAAATAAATGATTTTACTAAATTTACTAATTACATTTTCAAATATCGGCTATTGTATTAGACCGAATACTAATGAACCAACGAACCAATAACCAATTACTAATGAACTAATAACCAAAACGGTGGTGGTTTTTATGTTACGCAAATTAATATCAAGTGTATTATTTATTATAGATGCCTTAATTATTGCCATCACAGGTTTTATGGCATTAAATATTCGTTTTGAAGGAAATGTGGATATAGGATATTATAATCAATGGCTCAGCTTTTTACCGTTTATTATCCCGGTTGGGTTGATAATATCTTATTCTTTTAGGTTATACCACCGTTTATGGCGATATGCAAGTATTAACGATTTATTGATAATTCCTGCTTCGGTAACAGTTAGTTCTTTTATTTCTTCGCTTTATATGTATTTAATGCATCCCGGCTTTCCCCGGAGTATTTATATTTTAACCTGGGGAATGAACATTGCTTTTATTGGATTAAGCCGGATGTTTTTAAGGATCTTTTATCACCGTTATAAGGACCAAAGCCTAAATCGGTCTAGGATTTTAATTATTGGCGCCGGCGACGCTGGAGCGATGATCGCCCGTGAGTTGCAACACCGATATCGTGATTCAAAAAAGTTAATCGGTTTTATTGATGATGAGCGTTCCAAAAAGAACCGGATCTTATTTGGGGTTAAAATTCTGGGAAACCGGAAGGCTATAAAGAATGTAGCAGAGCTTTATGAAATTGATGAGATTATTATTGCGCTACCATCGGCAACCGGTAAGCAATTACGCCGGATTATTCACGAGTGTAAAAAAACTAATTGTGTGGTTAAAACCGTACCGGGGATATATGACTTAATTGATGGCAAAGTCTCAATACAGCAAGTACGGAATATTGATTTGGAGGATTTACTCCGTAGGGATCCGGTTAAACTGGATTTAGACTCGATCTCCGGTTATTTATCAGGGAAAAGAGTATTGGTTACCGGCGCCGGGGGTTCTATTGGTTCGGAGTTATGCCGGCAGATTGCCTCTTTATCACCGAAAATAATTATATTATTAGGTAAAGGTGAAAATAGTATTTATGAAATTCATAAAGAATTGCAGGATAAGTACTCGGCAATTCATATTGAACCGGTAATTGCCGATGTTCGTGATCGTGAGCGAATTTACCGGTTATTTAGTGAGTTTAAGCCGGAGGTAGTATTCCATGCGGCTGCTCATAAACATGTGCCATTAATGGAACTGCAACCGGATGAAGCGGTCCGGAATAATATCTTTGGAACTAAGACCGTAGCTGAAGCCGCCAAGAGGTTTTCAGCCGAACGGTTTATCCTGGTCTCAACCGATAAAGCGGTTAATCCTACCAGTGTAATGGGTGTTACTAAGCGGGTAGCCGAGTTGGTTATTCAGAGTATGAATAAGAACAGTAAAACCAGGTATGCGGCGGTCCGTTTCGGTAATGTCCTGGGAAGCCGCGGCAGTGTAGTGCCTCTCTTTAGACAACAAATTGCTAAAGGAGGACCGGTAACTATTACTCATCCGGAGATGAGGCGGTTCTTCATGACTATACCGGAAGCGGTTCAACTGGTACTTCAAGCCGGTTCCATGGCTAATGGCGGCGAAGTCTTTGTTTTGGATATGGGAGAACCAGTTAAAATTATCGATATGGTTCGGGATTTGATAAAGTTATCCGGATTGGAACCGGACTTGGATATAGAAATAAAAAATATAGGTTTACGTCCTGGTGAGAAGTTGTTTGAAGAATTGTTAACCGCTGAAGAAGGTACTGTTACCACTCAACATCAGAAAATTTTTAAAGCCAATATTAGGGAGGTTAACCAAGAGGATTTGCAATTGGGATTAATGGCTTTAAAGAATGCTGTTGATGTTGAAGAAATTGTTACCATATTAATAAAATTAGTTCCAACTTATTATAGTACTAATAAAAGGTTTGCTGCAATAAATCAAAAAGAAGCAAAAATATTAGGTGAAGTAGAACAAAAAGTTGCATATAAGCAAACAGCGGCAGGGGTTGAATGATAACTTTAATTTTTCACCAATAATTCCCGCTTATAATATCAGATTGGATTACTCCAATCTTTTCTTGTTTCAACAAGTATAGTATATTCTTTCAAGATTATTATTTCTTTATCCTTAAGAGTTCTTGATAATACAATTATATGTGTAAAAGATACTATTGTATATCTTTATGAAGTCTCAATAGTTATATATCAACATCAGTTCAAAAATAGTTTACGCCAACAATAAATGAATATGTTTGGGCAAAAAGTAAATATGTTTTATGCTATATTCAGAAGGAATCTAAGAGGTTTTAACGAAAGTTATTATGTTTTTCTGTAAAAAAGCCGTTTTAACCAACATTTAACATTATTTTTAATGATAGTGCAGAAACCTTGAATAAGTGGAGCATATTTAAATGGTAAAAGAGAAGATTTTAAACAAAACTGCTATACTAGGTGTTATCGGTTTAGGCTACGTTGGGCTTCCGTTGGCGGTTGAAAAAGCTAAAGCAGGTTATAAGGTGATTGGCTTTGATGTGCAACCACAAAAGGTTGAAATGGTCAATGCCGGCAAAAATTATATTGGTGATGTGGTTAATGAGGACCTGGCAGCTATTGTTGGGTCAGGGAAATTATCCGCCACCTCTGATTTTAGCAAGATATCCGAATTGGATTGTGTCAGTATATGTGTGCCTACCCCTTTAGATAAGCATCAACAACCGGATATCAGTTATGTTAAAAGTTCGGCCGAAACAGTAGCCAAATACCTTCATAAAGACATGCTGGTAGTATTGGAATCCACTACTTATCCGGGTACAACCGAGGAATTGATTAAACCAATTCTGGAAACGACCGGTTTAAAATGCGGACAAGATTTCTATTTGGCATTTTCACCAGAACGGGTTGATCCCGGGAATTTACTTTATAAAACAAAGAATACCCCCAAGGTAGTAGGTGGTATTACACCTAAGTGTACCGATATTGCAGCAGCAATGTATGAAAGTGTATTGGAGGCTCCGGTTTTTCGGGCATCAAGTCCGGCTATAGCCGAAATGGAAAAAATCTTGGAAAATACCTATCGTAATATCAATATCGGATTGATAAATGAACTGGCTATCTTGTGCAAAAAAATGAATATCAATATTTGGGAAGTTATTGAAGCGGCTAAAACAAAACCATACGGCTTTCAAGCATTTTATCCGGGCCCTGGATTAGGAGGCCATTGCATACCGCTGGATCCTTATTATTTGGCATGGAAAGCCCGGGAATACGGTTTCCATACCTCGATGATAGAATCATCTATGATGATTAACGACCGTATGCCGGAGTATTGTGTAGAGCGGGCAACGAAAATGTTAAACCAGGTAAAGAAGTCGTTAAATGGTTCCAAAATATTGGTCTTGGGTGTGGCTTATAAACAAGATATTGACGATTACCGTGAAAGTCCGGCTTTACATGTTATAGATAAATTAGAGAAGTCGGGCGCTCAGGTTAAATATTATGATCCTTATATTCCGGAGTTCCAGGAACATGGTGTTTTACGTAAGGGTGAACCGGAGTTAACCGGGGAATTGCTTCAGTTGATGGATTTAGTTATTATTACCACATCTCATACTAATATAGACTATGAATTTGTACAAGCTAATGCCACAATTGTTTTTGATACTAAAAACGCTATGAAAAGCGTAAAAAACCGTAATAATATCCACTTGTTATAGGTCATCTAACAATGAATTATGTTCAAAGTGCTATGATTTAAAATATTAAATAAATCCGTGTTCAATCCGTGTTAATCCTGTCAAAAAGATTTTAATATTGAAAAGGAATTGATGGAAATGGGTCAGGATAAAGAATATTTTGTTCATGAAAGTTCTTATATTGATGATGATGTAACGGTCGGTAAAGGCACAAAAATTTGGCATTTTTCTCATATTCAAAAAGGCGCCAGAATAGGTAAGAGTTGTAGTTTTGGTCAAAATGTCAATGTTGGTAACAATGTTAAGATCGGTAATTATTGTAAGATTCAAAATAATGTTTCTTTGTATGAAGGGGTAGAGTTAGAAGATTATGTTTTTTGTGGTCCATCGATGGTGTTTACCAATATTAAAACTCCCAGGTGTAAGTATCCGCAAAGGGGCAGTGATTTTTATCTTAAGACTCTTTTGAAAGAAGGGGCTAGCATTGGGGCAAATGCAACCATTGTTTGCGGACATACTATCGGAAAACATTCCTTAATTGCCGCCGGGGCTGTTGTAACCAGTGATGTACCCGATTATGCTTTGATGGTTGGAGTTCCGGCTAAAAGAAGAGGATGGGTTTGTGAGTGTGGTGAACAGTTAAAACCGGACTTAACTTGTAAACGCTGCGGTAGAGTATACATAGAGGAAAATAATTTGTTAAGAGAGGCTTAATCATTAATGGAATTTATTGATTTAAAAGAACAATACTGGCGGTTAAAACCGGAGATAGATGCCGGAATTCAGCGAGTGTTGGATCACGGCCAGTATATTATGGGGCCGGAAGTTCAAGAATTAGAAGAAAAATTGGCTGAATTCGTTGGTGTAAAATATTGTATTTCGATGGCTAATGGGACCGACGCTTTATTAATCGCTTTGATGGCTTTAGGGATTGGCACGGGAGATGAGGTTATTACCACTCCTTTTACTTTTATTGCAACAGCTGAAGTAATAACCTTATTAGGGGCAAAACCGGTATTTGTCGACATTGATCCACAAACCTATAATTTGGATCCGAGTTTGATCGTAAAAGCGATTACCCCTCTAACAAAAGCAATCATACCGGTGAGTCTCTACGGACAATGTGCCGATTTTGATCCAATTAATGCTATTGCAGCTAAATATAATATTCCGGTAATTGAAGATGGAGCCCAGAGCTTCGGGGCTATGTATAAGAAAAAAAAATCTTGTAGTTTAACTACAATAGGGTGTACAAGTTTTTTCCCATCCAAACCATTGGGATGCTATGGAGATGGGGGAGCTTGTTTTACTAATAATGATGAATTATCATTGAAGATGAAGCAAATCCGGGTCCATGGCCAGGATCGCCGCTATCACCATCCATTACTTGGCTTAAACGGCCGCTTGGATACCATCCAGGCAGCGATATTGCTTGCTAAGTTGGAAGTGTTTCCGGAAGAAGTGAAACTACGGATGGAGATTGGGAATCGCTATTCGGAATTGTTAAAAGATAAAGCGATAGTGCCATATATTGAACCATTTAACACCAGTGTTTACGCCCAATATACAATTCAAGTCGATAATCGGGACTTAGTAAAAACAAAATTAAATGAAAGCGGGATCCCTAATGCGGTTCATTACCCGATCCCGTTACATTTGCAACCGGTTTTTTCTTTTTTAAATCAGGGCGAAGGGTCGTTTCCGGTATCCGAAGCTGTTGCAAAAAGAGTAATGAGTTTACCGATGCATCCATATTTGACTGAAGAGGAACAATTGAAGATAACTAGAGTGTTAGGGAGTTGTTGAAAGATAACTTCGTTATATTTTTTCTAGAACCATGTTTTTAGAAATTGTTAAATTAATACCATTATTTTTTTCATTATTTCCGGTTTTAGGGACGTAATGCTTTATGCAGAAGGTAAATTAACTCATACGCTTAATTCATGAAGTATTTTAAAAAGCTGAAAATAATTTTATACTTAAGGTGATAATAAATGAGTACATTTCGGTTTGGTCTTATCGGTTGCGGGCGGATTGCCCCCAATCATGCCAAAAATATCATGGAATTGGAAAACGCGGAATTAAAAGCGGTTTGTGATGTAATATCCGAAAAAGCGGAGAAATTTAGTAAAAACTATGGAGGTGACCCGTATACTGATTATCGTTCCGTCATCGAACGGACCGATATTGATGTTATATCGATTGCCACTCCAAGCGGCCTTCATGCCCAAATTGGTATTGAAGCTGCTAAAGCCGGAAAACATGTTATTATTGAAAAACCAATGGCGTTATCATTACATGATGCCGATTTACTTATAGCAGCTTGTAAAAAAAATCATGTTTACCTAGGAGTTTGTCACCAAAACCGATATAATTTAGTTGTTGGGAAATTGCGGGAAGCTTTAGAAATGGGAAGATTCGGGAAGTTAACTCATGCCGTAGCTTCCATCAGGTGGTACCGGGACCAGGCGTACTTTGAGGATGGCTGGCACGGAACCTGGTCTCAAGATGGTGGAGTATTAATGAATCAATCAATTCATAATATTGATTTGTTATTATGGATTATGGGGGAAGCTGCCGGAGTATATGGTCAGATCGCCACCAGGCAACGGAATATTGAAGTGGAAGACTTGGGAATGGGAATTATTAATTTTAAAAACGGCGCTTATGGTATGATTGAAGCCTCTTCAACGGTTTATCCTCGAAATCTGGAGGAGACCTTAAATGTTTTCGGCCGGACCGGAACAGTGGTGCTGGGCGGAACTTCGATTAATAAGATAGAAACTTGGCGGTTCGCCGATGGACTTGATGTTGAAGACCAAGTTATTAATACAATCGGGGAAAATCCTCCTAATATTTATGGATTTGGGCATCGCACATTTTACCAACGTTTTATGAGGGCAATAGATTTGGGGATTCCGTGTGACATACCCGGAGAAGAAGGACGTAAGGCTTTGGAATTAATAATTGCCATATATCATTCCAGTTTAATAAATTCGCCGATAACGATACCATTTAACGAAGAAAGATTTCCTCTTTCAGAGCTAATGAAAAATTGCTTTATTTCAAAAGAAGCAGTAAATAAATAGAAAGTCTTTCCGAACAAATGCCAATAATTAAGGATATTACTTCAAAAAATTTTAGGAAATATTTTGAAATAAAGAAACTTTATTTCAACACATATAGTTGGTGAAAATTTGTTTTAAAGGAAAATAATGATTTTTCGAACTTAGAGAAGGAATTTATAAGTTTTTAGCGAATAATTTTCTGTAATTTATTGAGTAAGATTATTACTCGAAATCGAATCTATTATTTAAAACAATTATTCCAATTATAGAATTAATAACCGATAGGTGGCTTTGCTTTGTTAGATTCGCTAATAACTTCGAAAACCAGGTTACAATTATTATTATACTTTTTTTTAAACCCGGAGTATTCTTCATATTTACGCAAGTTGGCCAAAGAGTTAGGAGAGTCGACTAATGCCGTCCGGGTAGAGTTGAACCGGTTGGAGGATGCCCAGCTTTTAACCAGTAAAGTTAACGGCCGGGAGAAATGGTATATTGCCAATCAGTCGCATCCCTTATTTCCGGAGATTAATTCGATTGTCAAAAAGGTAATGGGCATTGACAAGCTGGTTGAAGAAGTTTTGGCCAATCTTGGCCATCTGGAAGTCGCTTTAGTAGTTGGCGATTATACCAGAGGAATTGATTCGGGAATTATTGATCTGGTTTTAGTGGGAACAATTGACCGGAGCTATTTGGAGACGCTGGTAAGCAAAGCGGAAGAACTTTTAAAGAGGCGGATACGTACTTTGGTGTTGAACAAAGAAGAGTATGAGAATCTCCAGTCTCGTTTTAAAGTGGAAGGAAGCATAGTTGCGTGGGAAGAGAAGGCAAACTGATAATTTGAATAGTTTTAATTAAATTTTTAATGGGGAGAAAACATTGGATCAAGAAAAAAAAGAATTTAATATAGTTATAGAGCCGGGACGAGGGTTTAAGAACTATTGGTTTGACCTTTGGCAGTATCGGGAATTATTATTTTTTCTCTCTTGGCGTGATATTCTGGTGAGATATAAACAGACTGTTATTGGCATTGCTTGGAGTGTAATCAGACCATTATTAACAATGGTGGTATTTACTTTCATCTTTGGTAAGCTCGCCAAATTTCCTTCGGAAGGAGTTCCTTATCCGATCTTGGTCTACGCGGCGATGCTGCCGTGGCAATTTTTTGCTAATGCTTTAACTGAGAGCAGCAATTCTTTGTTATCTAATGCCGGAATGATATCCAAGATTTATTTTCCGCGTTTGATCGTTCCATCTAGTTCGATCATAGTCAGTCTAGTGGATTTTTTAATTTCATTTGTTATTTTAATTTTATTAATGGTTTGGTATCATTTCGTTCCGAATTGGCATATTTTTACTTTGCCGTTATTTCTATTAATGGCACTTATTTTTTCTTTGGGACTTGGATTTTGGCTGGCCGCTTTGAATGTAAAATACCGAGACTTCCGGTATATTGTACCGTTTACCGTTCAGTTTGGATTATATGTTTCA
Organism: Bacillota bacterium; assembly: GCA_023435225.1. GTDB lineage: Bacteria > Bacillota > UBA4882 > UBA8346 > UBA8346 > UBA8346. The sequence continues at coordinate 59,138 of JAEYRX010000024.1, forward strand.
CCAGTTGGTTTTAGCAGTTCGGTGGTGCCGGAACGATGGCGGCTACTATATTCGATGAATCCTATGGTTGGAGTGATCGATGGTTTTCGCTGGGCAATCTTGGGGCAAAATATTCAAATTTATTGGCCGGGCTTTTTATTATCTTTATTTTTGACTTTAGCTGTTTTCATCTTTGGTATTCTATATTTTAGGAAAACTGAACAAGCTTTTGCCGATATTATATAAGGAGTTATTATGTGCACAGTCATTAGAGTTAATAATTTAAGTAAAAAATATTTTATCCAACATAAGCAGCAAGAGAATTATAGGACATTACGCGATGTAATAACTAACAATGTTAGAAATTTTGGAAAACATGTCCTACATCCTTTTGCCAAAAATATAGAAACCCTATCAACTAAGGAAGAATTTTGGGCTTTGAAAAATATCTCTTTTGAAGTAAAGCAAGGAGAAAGAATAGGGATAATTGGTCGTAATGGTGCTGGGAAGTCAACTTTATTGAAACTTATAAGTAGAATTACCGAGCCGACCGAAGGTCGGGTGGCGATTAGGGGTCGAGTAGCGAGTTTATTAGAAGTAGGGACTGGTTTTCATCCGGAACTGACTGGTAGAGAAAATATATACCTTAATGGTGCAATATTGGGTATGACCAAAAATGAAATCCAGAAGAAATTTGATGAAATTGTACAATTTGCAGAGGTTGAAAAATTCCTTGATACACCAGTAAAACGTTATTCGTCTGGGATGTATGTTCGATTGGCTTTTTCTGTTGCTGCCCACTTGGATCCGGAAATACTTATCATTGATGAGGTTTTAGCAGTTGGAGACATACAATTCCAAAAAAAATGTTTTGGCAAAATAGAAGATGTAGGAAAAGATGGGAAAACGTTAATTTTTGTAAGCCATAATATGAATATTATAAAACAATTATGTTCTAAATGTATTTTGTTAGAAAATGGTATATTAAAAGAATTTTTTGATACAGATTCTGTTGTAAAAAAATATTTATTGGATTATTCAAATTATGCTTCAATTGTAGATTTAGAGAATTACAAGACCAAATATGGCAATAATGAGTTATCACTTTGTTCTATTAAATTACTTAATTCAATAGGAGGAATGTTTGCTGCCTACCATAATCAACCTTTGAAATTGAGAATTGCTTTAAAATCTGATGATAATCTTTCAAATGTATCATTTGCATTAGGATTTTATACAATTGAAAATATTCTCATTTTTATTGCTAGAAGTGAGAATGAAGATATGACTTATAACTTTAAAAAAGGTGAAAGCAGAAGTATTGATATTATAATTAATCATAATTTGATTCCGGGAAATTATAAGTTAAATTTAGGTATATATTCAGGTAAACGAGTTTATTCTTATATTTCAAGTGATGAGTTTGTAAGATTAGAGTTAATTACTGGTAATGTAAGTAATTATATTACTCGTAATGATGGAATAATTATCTGCAAATCAGACTGGAAATAAAATGGGGGATGTTATATTGAAAAAATTCATTAAAAGTACATTCATTTATATTTTTTATAGAAAAATTAAGAGTTATCTGGATAGAAGGGCAGTAAAAAAAAAATGGGAAGAAAATGGAAGGCTTGTTCCGCCACCCCATGAAATAAAAGTAGATGTAGTTAAAGAAACTGCAAAAAAATTTAAAACTACGATTTTTGTTGAAACTGGCACCTATCGGGGAGATATGGTTTTTGAAGTTAAGAACTTATTTAAAAAAATAATATCAATTGAATTAAGTAAGACTTTATTTGAACAAGCTAAAATGAAATTTGAAGGGTTTAATCATATAACAATAGTTCATGGAGATAGTGGAGAAATATTAGGGAGTCAGATATCTAATATCAATGAACCATGTTTGTTTTGGCTTGACGGACATTATTCGGCAGGTATTACTGCGAAAGGCAATGTTAATACTCCAATAATTCAAGAGTTAAACCACATTTTGAGTCATTTTATTAAAGAACATGTTATTTTAATTGATGATGCTAGACTTTTTAATGGAGAAAATGATTACCCTGAATTAAATGAACTTCGAACTTATATTTTGGATAAGAAACCCAATTATAGATTTGAAGTTGATAATGATATTATTAAAGTTTATAAAGAAAATTCAACTAAAAACAAATAATGTACTCATTCGACATTAATATATATTGATTTAATAAAGGATAAATCATGGATAAATTTAAAAGTATTTTAAATCAGATGCCATTTATCAAAAAGTATGTATTTCCATATATAAAGAAAAAAAGATTATTTAGAAGTTTCAAGAACGACTATTATTTGTATAAACATATTTCTACTTAAACTGATCGACGGTTTTCCCTTAAATGGAAGGATCGTTCCCCTTGTTTATATATGATAAAACAGCTAACGCAAGTTCTGACCGTCACTATATTTATCATATTTCATGGGCTGCTAGGGTTTTGGCTCAAAAAAAACCTGCATTTCATATTGATATATCATCTAGTTTATATTTTGTTTCGATTGTTTCGGCCTTTATACCAATTAAATTTTATAATTATCGGCCGGAAAAATTAGGATTATCAAATCTTACTGCAGAAGCAGGAGATTTATTAAAGTTACCTTTTCAAGATGAGAGTATTAAGTCTCTTTCATGTATGCATGTTATTGAACATGTTGGACTAGGACGTTATGGTGATCCACTTGATCTTGATGGGGATCTTAAGGCAATATCAAAACTCAAACGAGTTACTGCAATTGGAGGCTCCTTATTATTTTTTGTACCGGTAGGAAAACCCAGAATTATTTTTAACGCACATAGAATTTACTCTTATGTACAAGTCATTTCTTATTTTTCTAAGAGTTTGCTTTTATTTCTGATAAGCCGAATGAAGGAATAATATATAACCCGCCTCCTCATATAACTATGGAAAACAATTATGGTTGTGGGTGTTTCTGGTTTATAAAATAATTATGTCGAGGTTGTTAAATGAAACTCTTTATAGTAACACCAAGTTATATAAATACCGAAGAACGTTACGAATTGGCGAAAAATTCCTTTGACTCTTTACAAAAGATAATTGGGACAAAATATCAGCATTATGTTGTTGATGATATTCCCAGGAGAAAAGGGATTCTGCGATCGTTTCCCAATAAAAAATTTTTATCCAAGGCGATTGATATCTATAATAAACCGAATATTAAATTAATTAGAAGATTCGGGTCCGGCAGTGCTTCTGCTACGGTACAAGCTGTGCAAGAAGCGCGCAAGGATGGAGCGGAGTTAATTTTTTTACACCTTGATGACAATGTATACTTACCTATTTTAGATAAATTAATTAGATACTCAATCCATGCATTTGAAAATGATGATGATTTAATGAGAGTAGGATTAACCGGATACCCGATTATGTATAGTAAAAATCCACTCGAAATTGGGAATCGTACTTTACTCAAGATTACACCAGAACAAATCAGTTTTGAGACTATTACTTTAAAACCAACCAGATTCAAAGATTATACTTTATGGAGCTCATATTTTCATGAAAACATGGTAGATGAGTTCTATTATCCAATTCCACTCTGGACAACAATTTATCGTGCTTCATTTCTGGAAGAATTATTGACTTTTGATACACTTTCAAAGGCTGGAACACTAGCCGATGTTGAAGTTTTTTATAAAAATAAGGTAACCTGGAAAAAAGCTTTGACTCATTTTAAAGGAAAGTTAGGCTATATTAATATGCAATTTACCGGGACAGAGATGCAAAGAGAAAAAAATTGGCAAGATATTTTTAAAATGGCTAATGAACCAATATACTAAAAGAATTATTGATTTTAAAATTGATACTGTATATTCCCAATATTAATTTTAGGAAGGTAAAGATATGCGAATACTAGTTACTGGAGCAAAAGGCTTTTTAGGGAAACGTGTTTGCCGGAAACTTCAAGAAAAAGAGTTAGATTTTACTGAGACTTCTTTAAGTATGGGCGTTGATTTACGAGATAAAGAACAAACACTAAAGCTATTTAAGGAACTAAAACCTGAGTATGTATTACATTGTGCGGCATATGTCGGTGGGATTTCTTTTGGTTATGAACACCAAGCGGAAATGTTTACCAATAATTTGGAGATTACAATTAATCTTTTAGAGGCGGCTAGAATTACCGGAGTAAAACGGATTATTAACCCAATTGCAAATTGCGCTTATCCTGCGAAGGCCACCATTTTTAGGGAGAATGAGTTTTGGGATGGGCCTTTGCATGAATCGGTTATGGTTTATGGATTTGTAAGAAAAGCTTTTTGGGTTGGCTCATGGGCTTATATCAAACAATATCAGATGGATATTATTAATCTTATATTTTCCAATATGTATGGCCCGGAAGATCATTTTGATGAAAAACGTTCCCACGCACTTGGAGCTTTAATTATGAAATTTGTTAAGGCAAGTGAAAACAATGAATCTTTTGTAACAGTATGGGGTTCTGGTACACCTGTAAGAGAATGGTTGCATGTGGATGATGCTGCAGAAGCTATGATAAGATCAATATATATTGAGCCTAACATTGACCCTATAAATATTGGGATCGCTACCGGTGTATCAATTATTGAAATGGCTAAAATGATACAAAAAATTATTGGGTATAAAGGAGAAATAAAGCTGGATCCGACAAAACCCGATGGCGCTTTATATAAAACTGTTGACGGTTCAAAAGGAAGGGAAATATTTCAGTGGATGCCGGAAATAGATTTTGAAAAAGGATTAAATGATACTATTTGTTGGTATTTAAAGAATAAAAAATAAAGGAGGACAGGTATGAACATACCACAAGTATTTCCCTGGCTGGGTGAGGATGAAAAAAATGCACTTATTGAAGTGATTAACGCTAATTGGCTTACAGAAGGTCCTAAATCTGAGGAATTCACCTCTAAATTAAATGAACTTATAAAAACTAAATACGGTGTCTTTGCACCAAATGGTACTTTAGCCTTATTTCTTGGATTACTGGCTTTGGATATTGGACCCGGAGATGAAGTTATCGTTCCGGATACCACTTTTATTGCCTCGGCTAATGCGGTAATTTTAACAGGTGCTACTCCGGTTTTTGTTGATGTTAATCCCGATAATTTTCAGATTAACCTGGCAAATTGTACTCATTTGATTTCGAAAAATACTCGTGCAATAATGCCTGTCCATTTATATGGAATGGTCACAAATATGAAAGAAGTTATGGCGTTTGCTATTGAACATAATTTAAAGATAATTGAAGATGCTGCACAGGCAATTGGAGTTCATTATTACGGACAACATGCCGGAACTTTTGGTGATGTCGGTTGTTTTTCATTTTTTGCTGATAAAACAATTACTACAGGTGAAGGAGGTTATGTTGTCTGTAAAGAACAAAAAACATTTGAAAAGTTGATGTTACTTCGCAATCAGGGCCGTTTCAACCGCGGTTCTTTTATCCATCCTGCTATTGGATATAATTTTCGAATGACTGATTTACAAGCAGCCATAGGATTGGTACAATTGGCTAAATTAAACGAGATTATTAAACGAAAACTTACGATCTTGGAGTGGTATAAATCTCAGTTAGAAGAGGTTCCAGAAGTTAGATTTTTAAAACTTGAACCGGGTTCAGAGTATGTTCCATTTAGAGTGGTCCTCATTGTTAAAAAAGCACAAGAATTAATGGACTATTTCAGTAAAAACGGCATTCAGTCAAGAACTTTCTTCTTTCCTTTACACAAACAACCCTGCTTTTCTTATTTAGGAAAAGATAAGGAAGGAAAGCTGGATTTGGATGATAAGAATTTTGGCAATGCAATATTTGGTTATGAACATGGTATTTGTTTGCCGGTATTTCCAACACTATCTGAAGAACAGGTAAAATATATTTGTAATAAAATTAAGGAGTTTTACAAAAAATGAATGATCAAGGGTATTATGATTATTATGATAAAATTTTTTCCGGGAAAAATTATAAGGAGGAAACTGAAAAAGTATTAAGTATTAATTATGATTTGACCGGAAATTTACCTAAACGAATTTTGGATGTGGGTTGCGGGACTGGGACACATGATTTTTTTCTTACGGAAAAAGAATGCATGGTGGTTGGTTTGGATCTTGATTTAAAGATTATTGAAGCTGCAAAGAAAAAGGCCGAGAGTTTTCAGGGGATTAAACCAAAATTTTTGTGTATGGATGTCAATGACCTAAATGATAAGGGTTTTGATATGGCAATATCCTTATTTAATGTAATTAACTATATACCCACTATAAAAGATTTGCAAAATTTCTTCCAAGCAATTCATGAACGTCTTAAGCCCAATTGTCTATATATTTTTGACTGTTGGAACGGGATAGCAGCAATTTTAGATAACCCCCGTATTAAAAGTTCCAGGATTGATAATAACGGGGAGATTATCGAGATAATTACCAAACCCGAAACTGATATATTCCATCAAAAAGTAACAGTTATGAATCATGTCAAAGTTATTAGAAAAACCGGAGAGAATGTCGAATTTCAATTTAATTACAATCAAACTTTATGGACTCCTATGTGTTTGACAAATATTTTGCAAATGAGTGGTTTTGAGGTAATTAATGTTTCTACTTGGATGCAACCTAACATTAAAGCTGTACGAGATACGTGGAAAATCATGTTTACTACTAAAAAGATAGGATAGGAGATATTGTCCAGTGATAAAAATTCATCTTGGATGTGGTAAAAGAATATTACCCGGTTATATTAATCAAGATATACAGCCTTTTCCAGGGGTTGATTTGTTGTGTGATCTCCGGGAATTGCCTTTTGAAGATAATAGTGTTGATTTCATGTATTCATGTGCAAATATAGAACACTTTGGACGGAACGAATATAAAGGGGTTTTGGCACACTGGTTTTCAAAGCTGAAGCCGGGGTCCATATTGCGTCTATCCACAGCCGACTTTGAGTCGGCCTGTGAAAGGTATCTTGAAACTAAGAATCTTGAAGAACTGCTGGGTCTTATTGTAGGAGGTCAAAAGGATGATTATGATTGGCATGGAATGGTATATGACTTTGATTTAATGAAGAAATCTCTCGAAGAAGTCGGCTTTATTAATATTCGACGTTATAATTGGCGGGAAACCGAATTGGGAATTCTTGGCATCGATGATTACAGCCAATCGTACTTACCGCATATGGATAAAAAAAATGGAAGATTGATGATGCTTAATATCGAGGCTGAAAAGCCTCTTAACAGGAATTAAAATGTTTTTAATAGGAGTTACGAAATGAATGTAGCTTGTTATACAATTTACAAGGGATTACTTAATAATAAACTATTTGAAGTAGTTGAGGATCTTAAGTTCAATAAAGATTCATCCGAGAGATATATCGCACTTAAAAGATTTTTAGAGGCGAAAAACATTCAAATTAATACTTACGATTGTTATGATGAAATTAAAAAGATTGATGTTTGGCTATTTATAGATCCTCCATATGATATTTATAAGTTTATCATTAAAAACAGAATCGGTTTTAAAAAATCAATCATGTTTTTAATTGAACCTCCAGTTGGAAATCCTAAATTTTACAAATATATATATATTTATTTCATGTTATTTAAAGCAGTACTAACTTGGAATGAACGCTATTTAAAAAAAGGTTCAAAATTCTTTAAATTCAATTTTCCTATTACTATTGAAGCCAACAAATATAATTATTATAAAAATTTGAATAAACGTAATTTATGCCTAATGATGCATTCTAATAGAACATCATCCGTGCCCGGAGAATTATATTCTTTGCGCAGAAAGCTTATCCGTTATTTTGAAGATAGGGGAGATAAGCTATTAGATCTTTATGGGTTTGGCTGGAATGATGATAAAAGCCCGAATCCGTTTTTCTCAACACTATACCAAGGGACTATTCTTGATAAAAGACAGACTTACGCCAAATACTATTTTTCATTTTGTCTTGATAATAGTATTTTACCTGGGTACATTACATATGATCCATTTATTTCAATGGCTTCCGGAACGGTTCCAATTTATTATCCTATGCCGGATGCTTATAATTATATTCCAGAAAATACTTTTATTGATTTTAGCAAATATGAGTCCTGGGATAATTTGGTTTTAGATCTTAAGAAGATTGTAAAAACTGGAAGGTATGAAGAATACCGTAAAAATGGTTGGGAGTTTATTAATTCCGAGAAATTTGAACCATTTACAATTAATAGATTTTGTAATGACGTTTATAAGGCAATATTAAAAGTGAAAGAATAGTTAATACTATTTATAAAGCTAGTTAGGAGATTATTATGGACGGGAATTTTTATCGAATACATAATTTAATTGATGTAATTATAAGCCAAAATGTAAATGACTTAGTTTTACAGCAAATAGAATTTCAAATTGCTTACTTCAAAGTCAATAAAATAGAAACTAAAGCTCCTTATTGTATCTATGTTTTACCTTTTTCCGAATATCCTGAAAATGATAGTGTCTTGTATACTTTCCATCTAGTGAAAGGAATTCATGGTTCCGTTATGTTAGATAGACTTAACCATATTGCTGTTATTAAGGAAAAAAATGGTTACAGTATATATACTGATATTCCATTTTTAATCAATCTGTTTATTCAATTTATTTTTCTTGAAGAAGATATAGCTTTAGTTCATGCAGCTGCAATAGCTGATAAAGATGGAAACATAATACTATTACCTGGAGCAGGAGGAGTCGGTAAAACTACGCTCTTAAGTGTACTTGTAAAAGATTATAAGTATAAACTTCTTGGTGATGATATAGTTGGAATAACAAAAAAAGGAGAATGCTTGGCTTTTCCCCGTTCATTTGTTTTGAAAGACTATCACAGAACTGTTTATCCTGAGGTTTTTCAAAAATTAGGGATTGTTGATAATAATAAAAAAAATATTATAAAAGCAAAGATAGTTGAATTAATTCGAGCAAATATACCATTTCTAGGCTTTATTAAAATTGTTCTAAGATCTTTAAATCTTTTCGATAAAGTAAAAAATACAATTTCTGTATTAGATGTGCCTTATTTAGCCGCTGTTCCGGTAGAAGATATTTTCGGGAGGGGTATTGTTACAAATATAGGGAAAATTGATAGAATCATTTTTTTAGAGCGCTATATGGGAACAGAATCCATAATAACACCAATTAGTAAAGAATCTTTAACTCATAGGATGTTTGCTATTATTAATCATGAGTTTGTAGATGTTATGAGACAGTTTTTTACATTGGGGGCTTTGGAAATAATAGACTCATTTAATTATTTTAAAAAAATAACTTCAATAATCAGTTCATGTATATCAGAAACAAAAAATGAACTAATGTTGATTCCTGATGACAAATCTCCGTTAGAACTTAATAATGAGTTTCTAAAGCAATTATAAGTCTATTCAAAAGCATTTAGTATCAATTAAGAAAGAGGTGGATAAACTGTTTAGTTTGTTAAAGAGAAATGCAAAAATAATAATTGATTATGCTGAGTTTATTCACAGTTTTTTAGAGTATAAAAGACAGAATAATGATACTAACCGTGGATTTAATTTATCATGGAAAGATAAACTTCCTTGTTTGAGAGAAAATTCAAGTACTGCAGGTTATGATGGTCATTACATTTATCATACTTCTTGGGCGGCCCGTATACTTGCAAGTAATAAACCGGAGTTCCATGTTGATTTTTCTTCCAGCTTGTTTTTTAGTACAATAGTCTCGGCATTTATACCAATTAAATTTTATGATTATCGACCTGCGGTTATTAAATTGGAGAACCTTACTTCAGAGTCTAGGGACTTATTAAATTTAAGCTTTAAAGATAATAGTTTATTATCAATATCATGTATGCATGTAGTCGAACATATTGGACTAAGTCGGTATGGGGATCCACTTGATCCTAATGGTGATTTAAAAGCAATTTCTGAACTTAAAAGAGTATTAGCGATAGGAGGCTCTTTATTATTTGTAGTACCGATCGGGGAACCTAAAATTATCTTTAATGCGCATAGAATATATTCGTATAATCAAATTATTAGTTATTTTCACGACTTTAAATTGATGGAGTTTTCATTAATTCCAGATGATTATTTAATAAAAGGAATAATAAAAAATGCTTCAAGAGAGATGGCAGATGCTCAGAAATACGGATGTGGATGTTTTTGGTTTATAAAAAATTAGTTATAATTTTTTATGTAATTATTGGAAGTGTTAAAGTTAGAGATATACATTTTTAGGAGTGATAGTGCATTTGAATACTAAAAAAAAGGTTACTGTTTTAATGCCGGTCTATAATGGTGAAAAGTATCTTCAAGAAGCAATTGAAAGTATATTGAACCAAACATTCACTGATTTCGAATTGATAATAATAAATGACGGTTCTACCGATAGCACTCTTGATATCATAATGTCATATAAAGATCCACGTATTCGTTTGGTTCAAAACGAATCAAACTTAAAATTGATTGTTTCTTTAAACAAAGGGATTGGTTTAGCTAATGGCATGTATATTGCTCGAATGGACAGCGATGATGTGAGCTTGCCGCAAAGATTGGAAAAACAAGTAGCTTTTATGGATTCCCATCCGGAGGTTGGAGTTTGCGGTACAGGCATAAGAACCATAGATTTAAATGGGGAAATTATTGGAGAGTACTTATTTCCTTCAAGCCATAATGTTATTAAATGGCGATTGTTTTTTGATTCTCCTATAGTACACCCGTCAACTATTATGAGAAGAGAATTATTAGTACAAATTGGAGGCTATGATATTTATAGCGAATATGTAGAAGATTACGATTTATGGATCCGACTAAGTAAAATAACAAAACTAGCCAACCTTCAAGAAAGTCTTCTTTTGCTTCGAAAACATGGTACTAATATAACTAAAATAAAATTAAAAGAACATTTGATAAATTGCGCTCGAACTGATCATTTATGGATATCCGAGTTTTTAGGTGAGAATGTATCAGAGAAAGTTGTAGAACAAATATTTATTCAATCCAAGGAATCAAAAAAAGTTGATAAAGATGAATTGGAAAAACTTATTAAAAAATTATATTATTCATTTATCTTAAAAACTAATCTTACTTTAGCCGAAAAAAGAGCTATTAATAAAGATGTGTTTTTTCGATTACGTAATTATGTAGTACCAAGAAATATATTAACTTTGCTTATTTGGACAATTTCTTTTAATCCTACTTATTTGCTTGATTTAATGGGTTCATTCAGCAGAAAAATAAGGAAAATTTCTTCTAACCAACTTATAAAACAAATAACACAACAAGATAAATCTGTTAGGTAAGGATTAAGTTTAGAATTCGAGTTAATAATAATGAAAATCCGGAGTATATTTTATGCAAGTTATTAAAAAACCTAATCAAACACTTAAAGTAGAAGGAGTCTTTAAAAATGAAACACTCCCACTTGTTTCGGTCATAACCCCAACATATAACCGAGCGCCTTTTTTGGATGAAACAATCCAAAGTGTATTAGCGCAAGATTATTCAAATATAGAATTTATTATTCTTGATGATGGTTCGACGGATAATACACAGGAAGTTTTAGAAAAATATAAAGCATGTATTATCTCAGAAACTCACACCAATATGGGTGAAACGCGGACTGTTAATAAAGGTTTTAGCATGGCAAAAGGGGACATTATTTGTGTAGTTAATTCCGACGATCCAATTTACCCTGGTGCGATTAAGACAGTAGTTAACTTTATGTTAGAACATCCAAAAGTATTGGCTGTTTATCCAGATTGGGATGAAATAGACGTTAATTCAAGATTATTAAAAAGAATTAAACTTTCTAATTATACCACTAGGAAGATATTTTTAGAGTTTAATGTAGGAATTGGGCCATGTACCTTTTTTAGGCGAAAAATATTTGATTTAATCGGTATGCGAGATCCCAATCTTAAATATACTGGGGATCTCGATTTCTGGTTTCGAATTTTTAAGTTAGGTGATGATTGTATTATTCATATACCAAAAACTTTGGGGACTCATCGCACTCACCCGGGGGCTGCATCATCTTTAGCTAAAGGAGCTGATATGGCGGAAGAATTAGTTACAATAGTGCACAAGTTTTTTAGCTGCTCTAATATTCCTTCGGATATTATTAGATTACAAAAAAAGGCTCTGAGTAATGCTCATTATCATGCAATTTATTATTGTGGGTTAAATATTCAGGAAGCCAAAAAACACTATATCCTTGCTATAAAATATAATCCTTTTAAATTTTTTTTGATTCCATATCTATTTATAAAAATGATAAAATTTCTCTTAAAAAAGTCAAAAAAGTAATAAATCCATAAGGGAATAGTTATTATTTTTTCTCGTAGCTTTGATTAAACAGGAGTATTCTGGAAGGGTAATTTTAATGCTCAAAAATAATAAAAAATTACGTATTCTAATAGTTGCTTTTTCAGATAGTATTCATGTTGCTCGTTGGATCGAGCAGATTATTGATCAGAACTGGGAAATTCATTTGTTTTCTAGTATTGATAGTGGTATCATACATTCTTCTTTAAAAAATGTTAAAGTCTACCATTCAATATATACTAAACAAAAAAATAAAGTAACTAGTGTTAAAGTTAATGGATTAGCTGTTCATAATGAAGATTTAGCTTTATTAGGAAGGAAAATTTTGCAGAAGTATATGCCTAAATACCGAATAATTCATTTAAAAAATCTAATCAAAAAGATTAAGCCGGATATTATACATTCTATTGAGATTCAACATTCGGGATATTTAATACTTGGTGTAAAGAAGATATTTTCAGGACAATTCCCTCCTTGGATCGTGACAAATTGGGGAAGTGATATCTATTTATTTGGACAGTTAAAAGAGCATCAGTCAAAAATACGAGAGGTATTATCTCATTGTGATTATTATTCTTGTGAATGCCAACGTGATGCGGTTTTAGCAAGAAAGTTTGGGTTTAAAGGACGATTATTACCAATTTTCCCAAACACGGGAGGATTTGATATTGATACAATTTCTCAATTTCGTCAAGTTGGTTTGACTTCTAAAAGGCGTATAATAGCGCTTAAGGGTTATCAACATTGGGCAGGTCGAGCACTTGTGGGTTTGCGTGCTTTAGAGCGGTGTTCTGATCTTCTTAAAGGTTATACAGTAATGATTTATTCAGCATTTCCAGAAGTTGAAATTTCGGCTGAATTGTTTTCTCAATCAACCGGTATTCCAACATTTATAATTCCTTTTGATTCATCTCATGAGGATATCCTAAGACTTCATGGTCAAGCAAGAATATCAATCGGGCTTAGTATTAGCGATGCGATAAGTACCTCGTTGTTAGAAGCCATAGTGATGGGTTCCTTTCCTATTCAATCTTGGACATCATGCGCTAATGAGTGGATTAGAGATGGCGAGACTGGGATTTTGGTTCCTCCAGAAGACCCGGAAATTATCGAACAAGCAATTCGTAAAGCATTAACTAATGATGAACTTGTAAACTTGGCAGCAGAATTAAATTATTGTCTAGTGAGAACAAAATTAGATAAAACTATTTTGAAGTCTAAGACAATTGATTTCTATGAGTCTGTAATAAAAAACATTAAGAGGTAATTATGATTAAATTTTCGTTTAAAACTATTTATTTTTTTAAGTTCATGACCTTTCTCTGGATTGTTCTTTGTCTTTATATTTGGATCGAGTTAAGCGAAACTCCTATTTCTGAGACTGGGCGAAAGGCAATATGGCCAATAGTATACCGGGACTATATTTGGGCCGAAAAATAACGAATGTTGTTGAAAGGGGATCCAATGTATTCCTTACTTTCTACCGTCTTTTATGTGTTAGCTTCACTAATAATTGGTTTAGTTTTGATTAAAGCAATTATTTTTGTTTTAAAAATAGATACCAATTTTCAAGTGAATTTATTTTTTTCAACTGGATTTTTACTTGGGCAAGGTATCTTAGCAAATTTATGGTTATTATTGGGCTTATATTCCTGTTTTAAATTTCTGGTGATAATTGGGATTTTATCAATAACTATATTTATAGGATTTTATTATGTAAAAGATTATTATTTACAATTTATACGTAAAGTTAAAGAAACCTTTTATGAAATAAAGGGTCTTTCTGTCACTTGGAAAGTATTGCTTTTTATATTGTTATTTTCGGTTTTTATTTATGGCTTAGCCTCTATAGTATATCCCGTAATGGGGGATGCCGAAGCTTTTTATATGGTTTTTCCGAAGATTATGGCAGCCTCGGAACAACTTAAACCACAGCCAAATTATTATGAGTTTTCCCAGATCGGTCTTTTCGGTGAGATGCATTACGCGGTTTTGATGACTATCGGCAGTCCTCAAGCAGCCAAATTTTTTGTATGGTTTACCGGTTTGGTCCTTGCCGGTTTGCTATTATCGTTTTGTGCCATAGCCAGTTTAGAAACCAGGGGACAGATAGCCGCACTTATAATTCTATTTACTTCTTCCACGTTTACTAATTTCTTATACGACGGTAAAGTGGATGTTTTTGGCGGAGCTTTGGGATTGGCAGCGTATTACTGGGCTTTGCAAACCGGGAAAAAATTTGGGTATTTGGCTTATGTATTAACTGGATTATTTGCCGGATTTTCAATCATCGCCAAGTTTTCTAATATACCTGTCATACTTAGCGGTATTATATTGATAATGATTTGGAATCATTGGCCGCAATTGAAACGGGGCGAAAAAATTCACAGCCTTGTTTTAGGGCCTTTTATTTTAGTCGGTTTAACGTTTATAATAGCAATCATCCCCCATCTTATAAAAAATTGGGTTTTATTTAAAGAACCATTTGCACCGTTTTTCTTTTTTAAAAGTAAGGGGGCGAATTGGGCTGATCAAGCATGGTTTTCACCTAAAACGACCAAGTTTATTCTTATGACATATCCTGTAGCACTGGTTTTCGGACAATATCCAATGCAGGGAGGTAATCTTTCACCTTTAATTTTGGCATATATGCCATTATTGATTTTAAAAAAGAAAGCCCAATGGTTCCTTTCAAAGAATTTATTGCAAATAACTATAGTTGCGATATTTGGATTAATAACTTGGATGATAGTACGTCCCGCAGTAATTTCTCCCAGATATATATTGGCAACTCTTTTGCTTTTTATACCTATTGTTGCTTGGTGCGCTGAAAAGATTACGGTTACCGATTTTTCGCCATTTTTAAGAAAAACCGTATTTATCAGCCTTTTTCTGGCATTATTAATTGCCTTGTTGCCGGTGCGACCAGTTCCGGAAAAATTTGCAAAATGGATCTCCAACGGTTGCCGAGAAAGTGATTGTTCAAATGGGAATTATAAACCGCTATCTTTTATAAATGAGATAGCATCACCAGGCGATCGAGTTTTTTTCGGGGGTTATTACACCTATTACTTACGGGCTGATTTGTTGCAATGTATGAATGAACCAAATGAATCAGAGTTTTATAATTTAAAGACACCAGCGAAACGTTGGAATTATTTATTTGATCATGGTTTTAAATTTCTTGTTATTCAAAAATCTTCCCATGGGAGTTTATTTGATGAATCAAAAATATACCCCATTCCTTCGGAACTAGTTGTTAAAAAGATATATGATCTGAAAGATACTATGATATTTTCAATTGCTGCGAATTCAAAAACGCTTCAGCCGCGATTTGGGACCAGACAACAACCGTATCCGGCTTGGGAAGTCTATCAAATAAAGAAAGAAGAGAAAAATAAATGATTACAAATAAAAAAATATTAATTACCGGCGGCGCCGGGTTTATCGGTTCAACTCTTTCATCACGATTATATAAGGAAAATAAAATTATATTATTTGATAATTTAGCAAGGAATACCGTCAAACATACTTCACTTTTAGAAAATGAGAACATCTCACTGACAGAGGGTAATGTTCTTGATTACAATTTATTGTTAAAAGCAATGGAAGGAGTGGACATCGTTGTCCATGCAGCGGCTATTGCCGGTATTGACACGGTAATTAAAAACCCTGTTCATACCATGGAAGTAAATACTATCGGAACGGCAAACGTATTAAAAGCTGCCAAAGAGAATAACGTTAAGGAACGGTTTTTAGATTTTTCAACGTCCGAGGTGTTTGGTTCAATGGCTTTCCGGGTCAAAGAAGACGCTAACGCCGTGGCCGGATCAGCCGGAGAGGCGCGGTGGGTTTATGCCGTCAGTAAACTCGCCGGTGAACATTTAGCACATGCTTACTATAATCAATACAAACTTCCCACAGTAACAATTCGGCCGTTTAATATTTACGGGCCGGGGCAAACCGGGGAAGGCGCAATCCAAATATTTATTCGTAAAGCTTTACGGAATGAGGATATATCCATTTATGGCGATGGAACTCAAATTAGGGCCTGGTGTTATGTTGATGATATGGTCGAAGGTTTACTATGTGCATTAGAGAGTCCGAATGCTATAGGTGAATCATTTAATATTGGAAATGCCAGAGCTGTTACTACTATTTACGGATTGGCCCAAACAGTATGCAGAGTATTGAATTCCAAATCAAGGATTATATTTAAAGAACCATTATCGGCCGATATTGAACTGCGAATCCCGGAGACCAAAAAGGCGGAGGAGTTATTGGGATTTAAGGCAAAAGTTGATCTGGAGGATGGAATAATCCGCACAGCCAAATGGTATCAGGAGAATATCTTATGATTAAGCTGGCTTCACCTGATATTAGAGAGTCTGATATTCAAAAAGCCGTCGAAGTTATTCAAAGCGGAAATCTGATTCAAGGCCGAAATGTGCTTGCTTTTGAAAAGGCTTTATCAGCCTTTGCACATATCGAGAATTGTTCGGTAGTTTCTTCAGGCACGGCGGCATTGCACTTAGCATTGTTGGCACTTGGAATCAAGCCGGGAGATACTGTCATTGTCCCCGCTTTTACTTTTCCAGCAACTGCTAATGTGGTTGAAAATATTGGAGCGAATGTCTTATTATGTGATGTCGATAAAGAAAGTTACGTAGTTACTCCTGAAGCTATTGAAACACTTATTGAGATTAACCGGGACAAAAACATCAAAGCAATTATTGTGGTCCATGAGTTCGGCTATCCGGTAAGAATTAAGGAAATAGCGGAAATTTCCAAAAGGTATAGATTAAAACTTATTGAAGATGCTGCATGTGCTTTGGGAACAATTGCCGATGGCTTTCATGTCGGGTACTATAGTGATGCCGCCTGTTTTTCATTTCATCCCCGAAAAGCAGTTACTACCGGGGAAGGTGGAGCAATTATTTCTAAGGATGAACTTCTGATTGACAAAATTAAAGTACTTCGGAATCATGGGATTGATATGGTAAATAAGCAAACGGATTTTTTACTAGCCGGATTAAATTATCGAATGACCGATTTTCAAGCTGCTCTTGTTTTGGGACAATTGGAAAGGTTTCGTGAAGAGTTAAAAAAACGGATAGAACTTGTTAGTATTTATAATAACTTACTCAAGTCCAATCAAAATATTACTTTACCTTTTAATAATCAAGGCCATTCATGGCAAAGTTTTATGGTGGTTTTTAAAAAGCAAATTAATCGCAATCTCTTAATCGAAAAGCTTAAAGAGGTAGGAATACAAACAAGTCTTGGGGCACAGGCTTTAAATTGCTTATATTATTATCGGCAAAAATACGGAGTTAACGAGAAATCTTGTCCCCAAGCTAATTTATTATATAATCAAGGATTGGTATTACCTCTATATGGTAAACTTAAGACGGTAGACATAAAATATATAAGTGATAAATTACATGAAGAGATGGAATGCATGCTTTAATTTGAGGTGTAATATGAAGGCAAAGAGCATTTATAAACAATTTGAAAAAATCAAGGAAATATATTATTTATTAAGAATAGAGATGAAGGATAAATGGAATCGAGATTTACCTTTTGAAGAATTGCTTTTTGATAGATGGGAACGCGCTGAAAATTTAAAATTCGGTAAGGGAGCGAATATATATCATAATAGTTATGTATATGGTGACGTTAAAGTAGGGGAAAACACATGGATTGGGCCGTTTACACTGATAGACGGAACCGGAGGTTTGGAAATAGGTAATTGTTGTTGCATCTCCGCAGGTGTTCATATTTATACTCATGATACAGTAAACCGTTTTGTATCCGGTGGTAAGGAACCAACTAATTACGCTTCCGTTAAAATCGAAGATTGTTGTTATATTGGCCCGCAATCAGTAATTCGAGCCGGAATAAGTATTGGGAAACATTCTATAATCGGCGCTTGCAGTTTTGTAAATAAATCCATCCCTCCCAATTCAATCGCAGTCGGTATACCCGCCAAAGTAATAGGCCGTGTTGATATAAATGAAAGTGGACAAGTTGATTTGTTTTATAATTAAATTTGGAAGGACTTTTAATGAATATTTTAATTGTAACTGCTATGTTTCCACCGATTCGTACCGGGACTTCATTTTATTCAAAAAACTTAGCTGAGGAATTAATAAAAAAAGGTCATAAAGTCAAAATCGTAACGGTTAAAAATCTCGATAACCATGAAGATAATTACGTTTTTAGTGTGGAACGTTTGGCTGCATTTCACATACCACTTAAAAATTATTTTAAACATTTTCGGATAACATTTTTATTTCCACCAAATTATATTCGGTTATGGAAAATAACTAAAGAGTTTCAGGCTAATATTATTTTATTGGTAAATCATTATCAAGATATTGCTTTTCCCGCAATCTTGGCCTCAATGGTCAATAAAGTTCCATTAGTGTGTTCGGTTGGAACCCAACTGCAATCTAATAATCTTATACGCCATAAAATCCTTAATATACTTGAAAAACTTATATGCGGCAGTCTTATCTTCCCGTTTTGCAACAAAATAATTGCTTGGGACAACCAAATACTTCAATATCTGAAAGATGTACATGGACACAATATTGTGAAAAAGTTAGTAATTATTAATTATGGGGTTAATGGAGAAAAAAATGCTTTTTTAAATAATAATCAAGATTATTCAATTCATGGTCAAATATTGGGGGTAGGAGCAATAATTGAACAGCGTAATTTTATTCCGATTATCTTGGCATTTAAAGAAATAATTAATGATTATCCAAATCTAAAATTAAAAATCATTGGGCATATTTATTATAATAAAACAACTAATTTAGTTAAAAAGCTAGGTTTGGAAGATAAAATTATCTTTACCGGCGAACTTCCCCATGCCCAAGTTTTAGAAGAGATGAAAAATAGTGACTTGTTTTTTAGTTCATTAACCGGGAAATATTTAGGGCTTGGGACAGCGACTATCGAATCTATGTTAATGGGAATTCCGACAATTGCAAATGTGCCTTTTGATTTGCTTGGCAAACCTATTTTAAAGGATATGACAGACTTTATTTATTCCGATTGTATCTCAATAACAGAACTTGTAGTTAAATTGAATAATTTATTATCTAATTTAGAATTACGAAAAAAGATTGGCGAGAATGGAAAGAAGTTTATAACCAAATATTTAAACTGGAATTTGGTAGCTAAAGAAATGGAACAACTTTTCATGGAGCTAACCGGAGATAAAAGTTGGTTGGAAGCTGCTGCTGCAAAAGAAACAGATATATGAGACTATAGAAGGTAAAAATGGTAAAAAAAGGTCAAAAGAAACATTCAAAATTTGGATATTGGGTACTTGTGTTAGTTATTTTATTGTTCTGTCTTTACTTTGCTTTTAAAGAAATCGATTGGCTCTACTTTTTAACGGAATTAAAAAATGCTAAAGTAAGTTATATCTTTATCGCGTTTGTTATATCTTCATTTTCTTTTTTGCTACGATCCGTGCGTTGGAAATACCAACTTTTTTTAGAGAAAAATATCCCATTAATACAAATCTTTTGGGCAATATCAGCGGGATACTTGATAAATAATTTTATACCTGCTAGAATTGGGGATGTATTTCGTTCTGTAATAATTGCAAGAAAATTTGATATTAGTAAAACTTTTTCTTTATCAACCATATTAATTGAAAAAATCTTAGATTTAGTAACGCTGGTTTTGATATGTTCATTGACGTTATTGTTTATACCGCAAATGCCAAGCTGGATGATAAACGTCTATAAAATTGCTATTACTTTTATTTTATTATGTGTAATATTTTTTATTACACTTCCTTTTTGTCGTGAATTGTTTTTGAATATTGTAAGCAAAGTTTCATTTTTAAATAAATACTATGATTATATTATTAGTTTGGTGTCAAAAGCCTTTTTGGGGATAAAATTTCTTTATAATTTTAAGAGTGTGATAATATTATTTGTTTTAAGTATCACTATTTGGTTTTTTGATGCCTTTTCCGCTTTATGTATTGCACAAGTATTTAATTTTAAAATGAATTTAATCCATATTTTCTTTTTATTTACTGCTTTGGGATTTGCAAGCGCCATCCCATCAACTCCCGGATCTGTTGGGATTTTTCAATTAATAGCTATTACTGTTCTTTCACCATTTGGCTTTTTACGAGAGCAAGCATTGCTTTTTATCCTATTTTTTCAAGGAGTTGCCTATATCGTTTCAATTGTTTGGGGTAGCATCGCTTTAATTAAGTATTTTATTTTATCAAAGATTTTTTTGACTAAAGAAGAACATCTGGATATATTATGATATATTAGGAGGGATTGTTAATGGATGCCAAGAAAAGAATCCTAATTTTAGGTGCTACCGGCATGCTGGGTCATACATTATTGGCTGAGCTATCCAAAAATCAGAATTTTGATGTTTTCGCAACCGCTCGTAATTTAAAAGCGGTTGCGCACCGTTTACCACCGGAATTAATACCAAAAATTCGCGGTTTTGTCGATGGGGACAATTTTGACACCGTAATTAGAGCTTTGGCTTCTATTCAACCGGATATTGTCATCAATTGTATCGGTATTATCAAGCAGCAATCCTTAGCCGGCGACCCGCTGACGGCGATTACGGTTAATGCGCAACTACCTCATAGGATTTCCTTAGTATGCCGCACTGCGGGAGCGCGTTTGATTCATATCAGCACCGACTGTGTATTTGATGGCGTAAAAGGCAATTATACGGAAAAGGATAATTCCAACGCCACCGATTTATATGGCCGGTCAAAATTCCTCGGAGAGGTAGAATATCCGCACTGTATCACATTGCGAACATCTATTATCGGACATGAGCTTACCGGAAGATTTGGTTTGATTGAATGGTTCTTAGCCCAAGAGGGAAAAACGCGGGGATTTAGAAAGGCGATTTATACCGGATTTCCTACTATCGAAATGGCCAGGATCATCAGTAATTATGTAATTCCAAATTCCCAACTATCAGGATTATATCAAGTTTCATCAGAGCCTATATCCAAATACGAATTATTAAAACTAGTGGCGGAAAAGTATCAAAAGAATATCGAAATCGAACCTTATGATGATTTTTATCTGGACCGTTCTTTGGATTCCAGCAGATTTAGAGGCATAACCGGATATAATCCACCGGGCTGGCCGGATCTGGTTGATAAAATGTATCAGCACTATATTAGTTCGCCGTTCTATATCAGAAAACAGGAGGATAATTAAATGTCCTTATTTGAAAATAAAACAATTGTGGTTACAGGGGGGACAGGCTCTCTAGGAAAAGTATTGACCCGACGATTGCTCTCCGGTGAAGAGGGCCGGCCTCGAAAAATCATCATATTTTCCAGAGATGAGGCCAAACAACACTTTATGCGAGTTGAATACCAACAAAAGAAGAAAGTTACCGATGAAGTAATTTACCATAATTTTGAGCAGTTATTGGAATTTAGAATAGGGGATATTCGTAATTACCATTCGGTCTGTTCAGTCTTGAAAGGCGCTGATGTTGTTATTAACGCGGCGGCATTGAAACAGGTTCCTTCTTGTGAATATTTTCCTTTTGAAGCGGTCCAAACAAATATTAACGGCGCGGAAAATATCGTACGGGCTATTCGGGAACTTGACTATCCGATTGAAACGGTAGTGGGAGTATCAACCGATAAAGCCTGTAAACCGGTTAATGTGATGGGCATGACCAAAGCTTTACAGGAAAGAGTTTTTATCGCCGCCAATATTAGTATTCCTCAAACTCGGTTTATTTGTGTCCGTTATGGTAACGTATTGGCTTCGCGTGGTTCGGTGATTCCCCTCTTTCATGAACAGATCAAAAGTGGTGGTCCGGTTACAGTTACTACCGAAGATATGACCAGATTTTTATTGCCGCTGGAACGGGCGGTGGATACCATTATTGCCGCTTTGAAAGATGCCAAACCAGGAGAGACCTTTGTACCACGGGTTCCGGCAGCCAGAATGATTGATGTCGCAAAGGCATTAATCGACGATAGAAAAGTGGAAGTTATCGTTACGGGGATTCGACCTGGTGAAAAGATTCATGAGATTATGGTTTCCGATGAAGAAGCATGGCATACTTATGAACGCGGACAATATTACGCTATTCAACCGATGTTGCCGGAATTAGTAAAAATCTCGCTGGAGTCGCCTGCCTTAATTAAAGAGTATAGTTCCGGTGATTTTTTAATGACTTTGGAAGAAACCAAAGATTATTTGGCCAAGCACCATCTGTTGATTAACCAGGAAATAAAGGAAGAGGGAGAATTCCTACGATGAAAATAATGACGATTTTGGGAACCCGCCCGGAAATTATCCGCTTAAGCCGGATTATTCCTTTATTGGACAACCTTTGCGAGCATATCTTAGTGCATACGGGCCAAAATTATGACCGGACCCTTAACGATATTTTCTTTGAAGAACTGGAATTACGAAAACCGGATTTTGTATTTGATTCCAAAGCTGAAAGTATGATGGAACAAATAGGAACAATACTAGTTGAGAGTGAAAAAATACTAAAAGCCGAAAAACCTGACCGGTTGTTAATCTTAGGAGATACCAACAGCGCATTATCGGCAATGGTGGCCAAACGGTTGGGTATTCCCGTTTATCACATGGAGGCCGGAAATCGCTGTTATGACGACCGGGTTCCGGAAGAAGTAAACCGCCGGGTGGTTGATCATTGTAGTGATATCTTGATGCCATACACCGAACGAAGCCGGGCTAATTTATTACGGGAAGGTATTGCCGGAGAAAGAATATTTGTCACCGGTAATCCGATTTTAGAAGTTTTAGAAAATTACGCCCATAAAATTGCTAATAGTCAAATTTTAAAAAATCTAAAGCTCGAAGAGTCAAATTATTTTTTAGTTACTTTACATCGGGCGGAAAATGTAGATATTGAAGAACGCTTAACTAAATTTATGGAAGCTTTTCATTTACTATATCAGGAATATCGTATTCCCTTAGTCTGTAGTCTTCATCCCCGGACACGTTCCCAACTTGTTAAGCAGAATAAGGTTTTTCGGGAAGGTATCCTGGCCATCGAACCGGTTGGTCTTTTTGATTTTGTTAATTTGGAGCAAAATGCTTTTTGTGTATTAAGCGATAGTGGAACCGTTCAAGAGGAGTGTTGTGTTTTTAACAAACCTAATGTAACCTTACGTGATGTGACTGAACGCCCCGAAACGATTGAAGTCGGTAGTAATATCATTACGGGGTGTGAACCGGATTCAATCCTACGGGCGGTAAAAATAGCAACAAATCATAGTGCAAATTGGGATCCTCCCAAGGAATATCTGGTAAAGGATGTAAGTAAAACAATTCTGAAGATAGTTTTAGGGTATTAAAATAGAGTTTCAAAATAAAAAAATTTGACATTTGAATACGATATATTGATAATTGCATCTAGATTATTCACTATATATTGTATTCAAAAAATTACTTATGGTAATTATGAAACTCCCTTATAATATCAAAAGAACTTAGAAGGAGTTGAGAAAGATTATACGAAAAATATATGGATTAATACTTGATCAGCTATCATTTTTAATTATTGATAAATTCTTGAGTAAAGTTTTCTCATTATTTGGTTGTTATTTATTTCGAAAACATTATTATCTGCCGATTCCGGAAAAGGAAGATTTGGTTTATCAAAAGGAAACAGAAATGGTGGGTGTAGAAATAAATGAAAAACTGGCTTTTGAATTATTAGACAACGTCATTTTAAGATTTAAACCTGAGTTTAATTTATTTCCTATAGACAAACAAGCTCAACCGGATAAATATTATTTATTAAACAGCAGTTTTATGGCTATTGATGGGAATGTTTATTATTCACTAATCCGGTATTTAAAACCTAAAAAGGTAGTGGAGATAGGTTCCGGAAAATCCTCATTATTAGCGGCTGAGGCATGTGTTAGAAATTTAGCTGAATCTTATAATACTCAACTAATATTAATTGAACCTTATCCGCGGGAAATATTGAAAAAAGGTTTTCCTGGTTTGTCGGAACTAAAAGAAAAAAAAGTACAGGAAATAAATGTTGGTTATTTTGAAACCTTGGAACCGGGGGATATATTATTCATTGATTCAAGCCATGCACTCAAATCCGGAGGAGATGTTTGGTATGAATATTGTGAGATTTTACCAAGATTAAAATCAGGTGTTTATGTTCACA
This sequence comes from Bacillota bacterium, assembly GCA_023435225.1. Classification (GTDB taxonomy): domain Bacteria; phylum Bacillota; class UBA4882; order UBA8346; family UBA8346; genus UBA8346. The sequence goes on from JAEYRX010000024.1 coordinate 83,670, forward strand.
TTCATGATGTTTCTTTACCAAAACCATACCCTAAAGTATATATTGATTTTCATTATTTTTGGAATGAACAATACTTATTACAAGCATTTTTGACTTTCAATCGTAAGTTTGAAATAATTTGGCCCGGTAATTATCTAATGTGTAAATATCCAGAAAAAATGCGTTCGTCTTTTTTACCGGAGTATGATTTAATGATAAAAAAGTTTCCATCTTCCGAGCCATCCAGTTTTTGGATGCGGGTAAAATGAATTTAGGATGGTAAAAATGGAATTTTCACCAAAGGTTTCTATTATAATACCAGTTTATAATGGAGCCAACTATCTCCGTGAAGCTATTGATAGCGCTTTAGCCCAAACTTATAAAAACACTGAAATAATTGTAGTTAATGATGGCTCTAAAGATAATGGAAAAACTGAAGAAATTGCTTTATCATATGGAGATCAAATTCGTTATCTTTATAAAGAAAATGGCGGGGTAGCCAGCGCTTTAAACTGTGGAATATTTAATATGACCGGAGAATACTTTTCTTGGTTAAGTCATGATGATGTTTATTATCCTCAAAAAATTGAATTGCAGATAAAAGCGGTTGAGAAAGAAGAACATCCGGTAATCATATATAGTGATTTTGATTGTATTGATTATAAATCGGATTATATCCGGACATACAGGGTAGAAGAGATTGATTCTTCGATACCATGGTACGATTTAATTGTTTCTTCTCCAATACATGGATGTACTGTTTTGATACCAAAAATTTGTTTTGATACGGTTGGTTTATTCAATGAACAATTGCGTTCGACCCAAGATGTTGATATTTGGTTCAGGATGGTGAAGAATTTTCAATTTAAACACTTACCTGAGATTTTAATTAAATCAAGATATCATGATGAACAAGGTAGTTTTAAAATTCTTTCGCATAGGGATGAGTGTAATCATTTATATATTACTTATGTAAAAAAAATTCATGAATCGTCTACTTTACAAGATATACCATCATTATCACGTTTTTATATTGAATTAGCTTTTGGACTTACAAAAAAGGAACTGTTTGAAGCGGCCTCAGCTGCGCTTAAAATTTCCAAAACTCATTTAAAACAGGATTTAATGCTTGTTAGACTAATCAATAAGTTCTATGTTTTAGGATGCAGAATTTCTTTTATATTCAGATATTTTAGAGGAGTTATCGTAAGTACTATCCGTGCTTCAAAATTAGGAAAGAAATTAATAATTCTTTTAAAAAGGTCAATTAAAAAAGAGAAAATTTATAATAATAACGGGGGAAAAATTTGAAGTTAGCCATTTTAGCAAATGAATCCTCAATCCATACAATAAAATGGGCTAATGAAATGGCCGACAGAGGGCACGAAGTTTATCTGATAAGCTTGCGTCACAATTCAAACTTGCCAATGTGTAGGAAAAATGTCAGGCAATACTTATTGCCATTTCCGGCCCCAATAGGATACTATTTAAATTGCCTCTTTTTAAGAAGCGTATTGAGTAAAATTCAGCCGGATCTTTTGCATACACATTATGCAAGTGGATATGGCACTTTGGGTAGACTGAGCGGTTTTCATCCCAATTTACTTTCAGTATGGGGTAGTGATGTTTTTGAATTTCCATATCAATCAAAACTAAAGATGAGGATCATTCAATTAAATATTCTTAATGCTGATCAACTTTCTTCAACTAGTTGGATAATGAAAGAACAGACAGAACTAATTCAAAAACCTAAGAAAGATATTAAAGTAATTCCTTTCGGTGTTGATTGTAAACAATTTTCTCCCAAACAAAAGCCGCATTCGGAGATATTAAGAATAGGAACAATTAAAACTTTGGAAGAAACATATGGAATTTCCACTTTAATCAGAGCCTTTTCAATCCTAAAGAAACAATTGATGAACACCGAATTAATAATAATCGGCTCAGGTTCTCAAGAATCAGAGCTAAAACGCTTAACTAATGAGTTAAAACTTGAAGATTCAATTAAATTTATCGGATCAATTGAACATTCCGATGTCCCCAAATGGCTGAACAGTTTTGATATTTTTGTAGCACTAAGTAACAGTGAGAGTTTTGGCGTAGCTGTTTTAGAAGCGTCTGCATGCGGTTTACCCGTATTGGTTTCTGATGTGGGAGGTCTTCCAGAGGTGGTTATAAATGGATCTACAGGATTTGTTATTCCCAAGCAGAATTCTATGGCGGCAGCTGATAAGTTACTACAAATGGCAACAAATAATGCTTTGAGGGAGAGAATGGGAAGTAAGGGCCGGGATTTTGTAGTCAAAAATTATGAATGGGGAAAATGTGCCGATCAAATGGAAGATTTATATAAACAGGTTATTAGGGATGTTTGAATGAGGAGTGTATAATGAATTATTAGAACATTGACTCCTTAAAAAGTTTTTTTAATTCAGCTGGGATTATTTATATGCATCAAATGCATCAAAAATTTCATTGTAATTAAGACTTATATATTTTGTTTAATTGGAGATTTGAAAATGCTGGTAGCAATACATCAACCTAACTTTTTCCCTTGGCTTGGGTATTTCAACAAAATCTTACGTGTAGATCTATTTGTTATTATGGATGATGTGGCCTATCCGAAAAGCGGTAATAGTATGGGGAGTTATACCAATAGAGTAAAATTATTAATCCAAAATCAACCTAATTGGATTAGTTGCCCGGTAATGCGGGAACATGGTATCCAAATAATCAAAAATATCCAAATAAATAAAAGTTTGGATTGGCCTGGAAAAGTTATTAAAATAATTGAGCAAAATTATAAAAAAGCCCCTTATTTTGAAGAGATTTGGAGTTGGCTCCAGGCTATGCTGGAAAGGGATACTACTCAGTTATCTCAACTGAATACTGCGAATATTATCGAAATATGTAATAAGTTAGCCATTCAAAAGCCTTTGGTAATCCAATCCGAATTGACAACAAAGGAAAGTTCCACCGACTTACTCATCGAAATAATACGGAAAGTTGGAGGTACGGCTTATTTATGTGGCGAAGGGGCAGCTAAGTATCAGGAAGATAATAAGTTTGAATCTGCTGGAATTACATTAGTCCGTCAAAATTATAAACATCCTCAGTATGACCAAAAGGGAGTCCCTGAATTTGTTCCGGGATTATCAATTATTGACGCCTTAATGCACTGCGGTTTTGAAGGAACAAGGGAATTATTAAATACCCGGTAATAATATTGTTTCATTAAGCTGTTAGTCAAGAAGAATTAATAATATTACAATCATTATTAGAGGTATAATATGGAATATCAAAGAGTATTAGTTCTTGCTCCACACACTGATGATGAATTAGGCTGCGGGGGTACTATAGCCAGAATGGTAGAGGAAGGGAAAGAGGTTTTTGCCGCAGCTTTTTCAACCGCTGAAGAGTCATTACCGGAGGGCGCTCCTACCGGAACGTTAAAACAAGAATTTCTACTTGCATTACCTACATTAGGGGTACCTGCTGAAAACCTTTTTGTTTACGATTATCCGGTTCGAAGATTATCCTATTATCGGCAGGACGTTTTAGAGGATTTAATTAAGTTAAGGCAGAAGATTAAGCCTAATTTAATTCTTTTACCTTCGGGGAATGATCTTCATCAAGATCACCAAGTTGTCTATGCAGAAGGGTTACGTGCCTTTAAAGATCTATCAGTCTTAGGTTATGAGCTTCCTTGGAATCATATTTCTTTTTCAGCACAAGCATTTGTAGTATTGGAAAAACACCATATAGACAGAAAATGGGAGGCGCTAAAAGCATATCATTCTCAATTTGAGTTGGGGCGTAATTATTTTTCTCAAGATTTTGTTCAAAGTTTAGCTCGGGTAAGAGGAACCCAGGTGAAAACAGATTATGCAGAAGCCTTTGAAGTCATACGGATTAAATTATAATTTATTACTTCATAAAGAAAATCTAATAATAAATTAATGGAGATTCTTTTATTATGAATCAAGATATAATAAATCAACCATCGGCTAAGACTACCGATTCTTTACGGGTATGGTTAGTAACAATTGGTGAACCTTTACCAATTGATAGTTCTAATGAACGGTTATATCGAATAGGTATCCTGGCTGACAAGTTGATAAAAAGAGGTCATGAAGTTATCTGGTGGAGTTCAACACTAGATCATATTAAAAAAAGGCATCGTCACTCCAAAGATCATTCAATTTCATTATCACCCAAATATCATTTAAAACTATTGCATTCTTTAATATATAAAAAAAATATATCATTAATACGTGTGATTAACCATTATGGGGTTGCCAAAAAATTTGCTAAATTGTCTAAATATGAACCGACACCGGATATTATTATATCCTCAGTACCACCGTTAGAATTAAGTCTAGCTGCAGTTAAATATGGTAAAAAAAGAGGCGTTCCGGTTATACTTGATGCCCGAGATATGTGGCCTGATATTTTTGTAGATATTGTTCCTAAATGGGGACGATGGTTATTTAAGATGGCGCTCTATCCAATGTTCAGGATCGCCAAAAGCGCTTTTAAAGGAGCTTCTGCAATCATAGGGATTACTCCGGATTTTGTTAACTGGGGTATTAATTATGCAGAGAGAGTAAGAACTAATATAGATTGTGATTTTCCATTGGGATATCAAGATAAAATCCCAAATACGGAAGCTATAAAACAAGCCGAGGATTTTTGGGACGGATTAGGAATTAATAATTTTGATAAAAATGAGTTTACAATTTGTTATTTTGGTACAATAGGACCGTGGTTTGAATTCGATACCATCATTAAGGCGGTTGATAAACTAAATGCTCTAAAATTATCATTTAATTTCGTATTATGTGGAGATGGCGACTATTTAAACCAGTACCAGGAAATTGCTAAAAATTATCCCAACATTATTTTTCCGGGATGGGTAGGAGAAGCTCAAATTTGGACTCTAATGCGCAGATCAAAAGTAGGATTACTACCTTACAGGAGTACGAAAGATTTTCAAGTCTCCATTCCAAACAAAATTCCGGAATACCTTTCAGCCGGTTTACCGGTAATTTCTAGTTTACAGGGTATATCTAATGAGATTATTACCGTACATGATTGTGGAATAACATATGAAAATGGAGATCCGGAAAGTTTGGCGTCTGTATTAGAAAATTTGTATTATAATCCGAATAAATTAAAAACTCTATCAAAAAATGCTTACAAATTATTTCAAGGAAAATTTGTGGCCGAAAAAGTTTATGGGCAATTAATAGATTATCTTGAATCCATAGTTGTTAATTATAAAAAATAAGGAGTGTTTCCATTGACAGATTATTTATCTGTAACCGAACTTGCCGGTGATGAAGTTACTCAAGAACAGATAAATAGGATTTGTAACCGTTATTATTGGGCGGGAAAGTATTGCTCCAATAAAGATGTATTGGAAGTCGCCTGTGGAACCGGACAAGGATTGGGATATTTAGCTAAAATTGCCAAGGATATTCAAGCTGGGGATTATTCCGAGGCAATGGTGAAAATTGCTAAAGAGTATTACGGTAACAGAATCTCCATCAGCCAATTTGATGCACAAGATATCCCTTATCCGGATAAATCTATGGATGTTATTATACTTTTTGAAGCGATATATTATATTCCTTCAGCTGATAATTTCGTCAAAGAATGTCGCCGCATACTTAGAGAAAACGGAATTATTCTAATTGTAACCGCTAATAAAGATTTATTTGATTTTAATCCTAGTCCGTATAGTGTTAGTTATTACGGAGTGGTTGAGTTAAACGATTTGTTAAAAAAGCATGGATTTACTGCGGAATTTTTCGGAGATACATCGGTAAATGAATTATCTTTAAGACAAAAAGTACTGCGACCGGTTAAAAAGTTAGTTGTTAAGCTTGGACTTATGCCGAAAACAATGAATGGAAAGAAGTTTTTAAAAACATTGGTTTTTGGCGAACTAGTTAAAATGCCTTATGAAATAGAAGGAGGAACGGCAATATATGTCGAACCAACTAAATTAAATTCAGATCAGCCTGATCAAAATCATAAAGTACTTTATTGTGCAGCTACAAAAACTGATTGATAAAAATTTATAACTGGAGGCGCTTAAATGATTAAGCGCATATTTGACTTTATATTTGCTTTACTGGGGCTTATAATCCTAAGTCCGATTTTTTTATTTTTTGCTATCTGTATTAAAGTTGAATCCAAAGGCCCGGTATTTTATCGAGGGACCAGAGTAGGGCGTTTTGGGAAGCCTTTTCGAATTTTTAAGTTTCGCAGTATGGTTGAAAATGCGGAAAGGATGGGAGCATCTTCAACAGGTGAATCCGATATGAGAGTCACAAAAGTGGGGCGTTTTATTCGTAAGTTTAAGCTTGATGAATTCTCACAGTTAATTAATGTTCTTTTTGGTGACATGAGTCTGGTAGGCCCACGGCCGGAAGTTCAAAAATTTGTGGATTTATATACCGAAGAAGAGAGGAAACTCCTTACTCTTCGTCCCGGAATTACCGATTGGTCTTCAATTAAATTTCATAATGAAGGAGAAATAATTGAAAAATCCGGTATTGAAGATGCAGATGAAGCTTATGCCAAGTTAATTCGTCCTGAGAAGCTACGCCTTCAACTTAAGTACTTACATGAAAATAATTTGTGGATTGATACTAAAATTATTTTTTCAACAATTATTACAATTTTTACAACGCGGATTGGTTTAAAACCCGTCGGTATTCCAAAAGAATATTGATTTACATCATTTTTTCATAGATACAGATTCAAGTAGGGTAGTATGAATTCCAGATATTGAAAAGGGGAAAAGTTATGGCTTATAAAGTGCGTTTCGTTAATCCGGTAAGGAATTATCAAATGATTAAGGATGAAATTGACAAAGCTTACTTTGAGGTAATGTCAAAGGGAGATCTTATCGACCGGGGACAATTAAAATCTTTTGAAGAAAATCTGGCCAAATTTGTTGGCACTAAATATGCAGTAGGGTTAAACAGCGGATATGATGCTCTTCATATGTCACTGCTGGCTGCAGGGATTGGATCTGGGGATGAGGTGATTGTCCCGGCCCATACATTTGTAGCTACTTGTTCGGCAGTAGTTAATGTGGGGGCAACTCCGGTTTTAGTTGATGTTACAAAAGATTTTAATATTGATGTTGATAAAATTGAAGAAGCGATTACTTCGCGTACAAGGGGCATTATTCCGGTTCATTTAAGTGGCTATATGGCTGATATGCCAAGAATTATGAAAATAGCCGAGCAACATAAACTAGTAATAGTTGAAGATGCCTGCCAAAGTTTAGGTAGTAGTATAAATGGTAAAGGCGCCGGTTCTTGGGGATTAACCGGTTGCTGGAGTTTTTATCCATTTAAAATACTTGGTTGCTATGGGGATGGAGGAGCCATTACAACAAATGATCCTGATGTAGCCGAATTTGCGACCCGGATGAGGTATAATGGTGAAGATAGACATACAGGAGAGTATCATGGTCATGGTTTCACTTGTTTACTTGATAACCTCCAAGCAGCTTTCTTAGATGTCAAATTACGATATCTTCCGGCATGGATTGTACGAAGAAAACAAATAGCCGAGCGCTATAGGACGGCTCTTTTGGATTTAGAGGATTTACTTCTTCCTCATTATAACCGGCCTGGGTTTGATCATATCTATCAAAACTATACTATTCGTTCAAAACAAGGTAATGAATTCTCAGAATATCTCAAGGAAAACGGGATCGAAGTGCTCACTCAATTTAGAAAGCCTTATTACAAACATGAAGCCCTTAAATTAGTCGACAGAGGATTTCCGGAGACTGAGGCTTTAAGTCGCGAAGTATGTTCTTTGCCGATGAATGTTGAAATTACTGATGAAGAAATTGATTGTGTAATTCAGGTAGTTCGGTCGTTTTATGAGAAGTAATCATTTAGCTACACTTAAATAATGGAGGATTAAATGAAAGAGCTATCAAGAATAACAGAAACTTTTTCCGAATCGGTAATTAGAGAAATGACTCGTATTTGCGATGCCGCCGGAGGTTATAATCTTTCGCAGGGATTTCCCGATTTTGAAAGTCCGAAAGCAATCAAAGAGGCGGCTATTGAGGCAATAAATGCTGATTGGAACCAATATCCGGTTACCTTCGGAGAACCGGAGTTGCGCGAAGCAATCAGTAAAAAAGTATTGAGCTATAATGGTATTAAATGCAATCCGGATACTGATATTACGGTAACTTGCGGTGCCACCGAGGCAATGATTGCAACTTTGAAAGCTTTGATTAATCCTGGAGATGAGATTGTCATTTTTGAACCATTTTATGAAAATTACGGGCCGGATGGGATTCTTTCCGGGGCTACACCCCGTTATGTGACTTTATATGCTCCTGATTGGAGATATTCATCCGATGAGCTTGCTAAGGCTTTTAATAAAAAAACTAAAGCAATTGTTATTAATACTCCTAATAATCCTACTGGTAAAGTATTTTCCAGAAAAGAACTGGAGGAGATCGCCGCTTTATGTATAAAATGGGATGCATATGCTGTAACAGACGAGATTTATGAACACATTCTGTATGATGGGGCAGAGCATATTTCACTGGCCGCAATTCCCGGGATGGAGAATCGGACAGTTACCATTAATTCAATATCAAAGACTTATTCCGTAACCGGATGGCGAGTCGGTTGGGCTATTGCCAATGAAACGATCACCAAACGCATTCGGAAAGTCCATGACTTTCTTACCGTAGGCGCTCCAACTCCTTTTCAACATGCAGCCGTTAAGGCGTTAGCCTTCCCAAAGGAGTATTATCAATGCTTACAAGCACATTATCTGGAAGCAAGGCATTTTTTATATGACTTACTGCAAAAAGTCGGTTTTAGCCCTTGTTTGCCGAAGGGGGCTTATTATATTATTGCAGATATAGCTAATTTAAAGAAAAAGCTAAATACCGGCAACGATTTTGAATTCAGTCGTAAATTAATTGAGATGACTGGAGTAGCAACTGTTCCAGGCTCTTCTTTCTATTCCGAAAAGGAAAAAGGAATAAATCAAGTTAGATTTTGTTTTTGTAAAAAATGGGAAACTTTACATGCGGTCGAGAAAGCATTTACCTTGAAATTACTTTTACTTATGAATTAAGGAATATATGTTGAAATACAAAAATTCATTTCAACATATATAGATTAAGGATAAAAATATGGATACAAGAGAATTAGCATATATAATTCGGAAAAATGCTGTTGAAATGACTCATTCCGCTAAAAGTTCGCATGTTGGCGCTATGTTGTCTATTGCTGATATTATGGCAGTACTATATGGACAAGTGTTAACTAAACGGCCTGATTGTCCAAAATGGCCGGAACGGGATCGGTTTATTTTAAGTAAAGGGCATGCAGGCGCAGCTTTATATATAGCTTTAGCTTATACTGGATATTTTTCTATTGATGAGTTGAAAACTTATTACTTGAATAGCAGCAGATTATCGGGGCACGTATCCCACCATCTCCCAGGAGTTGAACTTTCTACCGGTTCACTGGGTCATGGACTATCGGTGGGAGCCGGCATGGCTTATGCCGCGAAATTGGATACTAGAAAACACCGTATATTTGTATTGGCAGGAGATGGAGAATGTGATGAGGGATCAATCTGGGAAGCTGCTATGTTTGCTGCTCATCATCAATTATCAAATTTGGTTTTAATTGTTGATTTTAATAAGATTCAAAGCCTGGCATCGACTGAAGAGACATTGAGGTTGGAACCTTTTGCAGATAAGTGGGTTTCTTTTGGTTGGGACATCTCGGAGGTAGATGGGCATAATCATGAAGCCTTAAGTGAGACATTAAATATAAAAGCCTCGTTACTTAACAAGCCAAAATGTATTATAGCTCATACAGTTAAAGGTAAAGGTATCTCTTTTATGGAAAATTCCGTTTTATGGCATTATCGGAGTCCGCAAGGTGAGGAGTATGAAAAGGCGCTAAAAGAGTTGGAGATGTCTAAATGAGAGATGAATTTGTAAAGGTATTAACTGAGTTGGCCCAAGAAGACCCGAATTTAATTTTAATTACTGGAGATTTAGGGTTTGGCGTTTTAACGGAGTTTTCTAAAATACTACCTAATCAGTTTATTAATGCCGGTGTGGCTGAGCAGAATATGACCGGTTTAGCAGTTGGGTTGGCTTTAGAGGGGAAGACCGTTTTTACGTATTCAATTGGGAATTTTCCAACTTTACGTTGTTTGGAACAAATTCGTAATGATGCCTGTTATCATCAGGCTAATATTAAGATTGTAGCTGTCGGAGGAGGCTTTTCTTATGGTTCATTGGGAATAAGTCATCATGCCACTGAAGATCTGGCGATCATGAGGGCATTGCCTAATATGACTATTGTTGCTCCCGGGGATGTTGTTGAGGCTGCTGAAGCGACTCGGAAAATTTATCAAACTCCCGGTTCTTGTTACTTAAGGTTGGGCCGGGGAGGAGAACCACGAATTCATCAAGAGAAAATTGATTTTCGGATTGGGAAAGCATTAAATGTTTTAAAAGGCAAAAAAATAAATGTTATTTCCACTGGAGGTATTTTGAAAAATTGTTTCGGAGCCGTTCAGAAACTGCAAAAAAAAGGTTTGGATATCGGGCTTTATAGTATGCATACCTTGAAGCCTCTTGATTCTGAAACAATCGTAAGTCTTGCTAAATCATCCGATCTAATTATTACAGTTGAAGAGCATAGTGTGATAGGCGGCTTGGGAAGTGGGATCGCTGAAATAGTATCACAGATGCCGGGAGATAAAGCAATGCTTAAGATTATCGGTTTACAAGATTGTTTTTCCAGTAAGGTTGGAGATCAAGATTATTTACGCGAAGCTTATGGAATAGCTACGGATAATATTATAAACTCAATTGAACAAGCAGTAATTAGTTTGAAACAACGGGGAGCGCTAAGTGAAGTTGCAGCTGGTAGAGGGTAAATTGGTAATTTTTTGGTATGTTACAAATATAGATTCATTCCTTAATAATGGAACTTTTTTTACTTTTTTCATAATATTTTAATAGTAATTAATTTATATGAATATGAGTTGAAATATTTATAGCATTATTAATATATTTCATAAGTTGCAGAACAAATTTTGTTTTCAAAGTTTGTTGTAAATAAATACAGTAACAAAGTTTTGGAGGTTTCCATGAGTAAAAAAGCTCTGATTACCGGCATCACAGGCCAAGATGGCGCTTATCTGGCCGAATTTTTATTAAATAAAGGTTATGAAGTCCATGGTATTAAAAGGAGAACATCTCTTTTTAATACCGACCGAATTGATCATTTATATCATGACCAACATGAACAAAATGTAAAATTTTTTCTGCATTACGGCGATATGACCGACTCTGCCAACCTAATCCGGATTGTCCAGGAAGTACAACCGGATGAGATTTACAATTTGGCGGCCCAAAGCCATGTTAAAGTGTCATTTGAAACACCGGAATATACCGCCAATGCAGATGGATTGGGCACCTTACGTTTACTGGAAGCTATTCGAATACTAGGCCTTACCGAAAAAACCAGGTTTTATCAAGCTTCTACTAGTGAATTATACGGGCTTGTCCAGGAAACTCCGCAAAAGGAGACAACCCCTTTTTATCCACGCAGTCCTTATGCTGCCGCTAAACTTTATGCCTATTGGATTACGGTGAACTACCGTGAAGCATATAAAATGTTTGCCTGTAACGGAATTTTGTTTAATCATGAGTCTCCTTTGCGTGGTGAAACTTTTGTCACCCGGAAAATCACCCGGGCGGTTGCCAGGATTAAGTTGGGTTTGCAGCAAAAAATCTATCTTGGTAACCTTGATTCCAAAAGGGACTGGGGTCATGCTGCCGACTATGTGGAAGCGATGTGGCTGATCTTACAGCAGGAAAAACCGGAAGATTTTGTGATTGCTACCGGCGAGACACACCAAGTGCGGGAATTTGTAGAGCTAGCTTTTTTAGAAGCCGGAATAGAGATAAAATGGCAGGGGCAAGGGATTGAAGAGAAAGGAATCAATCGTCAAACCGGATCTGTGGTAGTTGAGATCGATCCTCGCTATTTCCGCCCGACCGAGGTTGATTTATTATTAGGGGACCCGACTAAAGCCAAACAAAAATTAGGTTGGAGTCCACAAGTGTCTTTTCCGAAATTAGTTAGGGCAATGGTAACAGAGGATATCTCAGAAGCGGAACGTGATCTACTTTGTCAGAATAGTGGGTTTAAGGTAAAAGAATACCATGAGTGATTAATTGACAAATCACAATTAAAAATACAAATTCATGTGAATTACACTTCGTTCTTCATACTTTGAAAGAACCCCCCATCATTTCCAGTCACTTTTTAAGACCTGCAAAGACATACTAGTATCCTTTAAGGGATAGGGTTTGGTTTAAACCTGGAAGTATAGATTTTAATTTGGATAATAGATAAATTATAAAACATTCAATGTTTAACTGGAAGGGTAAACAAATGGATAAAAATTCAAAGATTTACGTAGCCGGGCATAGTGGATTGGTAGGGTCGGCGATAATACGGAAACTTAAGGAAAACGGTTTTAATAATCTGGTTTTTCGCTCCAGTAAAGAGTTGGATTTACGTAACCATGACGGTGTGAAAAAGTTTCTTGAGACGGAAAAACCAGAATATCTATTTTTGGCTGCAGCCAAAGTGGGGGGTATTATAGCCAATAGTACCAGACCGGCGGAGTTTATCTACGACAATTTATTAATTGAGGCTAATATTATCAATGCTGCTTATAAAACCGGAGTTAAAAAGCTGCTCTTTTTAGGGAGTTCCTGTATTTATCCGAGACTGGCCCCGCAACCGGTTAAAGAAGAGTATTTACTTACTGGTGAGTTGGAACCTACTAACCGCGCTTACGCTATTGCAAAAATTGCCGGTCTTGAGCTTTGCCGTTCATATAATCAACAATATGATACTAACTACATTGTAGCTATGCCCAGCAATCTTTATGGACCTCATGATAACTTTGATTTACAATCATCACATGTCCTACCGGCTCTGATCCGAAAATTTCATGAAGCTAAAATAAATGGCAAGCCAAATGTGGTAGTTTTGGGAACCGGAGCGGCTGTTCGGGAGTTTTTATATATAGATGATCTGGCAGAGGCTTGCTTATTTTTAATGTTGAGTTATAATAAGAGTCAGATTATTAATATAGGAACCGGCGAAGGGATTTCCATTAAAGATTTAGCATTACTGATCAAGGAGATTGTCGGCTTTACCGGAGATCTCGAATTTGATACTACGAAACCGGATGGTACGCCAATCAAAGTCAATGATGTTTCTAAAATCAAATCCCTGGGTTGGCAGCCGACAGTTTCGTTGCAGGAAGGGATTGAGAAGACTTACGATTGGTATAGAAAAACATATAATTAGACAGGAATAACACGGATTGACGCGGATTGGAATATTCAAGCTTCGCATATAATAAAGTTTAATTTGTTTAATATCTTTTATCCGTGTAAATCCAATAAATCCAAGAAATCCGTGTCCAAGTTCTTTGTTTAAGTTTTTTATTGGCCTATTTTTATTAGACACGGATTAACACAGATTTACACGGATTAGGATAAATTCTTTGATTTTTATTTATTAAAAGCCTTATCCGTTTGAATCCTTTTTTAAATCCGTGAAATCCGTGTCATAGTTCTTTTATTTAGACTAATTTTTATTAAAGGAGCAGTAATGTTCAAAAAAATCTTCGTAACTCAAACCGATAATTTTCTGATCCAGTTGTTCCGGTCGACTTTTGTTGGCGGGATTGCTACTATTGCAGATATCGCTTTGCTATATCTACTTACGGAGTACTTTCATATTTATTATCTGGTCTCGGCTATTGCCTCTTTTACCTTGGGAGTAACCGTTAATTATTTTTTGAGTATTAGTTGGGTTTTTACCAACCGGGGTTTTAAGAATAAATGGGCGGAATTTGGGGCTTTTACCATTATCGGTATTACCGGTCTCGGGCTAAATATCTTTTTTATCTGGGTTTTTACGGAATATGCTCATATCCATTATCTTATCTCTAAAGTAATTGCCACCATTTTAGTATTTGCCTGGAACTTTTTATCCAGAAAATATTTTATCTTTCAATCCCCAGTCGAAGAGCCGCAGGAGTTGGGAGATAGGCAAGAGGCGTGAAATAAATAGGTAACAGGGAATAGGGAACAGGCAACAGGAGAAAGCTCATAGAATTTAAAGGTTTTCAATTAATAATCCGGTTAATCCGTGTAAATCCTGTCAAAATTAAGGTTTTAGACTGGATTTACTACTTATTATCCCAAAAATATAGGAGAATTCAATGGAGATAGTTGCGGTTATTTTGGCAGGAGGGGGCGGGACTCGGTTTTGGCCGTTGTCACGGCAGAACACCCCCAAACAATTACTCAATCTTAGCGGGAAAGATATTATGCTTAATGATACCATCCAGAGATATGAGGGTGTTATCCCGCTGGAAAACACGCTTATTGTTACCAACGAGTCACAAGCCGAACTTTTAAACGATATCTTGCTTGATCAGGTCCCCCGGGAAAATATCCTAAAAGAACCTATGGCCAAAAATACAGCCGCCTGTATATTGTATGCAGCTTTAGCCATTCAAAAAAAATATGGTGACACTTTGATGGTAGTTTTGCCATCCGATCATTATATTACCGATGAAGATGGGTACCGGAACATTCTCACTCAAGTCTGCCGGATCGCCGGAGAAACCGATAAGTTGCTTACCATTGGGATTAAACCTTCTTTTCCGGCTACCGGATATGGTTATATCAGGTTTAATAAAGAACCCAAAGTTAATATGCCGGAGGGGGTCTTTGAAGTAAGTGAGTTTGTCGAAAAACCGGCTTTTGAGAGAGCTAAACAATATGTTGCTTCAGGAGATTACCTCTGGAACAGCGGTACATTTATTTGGAAAACCTCGGTATTGCTTAATAATTATCAGCGGTATTTACCCCGGTTATATAAAAGCATGATTGAAATTGTTGATCATTTAGGAACCGCCGAGGAATCGGAGGTTATTGCAAAGATTTACGCTGATTTACAAAGCATTTCTATCGATTACGGTATTTTGGAACGTAGTGATGAAGTGTTAGTGGTTCCCGGCGATTTTGGCTGGAATGATGTAGGTAGCTGGGATGCGTTAGGGGCCATTTTCCCAACTGATGAAAACGGTAATATTGTGAAAGCTAAACACTTAGGTGTTAACACCAAGAATTCAATTATCTACGGTTCCGAACAGTTAATAGCGACAATCGGCGTTGAAAACCTGATTATTGCCGCCACCAATGACTCCATTTTAATCTGCCCTAAGGATAAAGCCCAAAATGTTAAGGAAGTGGTGGAGTTGTTAAAGGAAAAAGGGATGAGGGAATATGTTTAAAGAAATTGAGAATTGAAAATTGAGAATTGACAATTCAATTAAAACCTAACGAATAACATATATATTCAACTCCTTTCCGTGAATTAAGTTCAATTTATTTCTATCACGTCCGGTTTTAGGGACGAAGGTTTTTAGATATTTTTTTAAGGAACTTAATTCAACTTATGTCATAAGATATCTTATGATTGCAGGAAAGGGGTTTTTATTTTGATTGAACCTCATGGTGGCGTATTGGTTTCGGCTTACTTAAGTGATGAAGAAATAAAGGTAATCGGGGAGTCCAAAGATCTGAAAGAGCTTATACTGGATCAGGTTGAGCAATCAGATTTAGAGTTGATGGCTAATGGAGCCTTTAGCCCGCTATCCGGTTTTATGGGAGAACAGGATTACCAAGCTGTTTTAACTGGAGACCGTTTAGCCTCTGGACTGGTCTGGACCATTCCCATTGTTTTGAGTATTAATCAAGCAAAAGCCGGAGATTTTCAGCTGGGGGATAGTATTGCGTTGTTTTCAACAGAGCGGAAATTTTTAGGCGTTTTATATCTGGAAGAAAAATTTCAACGGTATCGGGAAAGAGAAGCGCTTTCGGTGTTCGGTACAACTGATCAGAACCATCCCGGAGTCGCGTATTTATATAGTAAAGGTGAGGTTTTATTGGGTGGCAAGGTAAAGGCAGTTCATCATGATACTGCTGATTATTACCCCGAATATTACCTTTCCCCGCAGGAAACCCGGGAAGAATTCGTTAAAAAGGGGTGGAGGACAATTGTCGCCTTCCAAACCAGGAATCCAATTCACCGGGCCCACGAGTATCTTCAAAAGGTAGCCCTGGAGATGGTGGATGGGTTATTAATTCATCCATTAGTCGGGCACACCAAATCCGATGATATTCCCGCCGCTGTCCGAATAAAATGCTACGAAACTCTTATTAAAGAGTACTATCCCAAAAATCGTGTAATGTTAAGCTTTTTCCCGGCAGCCATGAGATATGCCGGCCCTAAGGAGGCTGTTTTTCATGGGATTGTCCGGAAAAATTACGGTTGCACCCATTTTATCGTCGGTAGAGATCATGCGGGTGTCGGGAATTATTACGGCAGTTATGCCGCCCAGAACATTTTTGACCGGTTTACCCAGGAGGAAATCGGGATCAATATATTTAAATTTGAAAATACCTTTTACTGTAAAAAATGTGGAAATATGGCCTCGGAAAAAACCTGCCCCCACCAGGGAGAGCAACGAGTGTTTTTAAGCGGCACCAAAGTCCGGGAGATGCTAAATGCCGGGTTTTCTTTACCACCGGAGTTCACTAGGGAAGAAGTGTCTAATATTTTAAGCAAACATTATAAAGAACAATTGAGAATTGTGAATTGACAATTGACATTAATAAAATTTTTGGGTTTAGAATTGTAGATTTTAAATTTTAGCTTTATATAAATGAACTATTATACCAGTAACAAATGAACTAATGAATTAATAACTAATAACAAGGAGTCTTAATGAAGCCGATAATAGTAATAATGGCCGGGGGGCGGGGGGAACGGTTTTGGCCACGGAGCCGACGGAACTTCCCTAAACAATTATTAAACATCTTGGGAGATAAGTCGCTGCTTCAGGAAGCAGTGGCTCGGATTGAAGAATTAACCGACTATCAAAGGATTTTTATCGTTGCTAACCAGGATTATCGGGCAGAACTCCAAAGACAACTTCCTTTTATCCCTCCGCAGAATATTCTAACAGAGCCTTTAGGAAGGAATACCGCCCCTTGTGTAGGGTTAGCGGCAATATATATTTCGAAACTATTTCCGGATGAAGATCCAGGAATAGTTTTTTTACCTAGTGACTCGATGGTTTTTAATCTAGCGGAACTCCGGCGGGTATTGAAAGCCGGTGTTAGCTTATGCTATAAAAATAATACCGGTATTATTTTTGGCATACGCCCTTCCCGGGCTGAAACCGGTTTTGGCTATATTAAACTGGGAAAAGAACTCGGAGAGGTTGATGGGGTCTCATATTATGAAGTAGATGCATTTAAAGAAAAACCGGATCGGAAAACGGCTGAAGAGTACCTAGAAAGTAAAGGTTTTTTATGGAACGGGGGCGTTTTTATTTGGAAGCGCAGTGTTTTAGAAGGTGAATTAGAACAACACCAACCGATGCTTTGGAATGAGTTAAAATCTTTAGCGAAGTATGTCGGCGCTTCTGAAGAGAGCCAAAGATTACAGGAGATATATGCAAATCTGGAATCTATCTCGGTTGATTACGGAATATTGGAGAGATCTTCAAACCTGGTAGTAATTCCGACGGAATATGGTTGGGAAGACCTGGGGAGCTGGCTGGCGCTGGAGAGGTTTCTCCCCTCCGACCAGTTTGGCAATGTTCTCCGCGGAAATCATATTGGGGTGGATACTCAAAATTGTATCATCGATAGTCCGGAGAAAACCGTTACTACTCTCGGAGTCTCCGATTTAATAATTGTGGAAGCATCGGATGTATTAATGGTTTGCTCAAAAGAGCAAGCGCCGGAGCTTAAACGGTTGCTGCAAAAGATTAGAGAAGCTGGGAAGGAAGAATTGCTGTAATTTTAAAAACTTTATTAGACACAGATTAACACGGATTTACACGGATTAGGATAAATTTTTAGATTTTTAGTTTAATAAAGTTCTATCTGTGTAAATCCGATAAATCCAAGAAATCCGTGTCCAAGTTCTTTGTTGATTATTTTTGGGGCCTATTTATATTAGACACGGATTAACACAGATTCATAGTTCTTTGTTCGATTGTTTTCTATTGACAAGAGGGGACCGTTAAGCTAATATATACATATACGGGTATAGGTATATAAAAAAGGAGTGAATATTTTATGGCGGTTAAAATAAATAAGTATAGATGTCCCCAAAACCATCCCTGTCCGGCGATTAGAGTTTGCAAACCGGGAGCATTGACTCAGGAAGGTTTTAAAGCGCCGGTGATCGATGAGGAGAAATGTATCAACTGTTACCAATGTATCAGATATTGTCCGATGGGGGCGTTTGAGAAGTAAGAACTACCTTTAGTTATTAGTATATTGGGATATTAGTTATTAGTATAAAGAACAAAGTCAATCAAGACACCGAAGTTCGAATTTTTCAGCGTAGGGTAGATTTAAAAAATACTGTCCGTTAGCTTACGCCTATTGCTTGCCTATGCATCCCAGCCGACTTTACGGACGATGGTGTTCAGACGACAAAAAAATTTAATCCTATATAGCAGGTAAACTCCAAAAGAACTTGAATTCTTTAGGAGTTTTGTTATTTCCAATGAATAACAACAATGAACAAATGAATTAATGAACAGAAAACTAAAAACCAATAACTAATGAACTAATAACCAATGAACTAATTAAAGGGTGATAATCTTGGAGAATAAAAATGTGCTTCCGTTTGCAGCAGTGCTGACCGCTGTTTTGGTATGGGGCTTATCGTTTTTAAGCATCAAAATTACGGTCGCGGTATTTCCGCCGATGACTTTAGCGCTGCTTAGGTTCATAATGGCCTCGGTTTTATTATTTGGGGTGTTGAAATTAAGAGAGCCGGAGACTAAGCTTGATTTTAAAGATTTACCATTATTTATTCCGGCCGGCGTCATTGGAATCACTCTTTATTTTTTCTTTGAAAATAATGGAGTAAAAATCATTACCGCTTCTGCTGCTTCAATTATTATCGCCACCATACCAATACTAACTTTAGTGGCGGATGCTTTAATCCTTAAGAACCGTCTGACCGGGAAGAAAATTATCAGTGTTTTCCTATCAATGATTGGGGTTTGTTTGGTGGTTGGAGTGGATATTCGATGGTCGGATTCGGGATTAGGTTACTTAATGATGTTGGGAGCGGCTATCTCATGGGTAATCTATACTATTATTACTAAGCCGCTTTTTAAAAAGTACTCCCAGTTAGCAATTGTTTTTTATCAAACAGTTATTGGAACCATAGCCTTAATTCCATTCGCTCTTCTAGAGAAAACCGATTGGAATCAAGTTTCTATTACGATAGTGTTGAATTTATTCTTTTTGGGGGTTTGCTGTTCAGCGTTGGGTTATTATGTTTACGCTTATGCATTGGATAAGCTAGGGGCTAATCTGTCGGCCTTATTTCTCAATTTCATTCCAGTGGTAGCGGTGGTTGCCAGTTGTTTTATCCTTAAAGAACGCCTAAGTTTTTTGCAAATTCTTGGAGGAGTAATCGTTATTAGCGCAGTGACTATAGTCAATTGGCAGAAGAAACAGACTATATAAGCCATCCAACAAATCAAATACTGAAACAAAGTAAACTGTAACACGGATTAACGCAGATTAATATTGATTAACACGGATTAGGGAAAAAAATAATCTGTGTTAATCCGAAAAATCCTTGTTAATCCGTGTTATCGTAATCCTATAACCCAAGGAGACCACTTTACTCTGCTTTGACAATTCTTATTTGACCTAAGTTTATCAGGGAACGTTGGCGATCAAACAAATATTTAGTTATTTGATCTTGGATGTTTTTTGAGAGGTGTTGGAAACTTAAACCGATCCCTTGGGAACCCTCTTTTTTGATAACTCTAACTACTTTTGCCACAAATAAAACAGCTTCTTTGGCGGTAGGAAAGTTCATTTGACAGGTAATATGTTGGCCGGGTTCAATATGTAGATTGGGATTTACCAATGCATACAGTCCATTCATTGAGAGGTTTTTTACTTCGCCCCTAAATTTTTCCTGGCTTAAAAAACCTGATAGCGGAAGATTTACTTCACACCGGAAAAAATGGCGTCCAATCTTTAACTCCAGGTCGGCCGGCTTCTTAA
The DNA here is from genome assembly GCA_023435225.1 of Bacillota bacterium. Taxonomy (GTDB): domain Bacteria; phylum Bacillota; class UBA4882; order UBA8346; family UBA8346; genus UBA8346. The sequence goes on from JAEYRX010000024.1 coordinate 103,900, forward strand.
TAAATAGTAAGGGGACACCGGATTCAGCCTTAATAAATTCGGCTGAAAATACATAATCATTTTGTTCTTGGTTGTTCCGTAAGATAATGAAGATTTTAGTCCCGGGCTGAATATTATTTAGTACAAAATCATCCTTCGGTTTCAGCAGACTTAGTAAATTCTCTTCATAACTGTAGATAGTAGAACGATAAGCTATTTTACCTCCGTTTCCATCATCCACTTCAAATTGAATGCTTTTTCCGGGTTGTAGGAGTTCTCTGAATAAAACTTCATTTTCCATTGGGTTCGCCTCTTAATACAGTTGTTTCTATTTTAATGGCAAGTTTTTCTTAGATTTGTTTAAATAAATCAATTTATTTATATTTATTGGCCAAGTTATTAGCAGTTCCTGCTTCTTTAGGGTATTATTTTCCGGGTTAATTTATTAATTCAACTTTCGCACTTTAAAATACCTCGCAGTAAAGTCATATCAATAAAAATCAAATTTTGAAAATATTAGACGGTTTAAAGATTTTTTAAAACTTGATCTCCATAAACCATTTATTTTACTGCATTAAATAGAGGTGCGTAAGTTGGATTATTAACTCAAAATAAATATTGAAAACAAGAATGATTTAAAGCCGCTTAAAGAATACTATAAAAAATGAAGAAACTTTGTATCAAATATTCGCATCCCAAATACCGGATGTTAAAAAAGAAACCAGGGTAAGAATATATATTGAATTCAAAAGTCTTAATTAAACATATATAGATATATTATGTTATCCTAAGGAGGTATACTGCTTGGAAGAACATTTCTATGGTGAGACTTCGGAACCGGGAGTTGACAACCCGGTTGAGCAACCGGTTAGGCAAAATCCCCGGAAACAAAGATTGATATTACGTAACTTAAAGACACTAGGACAGACCAATACACCGGCAGCACCGGAAAGTAATATTCATACTATGGTAATTGTGGGGCAGGTAGAGGGGCACATTGTTTTACCGCCTAAAAATAAGACTACTAAATATGAGCATATTATCCCCCAGTTGGTGGCGATTGAACAAAACAAAAGCATTCAGGGGTTATTGGTTATTTTGAATACGGTTGGCGGCGATGTGGAAGCGGGTTTGGCAATTGCCGAAATGTTGGAAAGCCTCTCCAAAGCTACTGTATCTTTAGTGCTTGGCGGAGGGCATTCAATCGGTGTTCCCATAGCTGTTGCCACTGATTATAGCTATATTGCGGAAACAGCCACTATGACTATTCATCCATTGCGACTAAACGGATTAGTTGTCGGAGTACCGCAGACATATGAATATATGGATAAAATGCAGGACCGGGTTATTAGGTTTGTCACCAAACATTCGAAAATCAATGAGGAAGGTTTTCGGGAACTAATGTTTAGGACCGGGGATCTGGTGAGAGATATTGGTACGGTTTTAGTAGGGAAAGATGCGGTTAATTCCGGATTGATTGATGAAGTTGGCGGTGTTAGCCAAGCCTTAAAAAAACTTGATGAACTGATTGAGTTAAAAGTAAACTCAAAGCGTGGAGGGATTCAGTAATGTTATTATATACGATAATTCCACCGGAATATATTTTTGCAGAAGAAGATGATTACGGTCAATATTCTTCCAAGATTGAAGAAATAGAGATCCAAAAGAATGGAAAGAGTTTTTTAGTCTCACCTACCAATGGCGGAAGGGCGAAAATAAACCGGATAATCAGTACCAACCCTCAAGATTATTTAAACCCCGAATGGCAGCCTGGCTCGATAATGGCGGTGAATTAGTTTGACACCGCATCCCGAATTAAAAGTGTGAATTAAGAAATGCAAGTGTGAAAACGTATATAGTGTTGTAATCCCATAGGTTTGTTTAAAACTCCCAGCTAGGGAGTTTTATTTTTATGGAATTGCGTTATACTTTATAATTGGTTAAATAGTTCATTAGAGTGGTTTAAAAATCCGTAATTTGAAATCCGAAATTATTATGGAAGGATTTCGGGGATTATCCGAGAATAAATAATCTGTTTATTTTTATTAGGAATTTTCCTTAATTCAGAGGAGGAAATATATTTGTTGTTAATTGAAGGAGTTTTGAGTCTTATAGGTGCATTGGGCCTTTTTTTATATGGCATATTCCGGTTGGGCGACGGAGTGCAAAAAATGGCCGGGGAACGGATTAGAATAATACTGGAGAATCAAGCTAGAGGACCTGTCTCCAGTATTTTTACCGGTATTGGTATGGCTGCTGCTTTACAAAACAATTTTTTAACCTTTGGAATGATCTCCGGAATGGTCAATGCCGGCTTATTGGGATTATTACCGGCTCTTTGGATAATGTTGGGGGTTAATTTAGGAATGACGGTAACTACCCAATTAATGTCGATTAATCTTGGAGCGGTGACCTTTTTATTGCTGTTTATCGGCTATTGGTTGTATTTTTATGGAAAAAAACGTAATCTTCACTATTTGGGACAGGTTGTTTTTAGTTTTGCAATAATGTATCTAGGTCTGGGGATTTTTCATCAATCTTTTCAAACATTAACCACTCAACCAAATGCGGCCGAGTTTATAACAAATATTGTCGCCAATCCCTGGACCGGATTTTTGATTGGAATGAGTTTAGCTGCGTTACTACGTAGTAGTAATACTGTTGTTGTTATGATACAGGGAATCATCGGAGTGGAGCTGGCTTTAAGCACTCCCGTATTTTTAAACGGCGCGGTGGCAATAATTATTGGAGCAAATGTAGGAGCTTCCATAATCAATATGTTGGTTGGTTTGGATCGTTTACCGACTGCCCGTAAGGCCAATTGGTTTCATTTCTCGTTTAATCTGTCAACCGCTTTAATTTGGCTATTCTTATTACCGTTTGGCTTTGGCATTGTTAGTTGGGTAAGTCAACATATCCATACCTGTTTTATATGGATGCAAACTTCGGTTTTTCAGTGGCATACCGGTTTAGTTGACAGCCGGTGGTTTAATATCTGGGAAATTGCAATGGCCCACACCTTATTTAATATGTCGGTTATTCTAATTTGGTTTCCTTTGACTATCCTGGCATCAAAATCCAAGCTTTTAAGCCATACCGAAAAAGGGAAAATCGGTTCAAACGGGACCACTTATTTGGATCGGCGGGCTTTACAAAGTCCGGCTTTGGCTTTGATCCTGGCTTCACATGAAATAAACCAAATGGCTCTGATTTCACAAGAAATGTTAAAATCGGCCAGGTTGGCCTTTTTAAAAGGACAAGTTCATCTATTAAATGGAATCTACCGGGATGAAACAATAGTCGATGATTTACAGGAACAAATTACTTTTTATTTGTCCGCTTTATTATCACAGAACTCTTTAACTGAAGCCCAGTCCCACCGGTTAGCCGGTTTGTTGCATGTAGTTAGTGATATCGAACGGGTAGGCGATCATGCTAATAATATTGCCAATCTGGCGGATAAAAAACACCAGGAACAGTTGCCTTTTTCAGAGATTGCCATTAATGAGCTGGAGTTGTTCTTTGGTAAGGCTTTCGATCTATATAACAAAGCCTGTTTAGCCTTGAGGGATAACAACCTGGAAGTAGCCAAACAAATCGAAAACCGGGAAGGCAATATAGATAAGTTGGAAGAAGAACTGCGCCAAAATCATATCCATCGTTTAAATCAAGGGAAATGTTGGCCTGGTTCGGGAGTTGTTTATGTTGAAATGTTAAGTAACTTGCTCAGGATCTCAGCTCACGCAGCTAATATTGCTGCCGCAGTTATTGAAGAAGGTGGGGAATAATGGTAGGTACCAAAAAGGTAAAAGAACCCCGGGAGACTGAAACCGAAGACCGTTTTGCGGAACAACGCAGCGAAATTCTCGGTGTACTTTTGCTGGGATTGGCATTTTTGGCACTTTCGGCTATATATTTTAATGGAGCCGGTTTTGTCGGCGAAATATTAAAAAGGGGACTTCATTATGCCTTCGGTCGTAGCGGTTCAATTATTCCAATTATCTTTGTGGCTTTTTTAGGTTGGACCTTATTAGTTTGGCGTCGAGGGATACGTTTAACCAAACAATTTATCGCTTTGAGCATGCTTTTTTTATGGGCTTTATTAATAATGCATTTTTTTAGCGGGGTTACTATCACTGAGAATGACTGGGACCGGGCCATCGAAGGTGGAGGAGCAATTGGCCATTATTTAGGGTTAACTCTTTTAAATCTTTTTGGTAAATTTGGAACCGGGATATTTTTATTTATTTGGTTGATAATCGCGTCCATTTTGGCCCTTGATCGACCATTGATTGAGTTTTTATTTGGAGCCGGGAAAAGACAGGTTGAAGTTCCGGAAGAAGTTGAAGAAGAGGCGACGGTTCAACCTGTTAGGGTAATTTCTAAAGTGAATAAATTGCCTCTTGAAGAGGAAAAAGTTGTGGAGTATAAATCTTCGGCTAATATAATTCCTTTTCCACCCAAGGAGAATAGTTCAAGTCCGGTTGTGGCCACGCTGCAAAACATGTTGAAGGAGAAGGAAAAATCCAAAGAAATAAAGAAGGATTTTAAAACTGAGACAGTCAAACCGGAAGTCTTGCAAAAATCACTTTTAAAAACCGGTCCATACCGCCTTCCTGATGTTAACCTGGTAGGTCCGCCGGCTTCAAGCAAACCCAAAAAAGGGGCTCGGATTCTGGATCAATCCCGTAAGTTGGAGGAGACGCTGGCAAATTTCGGTATTCAGGCCAAAGTAATAGAGGTTCACTATGGACCGGTAATAACCAGATATGATTTGCAACCGGCCCCTGGTGTTAAAGTGAGCCGGATTGTCAATTTAGCGGATGACCTCGCGCTGGCTCTGGCTGCCCGGGGAATGCGGCTTGAAGCTCCAATCCCGGGAAAAGCCGCTATCGGAATCGAAGTACCCAATCAGGAAGCACAGATCGTTACTTTTCGAGATGTTCTGGAATCAAAAATCTTTTGGAATACCGGTAGGCTAAGCGTAGGCTTAGGAATGGATATTGCCGGGGAAGTTGTAATTGCCGATCTTAGTAAAATGCCTCATCTATTGGTGGCCGGAGCAACTGGTTCCGGAAAAAGTGTTTGTATTAATACCTTGATTATGAGTATTTTGTTTAAAGCCTATCCGGATGAGGTAAAATTTATTATGATTGACCCCAAAATGGTCGAATTATCGATGTATAATGGAATTCCTCATTTGATGGCCCCGGTGGTTACCGAAGCCAAAAAAGCAGCCGGCATATTGAAGCTGGTAGTTGATGAGATGGAGCGGCGTTACAAACTTTTTGCGGAGACCAGAGTTCGGGATCTGGATAAGTACAACGCTCAAGCCGGTGAAGAAGATTTTCTGCCCTATATTGTAGTAATCATTGATGAACTGGCTGATTTGATGATGTTGGCCCCGGTCGACGTGGAGGATTGTATCTGCCGGTTGGCCCAAATGGCAAGGGCGACCGGGATCCATTTGGTAGTAGCGACTCAAAGACCGTCGGTTGATGTTATTACCGGTTTGATTAAGGCTAATATTTCCTCCCGGGTAGCCTTTGCCGTTTCCTCGCAGGTGGATTCCAGAACTATTTTGGATAGCGCCGGAGCGGAACGCTTATTAGGCAGGGGAGATATGTTGTTTTCACCGATCGGCTCCATGAAACCCCGGAGGGTTCAAGGAGCCTTGGTTACCGAGAAAGAAATTGAAGCTGTAATTGAACATTGGAAAAATCAGGGAGAACCAAAATATCAAGAGGATTTCGTAAATGTTCCAACTAAAAAAGAATCCATAGCTCCGGAAGAAGATGAACTGTTCTGGGATGCGGTCCGGATTGTGGTTGATTATGGACAAGCTTCAGCTTCCATATTGCAACGAAGATTAAAAGTCGGTTATGCCAGGGCGGGACGTTTGGTGGATATGATGGAATCCAGAGGCATCATCGGCCCCTATGAAGGCAGCAAACCACGTGAAGTCTATATAACTGCCAGACAAATGGAAGAGATGAAAAAGCAGAACCCGGAGTAAATTTTAAATTTAGGAAGGAACTGACTTAATTTACTAGAATATATAGTGGGGAAAAATAATTGACAATTGACAATGAACAATTAAAACCCTAAATAAATAAAGATGAACTAAGAACATACGAACTGACAACTTACCTAAATTATGAATTTTTTTACTAATAACCAATGCACTATTGAACTAACATACTTATCACCAATAACAAGTATTAATTAACATCAGGAGGTGACCTGCTTGAAGGAGATCGGAGACTACCTCCATCAGGTGAGGGAAGAAAAAAAGATTTCTCTTAAAGAAATTCAAGAAGCGACCAAAATTAGTATGCGGTATTTGGAAGCTATTGATATCGGTAATTTTGAGGCAATCCCGGGGGAGGTTTACCGGAAAGGTTTTATGGTTAATTTCGCCAATGCTATCGGTCTTGACGGCCAAGAGATATTAAATCGCTACAATCAGATTAAAGCGGCTCAAGAAGAGGAGATTCGCCAAGTTCAGACTCAGGTAGCTTTGGAAGAAAGAAATATTCCAGCCAATCCGGACAGTGAACAATTAAAAGGCATATATCTGGGTATCGTAGTAGCTTTAGTTGGTTTGTTAATTGTTTTGAGCTTTTTTATGTTTCCAGCTCATCATAAGGATGGGTTACAGGAAGCAGTTCAGCTAAAGCCTATGCCTGCCGATATAGAATCTACGGTACAATCAGAGACTCCAACCAGGCAAAAATTACCGGCGCCAGTTACGGTAATTGCGGTATTCAAGGAATCAGCCTGGGTTCAAATTAGAATTGACGGAGATTATCTTTATGGGGCTGATGGAATGACCTTTAGTCCGTCACAACCTCAACAGATTTGGATGGCCCAACGGGAAATGATTATAAAAATGGGCAATCCCGCCGGCATTAGTTTGAATTATAACGGAAAAGATTTAGGACAATTTGGCGAGCGGGGAGTTATTAGAACTGTTAGATTAACGCCACAAGGATTCGAAGCGCTCTAAGCGCTTTTTTTTAACTGTAGGGAATATTTTGTCACGGAGACCGGAGGATCATATATTTATTTTGAGGTAAGACGATGGATTTCAAAACTGCCTTGATTGAATCCGAAAATAGAAATCTTTCCAAATTGGCGCTCCGGTCTAATGAGACCAAAGGCCGTCGGTATCAGGAACCAACTTGCCCATTGAGGATGGAATTCCAACGAGACCGTGATCGGATTATTCATTCCAAGGCATTCCGACGCTTAAAACATAAAACCCAGGTTTTTATCGCCCCGGAAGGAGATCACTACCGGACCAGATTAACCCATACTCTTGAGGTAGCCCAAATAGCTAGGACAATTGCCAGGCTATTAAAGCTAAATGAAGATCTTACCGAAGCCATCGCTTTAGGGCATGATCTGGGACATACCCCTTTTGGTCATGCCGGTGAAGCAGCTCTAAATAATTTAGTAAAGTCAGGATTTCGGCATAATCAGCAAAGTTTACGGGTAGTTGATTGCTTGGAATCATCGGAGAAGAATTATCCAGGGTTGAACCTGACATTCGAAGTCCGGGATGGAATTTTGAACCATACCGGGCCGACTATTCCGGTTACTGTTGAAGGAAGAGTAGTTCGTTGGGCTGATCGAATCGCTTATGTCAATCATGATTTGGATGATGCTCTAAGAGGCGGAGTACTTAATACCGAGAATCTTCCGGACCGGATTATTGAAAGGCTTGGCAAGACAGCCTCTGAGAGATTAACAGTGCTAATTAAAGATATGGTGGAGACAAGTTACGAAAATGGAGATATATCTTTTTCACCGGAAGTTGGTGAAAAATTTCACCAATTGCGGGAGTTTTTATTTGAAAAGGTATATATCGGTTCAACAGCTAAAGTTGAAGAGTCAAAAGTCTCAAAAATGCTAAAAATCTTATATGAGTATTTTTTAGAAAATTACCAGGAAGTTCCGGAGCATATCCGGGATTTTTCCCATGGTGAGCCAGAGTTGGCAGTGATTGATTACATTGCTGGAATGACCGACCGTTATGCTAATGAAATTTTTATGGAAAAATTTATGCCCCACAGTTGGGGGAGATAAGGAAAATGAATTCAGGGTTAAAGCAAGAATTAATTGAGCAAATTAAAGATAAAAATGATATTGTCCAAGTGATCTCCGAGTATGTTAGCCTAAAGCGGACCGGGAGGTCGCTGGTAGGGCTTTGCCCGTTTCATTCCGAGAAAACACCATCATTCAATGTAAATCAGGGAAAACAGTTTTTTTATTGTTTTGGTTGTGGGACCGGCGGTGATGTTTTTAGTTTTATTATGAAATTAGAAAACCTGGATTTTATTGAAGCTGCAAAAATTTTAGCCGATCGGGCCGGTATTGTTTGGCCTGAGTTTAAAAAAACAGACTCCGAAGTGGAAAGACGCCGGATGGAGCTGTTTAAAATTAATCAACTGGCAGCGGCGGTGTTTAATCAATATTTAGTCAAAACTGATCTGGGGAAATCGGCTAGGGATTATTTTAAAAAAAGAAATATTGAGGTGGAGAGTTGGAGCCGGTTTAAACTTGGGTATGCCCCTCCGGGCTGGCATAACTTGACTGAAGTATTAAGGAAAAAATCAATTTCTTTGGAAGCTGCTGAAAAGTTAGGGTTGGTTAGTTTAGGCGAAAATGGTTTCTATGATCGTTTCCGGGAGAGGATTATTTTTCCAATAACTGATTTAAAAGGAAATATAGTTGGTTTCGGTGGGAGAGTAATGAATGATAGTCAACCTAAATATTTGAACTCTCCGGAAACTGAGATTTTCCATAAGGGGCATTTTTTATTTGGTTTATCTTCAGCCCGAGACGCTATCCGTAAACAAAACCAAGCGATTATTGTCGAAGGATATTTAGACGTTATTCAGGCCCAGCAAGCAGGGTTTAATAATACGGTTGCTTCATTGGGAACAGCTTTAACCAAAGAGCAGGCCAGATTAATAAAGAAATTCACTTCCGAAGTTGTTTTAGCTTATGACGCCGACTCAGCCGGTCAAAAGGCAACTATCCGGGGGATGGAGTTACTGCAGGAAGCAGAACTAAATGTAAAAATTTTAAAAATGCCGGTTGGAGATGATCCGGATTCATTTATCAAGAAAAACGGAGCGGAAGCTTTTAGCCGTTTAATAGAAGGGGCGCTTAACTTAGCTGACTTTAAATTACAGCAGGTAATTAAAGAGTTTAATCTAAATACTCCGGAAGGAAAAATCCAAGCTGTTCAGGCTGTTTTGCCTGAGATAGCCTCTCTTGATAATATTTCCCGCGAGTTCTATTTACGGCAGTTGGCCAGGGAAACCGGTATTACCGAAGTAACGGTTTTTGCCGAATTTAAAGAGTGGCTAAAAAGGAACAGGAAAAAATCACCGGTTTTGGATAGGAATCTTAATAATAGTTATACTAAAGAAACGAATGAAAAAATAGAGATAACTATCGGTTCAGTTAGAATTGATGAGCTTCCTCCTTCAAAGAGAGCTATTTTTGAGACTGAAAAGGAACTTTTGCAATTAGCTTTGCAGGAATATGATAAATTTGAGCGAATAAAAGAAGAATTGAAAGTGGATGAGTTCAGTTTTCAAATATGGCGGGAATTATTCTTAGAACTTCAACGGGTTGAGCCGTTTGTCGAAAATTCCCGGATTGCCTTGGCGGAGATTCAAGGTCCATTCAGGGAGGTAGCAGCCTCTCTAATTGCCGAACAAGAGATAAAAGAAGCCCAATCTGATTTGGCTGCTTGTATTCAAAGGTTAAAAATGCTTCATCTGCGTGAAAAAGTTCAAAGTTTAACGAATCAACTTACCAGCGGCCGGGATGAAGAAGGGAAAGTTCTATCCGATTCCGACCTGAAAGTAAAAGCCAAAGAATTTACCGAACTAAAAAGAAGGTTGCAAAAAGAATATCCACAATTTTCAACCGGAATTTAGCTGTTTTTTAATCAAGAAAATATGCCGCTAATTAGAAGGATTAATTAGCGCGACATTTAAAATATTAAATCAAGGGAAATATGTCGCAATACTATAATTTTAAGTTGACGAATATTCTATGGCGACATATATAAAAGGATGGTAACAAGTTTGAGTAAAGAAAAGGCCTTGCCGAATATCGATGGAATTAAGGAACTAATTGCAAGGGGCAAGCGAAAAGGAGTTATTTCTTATCGCGAGATAATGGACTCTATGGAGCAGGTCGATTTATCAACCGAACAAATTGATGAGATCTATGAAGCCTTGGCAAGTAACGGTATAGAGATTTTGCCGGATACCGGAGAAGAGGTAACCGAGGAGCAGGATGAATTTCAACCGGAGGAAGAGTCGGAAGAAGTCGAATTGGATCTGACGATCCCCGAAGGTATCGCCTTGGATGATCCGGTTCGGATGTACCTGAAAGAAATTGGACGGGTTCCGTTACTTTCGGCAACTGATGAGATAGACTTGGCTCGGAGAGTTGAAGAAGGCGATGAAACAGCTAAACGCCGTTTAGCCGAGGCCAATCTACGGTTGGTTGTTAGTATAGCCAAACGGTATGTCGGACGAGGAATGCTTTTCTTAGATCTAATCCAGGAAGGTAACCTTGGCTTAATTAAGGCCGTTGAAAAATTCGATTATCGGAAAGGTTATAAATTTAGTACATATGCTACTTGGTGGATCCGTCAGGCTATTACCAGAGCTATTGCTGATCAAGCAAGAACTATCCGGATACCGGTGCATATGGTAGAGACCATTAATAAATTAATCCGGGTTTCCCGTCAATTATTACAAAGCTTGGGACGGGAACCTTCGGCTGAAGAAATTGCCGAAGAGATGGAGATGAGCCCGGAGCGGGTCCGGGAAATTATAAAAATTGCCCAGGAACCGGTATCATTGGAAACCCCGATTGGGGAAGAAGAAGATAGTCATTTGGGAGATTTTATTGAAGACCAGGATGCTCCGGCTCCCGCTGAAGCCGCTTCTTTCCGGCTCTTAAAGGAGCAGTTGGAGGATGTGCTTAATACGTTGACTCCACGTGAAGAGAAAGTCTTACGGTTACGGTTTGGACTGGACGACGGCCGGGCCCGGACTTTGGAAGAGGTTGGACAGATCTTCAATGTTACCCGGGAACGGATCCGGCAGATTGAGGCTAAAGCATTAAGGAAATTGCGCCATCCAAGCCGGAGTAAGAAGTTGAAAGATTTTCTCGACTAAATGAGTTTATAGTTGATAGGGTACAGTTTATAGTTAAAGAAAGCTGAAGTCATCAATAAAAAGTAAAAGTATTTAAGTGTTTAGCTGTCAATTGTCAACTCTAAACTAAAAATTTGGGCTTGATGTTTTTGGTCAATCGTTGTATAATAATCAATGTCACATTTTTGGGCCCATAGCTCAGCGGTAGAGCAGTCGGCTCATAACCGATCGGTCCATGGTTCGATCCCATGTGGGCCCACCATACTAAATAGTTTTTAAAGGAAAGCGGGGAGATACCCCGCTTTTTTATGTCGTTTTTTAGCGGAAAATATCGGAATGCTTACATATTTTTGCCGAATATGATATATTTTTAGGGAAAGATTTAAAAATATATTATAAAACCTAATTTTCTTTATTAATCTGTGGAGGTATTTCCCATGCGCAAACAACAAATCATTTTACTAGGGAAGCGCTGATTAATCCGATTTTGTGCGAGCAAATATGCGGTATTAGGCATTTTGCAAAGCGCAAAATCGTCACTCATTCAATTAATCACGCTTCCCTAATTCTAATTATTACCATACTTTTACTCCCGGCTGTTCAAGCATTGGTTAAAACTGATCTAGTTGCAACAGAACAAAACGTTGATTTAATAATTGAAAAATGTGGTATTCAACAACAATTAAGTTTTTTACCGGCTTTGCTCTTACAACAATTAGTTGGGCAAAATATGATCCCAAAAAGCCAACAGATACCTACATCAATAATAACCGAAACCAATAAAATGATTAGACCAAAGCTATGATTGAACTAATTAAGAGCCGGACAGATGATAATCTGATGAACAATATGAACAGTGAAACTATATAAGTTAAGAAATTTTTATAACTATCTTTACTTTCCTAATTTTGTCACTTCCCCAATCATAAATAATTTTCTCCGGGGAGGATTTTACTTTAAGGAAACGAAATATAATTATTTTGTGGAGGTTTGACGAATTAATCTCCTAATGAAACCCAAGAATAGTAATAAGAGAGAACTTTGCAATCCGCCTTATATAGCAGGTGATAAATTGCCGCAAGTAAGAGATGTGTTAAATGCAATTAATGAACTGGCGCCGTGGGATTTGGCTGAAAGCTGGGACAATGTTGGTTTACAAGTGGGGAGCAGTAACCGCCGGATTCAAAAAATCATGGTAGCGCTGGATATAAGTAAAGAAGTGATTCAAGAGGGGCTGGATAATCAGGTGGATGGTATTCTGGTCCATCATCCTTTGATATTTAAACCGCTTTCTCAAGTTAATCCCGATTCTCCAGTCGGAAATTATATAACTAAACTAATAAAAAATGACCTTTTTTTAATTACGGCTCATACTAATGTTGATAAGGCTGAAAAGGGTTTAAATCAATATTTGGCTGAAATTTTAGATTTAAACGAAATAGAGCCGTTAGAGCCTGCGTCCCGTCAAGTGTACAAGGTTGTCGTCTTTACTCCCGAAGATTACCTGGTTAAAATTAGAGAGGTTATGACCCAGACCGGAGCAGGGGTTATCGGAGAATATACCGGATGTTCTTTCGGGTTAAAAGGGACTGGCACTTTCAAGCCAAGTTCCGAGACTGATCCTTTTATAGGCAATCATGGAGAATATACCGAAGTAACGGAAATCCGTCTGGAGATGGTAGTTGAAGCCAAAGCGCTTTCCGGAGTACTGAAGGCAGTTTACTCCAATCATCCGTATGAAGAACCGGCAGTAGATGTATATTCTTTAGAAAATAATTCCAATCACGGACTAGGCCGAATCGGAGTTTTATCCAAACCGCTTTTGTTAAAAGATTTATGTACGGTAGTTCAAGAACGGTTAGTAGCCCAACAATTACGAGTGGCTGGAGATTTGGATAAAACAGTTACCAAAGTGGCTATTTGTTCCGGAAGCGGCGGGAGCTTAATAAAGACAGCGATTCGGAAAAATGCGGACCTTTATTTAACCGGAGATCTGGATTATCATGACTTCTTAAATGCCAAGGAAAGCGGATTGGCGGTTATCGATGCCGGTCATTGGGCTACGGAACAAGGATTTATATCTTTACTTTGCAATTATTTAACAAAATATTTTAAGGAGGATAAAGACTTAACGATCGTACCCAGCAGCACGATTCAGGCTGAACCATACTTAGTTTTAAAAAAATAAGGGGGTTACTGAACGTGAGTAAAAAATGTGAACTTTGTGGGGTAACTATACCAAAGGAGCGAATTGAAGCATTACCCGGGACTAAACGTTGTGTCGAATGTTCCAAGCAAAAAGGGTCGGATTTTTTTGCTAAACGAACTGAAATAGGAATGGATATTGAGACATATAAAGATTTACTCGGAGCGGTACGAAGTTAGGAGTTAACAAGCATGGCATATCTTCCAGTTTTATTTCGAATTCAGGAGATTGAAAGCCGTTTAATGGCTTTAAAAAAGGTGGCGGAACAGTCAAGTTCCAATGCTAATTTGTTGGCTTTGGAAACTTTGCGGGGAGAATTGGAGCAATCATTAAATACTATTAATAATAAACAAAAGAAAATCAGTAGTACGCAAAAGCAGATGGAAATAAGTCTGCAAGATTGTCAGGAACATTTAAAAACTGAAGAAACCAAATTGTATGACGGCTCGGTTTCTACCTCCAAAGGTTTGGAACAAATACAGCAAAAAGCGGCTGAATACCGGAAAAATAAAGAAAACTATGAGGATCAAATATTAAGTTTACTTGAAACTGATGAAAAACTTAACCAAGATCGAGTTGGACTCCAAAAACGATTGCAAGCCTGTAATGATGAAATAGGGCTCATTAAAGAAGAGGTTAACCGGAAATTAGCCGAAATAGCTTTTGAAGAAAAACAATTGCAAACGGAATTAGAGGAATTGATTCCGCAGATCCCGACCGACTGGTGGGAACGTTATCGAAAAATTGCCAAATCCCATTTTGGAGTTGGTTTAGCCAGGATAAAAGCAGGCAGTTGCGGAGCCTGCCATGTTGGACTATCGGATAATTTGTTACGGAAGGCTAAACAAGGGGAGGATGCTTTAATTTTTTGTGAGAATTGCGGGAGAATATTGTATTTTTAAAATAAAAGTTCAACACTCAGACACGGAGGCACAGAGAAAAAGATTTTTATACTCTGAGTCTCTGTGCCTCTGTGGCAAAACAGGTTTTAGTTGACATAAAATAATACATCTGTTAGACTATTCTTTGGAGAGATTCAAATAAATGTATAATAATAACTGCCTCGGGTAATCGCGGGTTTTTTAATCCGAGGAAAGTCCGAGCTCCATAGGGCAGGATGCTGGATAACGTCCAGGGGGGGCGACCCTACGGAAAGTGTCACAGAAAAGGAAACGCTGGTTTTGTAAGTAATGGTTTCAAACCATTCCATACTGTCAGCAAAGCTGAAAAGGTGCGGTAAGAGCGCACCAGCGGTCGAGGAATCGGCCGGCTCGACAAACCCCATCCGGAGCAAGACCAAATAGGGGAGATATGAAGCGGCCCGCTTTTCTCCCGGGTTGGTTGCTGGAGACGCCGGGCAACCGGCGCCGTAGATAAATGGTTACCACCCGAAAGGGTACAGAACTCGGCTTATAGAGGCAGTTATACATTTTAATCCACTATTGACGGTGGATTTTTATTTTGCTTATAATCAAAGCTAAAAACAGCAAATAGATGGCTAAAAATAGATTAGATGGAAACATTGAACGGATTTGAAGATTAAAAGCATTTAAAAATCAGCAGGAAAATGGTTTTTCAAAGGGAAATAATTATTATCATTTATCTGTAAATCGGGATTTGCATAAGGAGGAACAATGGCCCGGACAATAGTGTGCTGTTTTAAACCTAGTATCATTAGTTATTATTCGTCGGTACCGGCTGATACTCTACAATTTCTGGCCAATTATGGTTTTGACTTTATTTATTGCGAAAACCAGGCGGAATTTTTAGCGCATCTCCCGGAAGCTGAAATCGCAATCGCCGCTGATTTTAAAGCGGAATGGATTAATTTAGCACCCAAACTTAAATGGGTAACTACCTTTATGGCGGGAAAAGAAAGGATCGCCGAAGCAGAATTATTGAAAAAAGGTATTAAGGTAAGTTTTGGGAGATTTCATGGTAAAATTATGGCTGATACCTTAATAGGTATGATGCTTTTTACCAGCAGAGGATTGGGAACCGCTTATAATCTGCAAAAGGAAAAAAAGTGGTCCGATTCAATACTATTTGATCAAGTATCGCTCCTACGTGGTAAAACATGCATGATTCTGGGTATGGGCAGTATCGGAAAACATGTTGCCAGGCTTACTAAATTTTTTGGGATGTATAATATTGGAGTTAAGCGGACAGTCAATAATCAGCTTGAAAATATCGATAAACTAATAACCGTTGATTCGTTCAAGAATTATTTACCCCGGGTAGACCATTTGGTAATGATTTTACCTAAAGACCCATCTACCAACAATATTATCAGTACTGAGGAATTAGCATTAATGAAAAAAACGGCCTGTCTATATAATATCGGGCGTGGAAATTCCATAGATGAGGATGCGTTGCACATAGTGCTGAAAGAGGAAAGGCTTGCCTGGGCCTGTTTGGACGTTTTTCAAACCGAACCGCTCCCGGTAGAAAGCCAACTTTGGAATTTGGATAATATATTAATTCTCCCTCATGCTTCAGCTTTCACTCCGGAGTATTTTGGGGTGTTTTTTGAGGAATTTATGAATGATTTTGAGGAATACATGGGAGGTTGACATGCGACCAAAAAAATCCTTACTTATAATATTACTATTGTTAGCGGTAATAATTTTTTCGCAATCCGTAGGTTTTGCCGCTTCATTTTTCGATTCGTTGGCTTTGGGCTTGGAGAAAGACCTTGGACGCAGTAATTATCAAAGTATAACCTCTGAGAAGACGGTAGTTGAGCTTCCTCCGGCTCAAGCCAACAATTTGAACGATATGTTTAAACGGCTTGTTAGTAAATGCAGCCGTAGAAAAGAATTGGACTTCAAATTAACCGTTATAAAAGACGATAGTGTTAATGCCTTTGCTTTGCCGGGAGGATATGTTTTTGTTAATACCGGATTATTATCTTACGTTAAAAGTGATGGTGAGCTGGCAGGAGTTATTGGTCACGAAATCGCTCATATAGACCGGAAGCATAGTATGGATGCCATTTACCGGGCTGTAGGACTTTCTTTTATAATAGGTTTATTATTAAATAATGAAAGCGATGAAAAACGCAGAGAACAAATGGCTACCTTAGCATCTATATCATTAAGCTTGGTCCAATTAGGATATAGCCGTGGAGCTGAGTTTGAAGCTGATGAGTATGGAGTAAAGTTCATGCAGAAAGCCGGTTATAATAAACAGGACATTCTTAATTTTTGGCAGCGTTTTTTAAAACAAAACGGAGATAATCCATCGGCATTAGCGCTTTTTTCAACCCATCCTCCTACCAAAGACAGGATTAAGCGGATAGAAGCATTACCTTAAGGTAATAGGCGTTAGGCACTAGGCATTAGAAAAAACTAATACTCTAATAAAATTAGCATAGGTTATAGACTTTATAGTATTTTATATTATTGTGAATTAGGCTCTCGGAAATGGCTGAATAACTATTGCCTTATGCCTAATGCCTATCTTAATGGAACAATATATTTTCGTCCTTGGAGGCTGAATTGATTACTAGTAATTCCAATAATTTAATTAAATTGGTAAGCAGTTTGCACAATAAAAAAGGGCGCCAGGAGCACAAGCTATATTTAGCCGAGGGAATTCATCTGGTTCAAGAGGCATTATTATCGAAGGCGCCGGTGAAGTATTTTTTTTGGTCACCCAAGCTTACTACTACCAATGAAGGAAGAGAATTATTAGAGGCTATCCAAGGTAAATTTGAAGGTTATGAAGTTAGTGATTCTGTTTTGGGAAAAATTTGTGAAACCCAGAATCCCCAGGGAATTATTGCGGTCATTAGTATTCCCGATCAAACTGTTCTCGATTTAACCGGATTCAATTTGGGAGTGATTATTGATGGTCTTCAGGACCCCGGAAATGTTGGAACTATTATCAGGACAGCTTGGGCTGGCGCTTTAGACGGGTTATTGATGACTCCGGAAACGGCTGACCCTTTTCAGGGAAAAGTAGTCCGGGCAAGTATGGGCGGGATTTTTCACCAATTTATTCACCAAAACCTAGCATCGAATATTATTATGGCTGAAGCGAAAAGAAAAGGAGTCCAAATTGTAGCTGGTGATGTCAATGCGGAGGAAGTTTATTATGATTGTGATCTAACTCTTCCAACCTTATTATTGATCGGAAATGAAGGCCGGGGGTTAAAGGGAGACTGGGAAAAAAATTCTATAAAAAAGGTTTTTATTCCGCTGCCGGGAAAGGCGGAATCCCTTAATGTATCGGTATCGGCCGGCATTTTGATTTATGAAGCTATTCGGCAACGCTCTATGAGCTTTTTACGGTGTTAGTTGATTTAAGAGTACTATATGTTGATAGTCACAAGCATACATATTACCATATATGGTGTCACCCGTTCAAATTAAGGTTACAACGTAAAAAGCTTTTATTAAGACCTCTTGTAAAAGTTAATCGGCTTTGATATAATAATGGTAGGCTTTGCGGTGACCGTTTTCACGACAACAGTCAGTGAAAAAGGGGATGATATTGAGTGACATTGTCTGCGGATTTTTTTTGGAAAGTCTTTGAGACCACGGGTTCTATCACCGCCTATTTAATTTACCGCGAAATTGTGAAAACGAGTTTAATTTAGTATTGCTTTTTTTCATATTTAAAAGGTGATGACAGAGGAAAGTACCGCAATTGGAAAGGTTACAGGGAGAAAGGCCTTGACTGAAATCCTTTCCCGGACCATTGCAGGGAAGTTCCCTCTTGAACTGTAGGCTGAACTTGTAGTCTTCTATTGATTTAGCTGCTACATAGTAGGCTGCGACGGATCTCCACCGTTACCGGGGGGGAGTATCGGACTTTGGTCCCGTACTTTTTATTGTTTTATTTGGGTGGTTTGCGAAACTAACCTTTCGTCCCGATTGGGATGGAAGGTTTTTTGTTTTTAATAGTTAATTTTTTTAGGCAAAGGAGACAGTATTTTAGGAGCCTGGAGTCTGTAGTGTACGTAAAACTTTGTGGTTATTAAAATGTTGGGGGTTTAAGCGATGAAAGAACAGTTGGAACGGTTAAGAGTTGAGGCTCTTAATGAGATTAAAGCCGCTTCGGATAGCGCCGTCTTAAATGAGATTAGAGTTAAATATTTAGGGAAAAAAGGTTCTTTAACGGCAATTTTAAGAGGCATGGGAGGTCTTCCGCCGGAAGAACGTCCGGTAATTGGAGAACTGGTAAATCAAGTTCGCCAAAGCATTGAAGATTTGATCGCCGACCGGGACCGGCTAATCAGTGAAAAAGAACAGGAATTAAAACTAACCCGGGAAGAATTGGACATTTTTTTACCGGGAAGGAAACCGCTGGTTGGACATGGGCACCCTTTACAACTGGTTCTGGAAGAAATCGAAGAGATTTTTTTGGGACTTGGTTTTACGATTGCCGGAGGCCCGGAGATTGAGACCGATTATTATAATTTTGAAGCTCTTAATTTGCCGCCGGAACATCCGGCCCGGGATATGCATGATTCATTATATATTACTCCGGAAATTTTATTACGTACCCAAACTTCACCGGTACAGGTTCGGACGATGGAGAAAAATTGTCCGAAGCCGATTCGAATCATCGCTCCGGGTAGGGTTTACCGTCGGGATGCTTTAGATGCCAGCCATTCACCTATGTTTATCCAGGTTGAAGGATTGGCTATAGATAAAGGGATTACGTTTGGAGACTTGAAAGGTGTTCTGACCATTTTTGCTAAAAAACTTTTTGGGGAAGACCGGCAAATCAGGTTGCGTCCCAGCTTTTTCCCATTTACCGAGCCCAGTACGGAGGTTGATGTCTCCTGTGGCTGTGGTGGAAAAGGTTGCCGGGTATGTAAGGGGACCGGCTGGTTGGAGGTTTTGGGCGCCGGCTCCGTACATCCAAGAGTCTTGGAGATGTCCGGCTATAATCCGGAAGAAGTATCCGGTTTCGCTTTCGGAATGGGTGTCGAACGAATTGCGATGCTTAAATATGACATAAAAGATATCCGGATTTTCTATGAGAACGACCAGAGGTTTTTGGCGCAATTCTAATTTAAACAGGCAATAGGCAGGCATTAGGAAATGCTTGGTTAAAAAGTTAGGCCTCACTTACTTTGATATAAATTGGCTTCAGAGACTAAACGGATATTACTATTGCCTATCGCCTGTTGCCTCTTGCCTAACATTCAGTTCAACCCAATTTTGATATTGTTTTGGAGGAGATATATATGCGTGTATCGTTTGAATGGTTGCATGATTATTTAGATATTGATATTCCGGCAACGGAGTTGGCGGAGAAACTTACAATGGCCGGTATTGCAGTGGAGGAGATTGAAGATCAGGCTGAGCAGTATAAAGGGATTGTTGTTGCTAAAATTATTTCGCTGGAAAAACATGTCCAAGCCGATAATCTGTTGGTAGTTAAAGTCGATGCCGGCGCTTATGGGGAAAAACAATTGATAACTGCAGCTAAAAACCTTAAAGTGAATGATTTTATCCCGTTAGCTTTACCGGAAACTATTTTACCCAATGGTAAAACCATTGAAGAAATGAATTTTAAAGGAGTTTTATCGCAGGGTATGTTATGTTCCGGAGCGGAACTCGGTTTGGAGAAAGAATCGACCGGAATTTGGGTTTTTGATCCGGCTGAAAAATCCTTAAAAACCGGAATGGCTGTAGCAGAGGTACTGGGAGCTACCGATCAAGTATTAGTCTTGGAATTAACGGCTAATCGTTCCGATTGTCTGGGTATGATCGGAGTAGCCCGGGAAGCAGCGGCAATCTTAGGTAAGGAATTTAAAATCAAACCGATTGAACTTAAGGAAACAAGCGGACCGGTAACCGAACAAGCTAAAATTGAAATTATTGACGCTGATCTTTGTCCCAGATATGCAGCCCGGGTGGTCAATAATGTTAAAATAGGGCCTTCTCCCGAATGGATGCAAAACCGGTTGATTGCCGCCGGGGTGCGGCCAATCAATAATATTGTCGATATCACCAACTATGTAATGTTGGAATATAACCAACCTCTCCATGCTTTTGATCTGGATTATATCGCCGGACATCATATAAAAGTGCGCCGGGCGGCAGCCGGGGAAAAACTGACCACCCTTGATGAGGTGGAACGGAATTTTTCAGCCGGGGAGCTTTTGATCGCTGACCCTGAAAGTGGTTTATGCGTAGCCGGGGTGATGGGCGGATGCACTAGTGAGGTTACCGACAACACTGTAAACTTACTACTTGAGGCTGCTTATTTTAATCCGATTAGTATCCGAAAAACAGCTAAAAAACTGGGTATGAAAACCGAAGCTTCACTGCGTTTTGAAAGAGGGATTGACCCTAATGGAGTGATAAATGCTTTAAACCGGGCTGTTCAATTAGTTGAAGAACTGCGAGCCGGTGAGGTTGCCAAAGGTTATATCGATCAATATCCGAAACCAATCAATCCGTTGACTATCGAAACTAATTCCCAACGGATTAACGATTGGCTGGGGACTGATTTACCGGTTGCGACAATTAGGGAACTGCTGGAGAGGGTTACTTTTAAAGTGAAGACAGAGGGTGAACAACTGCAGGTAACGGTGCCGACTTATCGCCAGGATGTAACCAGAATGGCGGATTTGACAGAAGAAGTCGCCCGGTTGTATGGATACAATCAGATACCGACGACTATTCCTGAGAGTAAGCAGGTGGGGGAACTTACTCCCTTCCAAAAACTACAGTTGAAATGTAGAAATTTACTACAGGGGGCTGGTTTATCCGAAGTTATGACCTATAGTCTTTATTCGAAGGCGACTGCCGGTCGATTAGGAATAACCGAATCCGACTCCTTGGCTAAAACAATTGACTTAATGATACCGCTAAGTGAGGAACAGGCGGTTATGCGTACCAATATGGCTCATCATCTTTTGGAGGTATTGGCTTTTAACGCCAAACGCCGCCAGTCTGATTTAGCCGTCTTTGAAATAGCCCGGGTTTATTGGCCGAAAACCGGGTCCGTACTGCCGGATGAACCGTTGCATCTAGGAATAGGAATGATGGGAAAATTGCGGGGAATCGGCTGGAATCAAAGCCGGGATGAAGCTGATTTTTATGATTTAAAAGGGTATTTAGAGCTTTTGTTTGACAAACATAGTTGGCCGGCTTTTAATTTGCAACGAACGACCAAACCGTTCCTCCATCCGGGACAGGGGGCCGATATTTATGTTAAAGAGCATTATGTTGGCTATCTTGGACAGATTCATCCCCGGATCCAGGATGAATATGAGCTAAATAAAAAGGCCTACATTATGGAGCTGGATTTGACTATTCTGGATGGGATCCAAAAGGCGGCCGATGTTGCATTTGAGCCTTTGCCGAAGTTCCCAGCGGTTCAAAGGGATTTGGCGTTGGTGGTTTCTAAGACGATCACTGCGCAGAGTATAACTAACCGGATTAAGGAAATAGTCGGCGAAATGGTGGAACGGGTTGATTTATTCGATGTCTATCAAGGCGAACAGGTCACCGAGGGTATGCGCAGTCTGGCCTTTAGTATAACCTACCGTTCAAAGGAGCGGACCTTAAGCGATAATGAAGTGAATCAAATCCAGGAGAAATTGTTGAAACAGTTGAATGAAGAGTATGGGGCGGTAATAAGGGGATAGTATTTTTAATCCTGTTAATCCAGTTAATCCTATCTATTTAAAATCCTTATTTTAGACAGGATTTACACGGATTAATATGGATTTTAAAATCAATAAATCATTAAGATCTAATCCGTGTCAATCCACTAAATCCGTGTTAATCCGTGTATAGTTCTTTTATTTAGACTAATTTGTATGCCTATTTATTAGACAGGATTTACACAGATGAACACGGATTTTAAAATGGAATTTTGGAAATCTTATAACATTCAAAAGTAATACTATGTGTCTTCACACGCCTCCATACTCAGGAGTGTGTTTTCGCAAGTATTACTATATTTGAATGCCATAAGATTGGTCTATCACTCCATGTTCAGTCATAGATTTAAACAAATGACTAGGACAGGGGTGTTTTTTTATGACTAAAATATTAACCAAAGAATTTTGGCGGAATATCGATTCCCATCTTTGGAAGGCGGGGATTGCTTGTTTTATTCTTACTGTTTTTTGGGGGTTAATATCCGTCGGTTTATATTGCTTTGAAGGGCAGAGAAGCTATTTTGAAATCCGGTCGATCCTCAAATTTAAATTAATATTGGCCGGGGTATTCTTTCTTGTCAGGTATTTGATGTTTTCCAAGTACCGGAAGTTAGCCTGGTTTAAATGGATATTCTTTTCAATAGTTTTGATAATATTGAGTTCGGAAAGTATTTCGCTGGTAAAAGCCTTGGAGAGTTCGGTCTATTTGTTGTTAAAAGTGTTGGATGCTTTAGTTTGGGGAGTTTTTAGCGCCGGAATTTTGGAAGTGTTTGCGGTCTTGATCCGATTTTGGACGGGAATTAAAAAGGTAAATCCGGCGGGTTTGGAGAAGTTATGGAAGGTATTTTGGGATGACATGATGCAGTTGGGCATCGTCCTGACTTTATTAGCAGCTTTGACATATTATTATTTAAGCAGTTTTTATCTGATGGCTACTTTATTTTACAGTTATTTATTGGCTATACTACTAGTAATACCGGGATTATGGCTTTTTTTGTATTTATATTTCAAAGTTACCGGATGGATTAACGAGGATCTTCATTCGTTGGATATTGAGATCGCGCCTTACCTTGATTGGAATCAGATGAAAGCCGATCCTGAGTTTTACCAAACAATGCTGTCATTAGATTATTTATTAATGGTCCGTAAGTATTTAACGGAAAAATGTAGGCCGGTGTTTTCATTGAAGGCTATCTGTTGCTACATTGTCGGCAGCGGGATTATTCTTTGGCTACCTTATGGGCTGGGGTTGATTGTGGAAGTTGGCAGTTTAAAGTAGGCGAAAGATATAAAAATTAAGTATGGCAATAATTATGAGAAACACTAGAAACTGAAAGATTTGCCGGATTGGATGATGCGCCGTGAAAAGCGGCAATCTGCTTCGCTGTTCGGTCGCTCCGGTCCTCGATATACACCAGTATTATCTGCGGTCCTCGCTCGGTCACAGTTCGCATCTTACCGCTTTTGACGACGCGAATGAGGAATCAAAGAAGCTCATCCAATCCGGCAAGACTTCATCCCGGCGCACCGCTGTGAAAGCGCCGGATTACAAAGTCTTGCCGTATAGGTAAAAAAGGTTTTATTTTTTACTTTCGCTTTTGGCCTCATACTTGTCGATTTTTTACGATTAAATTATTATGGTTAATTGGCCGATATCGATAATGAGGTATATATGTTGAATTAGAATTTTGAATTCTTCATTTTATATAATTTCGGACAAGCAGTTTTGAAGTGAGGTGTGCGGTGAGTGATTATTGAGCGTAGAAACTCGGAGAATGATGAAAAAAGGTATATTTATAAGATTATGGGCGAGGAGTATGTTCTCAGGGGGACGGATGATCCGCAATACATGGAAGAAGTAGTGGCTTATCTGGAGTCTACTTTGGAGCAGATTACCCAAAGTAATCCGAAATTGAACAAGGGACAGGTGGCTATTTTGGCTGCCTTAAAAATTGCGGATGAATTTCATAAATTACGTCAAGAATATCAGTACCTGGATGAATTAATGAAAGACGCAAGATAGTTTTTTGAGATAATAAGTTCTGAGGAGAGATGAAAAAGTTTTGCCGGATTTGATGATGCGCCGTGAAAAGCGTCAATATGCTTCGTTGCTCGGTCGTTCCGATACTCAACGTACATTCAGTACGTCTCCGTTTCTCACTCGCTCGCGCCTTGCATCTTACCGCTTTTGACGACGCGGATGAAAATTCGAAGAAGTTCATCCAATCCGTCAAGAACATCCCGGCGCGTCGCTGTGAAAGCGCCGGATGACAATAATTTATGGCTAAAGTTGATCTATTTATTTAAATTTAAAATTTTACTTACAGTGTTTTGGCGAGAATTGTTAATATATATAATTTTGATTAAGGGGAATTTTTGTAATGACCTGGGTTGATTGGTTGATTGGGATAGTTTTTTTTCTGTTTATTTTCCGTGGGTATAGGCAGGGGTTTGTTCAGCAGTTCTTTAGTTTGCTGGGGAGCATCTTTGCTTTGATATTGGGCTTTTATTTTTACCAGAAAGCCGGCGGGTATATTGCGGCTAATTTTCATTTTTCGGCGCCATTATCCAATACTATTGGGTTTATATTAATTGTAGTCGGTATCAGCGGGACCGTAGCTTTTATCGGTAGGTATTGGCATGACTTGAATAAAGACGAGCCGGTGGCTTTGCTGGATGGGGCCTTGGGAGCTATTTTGGGCGGCGTTAAGGCGGCGGTCATTTTAGTGATGATTTTGCTGATACTGGTGGCTTTACCATGGAGTTTTTCCCATGATGCTATTGAGGCTTCAACCTTTGCCAAGGATTTGTTAAGATTGGCTCCGTATTTTTATTTTTTGCAGGACAAGTCCTTGCCGCCGGAGATCCCTAGACTGGTAGTATCGCCGGAAGGATTACAGGTACGGAGTATAACCGAGAAAGACCTGGAAGGGGCCACCTGCATCGCCTGTGGGGCTAAAGTCCATTATCTGGGCCTGGTGAAAAACGGGGTATCTTTTTATCCGCAGACTTATTGTCCTAATTGCCACCGGGTCAGCGACGGCTGCCTGACTTTTGAGGGTTATCATATGATCCATGGAGTTTGCCCGTATGAACAGTTGGGGGCGATGGGGGTAACCGATTGCAAGATCTGGCCTAATCTGGAACCGGCGAAAGTGCATGGGAAGTGTCCGGTGTGTGGGAGAGAGCAGTAGATAAAATTGAAAAGGGAGAAGTGAAAATAGAAAATTAAAATAACAAAAGAAAATTAGGGATTGTGGGAGATGCAGCTGGAGTTGGGAGGGGCTGCTTTTTTTGTGTTAGGGAACAGGGACTAGGCAACAGGGACTAGGCAACAGGGAACAGTTTTTAGAGCTGCTCTTTAGGGGTTATTTGAGGTTGAAATAATTTGTTTATTTCTTTAAGTCGAATTATTGAAATTAACTGCCTGATAGAATGGTATTTTTACGAATATTTAAAATTTTTTAATTTTTTTAGAGGAGTTTGGAAGGATTTGGCGAAATAGATTACCACTCATTCATGTTGAGTTTTATACAATTATGGTGGTGTTTGAGTAGTTGTTTGGATTAATAATTAATATGAATAGATGGACCTGTCTGCATTAGTGGTCAGGTCTATTTGTTTGTCCGTTAAAATTCGACAAATTTTCGACAAAATTCGACAAGGATTTTAAGATATTTTGCTTGGTTTAAATGTTACGGAGGGATTTTGATGAAAAAATGGTTGATGATTTTTCTTATAACAGCATTTCTGATAATTATTCCAAGTGCAGTAAATGCAACTACCTCAAGGCGTAGTCTCCATCTAGATGTTCATAGCCGTGAAACAGACAAAACATCTGATTCTATTGAGTTCACAATTAGATCTCAAGCTATAGGAAAAGGTAGTTGTCTTATGTCATGCCAAAGTACGGAAGCAGGATATTATGGTTTATATAACGTAAGTACTCATAAAAGCATTCCACTTTACCAATTGATATATGGTTTTACCCTTGAGCCAGGAACATATAGTATGTATTGTGGAATTCAACAATATTATGGTTCTATTGATTATATCCTAGAATATACTCATAATCCTGATCGCATTAGTCTATACAACGACACTCCCCTAATAAATTCATATACCACCGGTCCGGTTCAGCTCCATTGGACCGGTACAAGTCAAAGATGTAAAATATTCAACGGTGGCACCGACATCACCAGCAAATCTGTGAATTGCTCCGGCGGATATATATACGGAACATCAGCAACACTAGCGTTAGAGGATGGAAACTATCAACTTACGGTAATATCTTATGAAGATAAATATAACATTGCCAGCAGTCCGAGCAATAGTATAACCTTTAAAATTGATAACACCCCACCCACCGGCAGCGGAATATATATCAATAATTCCGGAGATCAATATACTAATAATCCCAATGTAAATATACACTTCAACGGATTCAGTGACAATGGGAGCGGAATCCGCGCTATCAGTTTCAACTATAACGACCCCGAGGCGGTTTGGAACAATATCGATTTTGCAACTATGACCATCCCATATACCATTTTAACCGGTAACGGAGATACGATGATAACCGCCTGGGTTTGCGACAATATCGGTAATGTCTCGGAACCGTTTGATTGCACTATCACTCTGGACACTAGTCCGCCAGCCAATCCGGATAATCCGGCAATCGATAACCAAAAAGGTTTTACCAGTGCAGGTACCTTGTATTGGAGTTGGAATAGTGTAACTGACAATATCGGAGTAAAGAGATATCTGGTATCCATAAGCGGCAGTGACGGAACAATCAAAACGGATACCGCCACTTCCTGCTATTATGACTATAATAATATAAAGGATGGAGTAAAATATTCTTGTACAATCCAAGCAGAAGATTATGCAGGGAACCTAAGTCTCGTTTCAAATGCGAGTGAAGTAACAGTTGACAACTCTGCTCCAACTGTCACATTACCAGCATTTCCGGTACACATAAACGGCGACCAGGTCAAATTTCAATGGGAAGCAGTAACAGATCCGGGAAGTGGTATCCAAAACTATGAAGTTGCTTTAACTGATATCGCCCAAAACCCCGACCAGGTTACTCCCTTAGAAAAAGCTACTACCACCGACCAGGAATATACATTCACCACCAAAATAAGATCAGGCGGCAAATACTATGCCTGGGTCCGGGCGTTAGATAACCTTGGGAATAAAAGTGAAACATGGACATGTAGCGAGCATTTTCCCGGATATACAATTAATGGACCTATTTCCGGGATAGCGACTAACACTCCAACTCAAACTTTTGGAATAACCTCGACAACCGGTAAAGAGCTGACCTTCAGGATATGGTATATGAATCCGGGCGATAGTGGTTCAACTAAATACAGTTCTCTAAATCCGGATACCGTCAATTTTATTGAAGGCGACTGGGACTGGTGGTTGGAGATTTATGAAGTCGTAAACGGGCAGATCGAAACCGACTCTTTGCAGATAACCGAAAAGTTCCACCTGGTAGTGGATACCACTAACCCGCCGGAAGAAACCAATACATTCGCGATTAAAACACGAAGCGGCGACAAAACCTTTGATACCGAAAATATTCCGGCTAATACTCGCTTAGTCTCCATTGCCAATCTCAATCTTAACGACAACCCAAATGGCTCCGGGATAAAAGGCATTTATCTTTGGAACGGGATAAACACTACCCCACCGGCTGAGGCAATATATAAAGCGGCTGAAGAAATTCCGGTCACCATTGACTGGGAACTAAACGAAGGTCCCGACGGCCTTCGGACCGTTAATATGCAAGTAGTCGACAAGGCCGGAAATACCACATTGGTTGCCTACCAAGTTAAACTGGACACCAATCCGCCGGTAAATCCCGACAATCTTAAACATACGGTAACCGATGAAAAGATAACTTTAAATTGGCAGTTCCCGAAGACGGAACCGGTAACCTTCCGGGTAACATATACCCTGCCGAATGGAACAACCAATTCATTCACCGTTATTCCCAATGAAGAAGAGAATAAGTATACGGCTGTCTGCGAAATCCCGGTAACCGGCATCAGCCCCAACCAATCGGTCATCATCAAACTCCGGACCGTCGATCTGGCCGGAAACCAATCAGCCGACGAACTAAGCTATATCGCATACACCAAGGCAACCTTGGGAACTTTGGAAGAGCTGCCAAGCGGTTATGACACCAACCTTAAAGAGACATGCCTTAAATGGCGGATTAACTCCGGTATAGCTCAAAGCTATATACTGGAATACGGAACGCCGACCACCGAAGGGTTTACCGTCGAAGGAAGCGTTGTCGGCGACAATAAAGGAGAATTCATCCATCGCGGTTTAACACCCCATGGTACCTACCATTACCGCCTGGTAGCTTTAAACGGCTCTAGCGACCGGACCGAAGGCGAAGTATTTACTCGGACCGTACCCAATAACGCTCCGGCTGTAGTAGGAATTAAATCACCGGAAGGATATAGCGCCAATAAATTCAAATTTGAATTTACCGCTTTGGACTATGACCAAACCGACGACTTTAGCTGTCGATTATACCTCAAAGAAGGCAGCGGAACTTTTACCGAATTAACTGGAACCGAAGCGTCTATGACCATTGCCAACAATCAAGAAGGTAATCGCATTTATCATTGGGTAATTGAAATGAACGGCGATAACCCCAAGAATACCATAAACCTGAAAGACAACTCTACCTACTATTGGTACGTTGAAATAGATGATAACGGGACTAACGGCAAAACTAGCAGTAATATAGGCCAATTTATCGTGGATAAAACCTCGCCGGTAATAACTGTGGAGGAAGCACGCCGCCCATATACCAACCAGCAGCAACTAAATGTGACTGTTACCGAATCCGGTAGCGGTATTGATAGAGTAACCTGCAAAAAAAATATTACCGGAGCGGAAACCGAAGTAACCATAAATCTGACTACGTCAACTAATGGCACATCAACCGGAACAGTCACCCTGGCCGAAGGCCAATACCACTTGCATCTAACTGTCTACGATAAAGTGGGTAACAGCATGCCTATAGAACTGAATAACCTCAATGTGGACCGAACCTTGCCAATTATAAGCACAGTAAGTTTGGATATAACCAATATAAATAGTAAAAAAGTTAGTGGGGACGGTAAACTGCCGGTAAACTTCACCGCTACCGACAACAGCTCCGGAATAAAAGGCTTACATTATTGGATAGTCAAACAAACAAGTGATCCTTTAGGAACCGGTAAAATCCTCTTCTTAAGCCCGGGAATAATTCAATATGCCTATACTCTGGAACTTAACGGTGAATCCGGCCAAGAATACTACCTGGCCATGGCGGTTGAAGACCAAGCCGGGAACCTTTCCGCAATCAACTATCAAGGACCAATTCTGTTAGATCTGACTCCTCCGGAAGTCAGCTTTACCTTAACCGGACTGCAGAATTACGGGTCCGCCAAATATACCTCCGGCTTAAACAAGCTGAGCCTGGAAGCATCCGTCGATGACCCCGAAAGCGGGCTTATGACCGCCAAGATTAATTTGATTGATGTTTCCACCGGAGAAACAGTAGCCGCTGCCGGAGATTGGGCTATAATTCAAAATACAAATTTAACCAATGGTCAAAAATATCAGGTGAAGATTAACGCCGTTAACGGAGCAGAATTAACTACTGAAACCGCCGGCGAAGAATTCATCTACGATAATACCCAACCGCAGAACTTAACCATTACCGGACCCATAACCAGTCTAAACTCCGGAGAACAGGCCATATTTAACGTAACCGCTGCCGAACCGGAATCGGTGATTACCGAATACCGGTTAACCTTGGTCACAGCTACCGGAGACAAGATAACTAGTCTGGTACCGGAAAACCAGGACGGCTGGTTAATCAAGCATACCAATCAAACCAGTATTCAATACAGAGTAGAGTTGCCGGAGCTTCCCGACGGAGAATATACCCCGGTCATTGAAGTCTTAAATGCGGTAGGACTTAAAAATACAATTAACGGCAATAGTTTGGTAATTAACAACAACCAGGAGAAAATAGCCGTTTACGACCAAGGCCCTTATACTATGTTTGCCGATCGGCTCACCGGCTGGTGGAAATATATCGGGTCAAGGACGGTTGCCGACTATCAATTCCGAATCATCGACCAGGATAACAAAATAGTCCAAGACTGGCAGACAATTACCGAAACCACAACAACTGTAAGCGGATTGCAATTAACAAACGGCCAACAATACCGGTTTGAAGTCCAAGCCAGATTAACCGATGGTAACACCATTGGTTCCGGCTACAGCCAAGGAATCATCGTCGATAACAGCCAACCGGAATTGACTGAACTAATAACTCCGGAATACTCCGGATCAAAGAACCTTACTATCCGTTGGAGTGGGCTGGACAATGAATCGGGAATCGTCAGAATCCAGGCGGCTTTAGGCAGCGACTATTACCAAACCGACATCAGCGGAGGCTGGATCGATATTGCCGAAAATACCGCCACCTTGACCAGAAAAGCGGATGGCGAACTACTAAACCTAATCAATGGTCAAAGATATTACCTAACCCTCCGTCTAACCAACGGAGCAGGCCTGGCAACCGAAAAAGCGGCCCCCGGAATCATGATCGACGACACCCCGCCGCCGGTACCGGTAGTTAAAGACCAGGGTTCGGTGATTAACACCAGCCAATACCAACCAATGGAAGGCAATTGGCTCTGGACCGTTATCGATCCGGAAAGTGTTACAATCAAATACCAATGGGCCGTGGTTGAATACGGTCAAGATATCAATAACGTAAATTGGCAAGACGGCGACCCAAGTATGAAAGTCAGCTTAAGCATGGCCGATTACCCACGGGAACATGGCAAGACATACTACTTTGCAGTCAAAGCTACCAATGGAACCGGGCTAACCAGCATCGGCTATTCGGATGGGATTATGGTCGACGCTACCGCTCCGATCATCCCGAAAGTGATGTTGCTTGACGCTATTAATTTAGGAAGTCCCGAAGCCCAAGAACTTAATTATATCACCAGTAATCAGCAGTTGGGGATTTGGATCGACTCCTACGATCCCGAAACCCAAATCGATACCTATTTATATACCTGGGGCCAACCGGTGACAGTCGATGGACAACCCAGAAAAGACTCAGATACCGCCCAGATAAGCCTAGACAATCCCGAGATCGAAGAAGGCCAATTAACCGTCTTCCTCGGCGAATGCAGTAATGAAGCCAAACTAGTCTCCGCCACCGGCTACTCCTCCGGAGTCGTCCTGGATATCGGGGCCCCGGTTATCACTAACGTTAAAGGTGGAGTTTCCGGTAACTCTCTTTTCTTTGACTGGGATGTTCAAGCATCAACCTCACCGGTTGTTTTCTATGAAATAGCCTTGGTGCCGGAAGCCCGGATGAATGAGACCCCCGCCGCCTGGACTAAAACAGGACTAAACCGGAGTATCGTTTTAGACGGCAAAGACTTGACTGACGGTAATTATCGTTTGCTGGTCCGGGGCTGCAACCAGGCCGGCACCTACTCCCGCCGCCAGGGAGAACTAAATGAGTGGGGAGTTAGTCCGCGGATAACCATTGACCGGATTCCTCCGATGGTTAAAACAATCAATCACGGCCAATATGCCAACCGGCAATTAGCGGTGGAAGTTACGGCTCAAGACAATACTTCCGGCATCAAAGGTTACCAATATGCCTTAGGTTCAAATCTGAATCCCTTCCAGTATACCGAGGGCTGGGTTGATCTGGAGGCCAATACGGGTTTTATCCAATTTAATATACCTACCGACCAAATAAGCCACAGTGCGGAAATCTACCTTATGGTCCGGGCCAAGGATAATGTGGGTCTCTGGTCGGAACCGAAAACCGGCGGGAAGGTAATCATTGACCATACCGTCCCGGTTACGCCGGAGATTAACTGTAACGTCTATATTACCAACAAGAATCAAATCACTGGCATCGGCTATATTTCAAGCGATTCGGAAAGCGGTATTACCCATTTCCGTTTAGGACTGGTAAAGAATAAAGGAGAGGCTTGGCTTAATAAAAAGGAAGCTCCGATTGGGGAATTTGAAGGCAAACTTTCCGGTTTGACCCTGGAAGAAGCCGGTCAATACTACTTGGCTATGCAAACCGGAAACGGAGCCGGAGACTGGTCTGAAGTAGGTTACAGCCAATTGATTAGCGTGGATACAATCGCTCCGGAATTAGTATTTACAGGGATGAATGAGACGATTGTGCTTAATAATCCGCCTTTAGCAATCGAATATACCTTATCAGAAGCAGCCCAAGTGCAATTTACACTGACCGGGGCTGACGGTAAAGCCAAACAATTTATTCAAGATGGAAATGACGGCAGTAACAGTTTCGACTTTGCCGAAAGTATACCGCAAGTATATACCCTAACCGCCAAACCGGTTGACCCGGCCGGAAATCCCGGTCTGGAAAAAACCCAGCTTATCCGGGTCAATGCTCCGCCGCAGATTAGCTTGACTGAGTTTTATACCCAACCGGGAGCGCCGTTGCAATTTAAAGCTGTGGTGATTGATCCGGATAGCCAACTGGTAACATATGTATGGAACACGGGCGATGGTAACGGAGAATTGACCGGAACAATGCCGGAATATCGTTATACCAAACTTGGGGAATATATCGTTACCCTAACTGTCACTGATAATGACGGCGGAGTTACTACCGCTGTTACCAAAGTAATAGTACAAAATACAACAAAGGGTACACTATGGCAGAACGAATCCTGGAGCGGAATTCACCATATATATGGAGATATTACGATACCGGCCGGGGTTACCTTAACGATCGAACCGGGGACCGAGATTATTGTGAGTGAAGGTTCTTCGTTGATAGTTAAGGGTGCTCTAAATATGCAAGGTGGAAAGCTTAGCGCCGCAAATGGAACAACCGACGGTTGGAACGGAATTTACATTGAAGGAACGGCTGACATTAGCGGAGTCACCGTTGAAGGCTCCGTCCGGGGGATTACAATAATTGAATCGGCTCAAGTAACGATTGAAGGTTGTATCTTTAGAGGGAATAAGGTTGGATTGCATGTCTATGGGTGCAAGCCAACTGTAAATAACTGTTCATTCCTGGATAACACCATTTATGGTATTAAAGAGGATGAAGGTGGAAGACCGTTGGTCATTGATTGCCGGTTTACCGGAAATGGTATGAATTACTATCATGAAACTCTAACCGATATCAGCATGGAAGAGTTGAACGGTATTAATGGAAACCGCGGAAACCAATATTAGTCAAAAGTCAAAAATATACTAATTTAGACTCATATAAGTAGTACAAATTATGAGGGTTTGAACTGTTTTTTTGAGAGTGACTAAGAAAGCTTTGCCGGATTGGATGATGCGCCGTGAAAAGCGGCGATCTGCTTCGCTGCTCGGTCGCTCCGGTCCTCGATATACATTAGTATTATCTGCGGTCCTCGCTCGGTCGCATCTCGCATCTCACCACTTTTGACGACGCGAATGTGTATTCGAGAAGTACATCCAATCCGGCAAGGTTCTACCCGGCGCACCGCTGTGAAAGCGCCGGATGACATAAAATTTAGCAAAAGTTGTTTCTCGTATTTAATGTGTTTTATTATTTAAATTTATTAAGTTTTTAAATAATAGTCAAAGATCAACTAAAAATAGAATTAAATACAACTAGTAATTATTTGAATACGAATATTGAAGAAATTGAGAAAATGAGAAGCGCATAAAGATTTCAATTAGTTTAACACTTCATATTTCAACCTTCTCACTTCTTACTAGGGGGAGTCTTAAAATGAGATTTAAACCGATAATCTTGATAGTTGTATTATTGGCTGTAATTATAATGGCAAATGTAACAATTGCAGCTATAGATGACCGGCAAATAGTAATAACTAATATAGCCACCAGTGCTAATACCGACCCGGTTCATCCGGGAGGGTTTCTGGCTGACGATAATCCGGATACATATTGGGCTGTTATTTCAAATAGTGGACCAGGTTGGGCAGAGATTAGCCTAAATAAAGAATCGCTAATCTATGGGTTACAGGTTTCCGGTAACTTGGCTTCTAATAGCAGATTAACGGTTGAATCTTGGCAAAACGGTTATTGGCTCCCGTTTTGTGGTGGCTCCCTCAAGTTAATACCGGAACAAGGGATAATTGACCTTTCATATGATCGAGCGGTTACCACTAAAATCAGACTTCGGCTGGACGGTTCCAGAGTGGGAACAAGTAAAATTGCGGAAATAAAAGTATTAGGTTGTCCGGTCGGCTCCGTTTTTCAGCTTATTCAACCGCTGGAGATTAAATATTCCAAAGATATTCACCCTACTACTCCGGCCCGGTTTCTTAACGACCGGAACCTTCGTACCGCCTGGCGGATTAATGACGATAACGAAGATGACTGCGCCGATATCCGGAATAATCGTCTCTTTAAACACGACGCTTTTTGGGACAGGAAAATTCGTCAGACCCAGACCGATAGCGGTCGTCAGGTAGAGATGGAACTGGGTAGTACTTACCGGGTAAATAACATCAATCTATATATCACTAATGATGCCACCGGATCGGTATTAATTAAAATAGTTGATGGCCGTCATTGGCGGGAAGTGGGCCGGTTAGACCTGGATGATAATTCCGGCTGGCAACGGATTGACCTGAGTAGCCAACCAGTAGAAACCGACCGGATTTTAATTGAACTTGAAGAAGACCATAACAGCTATTCCCGTCAGTCCGGACGGAACAGACACTCCGGTAAACCGGAGCGAAGCGGTGGTATCGGTGAAGTCCAACTCTGGGGTTACGGATTATATAAAGGCTCTCAACGTCAGTGGCTGCAAGCTGCGCCCCAGGTTGTGACCCAGACTTTGAATTACCGGTTTAACCTGGGAGACGATAATGAAGATTTCCAGGGTAACCGCCTCGAACTGGCGGTGGCCGGAACATACAACCATCCGGTTAAGATCGAACTCAACGGTCTACCGGTCGAACTGCAACCAACTTTGAAAGTTAACGGTAATACCGTTTATCAATACATCATACCTGAAGACACTCTCTGGGATGGCGATAACTTCGTTCGTATTTTGCCTGGTGACCCGGTATTTACCGTGTTACAACTTCAGATAACCGAAAATTACAATTATGGGGAGATTCCGATTACAGCTGTTCAAGCAGGTAGTTTGAACGATAATCTCTTATTGACTCCGATTATTGAAACCGGCTCCGATTTCAATCTAAACCGGGAAAGTTTCATCGAAGCAGTGGAGATTTATGCCCCCGGTAACCTGGCGGCAACGGTTTCTGCTAAAACCGGTAACGGGTTAGTACCGTTAAATCAAGTCCAAACCGGTTCGGGTTACCTTCGTTTCCAGGGAGGAATCAATGCTAACGGGCTCAATGTTATTAATCATACCGGACTGCCATTCGCCGAAATCCGGGTTTTAGGCAGTCCCGGACCAAATACCACTCCGGAAATCAAAATCATTTGGCCCCGTCCGGCTAATCGTCCCGGAGAAGAACTCCCGGACTGCGACGCCAATGACCGGGAATATCTGCTAGGCCGGGTTGACAATCCCGAAGCGAAGGTCACCGCTAACGGTAAATTAACTTATCAAAGCGGAAACTATTTCTGGATTCGCCTCCGGGACTTGGAGTTGGATTATGGTGAGATTAATATCATCACCGTCAAGGCTACCGATCCGGCGGGACAGGCTAGTGTCAAACAACTTGAATTCTTCTGGGGCGATAGTCCCAGCTACCATCTAGATCAGAAAGACATTATTTATTATACCGACAAATTATCTTTTACCATCAGCGGCCGGGTAGGGAGCAAACAATATGAGGTATTTATAAATGGGAAACCGGTAACCATCGACCGTAACCGGAGATTTTCCGCTACCGTTTCTTTGGTGGAAGGGTTCAACCTGATTCCTATTACCTTCAATTATAACTATCGCGGTAAAGAAATGCATTATACTATCCACCGGCGAGTAATCCGGGAGAGCAGCGGGCCAATATTAACAATCAATTCTCCTCTATCCGGGACCGTCACCAATAGCAATTCAGTAGTAGTCAGCGGGACTGTCGGTGGTAACGACCCTTATGTTAAAATCAACCGCACCAGAGTCACCGTAACAAACGGATATTTCACTTCGAATCCTATTACTTTGATGGAAGGAACCAATACCATTAAAGTAGAAGCCACTGACTCCTATGGCCGGAAAACCAGCCGGGAGATAATGGTCGTTAAAGACAGTAAACTCCCGGTTATCAGTAATCTTAGTCCGGTTAACGGTTTCCTTTCGGGTACGGCTGAAGTTACCGTCAGCGGTAAAGTAACCGATGCTGGCCAAGTTTATGTTTACGTTAACGAAAAACTGGCCGTCTATCAAAATGGAAGCTTTAACATAACTTTGACTTTACCCGACGGCGAAAACCAAATACCGGTTAAAGTAGTTGATCAAGCCGGGAATATGGCAACTGTAACTATGAAAATCAAGGTAGATACCCAGCCGCCGCTGGAGTTTACTCCCAGTGCCGACTCTTCGGGCTGGACCAATAACAATAAACCGACCATAGCTTTTGCTACTACCGATGGTTTTAGCGGGATTGACCATTATGAGATCACGGTAGGAGACGGTGCATTTATTAAACCAGTTGCCAGTCCATATAAATTTACTACTCCTATATCGGATGGCGAGCAGATTGTTAGAGTCAAAGCCGTTGATAAAGCGGGAAACTATATTATTGGCGAGGTTAAGGTATATATCGATACTACTCCGCCGGCTATCCCGGATAAATTTGAGGCTATTCCAGGGATTAATCGGATGATCATCAAATGGCAAGAAGTGGACTTAAGCGGGGAGACAGTTGGTTACCGGATTAGGCGGACACCGGCTTTTAGCAACGGCTCCTACAAAGATTTATATCGCCCTACCGAAAAGGAAGATCTTAACCAATTTATTGATCGGGAAGTAACTCCGGGAACAAGCTATACTTATACAATACAAGCAATTGATCATGTTGGAAACATCAGCGCCGAAACCAAAGCGATTGAGGTTAAAGCCGGAGATGTCATCGAATCGGTTAATCCTGAAGGCGGCACGGTCAAATTCGATAATGCCGAACTCATTTTTTCTCAAAATTCGTTATCAACCCCCGGTCAAGTAGTAATCAAGGAAGCCGCCAATCTACCGGATAATAATTATGCCTCTAAGGTAAGTCCGGGATATAGCTTTAGTTTATTGAATGATCAAGGCCAAGAAATCCAAGCTGAGTTTTCCGAACCGGTAAATTTAAAGATCAGCTATGCCGATATGGACTTACCATCCGGTTATACCTTAAGCGATCTTGGAGTTTATTGGTATAACAAGATAGGTGGTTATTGGGAAAAACTTGACTACGCAATCTTTAATCTTAAAGAAGAAACAATCTCGGTTAATTTAAAGCATTTTTCGGAATATCAAGTAATGGCTTCAAATTATATCTCTCCCTCCTTGGATTCGTATTATGATATGGGAGTATCACCTTTTAAAGCCTATTTCCAAAATAATTTGGAGACTGTTTCACCAAGTTGCGGCAACCTAACGATCAGTGCCACGGATTTGAAGCTGCCGGGACGGAACGGTTATGGTCTGATTATCCGGAGAATTTATGATTCGATCACCGCTCAGCAAGAAAAAATGATTGCGGCTAACAGCAAAGAATACCAAACGATTCCGATTGATACATTTGGTTATGGCTGGGCTTTGAACATTCCCTGGATAGAACAGACCGATAAGGGGAAATTTATTCACTTGCCGGAAGGGCAGACTATCAAAATTGAGTTAGATTATAAGGGGATTTTTGAATACAACACCGGAATTCATTTTGTTATGCAGGGAACAGCTGCTTTAACGATGAATGATGGGAGCAAATATGAGTTTGACGGCAGTGGTAAAGCCACCCGTTTTATCGATCCCAGCGGCCAAAGTGTAATAAAATACGAATATAACAACCGTGAGCTTTCGAAAATAACATACCTGGCTGATGAACAGGCTGGAATTGCTCTCTATACAGTAAATTTTAATTACCAAAACGCCGGTTCTAAAAGGGTTATCGCCAGTATTACCGTGGGTGATCGTACCATAAGTTATAAGTATAATACGGCAGGGGTTTTGACGGAAGCGGAAGATCCCCTGAACAGGAAGACTTTTTATGCATATGAATCCCATATTTTTAAAGAAGGAAACAATTATGATGATAATGATGATATTTTTGCGTATTCGGTTGATTTATTAAATGAAATAACTTATCCGACCGGTGAAAAATCAAGTTATTCATATGAGTTCCGGGATCGATATCATCGGGAGACAATAAGAAGCTATTACTTTTTTGGTCTTGCCAAGAAAACATATCGTGTTAAATATGAGGGGACTAGAGTTTTAATCTCCAAACATGTATTGGCCGGGAAAGAAACCGTTTATACTTATCAAATGAATGCTGAAACAGGGTCTTTTGATGATAATGATTTTGTACCAGCTTATATCTATATGATATCATCCCAAGTGACTGAAGGTGATAGGACGCAGTATTATACGTTCAACCAGATCGT
Source organism: Bacillota bacterium (assembly GCA_023435225.1). Taxonomy (GTDB): domain Bacteria; phylum Bacillota; class UBA4882; order UBA8346; family UBA8346; genus UBA8346. The sequence continues at coordinate 142,532 of JAEYRX010000024.1, forward strand.
TAATAACCGGCTAGCATCTGTATCTTCAGAGAATATTTCGGAATATGAAGGCTCTCTGGCTGTTGAATGTATTACCGGAATTAACGGCCGGGAGGTTGACAAAACCACTTTCAAATATTACGTTCCCATACGAGCCATTACTTCAGAGAAACATTATCGTGGTGGGGATAATAAATATGAGATTACAAGTAAATATGATAAATGGGGTAATTTGACGTACCGGTTAGATGGAAGCCATAATCTGGAGGAAACCTGGACTTATCATAAGCATGACCGGATTAAGAACTTAGTGGAAACAGTCACCCAAAAAAATTACAATCCGGTTAATAGAACTTATTCGACTTTAACTACTACTTATGATTATGATGATAATCTGGGCAAACCTTTGAAGATTACAGTCAATGACGGCTCCCGGGATAAGATTACTAATCTTAAATATGATTCCAAAGGAAATCTTCAAAATAAAATTGAGGAATTTAATGATAATCTGAAGATCGAGTATTGTTTCGATACTACTTATCAAGTATACCCAGTGAAACAGATTGTATATGGTCTTAGAGATGCTGATGGGAAAACTACCGATGATAATGGTAATCCTAAAATAATTGAAACGGAAGCCGAGTATGACCCGGTGACCGGTTTGAGAAGATGGGAAAAAGATGCCCGGGGTTACATTACCAGTTATGAGTATGATAAACTCAACCGTGTTACTAAAGTAGTTTTACCGGATGATGATAATATCTGCACTAATAATCCCTGCCGGGAATATAAGTTTTATGATGATCCGGATGATCCCAAATTTAATACTTGCGATTTTTATAACGAAAAACGGCAGCTGACTAATTTCAAATTCGACGGGTTGGGCCGGCTTACCGATATCATCAAGGATACTTCGGAAAATGATAAACCGCATACAATTTATCATTATGATTCGCTGGGCCGGATTGATACGGTTACTGATCCAATGGGAAATATAACTTCGTATGATTATGACGGATTAAACCGGGTCATTAAAGTGGAGTTCCCGATGAGTAATAATCCGGCGGTTATTACGGCGGCGGGAAAACTGATAGTAACGCTAGAATATAACGATGTTGATAATTCCGTAACTATTATAGAATACCAAGGAAGTGAAACCGGCGCAGAAATAGGGAGAACGGTTGAAAAAAGCGACTGGGCCAACCGTTTAGTTTCAGCAACCCAGAGTTGTCTATATGAAGGAACTGCTATTCAGTATTATAATTGGCAATTCAATTATGATTCCATTGGAAATAAGTTGCAACAAATTGACCCGCTGTTAAGCCAGACCGACCAAACCTTTGACGCTTTCGGTCATTTGATCGAAGGAAAACTCCCCACTGCGTTATTGGTGAAAAATGATGATGCCAATCCTGAGGGTACCCGGCCTACTTTAAATTTTGAATATGATCAGGCCGGTAACCGTACGGCGGAGATTGACGCTAAAGGAAACCGGGTTGAATATGACTATGACCAATTGGGGCGGGTAATAAAGATTACCACCAATTCCACCAATTATCTAAACAATCAAACAATAACTTCTGAAATAAAAAACTACTATGACGCTGGTGGAAATAAAATCAAAGTCATTGACGCCAAAGGCAATAGTTGGGATTATACTTACTCAGCCCGGGGTTGGCTCTTGGCGGAAAAAGACCCGCTGGGGAATGTAACCAGGTATCATTATGATGTGTTGGGTAATAAGACCAGTGTCACTGATCCTCGAAACAAAACCGGTTATAAGATTGTTGCCGGAAAAGTGGTGCTCGATGATGCTGCGGATAACCATACTTATACCACCTGGTATATTTATGATGATTTGAACAGACTAAGAAGAACGGTGTTGCCGGATGCTACCCCGCCGGGTGTTAGCAATTTAAATAACGGTAACTATGATAACCCCTTTACGGAAATTACTTACGATATGAACGGCAATAAATTAAGTGAACGCGACCCGAACTGCGTTTTAACCGAATATACATATACACCGAGAAATCAAGTTGAGCGGGTCAAGGTAAACGGGAAAGTAAAGGCGCAGTATACTTATGATGCTAAGGGAAACCTAATAAAAACTGAAAGTGTGGCTAAAGATGAAGGCAATTTAAGTTTTGTAACGGAAAACAAATACGACAGTCTGGGACGGTTAAGGAAAATATCCAGGCCGTTGACCGAAGAGGAGTATGAATATGATGCGGTCGGAAACCGGACCGGCATTAAGGATGGAAAAGATAACCCGACTTATTACCGATATAACTCTCTTGGTTGGCTGATCAGCATCCAGGATCCCCTAAATAACTTAACTAGGTTTCATTATGACTTGAATGGTAATCAAGTCAAGATAATCGCTGCTAACGACCGATTGGATAATCGCATGATAACATCCGGTTATTACGATGAATTGAACCGGGTATATAAAACAGTTGACACGCTCGGAAAAGAAATTGTAATCAGTTATGATCTTAATGGCAACCGCGATCAAATGATTGATCGGCGCGGTTCTACTTGGAGATATCAATACGAGAACAATAATCTATTAAAACGTTTGGATGTTAAGAACGGCGAAAATAGCTACTTTGTGGAATATACTTACGATGCGGCCGGGAACCGGACTCAAGTCGAAGATAACAGCAATACTAACAATTATAGTTATAACGAGCTCGCCCAGTTGACGCAGGTAGAACGGAACTTTGACGGTAAAAAATATACTACCGGCTATCAATATGATAAGAGCAGGTTAACCGGGATAAAATATCCGGAAGCCACAAAATGGTTGCAATACCAATATGATACTGAAAATAGAATCACTGAAGTAACCGGATTTACAGCTCCGCAGGGAATAACTTATGACGCCGACGGAGCCTTGCGGGAGATTACTTTAACTAACGGAATAACTACCGGGTATGATTATGACAACAACCGGCGCTTAAATAATCTACAGGTAAGCAGTAACATTATGCAATTGAGCTATATTTATGATAAAAACAATAATATCACTCAATTAACTGATAACGGCAAAGTTAAAACTTATGAGTATGATAAGAATAATCAACTAACCAAGTCGGTTATTAATGGCAAGTTTATGGAGGAGAAGCCGACTCCGGGTTCATACGGTTTGAAAATCGGCGATTACCTTGGCGCTTCCTGGATGGACTTTACGCCGACTTTAAACGCCATGGTAGGTTTGGATTATAACTCTTCCAGTATCGGAATTGATTTTGGCTACAACCAGCCGGGGGTTAAGAAGATTCAGTTGATTCCAGATAATACTCACCAGACGCACCGGATAGATGAGCGGACTTTGGACTTATATACATCCGGCGACAATCTGACTTATACGATTATTTCTAGAGACGGCTGGGAATTTGTTAAGGATAATAAAGGGATCATCACGATAACCTTGAAAGATAAATTAGCCACCCGATACTTAAAAATCCATGTAAAATTTGATGAACGAAATAAAGGTTTTGTAGCTAGTAACAGAGTAACTTTCCTGAATGATTTGGCTAAGATGCTCCGGGTTTACCAGGAAGCTACGAGCAGAACCGAGGATTACCAATATGATGCGGCTGGGAACAGGAGATTACAAAGAGTTACTCTTATTCAAACTACTGAAATTAATTCCCAATATTATCCCAACTCCGATCGGTTAAAGACCGATGGGAAATATCAATACTTCTATGATGATGCCGGGAATATGACTAGTAAGGAAAGGGTTAATTTAGCCGAGGGTGAACCGGCAGAGAAATGGCAGTATGAGTACGATTTATTAAATAGATTGATCGCAGTCCGGAAAAATGGTACGATCATAGCAGAATATGGTTATGACCCTGAGGGTTTACGGGTGATCAAAAAAGCCAAGGGAGTTACTACTCATTACATATTCGAAGGTACTGAACCGATCTTTGAAAAGAGAATATCCGACGTTAGGGTAAGGTCCTACATCTATGCATTTGGCAAGCATCTAGCCAGGGTTGACGGGGTGATCGGCGATGCCGGTGCCAAGAAGTTTTTCTATCATACCGACCAGGTGGGCAGCGTCAGGGCGGTAACTAATGATACCGGTCAAGTGGTTTGGAAGTCCGATTATCTGGCGTTTGGAACTCAGTTTGGGAAGGACAAGCTTGATCCTACTTTTGAAGAGGATGAGTTTGCTTTTACCGGTAAGGGGTTTGACGGGGATACGGGGTTGTATTATTACAATGCTCGGTGGTATGACAGCGAGACCGGGAGGTTTATGAGTGAGGACCCGGTGAGGGACCCGAATAATCCGAATCTTTACTCGATGGGACGTAATAACCCATTAAGATTTACAGATCCGACTGGTTGTATATCTCAAGAAGATGCAATGTCGGAACATGCGAGAAATTCATCTTCATCACCATCATACGATTGGAGTGGAAATTATTCTTATAGCGGTGGGCCAAGTAATAAA
>JAEYRX010000065.1 GCA_023435225.1 Bacillota bacterium
TGCTCCTACTGCTCCTACTGCTCCACTCGGGCCTACCGGTCCCGTTGCTCCTGTTGCTCCTACTGCTCCTACTGCTCCACTCGGGCCTACCGGTCCCGTCGCTCCTGTTGCTCCCCTTGGTCCGGATGGACCAGTCGGGCCTGTTGCTCCTGTTGGACCAGGTGGAATAATAATTGGGATTCTAAGAAACACCTGCTGTACCTGATTGATAAATGCCAATAAATCCAATAACGGTTGAAGCGCAATATTATCACAAGGTTGTAACAACAATGCCTCTATTTTGTCCGCCATAACTCCTAAGACATTAATAACACAAAGGATATCATCATTTTGTAAGCATTCGATTGCCAAGTTAATATCACTTATTAAAGTCTTCTTTAAATCACTCGGAATATTAGAGTTTAATATTTTATCACGTATTGCAATCAATAATGCTTCAAGATTGGGGATATTTGAATCACTCACTAAAAACTCACCCCCCTTTTGTTATGATAGTCATTATATGTATTAGACGATATAAAAGAGATATTGCCGAAAACACTTTTTTCATCCTATATTGCAGAGGGTTTTTCTTATAAAAATATTACTATTGTATCAAATAATCTTGGGATTAGTATTTCTATGTAATATATAAAGGGTCATGAGTTACGTCTTCATGACCCAAAAAACAGTGAATATAGTATCTATTCTATTGTGCAATATAAGAGATTTGCATTATTCTTTACTATCAATATATTGTAGCTGAATGTTAAATTTTTCAATTATGAAAATCCCTCAATTACATATTAAACTATTTGTAGAAGTATTAACCTGCTGATCGATATCGGTTATTATATCTAATTGGACCCACTCTGAAGCAATAACTAAAATATGGGCAACCACTATTTGTTTTAAACAAGCAGGACGATTACAAGCCGAGGGAATTAACTTAAAGTCAACATCTATATCGAGAAGATGGTTTTGAACTTCCGATGTTTTTTTCGGTTTAAAACCCGGTATCTCAATAGTAAGTATAAATGGTATTTCTTCAGTAAGAAAACGCAACACTCCTTCATTGTCAACAAAGAAAATATCTTTCACAACTGTTCCTTGCTTAACGACTTTATTCTTAAAAAAATGGTCGGAAGTATTTCCCAATCTGACATTAATACGATCAATTTTCACGGCGCAAATTGCAGTAGTATTTTCGAGAACTAATTGACTTACGGACTGACCGATTACCTTTAAAACCTTGGTTTTCTCTTTTTTTATTCCGGTCTGCCGGAATTTATTAATGGGATAAATGGTTACACCCATAATCATACCTCCTTCCGGGTGTTACATACAGTTATTTTATTGTTTCAATCAACTATTGCAACCTGCATTATGAATAAACTGGGAAAAAAATTACCCAATCCCTTTAGGCGATTGGGTATATCTCTTAATCATTACATCTTCTCTATTATTGCTTACTTGTTAGACCAGCTTCACTCATGCTTCATACCTAAAACTTAAACGCTATACCACCGACAATCCCTGTCAAATTCTGGTCTTCCTTTCGGGCAATCAGATAAGACCGGTAACCGGCGTAAACATCGACTTTCTCTGAAACCGCATAATTCACTTTCACTTTTACCGTAGTGATATTGGTCTGGTGTCTATCCTTCTTCCCGTTTACTTTAGTTGAAGGGTTAATTCCGTAACCAAAGGAAGCCTCAACGTACATTTTTTCGGCCGGCTCCCAGCCTACATCGGCCCCAAACATATAGCTGTTATTCTCAACCGTTCCATAGTTCCAATCCAAATCTAAACTGGAAAGGAATAATTCCATTTTATAGTCGGAATCGTTATTTAGGTCATAGGCCACTTTATATTCGGCAATGTCTACTTTCCCGTCGCCGTCATTAATCCGGCCGGTTATTACATGTTCAGCGCCTACCTTAATTCTTCCGAAAGTATACTCTCCGCCGATCATAGACATATAACCATTGTTTTTATCGTCTTCAAAAAGATCCTCATTTTGACATTCGATAAAGTAGGCAAAATCGCAAAAGATTTTTCCGCTATTCCTTTTAACATTAGCTGATTCTTCATCCTTATATTCCAATGGAGGCAATGCAGCAACCGGCACTGGTTCCTTGGTCTGAACCCGGTCGGCTATTTCAATCTCGTAATTGGAATTTAATTTACTCTTGATGGTACAGTCAGCTGTACGCTCCTTAACCTTGGTAACTACTATCTCTGCGATCGGCTCAGTTACTTCATCCACCACTACATCTGTTCCGGGCTCTGTTACCAGATCTACCAAGCGCCGGACTGTAAAGACCATTCCTTCCTCGACTCCGTCGTTCTTACCGATATTAATGATTATTCTTGTAGGACCGGCATAAGCGATTTTGCCGTTGATATTTACAGCGGGAATCATCACTCCGTCATAGGCTTTGTTTGCCAACTGATAGGCGACTGAGTTAACCGCTACCCTAAGCGCCCTTCCCATATCGGATTTTTTAAAGTCAGTGCTCCCAAAGACCATTAACCCCTGTTTGGTGGCGGTTCCTAGTATTATGTTCTTCTTTTCACCGGTTCCGGTTACACTGGTCAATATCTCAGCAGTGGTGGTATCAACTAACCTGGCGTCTAAGGCTACTCTAGCCGTAGCTGTTCTGATATACATTCCCATCGGATTATCGGCATTTGGGTTTCCCAGAATGCTATTATCGGTTTTCCGAGTAAACTCGGTTACCCGGCCGATTACCAGATATTGCACTCCTAATATTTTACCAATCCTAGCGGCCGTTTTCGGATCAAGCAGTCCTTTTTTGCCAAGATTTTGTTCTTTTAAAACCGCATCAATCTCTTCCCGTTCAAACAACCTGAATCTTTTGGTTCCCATTAAAGCTGTTACCAGCTCATCGGCTACTCCCTGACCCAGATCGTTTTCACCCCACCATTTTTCTTTGATGGAGCCGTCGTCAAATGGTAAAACGGCAACCCGGTAAAGATAATCCGCTCCAATTGCCGTTGAAGTCAACATTAAGAGAGTAATAGCAATAAAGAAAATCGAAACTATGTAGCGTTTCATCATAACCTCCGAGGATGGTATGTTAAGTATTCATGAAAAATATTAATCTTTTATTAGATGATACCAAAATAGCAATGGTTAGGCAAGCTAATATAAGTGGGTATATTCAAAGAAGATAGAGTCAGAAGTCGAAAGTGTGAAGTCAGAAAAATCATCGCCCAGGGCAGATGCGAATCATTTCCGCTCTCTCAAAACCCCTGGGCTGTTGTTTACAAGATTTCTCAACCCCCGTTGGGGCTCGGTTGATTTTTTTGCTTAAAAACTTCCCAGCCCATTTATGGGGTTTAAACCCCCTTTGGGGCTCAGTTTAATTTGCACTCAAAAAAGGCTGCTGCAAAAATACCTATTTTTTGCAACAACCCCTTACTGTATTTCATCAAAAGTTTATAGCTTCATTGAACCGTCTTTGACAGCATTTCTCCGGCGGATAAGGCGGACTCGGAAACGAACAAATCCACCCGGCGATTTTGGGCTCGGGCCTCTTCATCATGGCCTTTGTTTAGAGGATGCGCTTCACCATAGGTATAAATGATAATCTGCTCCTCGGCGATTCCTTCATTGATGAGGTATTTTTTGACTGCTGCAACCCGTTGACCGGATTTCAATATATTATCATTGGAATTCCCTAATTCATCAGCATGGCCGCCTAAGATAATGAAAAGTTTTGATTGCTCTTTAAGCATTGGTATAATACCTTGAACTTTAGCAATTTCATCGGCTTGAAGATTGGAATGATTAAACTCAAAAAATAAGGATATTAGCTTTTCCTTGATACTCATTTTCGGAGCCGGTGTGGTTGATTCTACCGGCAAACCCGTGATTGATTTGTTTTCCGATTCGATATTTTCCATTGTCGAAGCTGTTTCTTCAAGCTGTTCCGTCTGATCCATTTTAGTTTCCGGAGCTGTTAAATTTTTATCCGGGGTTACGGTTACAACTTGTAAGGTTGAATCAACTATTATTTGATCATCTTGTTTTTTTGAAACTGCCTCTTTTGTCTTTTTTTGAGTTTTGTTTTTAACCTGGTTAATGGTTGGCTCCGGTGAGGAGGCTGGATTATTTTGAACGGATTGGCGATCCATATTACCCCAGCTATTTAGGAGAATAACCATATCAACCCGGGCATTTTCCCTGGCAATCAGTAAGGCAGTTTTATTCTTATGGTCTACCGCCTCAAGATTTGCACCGGCTTCAAGTAGCAGTTTGGCGATGCCGGTATCCCCTTTTTCAGCCGCTAACATCAGCAAAGTCTTACCGCCATAACTGCGGAGGTTAGGATTAACCCCTTGTTTTAATAAGATTTGGACCTTTCCAGGTTCTCCTTTCTTTACTGCCTCAATCAATGCCGAATCCTTACTTGACCAACCGATTTGCAACAGTGATATTAGACATAACAGGATTACGAAAAACTTTGATTTCATTATTTTATCACCACCTTATATTTATTTTGTTCACCAATGAATAGTGTTGACGCATTTTATCCTGCGCATACCTTTTTTAGGAAATATTTACTGGATTTGATAATAATAAAAGACTTCCGGAAGGGTTAGTGGAAGTCTAATAGTTTAAGTCAAAATTCCTATTGTTTCAGTGCCCAGGGTAGGAGCTAATTGTTTTTGCCATCACAAACCCCTGGGCTTTATGAATGGCGTTATGATGCTAGTGTAGACGCTGATATTCAGCCTGTCCCTTTAGGAATCGAAGATTTTTCCGACCAACACAATCCATTTATCTCCGCTATTAAAAATACCGGCATAGACATTACCAGGAATGTTTTACCGGTCCATTGAATGAATACATAAAGCGGGTGAAATAATCAACCCGCTTTTAACTTTATGGAAGCGCTGATTAATTGAATAAGTGACGATTTTGTGCTTCGCAAAATGCCTAATACCGCATATTTGCTCGCACAAAATCGGATTAATCAGCGCTTCCTTATATATAATTAACTAGATTTCGTTTACTCCACAGTATAACCTGCTTTTTTGAGCAGAGCCACAATTCCTTTTTCTCCGACCAGATGGCCTGAACCGACAATTACAAAGTAATCCTCATTTTGGCTGAGATAACCTTTAATTTTGTCAGTCATTGCTAAATTCCGTTGGAAATAAAATTTTTCAAAGTAATCCCGCCGGCCTTCATTTTCGATACCTTCCATAGTAATATCTTCTAATTTTTGCAGATCTTGATTTCTCCAACTGTCAATCATAGTTTCCAGCTCTTTTTCCATGGATGAAAGAGAGAGTAAGGTCATTGCTAAAAATGAATTACCGTCAATACTATCGAAGATCTTGACTTGTTCCTCAAATGACTCCAACTCAAAAATCTTCTTATCACCGGCTTTTGCCAGAAAATAGTTTTCAGTGCCGCTGTTGGCTACATAACCCAATGACATCATTTTTAACGTGGTTAAAGTAGCAGCTGCGACCCATGGTTTAAAACGGTTCATTTTGCTCATGGGTACACCGTAATTTAAGAAACTAGTTTCTACGGCGCTATATAGATCCTTGGTTAAAACATCCTGTAATGTTTTATTATTCGGTAGATATGCATAGGAATTAAAATCATATGTTTTATCTTTTACTTCTTTGGATTGGGTATTTACTTCCACGACAATATTATTGGTCTTGGCAAAAGCAGTTTCTATGTTGTTGGGAAAAGGATAAAAACTATCTTTGCCGATATGGATGGAACCCATTATATAAACAGTATTGGTTTTACTTTTTACGGTAAAAAACATATATTTAAAATTATTTTGTTCAACCGGCTTTTTATCATGTTCACAGGAGCTTGGAACACTTGCCCATAAAGGACCCCAGTTGGTTTTAGCCGATTTATCATAGAATAAAGCCTTTTGAGCTATTTCGCTGAATTCACTGAATTGGTTTTGAAATAAGGAATCTATGCTCCAAAATGTTAATCGTACGGCATATCCGTTATTCATAACAACATAATCGACAAAACGGATGGGAAGATTATTTACTTTGGCTTGATAAATAACGGTTGCATTATTGTTATCCCCGGAATAAGTTATTGAAACAACATTGATGTTGGGATTGTCAAGCATTAATTGGAATAACTGCATATATTCATCGAGGGTGGCATTATATTTTTCAATCAATAATCTAACAAAGGCATTTTGATTTTTTTTCATCCCTAAAAGTAAAGGGGAATCATTTTTATCCTTTTTATTTTTGAGCGCCTCTTTAAAAGAATCCGGCACGTTCTTGTTATCTTCGGTATATATATCCCACTCCGTGGGGAAATCTATCGCAATGCCAATGTCTTTATTGTAATATCGTAAATCTTTGGGTTTCACTCCCTGGGCTTGAACGTTTAAAACCAACATAAACATCATGATAATTCCGAATAGTATTTTTTTCATTTTTTCCTCCTTGGTGGTTTCGAGTTTCAACACTGGGGGCAGTAGTGATTATTATCAATTCTATATTTATCCAAATTTATCCTTCAATTTACATTGATTGTTAATTAATTACTTCATGACATATTAATGTTTAATGGTTCTGAGTGTCTAAGATCAACCTAACCCTTGCCCTTCCCCAAGGGGAATGGTAACCCAATGGCTCCGGAGTCCAAAGAATGCTGTTCGCATAGTTCTTAAGCTGACAGACAGACTCAGAAAATTTAATGGTCTAAAAAACATTATATATCATGCATGATAATAAAATCCGTTCAATGACTTTAGGTAGATTATCGAATATTTCTTTATTTAATGATGTGTAGTATATGTAATTGATTTGACTTCAGCAGTTCTTCACTGTCAAGATCTGCTTGACGGTTATATTCATGGATTTTGCCATCTACATCCACCACCAACTTCGCAGAGTCACAATAAAAGTCAACGATAAAACCGGCGATAACTTGTTGACGCCGGAAGTGATAGCTGGCCAACTGATTACCTCGTAAATGTTGCCATAAAATCTTCTCCGCCGGTGTCTTTTCGCGGCATAACTTCTTCGCCATTTCAAGTTTAGCCAGATTTACTTGTTTGCCCTTTGATAATAGAACCTCTATGCATTTCTCATCCTCATAACTCAAATTAATACAACAAACAATCCCCTAGCTCTCTAAAAGCAAATTCATTTGGTCTACAAAGCCCATGGTTACCTTCCATTTGGGGTTCCTATGATAATTATACTTAACTCTCTGGAGGTCTAAAACATTATAAACTTCTGATTATGGGATGATATCTGTCATAAAACTCAAATCTAAAGAACCAGTAAATATTTATATCCAATAACCTTTAATCAGTACACTAAAAACAGCTTATTTATAACTCCCTTTAATCATATACCCGTTAAAAGTTGCTCATATTATCACATAGCCGGGAGGCACTCGTATAAAAAGATTAAAAAATAGGGAGGAAGGTAAGAAGTTAACAATCAACAACTTTAGTTTCAGATATTTTAAGACCTGTTGGATCAATAAAACTTATCGGATTGTTCCCGCAGTCCCTCAGGTTTAAGCTAAAGTGAAAATAATATTTAAAATCACTACTGTCCGGTCGTCAAACTTAAAGAATTGAGGAATCAATTGATAATACTGAATAAAAGGCATGTTTAAATTTTTTTCGATTTGAATTTTCGTTCATGATACTCTGTTAATAAAACTAATGG
>JAEYRX010000092.1 GCA_023435225.1 Bacillota bacterium
GCATTAGGCATTAGGCATTAGGCATTAGGCATTAGGCATTAGGCATTAGGCATTAGGCATTAGGCATTAGGCATTAGGCATTAGGCATGTTAGTTTTTTACTTCAAATTATATAGGAGTGATTCGAATGGATTTAAAAGCTATCATTAGGGAAGTGCCTGATTTCCCCAAACCTGGTATTAGTTTTAAAGATGTTACGACTCTAGTCAAGGATGGTAAGGCTTTACAATATGTAATCGATGAGATAGCCAACCATTTTTCAACGGTTAAACCGGATGTTATTGTGGGAGCAGAATCACGAGGTTTTTTATTTGGAGCTCCTTTAGCTTATAAATTGGGTTGTGGATTTGTTTTGGTGCGGAAACCGGGGAAATTACCGGCGGATGTAGCTAAGGTTTCATATAAATTGGAATATGGAGAGGATTCCTTAGAGATACATTTGGATGCAATTAAACCGGGACAAAAAGTTCTTATTGTTGACGATTTATTGGCAACCGGAGGCACTATCTCCGCTACTGCCGATTTAGTAAAGAAATTAAAAGGCGAAATCATTGGTTTTTCCTTTGTAATTGAACTTGACTCTCTAAAAGGTCGCCAAAAATTGGCTCCATACGATGTTTTTAGTTTAGTCCATTATGACGATGAGGAATAGGGTAAAGTGAGTAAGACGGAAGAGAAGGATAACTTGAATTTCTTTGATTTACCAACTATAAATCCGGATGAATTATCACCGGCGGTTTGGGCTTATATAGGTGATGCGGTTTATGAATTATATATACGTTATAGTTTACTAGCGGAAGGTCCCTCAAAAACTAAAGTATTACATCATGAAGCTACTACCAGAGTTAGGGCATCTTATCAGGCTGGATTGGTAAAAATACTTGAACCCGAATTAACTGAAGGCGAAATGGAAATACTTAAACGCGGTCGTAATGTAAAAAGCGGACATATCCCGGCAAATACCGATGTTCTTACTTATAGATACAGTACCGCCTTTGAAGCATTAATCGGATATCTGTTTCTTAGCCGTCGGTCAGAAAGGCTTAAGCAATTATTAATTAAAGCATTTGAATTGAATAAGGAATAAATCGCAAAAATAATATTATCTTAATGAAACCTGGTAAATAGGATGAAGCAAAATTTATCCCAAATTTTCACCAGGTTTAGTTTTCGAATTAAATATTTAAGGGAGAGAACAATGGCGGAGCAAATAGAAGGAAGAAATCCGGTTTTGGAGGCGCTACGGGCCGGTCACGAGTTAGTAAAAATTTATTTATTAAAAGGTCAACCAAACAGTGGACCTTTATATGAAATTCTTAACCAAGCCAATAAAAAAAGTATTCCGGTCCATCAAGTTGAAATGGCTGCATTAAACCGAATGGCTGTCACCAAAAACCATCAAGGGGTAATTGCTATTGCAGCGGAATGGAAATATGCTTCAATAAAAGATATTTTATCCAAAGCCTTTCAACAATCCGAACCACCTTTACTGTTACTATTGGACGGAGTTGAAGATCCACAGAATTTAGGTTCAATTATCAGAACTGCCGAAGCTACCGGAGTGCATGGAATAATCATACCCGAACGGAGAGCAGCCGGATTAACGGCAGTAGTGAGCCGGGCTTCGGCTGGCGCTATTGAACATATTTTAGTAGCCAGAGTAACCAACCTTTCAAAGACAATTGACGACTTAAAAAAGGATGGACTATGGTTCACCGGAGTCGAGATGGATGGCGATATAGAGTTCCAAAGTTCCGACCTTAAAGGGCCAATCGGTATAGTTATTGGAGGAGAAGGGAAAGGAGTCTCCAGATTAGTTCGGGAACATTGTGATCAAGTAGTACGGATCCCCATGTGGGGGAAGGTTAATTCCTTAAATGCCTCAGTAGCAACCGGGATAATTTTATTTGAAGTTCGCCGACAACGGTTAGCATAATAGTTTAAATAGAAGGTAATTTAATTTATATGTTTCATAAATTTTTTTAATATAATATTTGAGTTAATACATAATATATTATCAATAACAAATGAAACAGATTTGTATCTTATAGGAAAAATTTATTAAAGGCAGAGTTATTTAGGGATTAATACTAAGAAAAACATTATCTCAGGGATTGTTTTTTTCAGCCATAAATGTTACAATTCAAAAACAAGTAGCAAATGATAATTTGTTTTGAATTATGTTTTACATCATCTCATTATGTTAAAGCCGAATTTACTTCTTCCCTTGACGTTCAAATAACGGCTATTGTATAATTGTGATGTAATTTTGGACAAGTTGACATTTACCCGATTTTTAACCGGTTTCCAAAATCCACAGCCGGAGGCGATTGTAACGTGGGGGCTAAACCTCAAAGAGAAGTTGCAGAAATTTATGATGTAATGCTGGATGAAACAATCGTTGAAGCTGCCCGTGAGGGTGACGATGCCGCACAGGAATATCTGATAAATAAGTATAAGAATTTTGTCAGAGCCAAGGCACGGTCTTATTTTCTAATTGGCGCCGACCGTGAAGATATAATCCAGGAAGGTATGATCGGTCTTTATAAGGCCATTCGTGATTTCCGGAACGATAAATTGGCATCTTTTCGTGCTTTTGCAGAGTTATGTATTACCCGTCAAATTATTACTGCAATTAAAACTGCTACTCGTCAGAAACATATACCGTTAAATTCCTATGTTTCATTAAATAAGCCAATATATGACGAAGAGTCCGACCGCACATTATTAGATGTTCTCTCCGGAACGAAAGTTACTGATCCTGAAGAACTAGTAATTAGTAGAGAAGAATTTGTCGATATTGAACATAAAATGGGTGAATTCTTAAGTGATTTGGAGTGGAAGGTCTTAATGTCATATCTTGATGGACGTTCTTATCAAGAAATTGCAAAAGATCTGCGTAGACATGTAAAATCGATTGATAATGCCCTTCAACGGGTTAAGCGTAAACTTGAGCGTTACTTGGAAAAAAGAGAAGAGATAAATTTCTGATTGCATAATAATTATGTTTTGCTTTCTAGGGTTTTATGCAATTTATAGATTTATAAATTGAGCCTTCTCTTTTGAAGGCTTTCATTATTTAAAATAAAGATTATTTAAGATTGGAATTAAAAGGCATTAAAAAAACGTTGACACTTTACTTACCTTTGTATTATAATAGTTTTTGCGTTCGACAATTGGAGGGGTTCCCGAGTGGCCAAAGGGGGCAGACTGTAAATCTGTTGGTTGACGCCTTCGAAGGTTCAAATCCTTCCCCCTCCACCATATCATTAATTGACAATTGAGAATTAACAATTGACAATTTAGAAACAGAATATCGCGGGGTGGAGCAGCTGGTAGCTCGTCGGGCTCATAACCCGGAGGTCGAAGGTTCAAGTCCTTCCCCCGCAACCAATTATTATAACTAATCAACAATAAAAACAAAATATGCCCACATAGCTCAGTAGGTAGAGCGCATCCATGGTAAGGATGAGGTCACCAGTTCAATTCTGGTTGTGGGCTCCATTTAATAAGAAACCAATACTCCTTCACTTGAAGGAGTTATTTTTTTAGAATTATTACATATCGCAGCGAAATATCTTCTTATAAAACTAAAGGTCAACCAAATATCCAGGGAACTTTTTTTGTTAAAGGAGGAATATCTACCTTAGTGTAGAATTAAAAGTTGTTTTATAATCAATAATACCTTTTGAGAGCTAAAGGAGGAACAAAATAAAATGGCAAAGCAGAAGTATGAACGGACCAAACCGCACGTAAACATTGGAACAATTGGTCACGTTGACCATGGTAAGACCACAACTACCGCTGCAATAACCCTGGTGTTA
>JAEYRX010000004.1 GCA_023435225.1 Bacillota bacterium
CTGGATTAAACGGATTAGCTGGATTAGAGGCGGTCGAATCTGAAAGATTGGTCTTTTGATCCGGCCCGGTAATCCTGTAAATCAGCTTAATCCGTTTAATCATGGTCAAAAATGGCGTTTGCGATTATAACCATCCCTTTTAATCCGGCGACCAAGAGTTTTCATCCCGACGAGTTGAACCGGTTCTGCCTGAAAATCTATAACATATAAAACTAAAGAAATTTGAAGCATGAAAGCAAAGAATATGGGCCGATCCCGTATTGATCGGTGTTAATTAGCAGTTACGGTAAACTGCCGTCTTCCAAGCAGGAAAATTAATTTTATCGGTTAATATTATCATTATACGGATCTTAATACAGATTTTACCCGGAGAAAAGACAGCATGGATAAAGGTAATCGCTTTAAATTAATAACTCCCGACCAACGGGCAAATCTATGGATTACGGTATTTGGCGGAGCTTGGGTCGTATGGTATTTCCTCGACGCTGAATTATGGCGTAAGTTGGCCGTATCTACTTCGAACCAACCAAACTTAGCCCAAATGATTTACTTCAGCTTTTTCTGTTTGTTTGTATTTCTTTTTACTTTTCGGGTCAAGGCGGATAATGTTAAAGCGACCGCCATAATCGGTATGGCGGCGGCTTTGTTGTTAAGTACTTTAATGCTGTTCCGTCCGGACGGCCGGTTGTCTTATGTGATGTGCGGGCTGTTGGGAGCGGCCTCGGGTCAATATTCCGCCGCTATTTTATGTATTTTTATTTTCAGTTTCAAGCCGGAAAACAAGATTGCTACCGTATCATTTTGGTTTTTGGCGATGTACGCATTGGCTCTTATCGCCGCTAAACTATTGAGGCTATTTGGCATTGAAATCTCATTTTTATTTTCCGTAATCTTGCTCATAGCCGCTATTGTTTTGATTTGTCGCTTTAAACCGGAGCAACTGTACTCTGCCGACGCAGGGCCAAAGTATCCATACCCTAAAAGCTTATTAGCGGCCTTCGGTTTAATCGCAGCTGTTTATTATTTTATCGGATATTTATCAAAAACCGTTATTAACACTCAAATCTTCTCCCTTGACGATAGTTTTGGGGCTTGGGTAACCAATAGCGTCAGATTCGTCACTTTTTATCTGTTTTATAAATTGGGTAAAAAAATCAATTTATTGACGGTTATTTATCTTAGTCTGATCTGTACCGTTTTTGCTTATGTGTTTGGCATTTTAGCGGAACCTTTTTCTTTGGTTGCCAATATTTTCTATGGTATCGCCGGGGCGTTGGGAGCTGTTTTTATCTATTCCCTGACAACCGATATCGCCTTCAAATATAGCCGTAACCGGTATGTTCTTTCAATATTGATTTTAATAGGGCTCACCGCCCTTATTGCTGGTTATTTCTGTGGCTTAAAGGTAGGCATTCTTTTTCAAACTCATCTGACCTCTTTGTATGGGATTTTATTGGTCCTAAGCTGCAGTCTGCTGATGGTCTTGCCCTGGCTTTTCCGGATTATCGGCCGGGAGCTGCGAATAGACTTTAAAATTTTGCCGGAGACCGAAACCGCCCCTTCCTCGATTAACCATGCCAGACTCTTGGAATTAAACAACTCTTTGGAGGATGGACTAACCGAGCGGGAACTGGAAATCGCCGCGCTTTTGATGGAGCGTTATGATTACCAAAGTATCGCCAATCAGATGCAAATATCGGTCAATACCATGAAAGTCCATGCCAGAAACATTTACCGGAAATTTAAAGTCGCCGGACGTAAAGAACTGGTCCGGCTGGTTCATCGGGGATGAGGCATTATAAAAATTCAATAAAAAGATTATCAACCACGAAGGGCACGAAGAACACTAAGGTAGACCAAAAACAATTGAATATAAAACAATTCCCTTCTCCAGCTTTCTTTCCCGCTGAATTAACTTTTTAATCAATTAAATATTGGGCCTTTCGCCCAAAAATAAATTTTTAACATAAACCCTTGATACCACTTAAAAAGCAGCTCCATACTACTTTTTGGGTGATATTTTTTTTTGTATGCCTAAAGTAAAATGAAGAAAAGTTTGAGGGAATTACTAGCAATCTAAGATTTTGATTAAAGGAGTAGTATCTGATGAAAAAGCATTGCAAGGTTGTTTTTATTTTATTGCTAATTTCGGCCCTGGCCCTCTCCGGGTGCGGTGGTGGCGGAAGTCGTAGAGAAGGTAATCCCGGCAGTGGAAATCCGGTTCAAGGTCCGGCTCCCCGATACTTTGCCTATGTTTCAAATCGTGATTCAAATGGAATTTCAGTCTATAGTATCAACTCCGTCACCGGAGTGTTGTCACCCATCGTCGGCAGCCCTTTTGCCGCAAATAGGCCTAACAATTTAACCGTAGATCCACTTAATAGATTCGTTTTTGCCGTATCTGAATCTTCAAGTATCTTGGCTTATAGCATCGATGCCGCTACCGGCGCTTTAACATTCATTAGCGACAACCCTTTTGGTTATGATGATGGTAAGCCTAGGTGGATAACTGTAGACCCAAAAGGTAAATTCGTCTATGTTGCAGTCGATACGAGCAAAATTTCCGCCTTTACCATTAACGAGTCTTCCGGCGCTTTGACGCCTATCAATGGCAGCCCTTTTAGCAACGCTAGTGGTTCCATGTCGATAACCGTAGACCCGACCGACAAATTCGCCTATACAGCAAATTCCGCCACTGATAATATCTCTGCCTATAATATCAACGCTTCCACCGGGAGTTTGTCGTCCATTGACGGCAGCCCCTTTGCCGCCTGTGATCAACCTTATTTGATAACTGTAGACCCGAAAGGTAAATTTGTCTATGTTGCAAATAGATTTGGAAACCAAATCTCTGCTTTTACTATTAACGGATTTACCGGCGCTTTGACATCTGTCGATGGCAGTCCATTTAGCAACCCAGGCATTCCCTGGTCAATAACCGTAGACCCGACCGGTAAATTCGTCTATGTCGCGAACCTTGGATCTGATAACGTCTCGGCTTATACTATCAACACAACTACCGGCGCTTTTACACCCATCAGCGGGAGTCCTTTTGCCGCCGGTAGAGAGCCTGTTTCGGTTACGGTGGATCCGACCGGTAGATTCGTTTATGTCGTAAACTCTGATTCCGATAACATTTCAGCCTATATTATTGATGCCGTTACCGGCGCTTTGATACCTATCAGCGGCAGTCCTTTTGCCGCCGGTGACTGTCCAAGTGAAATAAGGATCGGGGTCTTATAAAGGCGTCCTTTGGAATCCGCCGCCAGGGGTTCTTACTTAGGGAAACGCTGATTAATCCGATTTTGTGCGAGCAAATATGCGGCATTAGGCATTTTGCGAAGCACAAAATCGTCACTTATTCAATTAATCAGCGCTTCCTTAGAACTCCATATTTGCGAAAGCGCCGACGGCGCCTTCCAAGAGTAGGGGATCTTTCGGTTCCAGCCGTATCGTGCGGCTTTTGAAGAACCTTCATAATGTCCAAATGTAACAAACTACCAAAGGAGGTCTCTCAAAATATGAAAAAACTTTTCTCCTATTTAATAGCTATTCTCATTCTGGCCGTCGCCCTCTCCAGTTGCGGCGGGGGTAAAAAAGGCGGCGGGACGGCCTATACCCCTGGTCAGGCAAGCGCTTACACGGTAGGCGGCGTATCGTTCAATATGCGTTATGCTCCGAGTGGTTCTTTTAGATCTGATGATAATATTATCTCAGGAAACGATAATCTACCTGGCGGCCCAGGCCATGAGTTGGTGACTGTTAATAACCCTTTCTGGATCGCCGAGACCGAAGTAACGTATGAATTATGGAGCGCTGTATATAAGTGGGCCACCGGCGATATAAATATGAACGGTAGCATTGATGGCGACGAAATAGAAGGAACATATACCTTATCCCATGTGGGCGTGATGGGTGGCGGTTGGGCGATTCCGGCATACTACGACGACCAGCATCCGGTGACTACCGTCAGTTGGAGGGATGTTATTGTCTGGTGCAATGCCCTGACGGCATACTATTATGGAAACAGCGACAATTGCGTTTACTATGAGGATGCGGCTTATACCACGCCGATCCGTAGCACTGACGTCGGTAATATCGATAGTCCTTATATTAAAGCGGCAGCTATGGGAAACACCGTAATGGCTAATTGCAACGCCAAGGGATTCCGCCTGCCCGCCAGCGACGAATGGGAACTGGCGGCGCGGTATCATTTTAAAGATGGGATCCAGTGGCTACCAGGAAACCACGTCAGCGGGGACGCCTCCGGCCCTTGTTGGACAGAGGATGGCCAAGGCGTTTCAACGGTGTTTCCTAATTATGCTTGGTATAATGGTAACAGTGGTTTCTCAACCCATCCGGTAGCGACCACGAAGTTAAAAAACGCTTTGAACCTTTCCGATATGAGCGGGAACGTTTGGGAATGGTGCTTTGACTGGTTTCCCGTAAATAATGATTTCATCCGAGTGTTTCGCGGCGGCTGCTGGAACAATAATTCCGACTACCTGCAGCTTGGATTAGTGGGCAACAACTACCCGAATAGTGCCTACGACTTCTTGGGCTTCCGTCTCGTGAGGACCCAGTAATTTCAACCAATAATTACAGGATTAAACCGATAGTTTGATTAGAGGCGGTTGAATCTGAAAGATTGGTCTTTTGTCCGGCCCGGTAATCCTGTAAATCAGTTTAATCCGTTTACCTTAATTCCTAAAAATAATTTTTGCCGTAAACCCTTGATATCACTCGAAAAGCAGCCTCATACTACTTTTTGGGTGATATTACTTTTGCGAAGTAACAATTAAAATAATACCTAAATTAATCGCGGTTTTATAAAAGGAGATTTATCCATGAAACGTTATTTATTTCGAATCATTATTTTGGTAACATTTATCGCCCTGTTTTGCTGTGCGCCCTCTGCTCGGGCGGAGACGGACGGCGATTTTGAGTATAGCATAAACCCTGATGGCGTTACATGTAAAATTACTGGTTATACGGGCGAAGCTACAACTGTTAATATTCCGGAGTACTTCGGAGAGTATCAAGTGACAATAATTGAGTCTAATTCTTAATTGAATAAGTGACGATTTTGTGCTTCTTTTTGTATCTTTTATCGACGTAATCATAACACGGAAGGAGCTTTTTTTCCTTCGGAGGGACCTTTTTCTCGTTCCGAAGGAGCTTTTTCTCCTTCCGAACGACCTTTTTCTCGGTCTATAAAAAAAGACCCTCCCCCAAGGTTGATTACTGGTAGGGGAGGGTTGATTTATAGTCTTAACTAATCTTTAGTTTAATCGATCTCCGGATTATCGTTTATCCTTTTGGGCTGTCCCGGAAAACGGTCCGAGAGATCGTTATAGATGGTCTCTGCTTTTTGAACCTTGGATTTGGTCGCATGTTTCACCGCATAATAAAACTTCAGCGAGGCGGAATAAGCTTCACTGCCCAATAAAAGCAGCGTGTCCCAGAGGGCGTCGCTGATTTGCAGCCTTGGTTGATAGAGAGCTCTGATCTGCTCGAAAGTTGAGATATATAATTTAAGTTGTTAGTCACCAAAAGGAGACGAAATAATTTTAAATTTATTTTAAACCGGAGTAATTCCTACTTCAAAGCTTAATCCAGCCCATTTATGGGGTTGAGAACGATTTTAATCATACAGCCCAGGGGTTTTGAATCAGCTTCAATTTATAACATCTGCCCTGGGTGATGAGTAACAAACAAAAAATAGGCATCCCCGGCGCCACATTCACACTCACGCCTCGCGCCTCTAACGATGAGAAGAAGGAGTTATGTTGATTTAATAGAATTGTATGGCAGGAGGAGGGATAACCATGAAAAATAATTATTATATAATCCCAATTGATATTACCACTAAAAACGACCAAGACGGATATACATTTTCATTTATGATCAATGAATACATTGACGCTGTGTGTCCTTTTGATACTATTATTGTTGAAGTTGGTTGTGGAGCGTCGAAGTTAGCAGAATTTTTGAACAAATATAATAATTCTAACCAGTGGTCAAAAGTTTTAGCTGCTATAACTTTATGTTATGAACGAATCCAGGAAACCAATATAAATGAATTAACTAATACTTCTTTTATTGATATAATCCTAGTTAATAACTCTGAAATATACATATCTTGGGAAGAAGCTAATAACAAATTCGGAGAATTCATAAAAAAATATGAGGTAAAACATAGCAGACGATTTGGTCGTTTACCGGGGAAAAACAATTTGTCACTCTACAATAATGCGCAATAAAAGAAATAATATTTATTGCTACTAAAGCTATTCTGGTTAACGTTAAATAAAGTATTTTTGTAACGTAACCTATAAATATTATTTTTCAATCCAAAAAGACGGAGACATCCCCGGAGTTTATTTAAAAGGATTCTGATTCGCCCAATACTGCAGCAACTCTACATATTTATTGTACTGATTGTTAAAATAAGCCTGATTTGGCTAACTGGAGTTGGATAAGATCTGTTTGGCGTCGAAGGCGTCTTTGAAGATAATTGACGTTTAACTGATTCATTTTTCTGGCTCAGCCGTTTTTGGTTCATAACTGCTTCTCCCGATAAGTTCTTTACCAAATATCGCAAAAAACATCTTTGAGGAAGCCCGAACTATTGAAGGTTCAAGGTGAGAGACTTAATTAAACGAAGCCGCCACAAAGATACGGCCCCATTTAAAGCTTTTTAGCAACCATAATAAACAACGGATACTTTCTAAATGAACCATCCGCTAATTTCTTTTCATTTTCATAGCATATCTTCCAGCTGATAACCTCAAAACCATATCTCATTAACTTTTCGGATAATATATTTTTATTAAATCCATGATGACCACTGAATTCTTCTCCGTGAAAAGAGCCATCCTCTTCGTCCAAATCGGCTATACATACATAACCCGGCCGGCGCAATATTTGGGAGAACTCCTCAATAACTTTATCAACTTCCGGAATATGATGCAAAGTCAACAAAGTATAGATAATATCAAATTGCTCCTTAGATAGGGGTTCATCTTTTGTTAAATCCATCTTCACCGGAATCATATTAGTTGATTTGGTTTTTTCAATTTTCTGCTTTAATACTTCGAGCATTCCCTGAGAGCTATCACCTAAAGTTATCATCTTGAGATGCGACTGTAAGTTAAAACTCAATAACCCCGTACCGCATCCGTATTCAAATCCATCCATTTTATCCAAATACGGAACGGCTTTGATAATCTCTTCGGCAACAACTTTTGCCCGCTCCATTCTTCGGGGATCATTATCCCATGTTAAAGCCAACTGGTCAAAATTTTCCATGTCTAATATCCTCTTCAAAAGAGATTTATAAAACTATTTTCTGTAAGCTTACCCAAAATCCTTCCTTAAGCCGATACATGTCTGCGTTATTCGATTATCAGCTTTTGTTCTCCGGTGCGATTCTTAAGATTGCTTGATAAATTTGAAGATAACGTCTATAATAATATTGAATATTAAATTAGACGGAGGCAATTGTGAAATATATTAATCGAAATATAGAGAGTACTATAAATAAAGCTGTAAAAATGTTTCCCGCTGTTTTAATCACCGGAGCAAGACAGGTTGGTAAAACAACATTGCTAAGGCATATCATAAGCGACGTACCGTATTTGACCCTTGATGATCCGATTTTACTTCAAAGCGCTCTGGAAGAAGCGGGCGGTTTTTTTAAAACAACACCGCCTCCTGTAATTGTTGATGAAATACAGTACGCGCCAAACCTATTCCGTTATATTAAAATGATTGCCGATGAGAGTGGAGAAAAAGGCCAATTTTTCCTAACCGGCTCCCAACAGTTTAAGATGATGAAAAATGTAAGCGAGAGCCTTGCCGGTAGGATTGGAATTATTACTTTATTAGGTTTGTCGCTTCGTGAAATTAAAAATGACCCTTTTAATGAAATTTTTATACCGATAGAAGAATATTATACTAAAAGAAAATTGTCGGTCAAACAAACGGATTACCGGGAACTATGGGAGATTATCCACAAAGGTTCAATGCCGGCTATGTATGCGGATGAGCTTGACTGGCAAATGTTTTATGCCGCTTATACCAAAACTTATATTGAACGCGATGTGAGAGAACTTACCCAGGTTGGCGATGAACTTAAATTTATAAGATTTATGACGGCTATAGCAAGTAGGACTTCCCAGATGCTCAATTTATCGTCTGTGGCTAACGAGGTGGGAATAAGTGCGCCTACCGCCGATAGATGGCTTTCAATATTGATTTCGTCAAACATTGTGTATTTGCTGCAACCGTATTATAACAATATTATGAAAAGAGTCGTAAAAACGCCAAAGCTATATTTCCTCGATACCGGGCTGGCGGCCTATCTATTAAAATGGAAAACGCCTGAAGTGCTTGAAGCCGGCGCTATGGCGGGAGCGTTTTTTGAAACCTTCGTATTTACGGAAATACTTAAAAGTAATTATAACGCCGGCGTTTTAGAACCCTCGCTTTATTATTATCGTGATAAGGATGGGAAAGAGGTTGATATTATAATAGAACAGAATGGCATGCTCTATCCGGTTGAAATTAAGAAGACTTCAAATCCGGGAAAGGAACATATAAATAATTTTTCGGCGCTTGAAAAAATCAAAGGGGTAACGGTAGGCGCCGGAGGTATTATTTGTCTGTATGAGAAAAGTGTTCATCTTAATGATAAAAATGTAACCATTCCTGTGTTCTGGTTGTAAATAGATATCTATCGCCCTATTCTTTTAAGGAGCGGGAAGTCTAAAAAATTTCAATTCTCAAACTTAACTCCGCATTGCTTACGGATTTTCCGGACGACTTCCCTCCTTTTGGGACCCACGCTTTTTCAAGCGGCGCGTATTCAATAAATACTTTGCCTTTTTCATTGAGCTTCCGGAATACATGACCTTCCGCGATTCTGTCCGCCAGCCATCTTCTTTTAACATCAACGCCTTGGTGTTTTTTATTGGCGCATCATCCAATGTTATCAGCTTTCTTGTTTTCTTTTATCATATTTTAATTTACCTGCTTCCAAATGTTAAAACTTTTGTAATTGCATTCATCGGGAAATAATGTTTAAATAGATTGTTGTGAATTTATTAGAATAAGGTGAGGAATTTGACGGTAAAAACTAGAGAAAACATACGAAATATAGCAATAATCGCTCACGTCGACCATGGAAAGACCACTTTGGTTGATTGTCTTTTGCGGCAAGCCGGGATTTTTCGGGAAAATGAGCGGGTAGTCGAACGGGTGATGGACAGCAACGACCTGGAAAGGGAGCGCGGGATTACTATCCTTTCTAAAAATACGGCGGTAAATTATGGCGACTTAAAAATCAACATCGTAGATACCCCGGGCCACGCCGATTTCGGTGGTGAAGTCGAGCGGGTCTTACGGATGGTAGATGGGGCTCTTTTGCTGGTGGATGCCTTTGAAGGACCGATGGCCCAGACTAAGTTTGTATTGAGAAAAGCGCTCGAAGTAGGTTTAAAAATTATTGTAGTAATTAATAAAATCGACCGATCCGATGCCAGACCAAGTGAAGTTCTTAACGAAGTTTTCGACTTATTCGTGGAGTTGGAAGCTGATGATTGGCAGCTTGATTTCCCGGTGGTTTATGCTTCTTCCCGAATGGGAACCGCCACCATGGACCCTAATGAAGCAGGAAATGACATGAAACCGATTTTTGAGATGATTAAAAATGAGGTCCCGGCTCCGGCCGGGGATGAGGAGAGTGTATTACAGCTCCAAATAAACACTTTGGATTATGATGAGTATGTCGGCCGGGTAGGTATAGGCAGGATTCATAATGGCTTTCTCTGTTCAGGACAGACGGTTGGGCTTTATAAGCAAGATGAAAAAATGGAAACAGTCAAGATTGGTAAATTATGGTGTTATGATGGGTTGAAAAGAAAAGAGGTAGATAGAGCTGCAGCCGGAGATATTGTAGCAGTAGCCGGTTTGGGACAAGTTAATATTGGAGAAACCGTCACCGACCTGGAGAACCCTGATCCGTTACCTTTATTAACCGTTGATGAGCCGACGTTAACAATGACCTTTATGGTAAATGACAGCCCGTTTGCCGGTAAAGAAGGGAAATATGTTACTTCCAGACATTTAAGGGAGCGGCTTTTAAAAGAGGCGGAAACTAATGTTAGCTTAAAAGTAAATGAAACAGACACTCCGGATTCCTTTGAGGTCTCCGGCCGCGGTGAGCTTCATCTGGGCATTCTAATCGAAACTATGCGCCGGGAAGGTTATGAACTTCAAGTTTCCAAACCGAAGCCAATTTTAAAAAGGATTAAGGGTGAGCTATGTGAGCCTTATGAACGTCTATTTGTCAATGTCCCGGAAGAGTTTTCAGGGAGAATAATTGAAAACCTCGGCGGACGTAAGGGTGAAATGATCAATATGCAGCCGGTGGGTGAAAAAAATGTTAAGCTTGAGTTTGTTATTCCAGCCCGGGGTTTAATAGGATTCCGTTCGGAGTTTTTGACCGATACTAAAGGCGAGGGGATTATGCATCATTTATTTGAGCATTATGGACCATGGAAGGGAGATATATCCGGAAGACGCCGGGGAGTTTTAATGGCTTTTGAAACCGGTGATGCTACTACCTATGGGATTCATAATATTGAGGACCGGGGTTCCCTTTTTATCAGTCCGATTGAAAAAGTTTATGCCGGAATGATAGTCGGGGAAAATTCCCGTGAAGGCGACTTGGAGGTTAATGTTTGCAAGAAAAAACATTTAACCAATATGCGGGCTAGTGGTTCCGATGATACCATCAAGTTAACTCCTCCTAGGGTGTTTACGCTGGAACAAGCGATGGAATATATAGCTGATGATGAGTTAGTAGAGATTACTCCCCGGTCGATCCGGATGCGGAAGAAGGTTTTGGACCGGAGTGAAAGAGAACGGATGGCTAAACGAGCTAAAGAAGCAATAGTGTAAAGAATGTCAAAAAGACTATCAGACAGGATTAACACGGATTTATCGGATTAAAAGCTATTAAGTAATGATTGATCGCTCAGTGTCTCTGTGGTCTAGAAATTAGCCACAAAGTCGTTCACGTCAATTTCCATTTGACCCACAAGTTAAAATAAAATTTGGATTGATGTGAATGACAAGCATCGATAGCATTTAATAAGTAGTCACTAAGACGCAGAGAAATTATATTTCAAGAACATAGTTATTTTAGATAAATTGTGGCTACAGATAAAAAAACTGCCGAGGTAATCGGCAGTTTTTTTAAATCTGTGTTAATCCGTGTTAATCCCGTCTAAAAAATTATTTGGTTTGTATATTATTTGATTTTTGAAATTCCATTCGGAAAAGGGTACCATTTGATGATTAGGTAAGAGGCTACTAATCCGAAAATTTGATGTTCAAAGATTGAGGTAAACCGGAAAACCGGATCATTGGGTATAACATGAACGGCTCCCAGGTTTAAAATTACTCCTAATCCAAAGAGCCAAACAGCGTTACCGGCAATCAGCCCTTTATACCACCAATAATCATAACCATAATAAGATAAAAAAAGTAATAATACAAACCCAATTGCCCCGCCGGTAATAATATCAGCCAGAAAACCGATAATATATCCTAGGGATGAATTAATATCTCCGGGGAACAATTGAGAAGAAGCGGCAAAATGAAGGTAAAGGTAATGGACTATTTTTAATTTATAAAGAATAAAGTTCGGCAGGTCTTTAAATAATGAAGCTACCATACCGGCCAGGGTGCCTGCCAAAACTTTATCTCGAAGAATCATTTTCTATCTCCTTTGTTTAAAATCGTGATTAAGTGATCAACTTACAAATTCAACTTGATCAGGGGATCCAATAAAATCCGGTTTTTGTAAAAAAATGGCCAAATCCGGTAATTATTTTTACAAAAAGTATTCCCGAAAATGGCCCAAATATCGTATTTTAAGAAGTTTTCTTTAAGTTATTCCCTAGCGCCGGCATTTTTAAGCAATTGAATAATAGCCGGGTTTCCTTTAGCTGCTTTTAAGGCGGTATATCCATTTTTATTTTTTAAACTAATATTGGCGTTTTTAGCTAACAATAGCTTTACAATATCCGTATACCCTTTATAAGAAGCAAGCATTAAGGCGGTACTTCCGTCTTTTCGCTGTGAATTAAGGTCAATACCGCTATTAAGTAGAGTTTGAACTACTTCTGGTTGGTGACTTAAGACGGCTATTATCAATGCGTTATCGCCATCATTATCTTTCAGGTTAAGATTTGCGCCTTTATTAATAAGTAATCTTACCGCTTCAATTTGACCTTTTTGGACTGCCGAAAATAGGGCGGACCACCCATATTTATTTGTTGTTAGATTTGGATTTGCTCCACGAGCCATTAAGTTGGAAATAATATTGATAAAACCTTTCTGCGCAGCCCACATCAAAGCCGTCCAACCGCCTTTGCCCTGTTTATCAACGGCTGCTCCGGCGTTTAATAAAACATTTAAAACATCATTATAATCATTCATTGCCGCTATTATGAGAGCGGTATCACCGTCGCCGTCGGTAATATTGACATCGGCTCCTTTAGTGATTAATACCTGAACCATAGCAGGATCATTCAGTCTAGCGGCAATATTTAAAAGGGGTCGACCAACGCTGTCTTTATAATCGGGGTTTGTTCCGGCGCTAAGTAAGGCGTTTACAGTAGCCTTATCTCCGGCGATAACAGCTTCCATTACTGTAGTGCTTGAATTAGCTCGATTACCTAATAGTTTAACAATTTCCGTAAGGCCTCTTTTGGAAGCCAAAGTAAGAGCGGTATCTTGATCTCTATTCCGCAAATTAGTATTAGCTCCATTGGCCAATAAAACCTTAACCGTCTCCGGATGGCCGTTTTGAGCCGCCCAATGGAGAGGGGTGAAACCGTTGTTATCGGTGGAATTTACTAAGGCTCCTTTTTTGATTAAGAGTTGGACAATCTCCGGATATCCTTCCATAGCTGCCAGAGATAAGGGGGTTTGACCATACTTATCTTTAAAATCAATCAGGGAGCCATTGTCTATTAAAAATTTAACCGTATCAGTAAAACCTTTCTTAACAGCCCATGATAAAGCGGTCCAATTATTGTAATCTATTGCATTAACGGCGGCGCCCTTTTCAACTAATAATTTAACGGTATCTAAAAACCCACCTGAAGCTGCGATAATTAAAGGAGTTATTCCTTCTCTATTAGGGAGATTAATTTTAGCGCCTTTGTTAAGAAGAGCATTTACATTTGATGAATGGCCACGTTTTGCTTCTAAAAATAGAGCCGAACAGCTGGTATTATCAGTGGCATCAACGTTGTTTACTTTAGTGATAAGTAATTGGGCAATATCAGCATTACCGGATGTTGAAGCCGACAATAAAGGAGTCATACCATTTTTAGCGGTTATATCCACGACAGCGCCTTGATCCAATAATAATTTAACCATATCAAGATTTCCGTTCAGGGCTGCCCAGAATATAGGAGTATATCCTTCAGAGTCCTGCTCATTTATTCCGGAACTATAGTATTTAAGAAGAGTGGGAATGATTGTCTTATCGTTATTTTTAGCTGCATAGATAACGGAAAGATAGAAATTGGCTCCATTATTGGCTAAAGTATCGGCTATCTTGGAATTATTTATTTTTAAGGCATACATAATTGCCGTATAACCATCGTTAGCGCGGGAGTTGATGTCGGCTCCATTATCAATCAATAATTCAATTACCGGAAGATGTTTATTTTTTACGGCATAGATAAGGGCGGTATAGCCGTCGTTGTCTTTAAGATTAAGATTAGCTCCCTTAGCCGCCAGGACTTTGACCACCGAGGTAAATCCCTTAGCTGAAGCGTGAATTAACGGTGTCCAATTATTAGCATCCCGGGTATCCACTAATGCGCCTTTGGAGATTAAACTTTTTACAGTGCCGGCTTTATTATTAGTTGCAGCATTAATTAAGGCGGAATTTAAATCCTCGGCTTGGACGGAAACTGATATAACCAAGGTTATAAATATTAAGTAAATCAACCACTTCTTAAACTTCATTTGGTTCATCCTTTCGTATTTCTAATATGGAACAGTAAGCTGAATACTCGTTGCCTACCTTTTTAGAATAGCATTAAGGGCAATTTATTAATCTTAACTGCAATGGATAATGAAGATAAATTAATAGAAAGACTTATTATCTTTCAACATAAGCCTACAAAATCCTTCCATTATTATATCGAGAGATTTTCATAATTATAAAATCCCTTAATAAGGGAATTGCAGTTAAAAATGCAATTCCCTCGAAAAAAATTTTATTACTATTTATATCGGTTGGAAATAAGATTAGGTTTACGGATGGGGAAAAACATTATAGGGGCGCTTATTAAAAGATTTCTTTAAAAAGTCTTCCGGTCGATGGTAAGGCTACCTTCCAAGCCATTAATTTTAATTGAATCGATAGCATGGAGGAGTAATTTACCGTCATTATCCTTTTTCCAGTATAATATGGATGCACTGTACGGGACTCCATTATTATTGGTTAACCCTCTGATTCCGGCTGCTCCGGTAGTACCGGCATCTTCGATGACGGTGTTTTTTGCAACACTTAGATTATATTGATGGTCATGGCCGTGAATGATTAACGGGACACTACCGATTAAATCTTCTGCAACATTACGGCTATGAACGGCAATAATATCCGGTACGGTTTCTTGCAGTTTTACCTTCGCCATCAATCTTTTTCCGGCTTTTGCATACTCTTCATCAGGTAATACATCAGAACTGTAGTTAAAGGCGGCCGGATCAGCTTCACCGGTAATAGTTAAACCATATAACTTCAAATTATTCTTAATTACCAAGATAACCGGTGTTTTTTTGGCTAAACGGCGTAAAATGAATGGTGAATCATGATTTCCCGGAATAAACACATAGGGAACCTTGATTTGAGAGAACCGGCCAATAATCTTGGCTTCCAAGGCGGTGCCATAATCGGTGAGATCACCGGTATCGATGATAAAATTGATTTTAAAGCTGGATACAAGTTCCTCGATGAGATCAAAAGCAGCCGGATTGTTATGAATATCACTAACATGGAGGACTGCCAAATCTGTTTGCAGTTCACCCATATTTTTCATCTCGCCTGCCTGTTTAAACAGGATCGGTAAACCTTGGGAAATTTTTTTAAGATTAGCCCCGATTACTTCAATATTATCCAAACTCATAGTTAATAAATTCATTGCCCAGGGTGCTGCTGCCAATACACCTTGATATTGGGGGTGTTCCAGGGCCTTTGGTGAATAGGTTAAAACCGTGGAAGTTATCAATAGTAGCATTAAAATTATTGAAATAAAGAGACCATAACGAAACATTTTTGATAAAGGATGGATCCTTAAAATTATCAAGATGAATAAACTCCCCAGTAATCCACAGAAAAATACCGAAGCAAAGAGGGTTAGCGCTGCTTTTTGAGCTTGTTTTTGAAAAACCGCCAACCATTCCTGCTTTGGAGGAATGGAACTAAGCTGTTTTTCCAGTTTACTGAAATCCACTTCATCTAAAGTAATAACTAATTCCCAAGGAGTAAGATGGGTTTTAAGGAATAATTGTCCAACCGGTGGAATGGCAATAACAGTGCCGCCGGTTTTCCCTAAATCCATTTTTAATTTGAAAGATAAAGAGTCATAGTTAAATGAAGTCTGGGAAAACAGCTGGATAAACAATAAAGTTCCAGCTAGAATCAGAATCGTAATAACTGTTATGCGAAACCATCGCTGTTGCAAGTATTCCTTCATTTTTTCCCTGCCTGTTATTAATATAATCCCTGTATAATCCATATATTTATCTAATTATAGCATATCAAAAGAGTGGGTAATAAAGTGATTAAAAACCTGTAATGGAATAATTTTCATTAAAATTAATATAAATGTACAAAGACCTCCGAAAGGGTGATATTTATGCCATATTGTCCCGAATGCGGTACTCATTATGAAGATATGGATCCGGTTTGCCCAAGTTGTGGCCGTGATTTTCCGGAATTAGACCCGGAGCTTGAGGATAGATACCCAATAAATGAGACAGTACTGGAGTCGGAAATCCCGATCGAACCTTCAGTAGTGGAGTCTATCAATATGAAGGAAGATGAGATACCAATTGAATATCCATCCACTTTACCGGAAGAGACGCCGGCTGATGTGGTATCTTCGCCGCGATTTAATGGGGAATCGCATTTAGGGAAGGGTGTTATTAAACCTCAAGCAGTTGAACAAAGTATAGATGGTTATCATTTTAAATATGATGTGCCGCAAAGAAATTTTGTAAAAGCGGAACCAATTAAAGGTGTTCCCCAGGAATACCGGGTGACCAGTCCTGACCCGGAGGTTCCATTAGAAGAACTCCAGACAAAGGAAAACGACTCAATGGATAAAGCAATCTCGGAAAAGGCTTCGGACGAAAAAGCTCCGGTAGAAACAGATATTCAGATAGATCCGGTTGTTGAAGAGCGGAAAGAAGAATTAGTTACGGAAATTAAATCGGAAGAAGCTGAACCGGTTGATGACCATCAGGATTCACCGGCTGAAGATATCCGGGAAATAACTGAAACTGAACCGATTAATGGATCGGAGGAAACGGAGAAAATTGAGCTGGAAGATACCGAAGTAATGCCGACGCCGGTTTTACCTGAACCGGAAATTACAGAGGAACCAAACCCCGAAATTATGTGGGAAGGACGACGGACATGGTTAAAATTTCCATTGGGGAATATTTACCGGATTAGCGAGCATTCTTTGATAGTTTTCGGCCGGGAAAACCAAAAACTTTTAGAAATCAATCTTGATTTAATTATCAGTATTTATCTAAAACAATCCTGGTTTGCGATGTTACTGGGTATTGGCAATCTTGAACTAAAGATCAGAGATTTCCCGGCTCCGCAAATTTTACTTGAAGGGATCGATGAACCGCATAAAGTTAAACACCTGCTTGAAATATTGTGTCAGAGTAAGTTATAATTTAGGCAACAGGCAACAGTTATTTTAGAGGTTTATCTACAATGAATAATGAAGACAAGGTAATACTAATCAGCGGGTGTTTGGTGGGGATCGCTTGCCGGTATGACGGGATGGCTAAGGAGGTACCGGAGGTATTATCGGCTTTAAAGGGGTTTCACTTAATTCCGTTTTGTCCTGAAACTTTGGGTGGTTTGGTGGCTCCCCGTCCTCCGGCGGAGATTGTTGGGGGAGACGGAGCGGCTGTTCTGGATGGTATGGCGAAAGTTCTTAGCCGAACCGGAGAAGATTGCACCGCGGCATTTATCCGGGGGGCTGTAGAAACTTTGGAACTGGTAAAAGAAATTAACCCTTATTGTGTACTATTAAAAGCCCGGAGTCCTTCTTGCGGGGTTGGCCGGATATATGACGGAACTTTTAGCGGTAAATTAATAGAAGGTGACGGAGTTACCACTGCTTTACTTCGTAGGCATGGAGTTAAAGTATATACCGAAGAACAGATATTAAATAACCAAAAAATGTTTTTTTAATTTGCTTGACGGCAGCTTTCCGCTTGTGGTAAAATATATTTTGCACGTGACGCGGGAGTAGCTCAGTTGGTAGAGCGTCAGCCTTCCAAGCTGAATGTCGCGGGTTCGAGCCCCGTTTCCCGCTCCATTAGGAAATAGCGCTTCCTGGTCTCCGGGAAGCTTTATTTTTATAAAGATCCGAGACAAGCATGAGTGATTGATTGTAAACCTCGGAATTTGCCCTAATATAATTAGACATTTTTGGAGGGTGACAAAATGAAAATGAGTAAAAGAACCTGGTTGGTTATTGTCACGGTTTTAATTGCTTTATCGGCAGTCGGAGGATTAATAGTATTAGCTGCCAATGCCGGAGATGCGGCAGTTTATTTTCCATTGAAACCGGGAAATACTTGGAATTATAAGTTGACTATCGGAGGAGAACAAAACATTTTTTTACAGAAGGTAAAAGTTAGTAATCCGGAGAATGGTAATCCTAAGGTGATCGTTTATAATAATGATACTCCTTATTATTATGTATATTATCTTGAGAATGAGCGAGGTCTTTATAAGACAAGAGCAATGAGCCCAGCTGGAATAGATGAGTACAAACCAAATTGGCTGGTCTTGAGTTACAATATGAAGGTTGGGTCTATATGGAAATGGGAGTCCGAAGATCATAAGATGAAAGAAAGTACTAAAGTGATAGCAATCGAGAAGGTAACGGTATCAGCTGGGACATTTGATACGGTTTTAATTCAATCCGAGGGCGTTAATGGTGCTGGTGATAGTTATTCGGTGAAATCCTGGTATGCTAAAAATATTGGTCTGGTAAAGGATGAAACCACTATAAAAGGAACTCTTCAAAAGAGTGAATTAGTTTCGTACCAAGTAAATTGATGCCGGAGTAACCTTTAATTATAAAAGGACTTTTATTAATTTAATTGCAGCTTAAGTAAGGCTGTGATATAATATTAAAGCAGTTTTTAAACGATTTATGCGCCTGTAGCTCAGGGGATAGAGCAACGGACTTCTAATCCGTTGGCCGCAGGTTCGATTCCTGCCAGGCGCACCATTTACAAATACAAGGGTTTCCGAGATTTCGGAGGCCCTTTTTTTAGTCTAAAAAATGGCTTCTGTCAACCATTTTGCAACTAAAATATGTAAACGCGCGCCGCTATTGAATCTGATTAATCATTTTTGTAAATCCGGTTAATTTACTAGCTGCACGTATTTTCATTTTCTCAATAATATGTGTATATATCCCGGATGTTGTTGATAATTGGGCATGTCCTAAATTTTCTTGAATAGTTTTTAATTCTTCTCCTGCTTCTAATAACATTGTGGCATAAGAATGTCGTAATTTGTGAAAAGTCATTTCAGGTCTCCCGAAATCTCTAAATAATTTTTTAAAATGCTTTGAAAGATAATCCGGGCGCACTGCTCTTCCGTCCTCCCAGGTAAATACATAAGTGTTATCGTCCTGCTTAATTCCTTTCGAAAACAATTCTTCTCTCTGCTGCTTTTTCCATTGCTTTAATATTTCTAAAACATCAGAAGGCACTATAATATAGCGTTTTGATTTTTCAGATTTAGGCGTCTTATTTATAGTTTTGGTCTTTTTTTCGCCTATTTTCGCATCATGATTTTTAACTATTTGTCGGACTTCCTTAACCTCAAATAGTCCACGGTTTAAATCAATTTTATCCCATTTAAAACCACATAATTCACCTAATCGAACCCCTGATCCTAAATCCGAAACACAAACTGGAAACCATCTATCTGTGCTAATAAAATCTAAAAATTTTGGTACTTCTGCAGTTTCCATATATGGTGACTCAGGCGCTTTATATTTTGCTTTTACTGATTTATCTAAAAAATCAATCGGATTATCGGGTATTTTTCGTATTTTACGCGCTGATTCCAAGGCTGAATTCATAATATGTTGAACTTTTTGAAGTGTTCGAGGTGATAAGGTTTCATCGGATGGGATTCTTTCTCCGGTTTCTTTATTTATTTTTTTAGACAATCGCTTCTTTATTCGCATTAGATTGTAAAACTCTAATAACATGTCTGGCGTAATATCTTTTAAAGGAATTTGATTCCAGTAGGGTATAATATGGACCCTGATATCACTTTCATAACTATCATAAGTTTTTGGACTAATATTGGGCTTTTCAATATGATTAAGCCAAAACATTATCCATTCACCAAACAATTGTTTTGATGGAGGATCGTAGCGACCTTTTTTAGCTAAGTCTGCTCGAATATTCTTTACTATTTCTTTAGCGACAGATTTATCAGTGGTTTCTAAGTCGATCCATGGGCGTTCACGTTTACCATTTTCGTCAATTTTACCGGTGTAATAAATAAAATAACACTTCTGGGAAGACTTCCTCTGATAAAGAATTCCTTCTACTTCATTTGTTCCACTTCTCCTTTTTACTTGCTTTTTACCTGACACAATTATCCAACCTCACTTTCCATAGCAGTTTGTTCGTTTTTGGTTTTTTCGATAATTTCCAAGTTATCGATAAGAGCTAAAACAGTCTGTTGAGAAGCAGATGGAAGTTTACGAAATCTAAGAATTAAATCCGCTTCTTTGGAATCTAATACAAGTATTTCGGCCGGCTCTTCTTTAAGAGTATTTACATATGTTCCAAATTCCGGTTGCATTTGATTAGTAACATCGACATCAGATGATTCTTCTCCAAAGAAATTTAATGGTACTCCACAAA
Source organism: Bacillota bacterium (assembly GCA_023435225.1). Taxonomy (GTDB): domain Bacteria; phylum Bacillota; class UBA4882; order UBA8346; family UBA8346; genus UBA8346. The sequence continues at coordinate 20,245 of JAEYRX010000004.1, forward strand.
TATTTGCAATTCGGCTGAGTAAAACGTAGTTTGGATAAGTCCTTCCTGCCTCAATGTCCCCAAGATAACCACGGGAAATACCTAATTCATCCGCAAGCATTTGTTGGGTATATTTATGGCCCAATTGCTTTGATTTTTTAAACCTCGCCTCCTTGACTTTTTTTCCTATTTCCCTCTTTGAGAATACCATCATAAACCTCCTAACATTTCTTAACGTAATTATACGTCAATGACGTAATTACGTCAATATTATTTTAAAAAATGTAGTTTATTTACGATATTTAATGCTAATTGATGAATTCGAATTGATGCCTTGATATTTTCGAGTTTGTTATTTTTCCAAAATGGATTTATAGTGTATCTCATGACGTAAATAAACTGCAATTAGGAGTGAGTACTTTGACAATTGCAACTTTGTTTGAACATATGCAATGGAACGAAAAAATGGAAGCTCTTCGAACGATGAAAAAATGGTCACAAGATCAAGCAGCCGAAAAATGTGGGACAAATAAGAAGAATTATTGGTTATGGGCTTCCGGAAGAAGTTACCCCCGTCGAAACAGTCGTAAAGCTATTGCCTCTGCATTTGGAGTTTCGATGGAAGAGATTTTCGGAAGGGAGTAATAATCGGCATGCCACGTAAAAAACAACTTAAAGAAAGAGTGTATCCGGAAATTATGAACATGGGCGAGCTACGAAGTTTTCTCCGGGTGTCATATGGAACAGCAATAGTGTTAATAACCACCGGGGAGATTCCGGCAAAACATATCGGCAGAGAATGGCGGATATGCAAGCAAGATGTAATTAAGTGGATACAAACGGGAGGGAACATAAATAATGGATGAATCGAATAACACAATCCATGCACATATTAGAAAGCAGGACGATTATAACATTTCAACCGGTGCTCAAAATGAAAACAGGATACTTGTTAAGACCGAAAAAGGCAATCTGCTTTTGTTAATTGATAGGGAAATAGCTCTAAAGATGGCCATGGATTTAATTAAGGCGGTTACCGCTCGAATAAAGCAAGAGGTAAAGAAAGAGATTGAAACATTAACCGACAATGATTGACTGCCAAAAATGAACAAGGCCGGTATGTCTCACGATAATTTCATCACTATTAATGAGTCTAAGAGCTGTCTAAATCATTTGCCAACTAGGAGCCAAATGTAATGTCTGACTTTTCCAAAACTATATTTCGAACGGCTAAACGGGATAATCCGTATGTGCAAATTGATAAAACAGTTTTAAATGATGTAAGACTATCATGGAAAGCCAAAGGATTAATGGCTTTTCTATTGTCCAAACCCGACCATTGGGAGATAAATATTAGAAACCTTATCAAGCAGGCTAAGGATGGTAAAGAGGCGGTTTACTCCGGGATTAAAGAGTTAATTAAACTTGGATACATAGTAAGGGTTGAATCCAGGGATAAAGGGCGTTTTTCGCATATTGAGTACTTAATCTTTGAAAATCCTCAACTGGCCAGTACGGCAAAGGTAGATTATTTGGCAAAAACCGACCGGACTCAACAAAATCCCATTAAAACACCGCTTCCCGGAAATCCGGATACGGTAGAACCGGAAACGGAATCCCCGGATACGGAAAACCCGCCACTAGTAAATAATGATCTTTTAGTAAGTAATGATTTTATTAAGAAACCACTCTCAGACACAAAACCGGGAGTGACTGAGGATAAACAGGAGTTATCAATGCTTAAACCCATAGCTATAAAACTCTTTGGACAATCGAATCAGGAGATACTTGAAAATCTATGGGAAAAAGTAAAAGAATTTAAGCTTGATCCGGTAATTGTGGAGGAGTGTATAAACCAAATAGACGCTAAGGAGATTAAGTTTAATCCTTATGGCTATTTTAAAGGTGTTTATGCAACAGCTACAACGATTGTTACCAAAAGGAAGCAGGCATTGGAAAGACAGAAGCAACTAGAAGAACAGTTAAAAGAGGATGATTCCCTTAACTCTCTTGACATGGGGGGAAAAACTACGGAAGAAATCATTGCGGATATTAAGAAAAATTTAGGGATAATCAAAAACACGGATGAAAAGGAAAAGGAGATGAATTAATGAGTACCAAGGAATTAAATCAAGCGACGAAAAGTTATAAACCTGAAGGATTTCCGGTTGTTTCCTATGATAAAGCCAAGCACGAATGGGACGACCGGATCGGTAATTCACGGGCCCAGGCTAAAAATTGGCGGCTATGCGCGCTCGGATTGGTAGTGCTCTGTCTTTTTTTGGCTTATATCATCAACAACATCAGCAATAAAAGCAGAATCACTCCTTATGTTGTGAAACTGGGACCGGATGGCTCGGCGTTGGCAGTTGGGCCTGCCGTTGAAATGAATTACAAACCGCAAGAGCAGGAAGTTAAGTATTTCTTAAGTCAATTTGTGCAAAAAACCCGATCATTATCCCTTGATCCGGTTGTGGCCAAACAAAACTGGCTGACGGTTTATAAGTATTTAAGTCAATCCGGAACTTTTAAAATGAACCAACTGGTGCAAGACAACGACCCGTTTGCAGATTTAGGAGCACTAACAAAACAAGTTGAAGTGAATGTAATAGTTCCGCTATCAAAAAACACATACCAAGTCCGCTGGCGGGAGGATATTTACACCATCAACGGTTCCTTAAAAGAACGTTATCAGATGACCGGTATTTTTACGGTTAGTTTTGCGGAGCCAAAAACGGAAACGGAAATTCTTAATAACCCATTGGGGCTTTACATCAGTGATTTTTCATGGGGCAAAGAAGCACAGTAAAAGTTAATGAGGCTATTTAAATATCTCAAGAGGAGGAAATACCAATGAAAAAAAGCTTGGCTTTGGTAGTTTTTATTATTGTAATATGCTTTTGCACCACTGGTATCAGTGCAGATGATACGAGACTAAATATAACGGATGCAGCGGTTCAAAATGCGGCTCATGTCTATCCCTATATGCAACATACGATTTATACAATTTATTGCCGACCGGACCGGTTTGTATCTATTGAATTGCAACCCGGAGAAAAGTTTATTTATACCGGGGGCGCTGATACGGTTAGATGGATTATTGATCCCATATTGCTGGGAAGCGGAAATATGGAACAGTGGCATGTGAATGTCAAACCAATTACCGATGATAAGACATTATCAACCAATTTCATGATCGGTACCAATCTCCACGTCTATCATATTGAAGCTTATGTTTCAGCTCAAAATTATACCCCGATTATCTGCTGGAACTATCCCCGGGAAGAAAGCGCCGCTCTTTTACTAGCGCAACAACAGCAGCAACAAAAAGAAGAAAACAGTATTTTATTAGGCGTTTCATTATCGGAAGTTAATTTCAATTATAAAATTTACGGCAAACTTTCGAATTCAAAACCATCGTATAACTGGACTCCGGAATTGATATTCGATGACGGGAAAAAGACCTATATCAAAATGCCTGAAGAAATGGATTCCAGAGAAGCTCCGGTTCTTTTTGTTAAAGATGAGGAAAAGCTGGCGATAGTAAACTACCGGGTAAAAAACTCCTACTTTATCGTGGACCGGCTTATGGATAAGGCGGAGATGCGCAATGGTAAGGAAGTTGTCAGGATTATCCGGAAAAAATAATCATATAAGCTGGAAAAAGTATAGTTATAAACATACACAGCCCAAGAACCAGCTGTGATGATGAAATTAATGAGCTTTTTTCAGCTTATAAATCAAAGGACATATGTCGCAGCATTCGGGTAATAAAGTGATGTATTACCACATATTTAGGGGGTTTTAATATGACCAGGAATAACGACTTTTCTAAATTACCAAACACTGAGGAACCTATACCGGTAGTATCTCAAAATAACCTATTGCATCCGAAAGCGCCGGTTGTGACGGCATTTAATAAAAAAACCGCTACTTTTATCTTTTTGATACTTGGCGTAGTACTCTTTTTCACTGTTTTGGCTATTTTTCAACCGGCGAAAAAAAATAATACCGGAGGAGATGCCGGCGATGAATTAAAGTCGGGGAAAATAGGTACCAACAATATTCTACCGGATGAAATGAATAAGGTTCCGGGTACATATTCGGGTCAGGACTTTACTTCAAACTCAAATACTCAGGTTCCACTGTTGCCTTTGGAAGAAGAATTAATCCCATCAACAAACGGGAATTTTAATAATCAATTATCACCCGAGGATCAAATCAAGCAGGAAGCCCGGAAAAGCCATATTCGTTTTATAAGTTTTGACCAGCAATCCAAGAACCAAAATAAAGAAACGGCAAACTCTAAAAGCTCTGATTCCCAAATCAACGGTTACACAGCGCCCGGGATGCCGAATCTGGTTCAGGATCAAAACAGGCAAGATGAAAAACAAGCATTTCTGAATACCAATTCCACTACTACTTTCTACACCAATTCGCTGGGACTGCGGTCGCCGTTATCAAAGTTTGAAGTTAAGGCCGGATCGGTTATTCCCGTTACGTTAATAACCGGGATCAATAGTGATTTGCCCGGATATATAACGGCCCAGGTGCGGGAGAATGTCTATGATACGACTACCGGAAGGTTTTTGCTTATTCCGCAAGGCACCAAAATAATCGGCGTTTATGATTCAAAAATAGCTTACGCTCAAAATCGCTTATTAGTTGCCTGGTCCCGTCTGATTCTTCCAAACGGCAAATCATTGGCGCTTGAAGGTATGACAGGCGCTGACACCAGCGGATACGCCGGATTAAAAGATAAAGTCAACAATCACTTCGACAAAATAATCGTCGGGGGATTATTGACCAGTCTTATGGGAGCGGGATCTAAAATGTTAAGTTCCGGAGATTCAACCACCAATCAATCATACGAACAACTGGCTGCATCGGGAGCCGCATCCAGTTTGGCCGAAGCCGGTATCAAAGTTTTCGAAAAAAACTTGAATATCCAACCCACTATTGAAATTACACCGGGTACAAAATTCAACATTTTTGTTGATAGGGATTTAATCCTGGAGAGTTACCAAAATAGATGACTACGACTAAAGCACGTCTCTTTTCATTACTGGCAATGTTCATCATTACGGCAGCCGGTGTTTGGATAGCAACCCAATGGGTCGCCTGTTTACTTGGTTATCAAAAAGCGTTGGGATCCGCCTGGTTTGTATTTTACGAGAGACCGATTTATCTGCCGAAGTTTTTTTACTGGTGGATTAAATACGGGAATTATGCCCCGAAGCAGTTTGATTTAGCGGCAACCGCCTTATTTTTAGTAGTTATATGCAATGTAGGGGTTATGATTATCACCGAAGTTTTTGCAGCTAAAGATAAAAAGGAACCAACCACTTACGGCTCGGCGCATTGGGCCAATGAGAAGGATATTAAGAAAATCGGCCTTTTTAACAATAACGGGGTTGTTTTGGGATTGAATCAAAAAGATGGCCGCTACCTAAGACATGACGGCCCTGAACATATCATGGTCATGGCTCCTACTCGTTCCGGGAAAGGTGTCGGTCTGATTATTCCCACCTTGTTAACTTGGCCCCACTCGGTATTGGTTACGGACATTAAGGGTGAAAATTTCGGCATTACATCAGGTTTTAGGCAAACTCACATGAAAAACAAAGTATTAAAATTTGACCCCACTTGTATTGACGGAAGTTCGGTCCGTTATAATCCCTTATCCGAAATCCGAATCAGAACCATGAATGAAGTAAGAGATGCTCAAAATTTGGCGGATATGATAGTCGATCCCCAGGGGACCGGCCAGTTGGATCACTGGGATAAAACCGGATATGACTTGATTGTCGGAGTGGTCCTGCATCTGAAATATACTCTACCCAATGCAAGGTTAAAAGATATAGCTTCGTTCCTGTCCAATCCGGAAAAGACTTTTGATGAAAGTTTGGTGGAGATGATGTCCACCGTTCATGATACCTCGGGTCTGTTCCGGGAGATTTATAGGGTTGACAGTGAGACTCATCCTATTGTAGCGGAAGCGGCGCGGGCGGTAATGAACAAAAGCGCCAATGAAAGGTCGGGAGTACTTTCAACAGCTACAGCCATCATGGGTTTATACCGCGACCCCATTGTGGCCTTGAATACGGAAATAAGTGAATTTGCAATTTCCGACTTAATGAATTATGAAGATCCGGTATCGCTCTATCTAGTGGTGCCTCCCAGCGATATTAACCGAACCAGACCGTTAATCCGGATGATTTTAAACCAAGTATCCCGGAGGTTAACCGAAACTATGAAATTTAAGCACGGTAAGCCGGTTGTTAATTATAAACACCGATTACTATTGTTATTGGATGAGTTCCCGGCTTTGGGGCGATTGGATGCGTTTGAGGCGGCTCTAGCTTATATTGCTGGATATGGCTTGAGAGCATTTCTGATAATCCAAAGTTTAAACCAGTTGTATAAAACCTATACCCAAAATAACAGCATTGTTGATAATTGTCATATCCGGATCGCTTATACACCGAATGATGAAAAAACTCCGGAATTTATCAGCAAATTGTTGGGGACCAAGACGGAGACTTATACTACCCAAACTTATCACGGGAGCCGCTTTTATGCCTGGCTGCACGCTAATACCAAAACCAGCACCACCATGCACCAAGTCGCCCGTCAATTATTGACTCCCGGGGAAATATCCCAACTACCCGCCGATGAAGAGATTCTGTTTATAGGTGGAAATGCGCCGGTGTTGGCGCGAAAGCTTGCTTATTATAAAGATAAGAATTTTGCAAGAAGATTGTTGGATTCCCCGGTTAAAAGCGACGTAATTAATGAAATATCGAATGATGTCGGCAATATGGTCCCCCGGTTAAGCATCAATCCCGTTTCTTTGAATGCTGGAGATATTGGCAGTCCGGTATTTTTGGACAAGCACCAAGATGGTTTAATTCCCAGCTATGACGTGGAAGAGATTAGTTTTGTCGAAGATGAATTTGACTTTATTTAAGGAGGTGATACCAATGACGGAGACAGTTTCTAACCCGGAAGAGAAATTGGAACAGCTAATCGGCAAAAAAGCAAAACTAGAAAGAAGAATTAACGAAGAGAGATCAAGAATCTCGCAGGCCAACCGGAAAAAGCGTACCCGGAAATTGATTCAAATAGGCGGTCTGGCGGAAATTGCCGGACTGGGCAATCTGGACAAAGGGATATTATTAGGAGCTTTTCTGGAAATAGCCGGGAAAGTTAAAAAGAATCCCCAACAAAGTTATGCCTGGAAACAAATCGGCGATTTTACTTTACAGAAGCGGGAGGAAGCCAGGAAAGTAACCGAACGGAAGGTGGACACAACTGATGAGTAATGTGAATACTTTACAACAAAAACATAGTCAAGACCGGCTTATCCAAATGCTGGAGACGGCTATGGGTTCACATATTGCCGGGTATTTGGAAGATCCTTCGGTGGTGGAAATAATGCTGAATCCGGATGGCTGTTTGTGGATTGATAGACTGGGTGAGGGACGATTAGATACCGGATACAACATTAATCCGGCTGATGCGGAACGGATTATTTATCTGGTTGCAAGTTCGACCGGGGCAACCTGCAACAATGATAATCCTATTTTGGCCGCTGAATTTCCCGGCAGCGGCAATCGGTTTCAAGGAGTATTGCCGCCGGTAGTGACCGCTCCGACCATAACAATTCGGAAAAAAGCGTTGATGGTGTACCCGCTTGATCAATACATCAAAGACGGCATTATGAGTGAACCCCAAAAAGAAGTGATAGTAAAAGCGGTCCATGATAAAAAGAATATCCTGGTCGTTGGCGGGACCGGCTCTGGAAAAACCACTTTGGTCAATGCGATTTTAAATGAAGTCGCCAGAACGAATGACCGGATTATTATTATTGAGGATACCCAGGAACTGCAATGCACCGCCCCGGATACGGTATTTTTAAGGTCACGGGAACATGTTTCCATGAATAGTCTCTTATTTGCAACAATGCGTCTTCGTCCGGACCGGATCGTGGTAGGAGAAGTTAGAGGGGCTGAAGCTTTGACATTGCTAAAGGCTTGGAATACCGGCCATCCGGGAGGCTGTTGCACTATACATGCCAATTCCGCCCGGGGCGGATTGATAAGATTGGAACAATTGATTCAGGAAGCAATCCCAAATCCTCAAAAGGCGCTGATAGCCGAGGCGGTAAATGTAATAGTATTTATTGCGCGGCACCGCCAGGGCAGAGTCATCAAGGAATTGGTTGAAGTAACAGGGTTTGATAATAACGACTATGTTTTGAAGCAAATTTGAATGAAGTCAAATAAAAAAAGGAGAGAGATTATGAGAAAAAATGCACTGAAAGTCTTATTTCTTATTGTACTTATTGGTACTTTAGTGTTTACCTTTACCACAGTCGCTCTAGCATCCGGAAGCGGAATGCCTTGGGAAAGCCCACTTCAGAAAATAACGGATTCGATTACAGGACCGGTGGCCAAATGTATTGGAATTATCATGATTATTGGGGCCTGTTTCGGATTTGCCAAGAGTGAACATGGGGAGATGTTAAAAACCTTCTTCGGAATTTGTATCGCTCTTTCTATTGCATTTTCAGCTGCAACGTTCATTCTGCCGTTTTTGGGATTCAGCGGCGGAGTCGGATTTTAATCATTAGGATTTAAAGGAGGGTTAGTTTTATGGAGGGATATGAAATTCCGATTCACCGCTCATTGACGGACCAGATCTTATTAGGCGGGGTTCCCAGATCAATTGCCATTTTAAACGGATCGGCCGGGGCCGCCTTGGGGCTGGGCGCTCAATCCTGGTTTGTAATACCGATCTGTATTGTGGTTCATGTATTAGCCATGATTGCCACCAAAAGAGACCCGCAGTTTTTTGACTGCTTAAGAAGACACGCCAATCAAAAGTCTTATTATTCTACTTAGAAAATGCTATCGATGCTTGTCGTTCACCCAGCCTTATTTTCATATTTTCGGGTGCGCAGCTGAAGCTGGCGTGGACGACTCATAGAAAGGGGGTAGTCAAATGTTTAATCTTGCGGAATACCGGACTAAGCCTGATCGACTGTCCGATTTACTGCCGTGGGCATTATTGGTAGCTCCGGGAGTACTCTTAAATAAAGACGGTTCGTTTCAAAAAACCTTTCGTTTTCGGGGACCGGATTTGGAAAGCGCGACTGAAGAGGAATTATTGGTCATTACCAGCCGGATTAATAATGTTTTAAAACGACTGGCCGGCGGATGGGGTGTTTTTGCGGAAGCCCAACGGGTCCAAAGTCAGCAATATCCCGAATCAACTTTCCCGGACCCGATATCACTAATGGTTGATGTTGAACGTAAGCTATTTTTTTCCGAAGGCAATCATTATGAAAACAATTACTTTTTTACCTTACTTTATTTACCGCCCCAAGACAAGCTGGGGTTAATAAATAAATACTTGATTCAGCACAGCGAAAAACGGGAGCAAGAAACATACCGGATGCATTTAAAGACTTTTTTGCTGGAAGTGGAACGTGTTTACAGCTTGTTTTCGGAGTTAATGGCCGAAGCTGAACCGCTGGATGATGAAGAAACCTTAACTTACTTACATAGTTGCATTTCTCCAAAACGCCATCGGGTTAAAGTGCCGGATATTCCAATGTATCTGGATGCTATTCTGGCTGACACACCGCTTAATGGTGGATTGGAACCGAAATTAGGCAATTATCATTTACGGACTTTATCAATACTTGGTTTCCCCGGGTCTAGCATTCCCGGAATCTTGGATAACCTTAATTGGCTGAATTTCGAATACCGGTGGGCTACCCGGTTTCTGCCGCTTGATAAAACCGACGCCCAAAAAGAATTGAAGAAATACCGCAAGCAATGGTTTGCCAACCGCCAGGGCGCATTCCAAATGATTAAAGAGATTTTTACCGGATCGCAAAGCGCTATGGTTAACAATGATGCCTTGGCTAAAAGCACCGACTCGGATGAAGCTCTGCAGGAAGTAGGGGCGGATTATGTAAGTTACGGCTATTTTACGGCCACAGTTACAGTTTGGGACAGTGAGTTGAAAATGGTTGAGAAGAAAGTAAGCGCGGTTGAAAAGACTATTAATAACCTGGGATTCACTGTTATCAATGAAAATTTAAATGCCGTCGATGCCTGGCTGGGCAGTTTACCAGGTCATAGCCGCGCCAATATCAGAAGACCTTTGTTTAATACTCTAAACCTCTCACATGTCTTTCCCCTCTCGGCGATCTGGGCGGGTCCTGAAAAGAACAAACATTTAAATGCTCCGGTAGTGATGTATACCCAAACTCCGGATAATACTCCGTTTCGTTTTAATCTTCATATCGGAGATGTCGGGCATACAATGATCGTCGGACCAACCGGCGCGGGGAAATCCGTTCTGTTAGCGACATTGGCAACCCAGTTTCGCCGTTATAAAGACTCACAGATCTATATCTTCGATAAAGACGCATCCAGTAAAGTTTTGACCGCAGGTGTCGGCGGCGACTTTTACGATCTGGCCGATGAGAAGGAAGACGTGCTCTCGTTTCAACCATTAGCCGATATTGACGACGAAAATGAACGTTCCTGGGCCGCCGAATGGATTTACGACTTTTTACGCGCCGAAAATGTCGAGATCAATCCGGGTGTGAAACAAACCGTTTGGACCGCCCTCGGTTCACTGGCGACTTCTCCTAAAGAGCAGCGGACCATAACCGGTTTAACGCTTTTACTGCAAGACAAAACTCTAAGGCAGGCATTGGAACCGGCCACTCTTAAAGGTGCCTTTGGGCGGTTATTCGATTCAAATTCGGACAACCTGGATTATGGGCGATGGCAAGTATTTGAAATGGCGAAATTAATGAACACTCCCGCCGCTGTCGTGCCTACTTTAAATTACCTCTTTCATAAGCTTGAGCAACGTTTTACCGGAGTTCCGACGCTGTTAAATATTGATGAAGGCTGGATGTTTCTCGATAATTCAAGTTTTGCGACCAAAATCCGTGAATGGTTAAAAGTTCTCCGGAAAGCCAATGTTTCGGTAGTTTTTGCCACGCAATCATTGGGTGATATTCAGAAAAGTTCAATTGCCCAGACCATCATGGAAGCTTGTCATACCAAAATATATCTGCCGAATTCAAATGCTTTAAGTAAAGAAATAGCGCCGATCTATGAATCATTCGGTCTTAATGAAAGTGAGAAACGGATTATAGCTGAAGCAGTGCCGAAACGCCAATATTACTATAAATCGATTGCCGGTTCTCGGCTGTTCGAACTTGCGCTCGGGCCTATCGCTTTGGCATATTGCGCGGCCAGTTCGAAAGAGGACCGGAAGATGGCCGACCAAATCCTGAAAGCCAACGGCAAGGAAAACTTTAACGAAGAATGGCTGCTATATAAAAATCTGCCGGAAACAGCGGATTGTTACCGGGATTTTACCCGGAATGATCTTCCGGAGCCGTTGCAATAACGGAAACAGGTTAGTTTAAATCTAATAATAATGAGAAAGGGGCGTAAATCCATGTTTAAAAGATTAATCCTGTTAGGATTATTGGTATTACTAATAGTTTCATCCCTACTGCCCGGATGCGGCGGAGGATCGTCCAAAAGTAAGCCGGATGCCACACCGCCGCCTCCACCGGCTTCACCGTTATCGGTTACGGTGACACCGGCGGATAAACAATTAACTGTGGAGTGGACCTCCGTATATGGGGCCACCGGTTATGAAGTATGGTATTCCACCACAAATGATCCAAGTACCGCTACTCAAGTAACGGATAGTTTTACGGGAACATCCTGCATTATCACAGAGTTAATAAATGGCACCATTTATTATATATGGGTTAGAGCTACTAATAGCGGCGGGACGAGTGAGTGGAGTTCGGTTGGAACCGGAGAGCCGGTAGCAGCGGTTAATCCTCCCGGAAATCCGGGTGCACCGGTATTAAAAGGGGGAGATAAAGAAATAACCGTAATATGGGAGAGTGTAACCGGAGCCACCGGTTATGAAGTATGGTATGCAACGACTAATAATACAAGTTCGGCGGTTAAATCGGTGAATACCATTTCCGGCACCGGGACCACTATAATGGGCTTAACAAACGGGTCAACCTATTATGTTTGGGTCAAAGCGGTTAACAATGAAGGGACCAGCGATTTTGGCCCAGCAGCTCATATAACATTAACAGTTGTATATACAGGTACTATAAGAGGAATGGTTAATTCCAGCGGCAATTACCAGGTGATACTTGTTGAGCAAAGTAAAGTATTATCATTTAATTCAACTAATTACTTTGCTTTTAATAGTTTATCGCCTGGAACATATCATATACGAATTGAACAATCCGGTTATGAAGGAATTCTTAAAACAGTAACTCTTAGCGTAGATGAAATAGCTGAATTAGGAGCTTTTACACCGACCAGTAATCCCTTACCGAACGGAAGTGGAAATTCAACTACTACCTATACGGCAAATGAATCACAAAAAATAGTTTCATTCTCCATTTCAGACTCTTTCTATAGTTCGCTGTTGACCTATCGCATATCAGCGCCTAAATATTCAGACTTTCCAAATGGCAATGATGCTTATTCAGTTGGTTTGTTCACAACAGCAGCGGAATTTAATAAGCATCCAATGAACCCAAACTGTATTTTAAAAACCCCTACAGTTTATCATGGTCAATCGACTGTTTCAGGTTCGAGAAGTTTTAGTAATAATGAATTACCGGCGCAGAAATATTGTTTAGTATACAACACATTTGAGTCTAATGGCTATATGCAACTTCAATTATGTCGGGATAATGGTCGGCCCCAAATTTCAATATCCAAAACATGGGCTAATTCTACTGAGAGTGTTGAAGTTTATATAAATTGTTCCGATTCTGTTTCCGGAATAAAAAATGCGTACTATTATGTAAGCCAAACAACTTCAAAACCTTCTAATTTTAATGGAATTATGCCGCAATACAACGTTCAAATCAGTAACAAGGGAACTTGGTATCTGCATGTTCAGGCTATAGACAATTTCGGAAATACCACTTACAGATGTGTCGGTCCTTTTATAATTCAATAGTGATTTTAAAGTGTTGTTCACGGATCGGGAGCAGCCGGTTCCGGCACTCCCGGTCTAAAAGAATAGATAATAATATAGGAGGTTTAAAGGTATGTCGAAAAGATATGCAATATTGTTGATATTGGTTTTTTCATTAATAATAACTTTTTTTGTAGCTATTTCGCACTCAAATGCTACCGGTATGCCTGTTTTTGACGCCGCTAACTTTATGCAAAATCAAGTAAACTATGCGGATCAAATTAGGAATACCATCAATAGTTTTACCATGCTGCAAAACCAAATGACCCAAATAGCCTATGAAATCCAAAACTTAAAGAAGATGGACGATAAATTATCGGCGTCGAATATGGCGAATCTCCAACGCTCTCTATCAACAATGATTAATTTATGTCAAAACGTGGTTGGTATAGCTTTAAATTATGAACAATCACAATCGGCTTGGGATCGTACTTATCCAAAGTTTAATAAATATAACGGGATGAGCGGGAGTGATTATTCAAAACAAAGTGAAACCATCCGCTATCAAACAAGTAACGCCATATATGATGCGATGACGGCCCAAGGGCTGGTTGCTCAACTTGGTAATGATGCCGCTAACTTGAATACTTTGTTAGCGACCTCGTCAAGCACAGATGGTGTTTTGGCCGCCATCCAGGTAGGCAACCAAATTGCCGCTTTACAAGTACAGCAATTAATGAGATTGCAAATGATAATGGCCTCGAGCTATCGGGCTGAAACCTCCTATTATGCAGAAGAGGTACAGGGAAAAGCAGCAGCATCAGCCAATGCCAATAAACTGAAATTGAATACCAGAAATACCTTGAACGCCGGAGGCAATGGGGATGGAACTCCGGGGTTTTAAATTATTATTGAAAGGCGGGGATTAGATGACTCCCGATACCGGAATACTTACCCAGCTCTTGAATGATTTCCGCAATATTTTTACTTTGGGTCTTTCCAATATTCAAACGGATGCCAATTATGTATTAGGATCATTAATAGTTATAGACTTGGTTTTGGCCTTGCTTCTTAAAAACAGTGATTCCGATACTTTAAAGCTTTTGGTTGAAAAAACATTGAAATACGGGTTCTTTATTTACTTGGTCCTTAATTACCGGAGCCTGGTCACCATAGTCCTGAAGAGCTTTGCAATGATCGGTCTGAAAGCCGGAGGAAACAGCATCACCCAGGCGATGCTTTCCGATCCTTCAGCCCTATCCGAATATGGGATATTCGTCTCCCAGCCAATATTCAACCATATCGCCAATTATACGGGGATGGATGCTATCTATAATATTGGTGATATCTTGATAAGCTTTGTGATGGGGCTACTGATTATTGCTTCCTTCGCCATGGTCGGCATCCAAGTCTTTATAACCTATCTGGAGTTTTATATAGTCGGATGCTTAGCCTTGATTTTAATCCCCTGGGGGGCCAATCAACATACTTCTTTTCTCGGCGAAAAGGCAATCGGGGCGGTTTTCTCCTTTGGCATAAAACTAATGGTGTTGTCGTTTATCGCCAGCGCCGCCGTCCCGCTGGTTTCGAAATGGGTGCTACCCGAAGATCCAACCTTTCAAATGATGATTTACACTTTATTGGGCAGCGCCGCTATTGCATTTTTATCCTGGCACGCTCCCCAAGTCGCAGCAGGATTGTTGGCCGGTTCACCATCGTTTGGAGCAGCTACCGCAGCCGGTTCCTTTTTAGCCGCCGTTAGCGCCGTTGGAGCCGCCAAAACAGCGATGGGAACCGCCGCTGGTGGAGCAATGAGGTCTATGGGTTCGGTTGCTCAGGCAGCCCAGATAGGGGCAACCGCTAAGGGAGGCTTTAAAGGAGCCATGGCGGGAATAAGCCGGTCGGCCATGGCAAACTCCGCTTTTGGGCAAGGTAGGCAAGATACTCATTATGCAATGCGGGTCCATGCCTCCGCTATGAGGGCAGCTGGGATGAAAGACCGCCTGGCTTCATGACCGCCGGGTGAGAAATGAGCAAACCGCGTAAGATATTTTTAATATCAGCCGGTGTTTTCATACTTTTGAGTTTACAGATTGCCGGCCTTCAACCGCCTAAATACTATCTTAATTTGTCGAGGAGTATGCCGTTAGGAGTTTACAAGTTTATTCCCTTTAACGGAGATTTAAAAGTCGAAGATTTAGTAATATTCGATGTACCGCAACAAGCCCGCCCGTATGTTTACGGGCGGGGTTGGCTTCCCAAAGGATGGTTGCTGATAAAAAAAGTTGGCGCTTTACCCGGTGAGAAAGTTACTATTACCAATGATTCGATAAAAATCAGGGATGTTTATGTAGGACCGGTTTTTGAAACGGATACCGAAGGCAAGCCATTACCGCGATTAAGAGGGAGTTTTATTATTCCGGAAAATCATTTTTTACCGATTGCAACTTACATCCAGAATTCATTTGACGGTAGGTACTTCGGCCCGGTTTCCAAAACACTTATTCGTGGTAAAGCAATACCGATTGTTACTTTTAAGTGAGCATGATATAAAACCTAACCGGGGTTGGTTCGCGAAAATAAGGACAGAAGAATGTCTTTAAGTGGGCCAACTCCGTTTTTAATTCGGAGGCTAAGTTTGGTAGGACCCGGATTTGTCTTTAGCGTTTTCCTGGTAAGGCGCACTTATGAGTTTCTCGAAATTTCATTTCGAGAAACTCGTGCGCCAGGGAGATGCCCTGGACCCCTAACTCTTCTCATGGATGCCTGGAACAGCCTGTGGCTGTTGTAATTTTTGATAAGGAGTTGAATGCCGATGGCAAGTTACCACTGTACGCTGAAAGCCGGAAAAAAAGGAAATACTCCATTGCATGCGTTGTATATTTGCCGTGAAGGTAAGTATCGCACAACCAAAAAAGATGATTTGGAATATAAAGAACATGGCAACATGCCGGCATGGGCCCAAGATAATCCGCATGACTTTTGGAAAGCGGCTGAAGAGTATGAAAGAGCGAACGGTAGAACTTATATGGAGATCGAAGTGGCTTTGCCGAACGAATTAAATCCGGAGCAACGGCTGGAGTTGGTCCAAGATTTTATTGATGAGCAGATCGGTAGTAACCATCCGTACACATTAGCTATCCATTGCCCGAAAGCGGCTTTAAAAAAAGAGGTGGACCAACCGCATGCCCATATTATGTTCAGTGAACGGCAAATGGATGATATCGAGCGAAAACCGGATTTATTTTTTGCCCGGGCCAACAAGAAGAATCCGGAATTAGGCGGGGCTGTTAAAGATACCCGTTTTTCCGGATCAACCGGAAAAAAGAACGTCGAAAAACTCCGGGCCTCCTGGGCTGAACATCAAAACAGGGTGCTGGAGAAATACGGTCATGAGGTAAGAGTAGATTACCGTTCGCTTGAGGCACAGCGATACGAAGCATTGACGAAAGGCGATTTTCAGAAAGCCGAGAAACTCGACCGGCCACCGGAGATCCATCTCGGACCGAAAATGATTCAAAAGACCTCCCGTTTGGTACGGGAACAGTTAGAAAACGCTAGAACGCCCCAGGAGCGAAAAGAAAAAAGAAACGAGTATTATGAAAAAGCCGAATCAAATCCGAAAGTCCGGGATGTCTTTTACTTACGGGAATATAAGCGAACCAATGAAGCGATTGAAAAGGAATTAAAGAGAATTGACGACAGATCACCCGCGAAACAGGCTATTCGAATTAACGAAATAAACAGCATGCTTATCAGGTTGTCAAAGGAGCGCCGGGAACTTAACCGGAAAGTGATTACTCCGGAACGGGCCGAATTGATTGCTCAATCCATTTATACCAAGGGCGCCAGTAAAAGAGTTGCGGAAGAAAGGCGTTTACTAATAAAAGAACGAAATGATTACAACCGGGCGATCTTAAATCGGCAAGCTGAAATCGTAACAGGTCCGAAGAAAGTTTCTGTTCGGAATGATGAAGAATTAAAACACCTGGAGGCATGGAACCGGAGTTTATCTGCCAAAGAAACCGTCAATAAAGAGCTTAGAGAACAGCTAAAAGCAAGTTTAGAAACTCCGGAAGCCGGAATCCGACTCGAGAAAATTAAAGAAGCGGTATTAAAAAAGAACGAACCGCAGCGGGAACAATTAAAGAATCTTGATAATCAAATAAACGCTTTAAGACTTGAACGGAGTGAACTTACCCAACAGAGGATAAAAATGGCTAGTGAACATTCTAAAACTTTCAGGCCTCAACGATATAAACCCCAAGGGCATGAACTAGAGAAGCTGGAATGTTCCGTTCAAAAAACGGATAGAGAGAATATGAATAAAGGTGGTTTGAGAGCTAGAATTATTACTGATGAAGAACGTAACAGAGAATTTGGTCCGGAAAGATAGGCGAGAAATAATAGGAAAAAGAGAAAAGTCAATTTATTAGAAGGAAATGGGATACAAAATATTGAATAGTCCGGTATTAATGGCTTGATTTTCCAATAAGCAATTGATATAATTTTACCGAACTGGTGTTTGTTGCAAAGTAGGTGATAAAATGTCGTTAAATCTGATACTGGCTTTATTAGCTTTACTATTAATTATTTGCGCAGTGCCCTTTCTGATCGGTTCGGCACTGGGCATAATTATTGCTGCGGTTAAGTGGGTTTTCTACTCAACCATAACTGCAATAACGTATATTGTTTGTTTTATCTTCCGTAAAATAGGAGATTTGTTTAAGTTTATTTACCGTAAGATCCGGGACCGGATTTATCCCGATGAAGGGGCTTATTATGTTGAGTTTGGGCCAAAGAATCGAAAAGGAAGATATAAAATTAAATACAATTCCAATCGTTGATATTTCTTTTTTAATAGGGAGTTAGTAAAATAACTATACAAACAGGAGGTTTTAAAAGATGAGTGCTAAAAAGTCTTTTATTTTAATTGAAGTTGCTATTGCAATTATTGTAATTCTTGCGGCGGTGTATATATTTTCAAATTGGAATAAAAATCAAGGGGCAAACCAAGTAACTGATGAAGTTAAGAAAAAAGAAACTCTGGTATTACCGACACCAAGTAAGGAACAACTTGAGAAAGCAAAGAAAAACGCTGAACGGATGAAAATCAATATCAAGAATCCTTTTGATGAAGAACCAAAAGGAGAAGGCATTAAAGAGTTTTAAAGTATTTATTAGTTTGAAGATGAGAAGTCATTTATTGGAGTAATTTTTAGGAGCTTTTGGGATAAATCATTAGTTAATTAATCTGAAAAATTTTATAATTTAATATTATTAATAATATTGTTTAATAGAGGCTAAAATTATTTCGATTTTTTGCCGAAAGTTATAAAAGAAAAAAAGGCATTTAGTGTTAATATTAGTATAAGTATCGCAGCAACGATAAAAATTATGTCTGATATGTTCACTCAATCACCTCCTGTTACTGAAAAGTCTAGCCAAATTTAAAAGTAGTTATACGTAAACATAACTAAGAAGAAGGTTTCTTATGAATCGAGGGTCGAATACAGTTGTAATTCTTAGTGAAAAAGAAAGACAAAAGAGAGAAAATAAGAGAAAACATACATTAAAAACAAATAAAGAAATGAAGGATTGGTTGATAAAGGGACTTACAATAGCCATAATACCTTTTGTCATAGTCGTGATTATACTTTGGGTATCAAATAATGTTATTACTTTGGAAAAAATAATAGGCAATGGTGAATTATTATTAGTGGAAATTACATTATTAATTCCTTGGCTTATTGAAATTAGTAATATCGATAGTAAATTAAAAGGTAAAGATTCTTTATTAATAGGTGTAATTGGTGTTCTTTTAATTTCTGCTGTTATTTATGGCTTAGCTTATTATAATTATTTATCAGGATATCCAGCCAAAGATCGAGTTGTATATTTTTCGATATTTGATTTTATATGTTGTATTGCTTTTATATATCGATGTATATCCTTAAGAGAACATCAACATAACATTAAACAAAGGGAAAAGATATATGATAGATAAAATCTTTGGAGTGGCATATATATTTTTATTATTATTGATAGCGTACGTTTTTATTTCGACTCAAAAATATGTTTCTAAAAAAAATTTTAAAAAAGAAGTATTCTCAAAGGAACAATCAATTGAGCTATTAAACGAAAAAAATAAAGTTTATCAACAATCTGCTGCTACTGAAGAAAAAGATCAAGAATGATTTCTGTTAGTAGAATGCGGAATCTTCAATGACGAAATTCTGTGAGCCAACCGGCAAGAATCATTTGATATTTGTCGGTGAAAAACGTTATTGTTAATTAACTGGTCTATTAAATGATTAAAATTATCCAGGGAGCCTCAAGCAAAGCCCCCGATCAGAAAGCTTGTTTTTGTAGTGATCTGATCGGGGCTTTCTTTTCGGCAAATGGCAGGTTCAAAACATTTTAATTTAAGAGACACATCAAATTAACTCCTTGAAGTCTACCGAAAATCCGGCGAAAACGGTTGCCGGGTTTTCGAAGTGTTAGTGTTTCTTTGCCAGCCAACCGGCCGCCGGCATCCTGCCGGGCCGGTGTAAAATAACAGCGGTAGTCAAAAGGATTCATCCATCCCTGGCTGAATCCTTTTGACCGTTGTAAGCCTATCTTCCTCACTTTCTACTGCGCGAGTTTTGTCCTAGATAATTTAGTGGACCAAAACTCGCGTACCATGTTTGGTCCACCCGTAAACGGCCTTCGACCATAAAGAAGCTGTTCCAGTGAAGCTGATTCAATTTATCCGTCGAACCGGGCGCGAATGCCCTGGCCATTGACGGGTCCCGTCCCAAACATGCTCTCTTTTCAATATCAGGCTCTCGCTAAGAGGTCTAAAAAATTGAAAGGGGAGTTTTAGAATGTCTAAATTAACAAGTCAAGACAAGGAAAAAATCGTTGCCGGTTTGATTGGAGTTTTGAAACCATTTGAAGCGGAGGAATCGGTGCTGTTTTATTACGACAATAAGCGGGCCAGGGTTGATCGTAAAACCGGAAAGCTCTTGGTGGAGAAGGGATTTAACCCCCGCGATTACTTTGAGTACTGTAATGAAAATACCATTTCTCTATCCTTCGACGGCAGTTGTATGACATCATTAATGGTTATGCCGGTTCAAAACTTCTGGAAGCCGTAGATGAAGGAATTGAGATGGTGGTTGCACCGTTTGGCTTATTTTATGAGCTTGGCAACGCTTGGAATCTGTCCTTTTATGATAGCGGCCCCAAAGGAGACAATAAGCCGGAACCACGGGAAGAACCGATCCGGATTAATCAGGATACCGAAGTGCCGGAGGATCTGCGGGCTATTTCAAACTGGTGGACAGAGCAGGCTTTAATTTACGGAGATAGTGGAAGTTGTGTACTTGGCGCTGGTTTTAAGTTCCGGTATCAGGAGAAGCTTTATTTCATGCCACCGTTATCACCGTGGCAAGGAAGTTGCTCCTGGGAAGCTTCAAAAGATCAGGTAAAAGAAAAGCTTGAGGCGATAGGGGCAACAGAGATTGAGTATAATTGGGGAGTGATGGATTAATAAGAGGGGGCAACCCCTTTTTTAGTCAGGGTGAATGGCCAATTACCGGAAACGCCTCAAAAAAGGAAACTAAGTAAGAATCCGGCGTAACCGGTAACTGATTAAAAAAATGAAGTCCGTCACCGGAGCCACCTGAAAGAAAGCTTAAATTTTGGTCAGTGGCGGCGCCGGTGACCTGACCGAGGAGCCGATCCAAAATGTCACGATAAAACCTTCGTCACATTTTGGCCGAAAGAACTTATTATGCTCATTCGTTATGGTCTTGTTATGATAATTTCCGTGCGGTCTATAATTAAATCGGTTCGGGTCTATCTATTCCATTTGCTTCAGGATTATTTATGGGTCTATTATTGTTCTGGGTCTTTAATTATTTAGGAAAAGATTATCTATATTATATGGGACTAGTATGGGGATTCACTTTTTGGATTCTTCATGTAGCAGTAATTCCAAATATCATTAATCCTCCTCGTCCTGTTGTTTTCCCGAACAGAGATAAAGTGTGTTATTGACCTATTGGCTCACATAATATATGGAATAATTGCTGTATACTATAATCGAACATATTCGGAGGGTTAAACTTGAGAATTGAAGAATGCGGAGACTCCATTAAGACATATGTTGCTTTCTATAATAATAAAGTGGTTCCTGTTGGCTTTCTATGGCATGAAAAGCTCTATGATAAACTAGAGGTTTGCGCCTCCTGGAATAAGTATGAAGGAGAAGCTAAGATTATCCACTTCACTCTTCTAAATAGAGAACCGTTTACGAGGTCTGTTTTAACACCCAAACCCTAATATGGAAGCTAATTAAAATTCATTATAACTAATTGGGAAGGAGTTATGTGACTTTTATAGAAGTATATGGCAGGAGGAAAAATGCAAAATCCAACAATACAAATAATCGTAGAAGCCAGCAAGGAGCCTTGGTGGATTACAATTTCACAATTGGCAGGAGTCTTTATTGCATTAATAGCTGTTGTTTTTACGGCATGGCAAAGTAGGCTTTCTTCAAGATCACTTAAAGAAGCTGAAGAAAGCCGTAGATTAAGTATTGCTCCTAGTATCCAATTAGAGCCATATACTGGCGAACATATCCCTGGTAATCATTTATCAGCATTATTTACCACAAGTGATAAAGAACCTCATATTAGTCTTGCCCTATACTTTTCAAATATAGGTAAAGGAACTGCCTATAATTTATGTTTTGAAACTCTTAATGGTGTTCCATTTGAAAGTGGATTCATAGGAACAATTTCTAACCAATATGACAAAAAGGTACTAATGATATATATATTGCGTGACACACTTACTCGAAGAGAAAACGTACTTGTTATTAAGTATGAAAACGAGTTCGGAGAAATTTACATCCAGGAGATTTATTTAGAACTAGTTGTATTTCATGATACTCCTGCCATTAAATGTGAAGTATTTATTATGCTTCAGCCAAAATTAAATAAACAAAGTGTAAAAGGAGCATATCGTGTCAGATAAACCAAGAGAAACCGTGTCCGTTGAAAATCTCCTATTGAGTCAAACCTATACCCTACAGGCATTGATTACTTTGCTTGAGGAAAAGGGAATAGTAACCCATGAAGAAATCCTGAAAAGGATTAAAGAACTGTCTTTAGTCAAATCAGATCCAGAAGTTAAACAGTAAAGATTGGACTGTATTATAAAAGTAATGTGGCAATTTATGACTTACAGTAGAATTATAATGAAAGGACAAGTAATCAATGAAAGAATCTTCAAATATAGAGAAAGATTTAAAGAATTCAGTAGGTGATTACTTACATACTATAGTCAAGGCAGGAGCTTCAGCTATTCCAGTTGTTGGTGGACCTGCAGCAGAAGTGTTCTCACTATTAATTGCTCCTCCCTTATCAAAGCGTCGTGACGAATGGCTAATTAAGATTCATGAAGGATTATTAGAATTGAAAGAGAAAGTTGACGGTTTTTCTATTGAAAGCCTAACACAGAATGAATTCTTTACTACTTTACTCTTAACTACAACTCAAATTGCAATAAGAACACACCAAGAAGAAAAATTGGAGGCGTTACGCAATGTTGTTTTAAATTCTACTTCCTCTTCGTTAGAAGAAGACCGTCAATTATGGCTACTTAGCATTATTGATACCCTTACACCCACACATATTAAACTTCTAAAATTTTTTGACCAAAAATTTGATTGGAATAATGTGAGTGGTGGATTTTATTCTTTTAATACCTTAGTTAATAAGTTGATATCTGAAAATTTCCCTGAATCAAAAGATAATATGTCGTTCTATCAGCAGATAGTCGAAGACTTAGTTTCTAAAGGCTTTCTTAATAATAAGAATCGTGACGAAGGTCTTTTACGACATGATAAGGGGATAGCGGGAATAATTACAAGTTTAGGAGTACAACTTATTGATTTTATTACTCCCCCAGAGAAAAGACCCGTTAGAAAATCCAAAGGGAGATTGGTAATAAATATAGGAGGCCAATACTTTGCTTGATTCCCACAATTATAAACTTAAGTTATTCTTAACAATCTTATCAGTATTAGTACTTGCTTTTAGTTTCTTCTTTATATTCAAACCAGTTAAGAATGTAACTAAAACCGTAACTACTTCTTCAGGAGTTACAAATATCTATACCCAGTATGGGAAGGAAACCACTTTAACGTTTGAATCCGAGGTCATAACGATAAATCTTAAAGATCCTTTTATCTTTGAGTCCTGCAGAATGGATAATGCTATTCTGATTAAACCTTTAAAGAAGAACATTTATTCTGATATGACCGTTCTTCTATCTGATAGTACTATTTATAGGCTTATACTCATTGAAGACAGTAACAAAGGCACTTACTATGGACAAGTTAAGTTTGTTACCCAAGATTTATGAGGTGAATACATGGCTAAAAATTCAAAACATACTTCGAATAATAGCACTTCAAAAATATCAAAGACAACTTTACAAAAAGGTGCTTGCACTTCTAGCAATGTTAGCAAATCCGCAAAAGGATATTCTTTAAAGGAGTCGATTTCTTCCAGAAGTTGTACAAGACCACCTTCAGTACCCAAAACCCTTGGAGAAACCAAGCCAAGAAAATAATAACTCTAAGGAGTACTTTAATGCCGAAATTTAGATATAACTGTCTAAACCAATATATGGCTTACCATAAAAAAAACTTAAAATCTAATAGCCACCTTGAAGCGGAAAAACATAAGTTGTATATAGACGAAAGAAAATCGCTTATTGATACAGCCAACAAATCAGCTCTATTATTTGTTCAAACAATGGTAACACTTGCTGCTGGGTCATTTGGACTATCTTTCATATTTATAAAACAAGTAGTCCCTATTATAAAACCTGATACTAAATGGTTATTGAGCTATTCTTGGATATGTTATTGTATCACTATTTTATCAACCTTGTTTTCTCTCTTTTTTAGCCAACATGCCCATTTGAGACAGATTAAAATCTTAGAGCAAACATATTTTCCTGACGAAAAGTCTATGTTGAAGAATTACCACGATAAGTTTGTTGCTATATTAACAATAATCTCTATACTTTCATTTACAGCGGCAACAGGTTTTCTTGCATACTTCGGAATAAAAAATATCGAAGAGGAGGGGCCAAAAATGGAATCTAGGATAACAACTGGACAAAATACAAATAAAACAACAGTACCAACCAGCCCTACTACTACTGAAACGAGAACTCCCCGCCCACCAGATCCGCCTAAGCCACCACCAAAAAAATAATATGGGGGTTATTTTAATGGAACAGAAGATTTCTAAACAAGGCACTAATATAACACCAAACATAAAAAAAATACCACGTCCAGCTGATCCTCCAAGACCACCAAAAAAATGACAATAGATCTCGTGAACTCTATAAGCCTTAATAATAGAAGGAGGGGTATAAAATGAAACGATTTTTATGTTTACTTCTATGCTTACTTCTACTTATTCCGACATTAGTTTACGGACACTCTGGACGGACAGACGCAAATGGAGGACATTGGGACAGGAAGTACGGAACTGGATATCATTATCACCATGGTTATCCTGCGCACCAACACCCAAATGGAGTCTGCCCTTATGAACAACCACAGCAAACCCAAGATTCAGAGGAAATTAAAGCTATCCAGAAAAAACTAATGGATTTAGGGTATGATCCTAAAGGGGTAGACGGTGTCTATGGTTCTGGAACAAGAGCAGCAGTTAAACAATTTCAAAAAGACCATGGATTAGTCGCTGACGGGGTATGTGGCCCAATGACAAAGGCTGCATTAGGTCTATAATAGCTATGTTGGGGCTGCTCAAAAGCAGCCCCTATTACTTACTATTAAATTCTTGAGGATTCAATCGGATTCTAACAAATCTTCACCTTCAACTATTTCGTTAACTTCAAAACCTCTAGCCAACCAGTAGTTCAAATAGCCTTCGGTTGACCTTACTTTTGCACCAGTTACTTTGTGAGTAAGAAGATAAATCTTTTTATTCATTGGTTTCTTCCTCCTTTTGACTTCAATTCTATCAAAACTAAGAAGTAGAATCCAATTTGAAAACAATAGCCAGAAGGAATACGTTCTATAGGTTGTATATCAATGTATAAGAACCTACTAGGAAGATCGGATTAATTTAAAGCTTGACATTTTCGTTTAGGAGCACCAACCCATTGATTATCAATACTTCTATAGTTAATTCCCATAGAATCATACCAATTAAGAAGCTCGTCCAAATCCTGCATTTCATAGTCTTTCTTAGCCTGTTCCTCGTCTCTCTTAGGTTCTTCTGTCCAGTAAGACACAGCCATTTGTAATACGTCAAGCCTATCGTCATGAGTAAGGGTAGGCTTTCGTGTTATGTGTGAAAGCTGGTAGAACAAAGAATAAGCTTTATTTTCTATGGAAAGGTCGGCTTCAACTAGGCCTTGGTCAACTACAAGCCTATGAGTGTTGAGGACAGGCTCTAAAGTATCAATAATCCTGGCTTCTTTATTCTTGCTGTTCAAACGAGTTTCAGTTCACATGGATAAAACTGATTTAGTTTGGCTCTACAGAATTTTAAAGTAGGTGATTCATAATATTATAGTTTAATCTAATCTTTGCTTTAGCAGCCTTAGTATTGATTATTAGTGCAGTCCATTTTCTGAACGATTCGACGTTGGGCATAATCTACTGTTCTTAATAAAATAAGATCGTTGGCTAAATTTATTATTTAAACATTATTCTTTAACCAAACTAAATATATTGAATTTTATATAACCTATGAAATGTGTAGTAATACCCATATAGTGTCTATCTCTTCCATTTTTCCACATTTTATCAACAGCGTCCACCCGTAAACGGCCTGTGAACATATCCTCCCGGTATTGTTTAATATCGTGCCGGCCGGTCCGGTATCCTTCCCATACCATTGACGGGACCCGTCCGCTTCGGTTGATGCCTTCCGAAATAAAAGGAAGGTGTCGAAGATGTCAAACAATAATGAGAAAGTAAGAATGCACAGGTTGCCGATTTACCGGGTGGCTCTGGTGAGGGAAACTTCACAATCTTCATTGATTAATCGGATTAACACTCCGCGAAATGTTTTTGAAATCGCCTCCAGTTATCTTGAGGGAGCGGACCGAGAACATTTTGTGGTGATAATGCTTGATACGAAAAATCAAGTAATTGGGATTAATACTGTGGCCATCGGGGTGTTGTCATCCTGTCCGATTCATCCCAGAGAGGTATTTAAACCGGCTATCCTGGCCAATGCGGCAGGGATCATTTTGCTGCACAATCATCCGAGCGGCGATCCAAACCCGTCTCAAGATGATATGTTGTTGACCAACCGCTTAAAAGAAGCAGGGGAGGTTTTGGGGATTCAGGTGGTGGATCATGTGATTCTGGGGTATGCGAATTATGCTAGTTTGAAGGAGAGAGGGCAGATTTGAGCCCTTTTTTTGAAGACAAATATAAGGACCTTTAATGGAATTTACTTCAACCAAGTAAAACACCTTCGAGGGGGTTATATTGGTTAATAGAGGAAAATAAAGCCTTAATATATACTAGTGGAATTTTACAAAATCAAACAAAGTATTCATTACCTGGAATGCCTCATCCATTATTAATTAAAGACCAGAGTCAGCAAAGTGATATAAAAGCTACTTGTGAACAGATAATTCAATTAACTAAACTTAATGTCTGTATAATGGGGTTAAATCCCTCGGCTTTCAGCCGAAACCTTTAAGTCAACCCAAGGCAGTATTTTCACTAATAGACTAAGGAATACTTAGCTAGAGGTGAAAAACATGGAAAGATATAGAAAGACATCGCATGCCACATATGACCTAAAATATCACCTAATATGGATTACTAAATATAGAAAACCGGTAATGGGTGGAAAAATAGCTCAAAGAGCAAGAGAATTAATAAGACAGGTTTGCAAAAACTATGAAGTTGAAATATTAGCTGGCCATATTTCAAAAGATCACGTGCATTTGCTTGTTTCAGCTCCACCTCACTTGTCTGTAAGTAAGCTGGTACAGTATATAAAAGGATATAGCTCAAGAAAACTTATGATGGAATTCAAAGAAATAAACAAGCAATTTTGGGGCCAATATTTATGGGCCCGAGGTTACTTTGCAGCAAGCAGTGGTACTGTAACCGATGAAGTTATTATGGAATACATCAAGAATCAAGATATTGAAGAAAATCAAAAAGGCGACAATTTTTCGTTAGAGGACTTTTAAGCTGCTTTAGCAGCAGATCCAACCCACCTGCTTCAGCAGGTGGTGGTTGAGTTGGAATTCAACAAATACATATGAGAGAGAACTCGTTACCATTTCACATGCAAGAAAAATAATTGATTTATTACGTGCAGGTCTACCAGAGACTAATATTCCTACAGATTTGAGATATTTCTTATAAAGTATATGAGGAAACAATAATAAACCATTTGATCGGAATCAATACGGTAGCGATTGGTGTATTGTCATCCGTTACCCGCGAGAGGTTTTTAAACCGGCAATCCTGGCTAATGCTGCCGGGATTGTTTCAGCCTATAATTACCCAGGAGGCGATCCGAGCCCATCTCAAGATGATCTACTGTTGACTAACCGGTTAAAAGAGGCTGGGGAAGTCTTGGGGATTCCGGTAGTGGATCATGTGATTCTGGGGTATGCAAATTATGTAAGTTTGAAGGAGAGGGGGCAGATTTATACTGCTCTTTTTTTAAACCTCATTGTTGGTGGACGCCAGCGAGAGTATCAAAATTATTCAAGACAAATTGGGTCATACGACTTCTAGGATGACTTTGGACACCTATATTCATACTTCTCCTGCGATGCAAGAACGTTCAACAAAACGAATCGGGAAGATGCTAAAGATTCAAGTCCTTTAATTGGTACAGCAAGAGTTTATAAAAAGAGGTTCATCAAATTTTATCATGACATAACGAAATTTTTTAAGCAATCAAGAAAAAAGTAATGCCAACGCGAAATTATTGGATTGAAGTTCATGTCATTTTGTTATATACTCAGACAAGAATTCCTATATGAGCAAATGCAAGCGGGGTGGAACTTATGGGCATAAGTTACAAAAAGCTATGGAAGCTGTTGATTGACCGTGATATGAAAAAGCGTGAATTATGCGAGAAGGCGGGTGTGAGCACCACATCCCTGGCCAAGCTCGGAAAAGGAGAAAATGTGAATACAGACATCTTGGTGAGGATTTGTAAGGCGCTGGATTGTAATATCAATGATATCATGGAAATCGTTCCAGACTGTTCAGACATAAGCCGAAATAATTAGGTAACTAACTACACGAAAAAGGGTGAGGATATGAGCATTGCAAAAAAGGCAGACTCGAACGCTAACCAGCTTCAGTTTATTAATATTTCACTTATTGATACTTCCGACGGTTCGCAGGTGGACAGGCAATCTGACGAGACAGTGGTCGAACAGGTTGTTGACCCACGTAATTCGTTGAATGATTTGACCGGTAAAGAGTGGCTGCCGGAAACTAAGAGCTTCTTCTTTCAGAAAGGTCTTGGCGCGAAGCATCCACATGCGCAGATTGAGCGTCTGCATCCGGCTCCGTATTCGTTTCAAGATATCAGCCGACTGATTCTCTTCTTCACAAAACAAAGGGATACGGTATTAGACCCTTTTGGAGGAGTTGGTTCGACCGCCAAAGCTTGCGCGCTCAACGGAAGAGTGTGTACCAGCGTAGAACTGTCTCAAGAATGGCATGAGCTATCAATTAAAAGGCTCGAAACAGAAGTGTCTGAAGGCTCTTCGTCCGAACATACTTTTATAAATGCGGACTGCATTCCTACGCTTAAGGGAATCGATGACAATACATTTGACTTTATGGTCACCAGCCCGCCTTATTGGGCCATTTTGAATAAGAAGGCTGACCACAAAGTGAAGAAGGGACGAGTAGAACAGAACCTCGCAACGAATTATTCTTCAAGCGATAAAGATCTTGGTAATATCGAGCGTTATGAGGATTTCCTTGAGACTCTCGTTTCCGATGTCTTTTGTCAGTGCGGCCGCGTTATAAAAGAAAAAAAGTACATGTGTATTGTTGTTTCTGATTTTCGAAACAAGTCTGAGTTCATCAGTTTCCACAGCGATTTGATACAAAGGCTTTCTCACTCTGACGTTGGGGGTGGATGTGAATTGACCCTGCAAGGGGTGAAAATACTCGCGCAAAACCATAAGAGCTTGCTGCCTTATGGTTATCCGTTCGCGTATGTAGAGAACATACATCATCAATATATTTTGGTTTTCCGGAAAACCAAAAAGAAAAGCGGAGGCAAATAGGATGCAGGTAAATTGCGTCTACCACGCGGATAGTGATATTCTGCTACGCGAGATGCTTTCAGAGGATATGAAATTCGATTTGATCCTTACTGATCCACCGTATAACTTGAATAAGGACTTCGGTAACGATAGCGACAAACTGCCTTTACCCAGCTTCCTTGAGGTCACCAAAGAGAGGATTGAAACTTGTCGCGATCTGCTGACGCCAGCTGGTAGCATAATCTGGTTCGGCATACATAACTACATCGGTTTTATCCAAGTTATCATGTACAATGCCGGGCTACACTACCGGAGAATGAATATCTGGCGGTACGAGAACGGTTTTTGCCGTACCAAAACTTCACCGGCTCCGCAATATGAGCCGTTTCTCTGGTATTCCAAAAATGCAAAGAAATGGACATACAACGTTGATGATGTCCGTGTGCCTTACAAGAGTAAAGAAAGGCTGAAAAATCCTGTTTATTACTTCGGAAAGAATGGAGAGCGTAAAGAATGGGTACCCAACCAAAACGGTGCCCTGCGCGGAGATATTTGGGAATACCCTACATTGGCCGGAAGTCTCTATAAAGAAGAACGAACCGAGCATCCGACACAGAAACCTGAGTCCTTGTTTACGGACTTGATTCGTGCGTACTGTCCGAAAAATGAAGAAGGAAAGTATCAGGGATTGATTCTTGACCCTTTTCATGGTGCAGGAACCTTGGGAGTATGCTGTGAAAAGTTGAACCGTGAAGGCCATAACATTTCCTGGATAGGCATCGAAATAGAAAAACGCTGGTGTGATATTGCACAAATGAGACTAAATAATGTATAATAATTAATATATTGACCTTTGGCAATTATCAGAAAATACCTTCCCATAGCGGGAAGGCTTTCTTCTGTTATATGGAGGTAATGATGATTCGGTTCCCAAATCCAGGCTCTGATATTCCGTCGTTTATCCGGATTTTTCAGACCCTGTACACATATCTATGCGATGCAGGACCGTTTTCGCTCGACGATATGTCCGTCACGCTAACAAGGATGAACTTGGCAGCATCATCCGGGCATGTTGGAGAGAGGGCTTTAGCGCTGTCCACGCGGGATGACAGGAGCCGCGATCCGCTTTACAACCAGTCAAAGATGTATGCGGAATTATTCCGAACGCTGGGATGGATGTGTTCTTCATCTAAAGATAGGGCTCTTTTATTTCGCTTTACGCTTCTTGGTGACCACGTTGCGGTTGCGGATGTTGACCCTCGGGCTATTTTTGAGGAAAGTGTCATCGGTATCAATTACCCAAACCGTATACTCGACATAAAAGGAACAGAAGCCTCGCGCGTGTTTTCCGCAATCTTGCGAACAGCGCACCGTCTTGATGGCTATACTTGCCGTGACGAAATCATTCTGGGTGCACTAAATATGAATGATGTTGATGATGAGGCCATCGACAATATCGTAAACGAGATACGTCGCCTTCGCGGAAGCAATGCACGCCTCCAAGAAGCAATCAACACCATGTCGGGCAGAACAGGGATTCAGGTTAACACTTTGCAGAATTATACCCGGTTCCCTCTGGCCGTATTGACATATTGTGGGTGGTTCGATAAGGAAAGGACTTCTCAGTTCTACCCCGGTAGCCACAACATGGTCATGCTCAGAATGACTCCCTACGGAAGGGAACGTGCCGAGGGTTTGGAACAAGCAATCGATATCAGACTGGGCCAATATGAATCCCAAGAACCGGAGAGGCAAACTGCGCTGATACGGGTGGGATTTTACACTATGCTTCAGCGAGCGAATTTTGACATCACACCTGCAATCGCCCAGATTGCAAGTGATAGGGAGAGGCTGCATGATGCCATCGTTCCCGAAAGAGATGTTATTTTCTCACCCTATCAGACCGTACGCCCCGAAACAGCTGATTATGCTTTAGGCATTACCCCTGAGGTCCAACCTGTAAGAGAAAAAGCAGATGAATATATAGTTCGGCGCGCTCTGGATACACAATCAAACGCGCGACAAACCACGGATATACGTCTGCGGCCGATCACCACTCGTGAAGCATGGTTAACCATGGGCAATGTGATTGGAAACAACATTACGCACCTTATCAGAGAAGGCTTATCAGACAATGTAATTGCCACGCACCTTTTTAAGCACTATGGTTTGGCGACGAAAGAGGTTTTTTATCCTCTTGTCGCAGATCTGTTCACTAACATAGGCTTTAATTGCCATGCTTCACGCGCGGGCATTAATTACGAGCGGTGGGATGCCATTGCTGTAGACGAAAGATATAGTGTCCCAATCGAAATCAAGTCACCAATGGAAGAACTTTTTATCTCAATTAAGGCGGTTCGGCAAGCTCTTGAAAACAAGGTCATCCTACTTTCCCGCAAATCTTACACGACAGACTGGAACACAGCAACACTCGCCGTCGGCTATAACCCCCCAAATGATCGTGCTGAAGTGTCGCGTTTGATTTCGGATATAAAAAACACGTTTGACGTGAATGTTGGCGTTATTGATTTCCTCTCGCTACTGAGAGTTGCGATTGCAGCTATACGAGGCGGCAGCAGATACGTTGAGGAAATACGCAACATGGAGGGGTTAATCAATGTCGAGAGTATTTAAACAACAAACGAGCAGAGAAACAGTTGGGATAAACGCTGTCGAAGAAATTACACTTATCACCCACAACCCTTTCCGACCGAGTACGTATGAAGTACAAGGCAAAACTTATACTTCTTCTTGCCTTAGCTGCTTGAACCCGATGTGCATGAAGTTCCATCCTCGTGAATTGGAATTGCATGATGAAAGGCTGAACGACTTTCCAGCAGATATGGATGATTCTGTCTGCCCGACAAACGCTTTATTTTGGGAGCGTGGTAACCGGGTCCCTACTGTCATACCCGAGTATTGTATCAACTGTGGTATTTGTGCACGGCGATGTCCGACCGGAGCAATATATTCTAATGGCAACTCTGCTGTTGTCCATACCGACGAGCAGAACGTGACGTTTCAACCAGCGTCTTTGGACAATGCGACCCACCAGGAAGAGCAGATACGTCGACTTTTGGTTTGTCAGCATGCTGGGCGCTATCTTGACGTAACTGAAAGAACGGTGGGCAATCTCTACACAAAGATGACAGGGCAACAAACAAACGCACAATTTCCAAACCTGATCGTTCGCAACCTGTTTCTCGTTTTGGGTAACCGATGTATTATACGAAGGCGCGGAGATGTATATTTCCGCATTGACGGAATACTGGAGGACACGCCCACCGTTGGTCTCACTGAGGTCGAATTTAGTAATGCCTCACTCGAGTCACCGCGTGCAGTGCTTGACGATATCGCTGTCTTGTCAACAAGGTACGGTATTGACCGGCGACAGATAAAGCCGTTCATCATATCCTTAGAGTTCCCAAACATCCGTACAGAGTATTGGCGCGTTATCAAGGATATCAACGATGTCTTGGGTATCAGGATACACTCATTATCTTTGGGTGCTCTCTGCATACTGGTGTGGGGATTCTCAAATTTACCTATCGGCAACGTAAATTTTTACGCCGATGTGGACTCGCCGACAATAAAAGAAGCGATAGAAGCCTCGTGTAAGGTGCAAATACCTGATTTAGGCGAATACGCTGTCCTCGAGCCCAGGAAATAGTTAAACCTTGGGAAACCGCATTTTTAAAACAATTATATCTTGTTTTCCTTAAAATTAACCACATAATAATACCCTTTATCATTATCTTCTATCACAATAAGCCGGTAAACAGTTTGATCCGTAAGTACAACCATCAAATCCGTAGATGTATTTTTCTTTAATGGCTCCACCTTCAGCTCTTTTCCTGTATATTGGCTTTTAAAACCATTCTGTTTCTTAATGATGGCCATTTTTATATCGGAATCGAAAACTAATGTTGTCGTTTTTCCTAAATGTGTATAAATATTGGTGATAACCGATGAGGAAGTAACGGTTTTAGTAATGTTTTTGACCGCAACTAATTAAAAAATACCGTATGTAATAGCGAGTATTAAACAGATTGCTATGAGAATTTTCCATAATGAGAGCTTAATAGGGCATCACCACTCTAAATCACTATTATCGTTTATCTGTACGTCCAAATAAATAATCTATCGATACATTAAAGATCTCTGCTATTTTCAAAAGAGTCTCATATTTCGGTTCCCGTTGATTTTTTTCATATTTACTAATAGTTTGTTTAACAATACCTAATTTCTCTGCTAATTGTTCTTCTGTAAAATTTGATTCCTCTCGCAATATTCTAAGTCTTTCACCGAAATTTACTTTATGTTGCAAATATAGTCACCACCTAGAGTTATCTTACCATAACAAAAATTTTTATTCAAACAAATGTTATTATTGACAAGTCCCCATAATGGGGACTATAATGTAAGAAAAGGAAAATCAGGTGGATATTTTTTGTTTGCTCGTCCCCAAAAAGGGGACACAGTGAGTTTATGTATGTTTGTAAGAAGAGATTTTAAGGAGGACCTATCATGTTAACCAACGATAGCAAAGGCATCCAAAAATTCATCTTTGAACGTTTAGGCCAGATTCATGAAGAAATCCTTATGAATGATTCGGAATATAAGGAATTGGGAAAGAACCAAGCTGAGATATTTAAGCAACTTTTTGCCAAACTGACGCCGGAAGATAGTAAAATGCTTGATAAATACGACAGTGGCAGGATGAATCAAATGAATCGCCAGGATGAAATTATATTCAGTCAGGGACTGATGGACGGGATGGCGCTGGGCTATTGGGTGGCGGTGGTAGTGCAGGGATCAGGGAAAATTGTTATTTAAGCGGTTCAGAAGTTTGAATTTAGAAGTGTGAAGTGCGAAAATTAGATCTGGGGAGAAATTAAGATTTAAAGGGGTGGATGTTACTAATGAAAAGTGATTTACCGGAAAGGACTTATAGGTTTGCAGTTGAGATTGTAAAGTTATGTCGGATGATGGATGAAAAGCCGGGAGTTTCACGGACGTTGGCAAATCAGTTACTACGTTCAGGTACTTCGATTGGGGCTAATGTTGAAGAGGGGCAATCAAGCCAAAGTGAAGCGGATTTCATTGCAAAGTATAGTATCGCCTGTAAAGAGGCGAGGGAAACGCATTATTGGTTAAGACTGTTAGTTGATTCAGTAGTTGTTACGAAAGAGCAAGTATCAGGATTAATGAATGAATGTAACCAATTAATCTCGATTTTAACAACAATAATAAAGAAATTGAAAGTGAAGCAGGTTTAAATTTTCAAACTTCAAACTTCACCATTCACACTTTCAATCTGGAGGATTGACTATGGCCGACTTTGCATTTACCATCACCGAAAGCGAGTCAATGGTTGATTTGGATGAATATCTGGATTATTTGATTGTAGAACGCTGTAATGAAATTTATTATAAACTTGTTGATCACAATACCGAATATAAGGCTCTCCAAAGTCAACTGGAGGGTTGTTTTAAAGAACTCCTTCAAATGATCCCGGAACCGGCGCAGAATATCGTGAATGAAAAATTATGGATTATCATTGGCTCATTGGAGATGCTACTGCCGAGGATTACATATAAACAAGCGGTAAAAGACGTGTTGAGGTTGAAGGAGTGGGTGTAGGAATAAAGCAGGATTTTTATTCCATACGACGAAAATTCTATGATAAATAGCCTCTTCAAGGAGTACAACTAAATGCCTTACACCGCTTATATTGAAGAAGCCGGAGATGAAGGATTGGGAAAAGGTTCCCGTTGGTTTATCGTCGGAGCTGTTATAGTTGATAAATCCAAAGATTTAGCTGTCAGCCGGTGCATCGATGGAATTAAGTCAAAGTATCAATTGCAGCCTCCGGAAGCCCCCATTCATTGGCGTAATATCAAACATACAAGTATTCGGCGCGGAATAATTGATTGTCTTGCCGAACATGAATTTCATATTTCCTATGTGGTTTGCGATACCTATCATGATGAAATAATAAATAGTACTTTACGAGGAAGCGGACGGCTTTATTTTTATTTAGCCAGGATTTTAATAGAGAGAATTTCCTGGTTTGGAGCCGAACTGGGGGAAACGGTGGATTTGGTTTTCGCCAACCGTTCCAATATATTATATCGTGATCTTAAGGAATATCTCGCTCTACTGTTAAATGATCGTACCTGCCAGATTAAACCCGGTATAATTGATATCAACCGGATATCCTGCCGGAATGTTGGGCAGCTCAAATTGTTACAAGTGTCGGATATTTGCAATAGCTCTTGTTTTAATGCTCTTGAAATCGATAAATATGGTTATTATGAAGACCGGTATCTGCTTAGTTTATCCGCAAAATTATACCGGCGCAAAAAGAACCTCTTTAGTTATGGATTAAAATTTCTCCCCGGAAATCTTCATCAATCGGCAGAATTACTTGAGACCTATCCTTGGCTTAAAAAGATATAAAAAAACAGGCCCCGAGACTCAAGGAACCCACACGTCGAAGCGTGCTGCCGGCTATTAACCGACCTTGAGTTTTGTCCTCGCGCATGCCTGCATTTATTAGTATATTTTATTCTACCTTAAGTATGCCACATCCTTCTTAATCGGTCAAGTTTTTTAAAACTTTATCATTAAATCATTATAATATTAAGACCGTATACCGAGTATTTTTTTGATTACACCCCAAAAACCCTTAAATATATGATAAATACCCAGCAATATCTTCTCGGTTCGCCACTTTATTAATTCAATCAAACTAAACTCAAATACGCAATATGATTCACTGCAATTTCGCCAGTTTTTGCAACCGGCGCATTTGAAAAGCCGCTCAAACATTTTCATTACCTTCTTTTGATTAATATTGTCTTATCCAAAAAAGCAAACAAAAAACAACCTAATTTAGGCAACCTGGCAATCTTGGCTTTCGCGTTAGACCCACGGCTTTGCGTCTCCGGCTTTCGCCGGATTTGCTATTATCTATTATGTTGTCTTAAAGATTTTGAATTAAGTCTTTGAATTATAAAATGATTTTACTATATATACCGATATTATTCAAGGAAAGGCTGATTTTACCAGGGCATTCCAGCTGAGTCGTTCTCCATATTGATAAAAAAGGAGCCTGGTTTCTCCAGGCCAAGAATGTGTGTCGGTTTGTCGTTGACAAAAAATTAGGGGCTATTGTGGCGCCCCTGCCATACTTAAATTTTATTCTATTCCTTTCCAGGAAACTCCTGCTAAAAGAATAAAAAGATTTGTTTTATCTGCCTATTCATCCTTTTCCTCTCATTATAGGGGTTTTCCCGATTGCCAAGGGGCGAACATATCCTCCCGGAAAGGTTATTGCGAAGGTAGGCCGGTCCGGTATCCTTCGCCAAGACCATCCTTGACAACTGGAACCGGGAAAACGATAAGCCCCGAAGAGAAAATGGATGGGTGTTCAATACAGACCGTATTGAGTTTGAAAACTTTTTGATATTCGTAACAGGCTCATGTTATATTGCTATTAACCATAGAGGAAATCCAATTTTCGCTTATTTTTATAGGGAAAAAAATAAAATGGCAGGGCTCAGGTGGGGAACGAAAAAGAGTATGGAAAGTAAAAAAGGTTAGCTTATTGGCATCCTTTTTTATTAACAAGATCCTCCAAATTTAAAATTGGAACCGAAACAAGGCAATCGATAAACCAATTAAAAGTCCTAACAAAAAAGAGCTTATAAAATTTGTTTTGATTCCTAAACCAGTTTCATGAATCGATGAAGATGAATAAGAAGGGTTTTTAGTTGATTCAAAGTTTTGTGAGTTTGATTCACTTGACGTAAAGGGAATTTTTTTAGTAAAGTTACTGGCGGCCTGAGACAATTTTTCCAGCATATCTTTACCAAT
Organism: Bacillota bacterium; assembly: GCA_023435225.1. Lineage (GTDB taxonomy): Bacteria > Bacillota > UBA4882 > UBA8346 > UBA8346 > UBA8346. Next base: position 57,427 of record JAEYRX010000004.1, read on the forward strand.
AGAAGAATTAAGAAGTTGTATAATGGCCGTCAATTGTTCAATATTAAACATCGGACTGCTCTCCCTTCAACTTTAAAAAACAGACCAACCCCTGATATCAACTGATATACTTTATGAATCCCAAGCTAATAAATAACTGGGATTTTATAATTTTAATATTAGACTTCTCTTAAAAGCCTAAGTCAAAGAATAATTCCCTAATTCTTTAACGCTTTTAAAAACCATGTCTGCCTATTCATCCTTTTCCTCTCATTATAGGGGTTTTCCCGATTGTCAAGGGGCGAACATATCCTCCCGGAATGGTTATTACGAAAGTAGGCCGGTCCGGTATCCTTCGCCAAGACCACCCTTGACAACTGGAATTGTGAAAACCCCAGGCCCCGAAGAGAAAAAGGATGGTGCAAAAGATGTCTAAAGTCATTGAATTGAATGAATTATTTGGGGAAGTTATCTGTAGTTATACCAGGAAGCAAGCGCTGGAAGATGGGATGTTGGTCGATTTGAACCAATTTATCCCGCTTCCGGAATCCGGGTATAAATATCCGGTGGCTTGTACCGTTGCCGTATGGGGGATCATTGAAACTGCGGTAAAGAACCCTAAATACGGTAATGATTACGCCGGAATTGTTTGGGATATCCTGCAAATGTCCCGGAATTGCCCGACTAAAAAATGGTCGACCGGTTGTTTGTTTCAAGTGGTTATTATCGGGGCCGGTCCGAAAAAGATATTCACCTTCAAAATCGAGTGCGGTTCGGGGGATCAAGGGGAGCCAGTCTTGACGATTATGTTGCCGGAAGAAGATTAGAAAGTTGAAGCCGGAGGGGAGATCCTTTCCGGTTTTTTTATGTTTATATAAACCCCATAAAATCAGCTTCCTGTCATTTAATTCACTATATTTTAAATAGTTTAATTGCAAAGTCCAATTCCACATCTTTTCCATTCAAATATTCTTGGATTGTCGGAGTAACAACATAATCCGGAGATATTCCTCTTCCGAAAGGCAATCCTGAAACATCAGTACGGTATATTCGGGATGATATTTCTAAATTTAATTTAGTATTTGCTAAGGTAAAGTCTTTATAATTTACAGTGTAACCCTGACAAATATAAGAGCCTCCGGTTTCTTCTCCAATAAAAATCCCAATTTTATTTGATTTTAACACTGAACATAAAAGGCCGGTTGCCGAATAGCTTCCACCATTGATTAGAATATATAAATTGCCTTTAAAGGAATTTTTGGCCGGTTTTATCTTTAAAAAATCGTTTTTCGAATTTCCTGCTCCGAAAGTTGGAACAAAATAAGGAGTTTGTTTTGCGATAAGGTGAGAAAAAAGATAGGTTGAACAATCATCATAACCACCCTTGTTATAACGCAAATCCAGGATTAGATTAGTTATTTTATGCTCTTTAATTCTTTTAAAAAATTCATCTATATAGTTTTTAAAGTTTTGGATCTCTTCCGGCTTGTAAAAACCAAATGACGGCACTTTTAGAATTGCATAGTTATTATTAATAATTTGGTTATCCAATGGTGATTTATATGGTAACTGGTTTTTAGTAAACACCTTTGGTAATAAAACTCCGGGAATAGATTTTTTATCAATATCACCGTTGTTCGGGTTTCTATATGTTATTACAAACTCTTCCGAATCATCAATATAATAATAATAAAGCTGAGCAAATAGGAAATTGATCTTATAGTACTTATGCGTTAAATTTTGGCCATCGGAAGATACATTAGCAAGTAAAACACTGATAATATCTTTAATATCTTTTCCGTTAATATTTAGAATTTCCGAGCCCAAAGGAATACCGATGTTAAAATAATCTTTATAAACATATATTTTATTATTTATTAGCTTAATAGTAAGCGGAAAAACTTGTCGTTTACTGAAGATATTATTTATATATGTATTGGAAAGGCTTATTGATGAATGGGCACAGTTCAATTTAGAAACAAGTGGCGATACTACCCGGTAAAACTCCAATTCATTCATACCATCATGCAATAAAGACCTCCGGGCGGACGCTAAGTCATTAAATTCATCCATTTTAACAAATACTTTAGAGTGATATGAATTAATAAGTTTAATAAGTAAATCATAGTCTTCCTGGACTTCGCCTAAAGAAAAGGACTTTTCCTTCTGTGGTAAACTTGTTCCATTAGCTAAACTGTTGGGACTAATGAATATGGTAGTTAAGAATATGCAAAAAATGAAATATTTCCATCGAGCCAAATAAACACTCATATTGATACTCCTTTGTTCACTCTATTTTTCCATAATATCTCCATACAATTAATCCAATTTGACCGAGCCGTTTTCTATCTTAAGAATATCTCCATAAAAATTCATTTTGTTATCTTCAATAACTATACCATCGCCATCTTTACACGAGTATACTGTTTTTTGAGATGTTTTAGAGTATTGTTTTACCTCATCCAAGTATTTAAAATCAGTATTCCAATGTGGCATAAATTCAAAATTAATCAAATCCAATGCTTGAGTATTTTTTAGGTCAATAAAATTATCATCTCCAAATTGTGCAATATCAATGGTTTGTGACATTAATATACTTCCTGCGCTCACTCCAATTAAAACTTTGCCCTCTAAAACATAGTTTTGTAATAACGAAATAAAATTTCTCTTTTGCAGGGATGATAAAAACCAATATGTATTACCTCCCGAAAGATGGATTGCATCACAACATAATAAATCATCAATTTTGGTCTCGTCAAATTCTTTATCTAAATCGAAATATAAAAGACTTTCTATTCCTAGTTTTTTATAATATTCAACCTTCGGATTATAATATTTTCTAGTTATATCTGAAGCGGATGCTATATAACCAATTTTTGGGTTATCCTTATCTATTAACCTTAAAAGCTCAAGATCAATCTTTTTATTCTCATCAATCATCTGATCACTATATAAAACAAGCTTTTTCATAAATAACCTCTTTTAGTTTGACTTAATAGCCGGAAGAACACGGAGATTCATGTATAGTTGATAACTTGCTTAAATACGACATATAATCGTTTGCAATTAAAATTAATTTAATGACAAAGCTATTTACTATTTATTTTCTAGAGTATTCTGTAATCTTACATTTTTTCCTTCTTTTTCATATCGCAATGACATAAACACATAAGGGCGAAGTATTGATTAATTTGAATCAATTTATCAAGCTTCCGGAATTCGGGTACAAATATCCAGTAGCAGTCCGTAGCCGTAAGGGGAATTATCGAAAGCGCGGTAAAGAACCAGAATTATAAGTCGTCCACTCCAGCTTCCACTTGACCTAAGCAAGTTAAAAACTTAGATGTCATGGAGCGACAAGCATCGATAGCATTATCTAGGGAATTGTTTGGGATATCATGCAAATGTCCCGGAATTGACCAACTAAAAAATGGTCTACCGGTTGTTTGTTTCAAGTCGGTGTTATCGGGGCCGGTCTGAAAAAAATATTCACTTATAAAATTGAGTGCGGTCCAGGGGATGAAGGGGAGCCGGTTTTGACAATTATGTTGCCGGAGGAAGATTAGAGAACAGAAGCCGGAGGGGAGAAATCCTCTCTGGCTTTGATTATTTTAAAGGTTAATCTCTAATAATATTTTTAATTTGTAGTATTGTATGAAAAGATATTTTATAATGAATTAAAGATTTCCTAATTTCTCTAAACCATTATAGGGATTAGTCCAAGTAGTATAATACCGTTTTCATTTATTTTGATTTTTAGGAGTATTAATATCAATGATGCCTAACGAAAACTGCTTAACCCAATATGATAGCTGGCTTACACTTAAGGATGGGCGGAAGGTTTTTATCAGACCTATTCAACAAAAGGATGAAAATCTTATTATTGATTTGTTTAAAAGACTTTCTCCACACTCCATATACTTGCGTTTTCTTGGGCAACTTAATAATCTTCCAAAAGAATTACTGTATCAATTTACTCATATAAACTATAATAGTGATTTTGCCCTTGCTGGAATTATTAAAGAAGATGGTAAGGATGCCATTGTTGGAACATCCCGTTATGCTTATTCCTCAACTGATAATGTTACCGAACTTGCAGTTACAGTCCGTGATGATTGGCAGCATTTCGGCTTGGGTAAATTATTATTAAAAAGAATTGTTGAGATTGGAAAAGAGCATGGGATCTATCGTTTCGGGGGTATGATAGAACCGCGGAACAAGATAATTAAACAGATTCTGTTGGACCTTGGGTATAAAGTAAAATATTCTTTAAAAGAAGGAGCTTTTCAAGTGGAGATTTTCGTATAGGGGCACAAGGAGGAACGAGTCGACAAGGGCCATTAAGAGGGGAGAGATCCGCTCTAGTTTTTTTGTTAAAGGATTGACTCATAGGAGTATATTTAATTAAAGCATATTTAATGTATTATTTCGCCAGGCGTATCTCGTTCGAGATTTATATACAGGCATCAAGATTCGATGATATTCAGCTATTAAAAGATCAAGTTCCTGGCTCACCGCTAAAATATCATCATCAGTAACTCTGCGTTCTTCCCAAAGGCGCTTAAGATGAGCTTGGCCTTTTGTTATCGATGAATGAAGAAAAAATATATGATCAATGTTTTCTTGCAAGTTTTTTAGTCCCATAATTTTACAATAAACCAAAATGTAATGGGAGTCAAGGATAATTTTATGAAAGATTAGTGTAACGGGACCATCATTAAAGGTGGCTACAATATAAAAAACCCGTCCTGTCAAGGGCGGGCTATCTTTTTTATTTCTTTGCTACTGCATCTTTTAAAGCTTTTCCGGCTTTAAATACTGGTACTTTCCGGGCGGCAATATTGATTTCTTTGCCTGTTTGGGGATTTCGACCCTTCCGAGCGGCCCGCTTTCTTACATCGAAACTGCCGAAACCAACCAGAGTAACTTTGTCGCCTTTAGCAAGAGCTCCGCTGATGGCTGCAATAACAGCATCAATGGCATTACCGGAATCTTTCTTGGTTAATTTAGTTTTTGCTGCTACTTTGTCGATGAGTTCAGTTTTGGTCAAAATAAACGCCTCCTAGTTAATATTGTTGATAAAAGTCTTGATAGTATTAATTCTTGTTCTAACTATGTAACTATTCGGCAGATATTTCAGTAGCCTTTAGTATATTTTTTATGAAGAAACTCTTATATAGAGAGATTGATATGGTCTACTTACTTTTTCATATAGGGGCTGCTTACTTCTATAGGGTTAAAGAATGCGGCGATGTCGATCTCCAATCCTTCGGCAATCCTGTATAACATGTCCAAAGAAAGAGATGTATTGGCTTGGGGTGCCTCTATTTTACTGATATGACTCACACTGACCTCTATCTTTTCAGCGAGAGCCTCCTGCGATAATCCACGGAGGTTACGGTAAAAAGCTATTTTTCTTCCGATCTCTCTATGTTGTTCTATAAACTTTTTTTGTCTACGCAACGACTGTACACCTCCTGCGTTTATTATAGATGGAGAGAAATGCAAATGCACTTCATATATGGTGAAATAATCTTGCATTAATTTTGCAATACATGGTATAATATGGATGAGTTCTGGTTGAGCTGATTGACATTTTATAAGCTCTCTTCGGTATAGATAGCGAAAGATAGAGTGGTGAATATGCAAATTTTTTATTATTATGCGCCTTTAATAATTACAATATTGGGAATTTCGCTAGGTTTGGTCGGATATTACCTGGATATAATTTGTCCGGTAAATTGCAGAGGCTTATTATGGATGGGAATAACATTCATATTGGCCCTAGGGGGATTAATTATCGGAGTTTTAATTAAAAAACTAAGTATTAGCTCCCATACTGATTTTTTGACTGGTTTACGCAATCGAAGGTATTTTCATTCAAAGCTGAATAAGGAAGAAGCACGGGCGGCTAGAAATAAAACGTCATTATGCATTGCTATGATTGACGTGGATAATTTTAAAACAATCAATGATAATCATGGCCATATTGTTGGAGACAAGATAATATCTGACCTTGCCGGAATATTAAAGAAAAATACCAGAAGTACGGATATTGTTGCCCGTTGGGGCGGAGACGAGTTCGCCATAATTTTCTCGGAAACTTCTTTAACAGATGCCTATGAGATTATAGAGAGAATACGCCATAAGATTGAAGCTAGATATCGTTCCTCGTATGGTCTTACTATCAGCGCTGGAATTATTGAACTGGAGCCGGACCAGGATTTAAAAGAATTACTAACCAAAGCGGATCAAGCTTTATATAAAGCGAAAGCAGAAAAGAATTCAGTTATTAAGGTAAATAGTTGAGGTAAGGGAGTTTCATATTGTATTCAAATATTTTATTTTAGATTATTATGAAAATCACTCGAGGTATCAAGTGGGACGTCAATCAGGAAAAAATACTGTTTCTTTAGAAATACTCCAGGAGCAAATCAAAACCGCCCGAAATCGGATGCAACAATTATGGAACGAAAAAGGGTATACCGATATCGAAGTTTTAAACGCCAGCATTGAATTGGATTGCTTATTAAATAAATATCATCGATTAACTGGCATTTAAGGAAATAAATAGGCTTAATAAAAAAATGGGGAGGGTGTCTATAATGGCGGGAGTAAAGATTAGTTATAAGATTAAGGGGGAAAAGGGAAGTCAAGAATGCTATACACTCGAAACTTTAGAATTATTGATAAAGGAGATTAAGACTTGTGAGGAGATATCGGGCAAAAAGGCTAAGATGGAACTGGAACTATGTGAATGAAATGGAGCCAGACTGAATCTTTATTTTTTCTCCAACTCCTTTACTTTCATTTCCATTGCCTTTAATTCCTGCTCTTTCAGCTTTTTATACTGTTCCACAACCATTTTGGAGAGGACAACTATCAATACTTTATATTCCTCTGGTAATTCTTCATGTTCACCCATTTTAGCCAGACATTCAATCGTCTCTTTAGGCTCTTTACCTTCAAGAATTTGGTCAATAGCGGAAAATATAATGCTTAAAATTTCATATTCCTGCTCAGTACAGCCGGAAAGCCTTTTTCTATCTAATTCAGTTAACCGGTGAAGCATTCTATCATTGGTCCTACCGGTGAGATAGTCCAGACTGACATTAAAAAAGTCAGCTATTTTAACTAAAGTGTCAACGGGAGGTAATTGGTTTCCACCTTCATAAGCGGTTATACTAGGGCGTTTAATATTTATCTCTTCGGCTAACTCGGGTTGAGTTAGTCTTTTCTTTTCCCGTAATTCACGGATATGAGTTCCGATGATTTCTTTGATATCCATAATAACACCTCAATGTTATTTTACTTTAATGATTCATTATCTGCAATCACTAAAAATGTTACTTGAAATAACATATTAAGTAATTTATAATATAATATATGACACATACATTGTATATGACACATATTGTAAATTTTTTGGAAAGGAGGGTCGTCTTTTATGTCAAAAAGTTTTGTTCTTTGTGATGCGGATATCAAATACTTAGCCGGTCGCTTAAACGAAAACTCTGCCAAAATTTTAAACTGTTTAAATGATTTTGAAACTGCCTTGGAACAAAACAAGATAACCAAAGTATCGGAATTAACAAGGATGATTACACGTGATGAATTAATGCGGTTAGAAGGGGCGGGGTTTATCAATGCGACTTCAGGGAGTTATCGTAGAACCCTGTATTCGCTCACACCATCAGGATATCGCTTATTTGAACTTTATAAAAGGAGATAAAGGAGAGGATTAATATGGGATTAAATTGGGGAATAGTTGGAGTCGGCCAGGGCGGCAATAATATTGCCGATGCTTTTGCGCCGCATTTTCCGGCAGTAGTGGCAATTAACTCCGCTTTGACGGATCTGCGAGCATTGAAAAACATTCCGCGTGACCGGCAGATTGCTATCGGTGAAGATGGAGCCGGGAAAAATATAGCCATTGGTGAAAGGGCTTTTAAGAAAAACTTGCATACTATTAAGGATAAATTAAATGATATTTTTAAGGGAATTGATTTTGTCTGGGTAATCGGCTGTCTCGGTGGTGGGACCGGATCGTTGGGAACATTACATACTGTTGGAATATTGGCCGAGCTTGAAAAGTACGTAGGTACGATCACTACCCTGCCAACTGATGATGAAGGGACCCAAAACAAGAAAAATGCCGCCATTGCCGCTACCGAAATAATTACCGCCAATGAAAAGGTCGACCTTTTCAGGCCGATGATTTTCATGGATAATCAAAAACTCAAGAATTCGCTGGTGGGCGGGAAATTAAGCTATGAAGAATCCTTAATTCAAATGAATACTATTTTCTGCAATAACTTTCTGATGATTTACGAATTCAGCACTCGTCCGGCCATTACCAGTTTCGACTTACAGGAATATAATCAAATCTTCCATGAAAAAGGCTGCGTCCGCTTTGCGGCTGATGATTTTGATTATAATCCGCACGATTCCGATACTTGTTTATTAAGCATGACTAAAGATTTATGGGAAAAAAGCTTGTTCTTGACTGGGGATTATTCCAAGTCAACTGCGGCTGCCGTGGTGATTGAACGTCCGGAAAACTTTGATACCGACGGTAAAAAAATCGATACTCTGTTTACCGGGGTTAAGGATTTTATCGGCTCCGGGTATTTCTGCCGGGGCGTTTATCGGAGAAAAGAAGGAGTTATTAAGAAAAAACCATTAACTATTGCTACCATTTTAAGTGGAATCCCGGCACCAGTTGATCGCATAAATCAACTTACCGAAGACGTTGAACGGGAAATGGCGGATATATTGGCTAAGAAGAACGATGTGCCAAAAATTTCGACCAACATCCAAAGGTTGAAAGAAAGATATATGTCTGAACTCTCCCTGAAAACTAAAAAGCCGGCTTTGGATTTAACGGTTTTTAAGGATGAAGAGATTATTGATGAAAAGAGTCCGTTCAAGTTGTGAAGCATTATTTAGAATTAGGGTATTTAAAATCGTTTGAATTTTTTGTAAATTTACTTGCCTTATTGCTTTTTTTGTATCATATTTAAATATAGATTCCAAGCAGTCACGCTTATTAAAAATAACTTGTGAACAACCGGCTTTGAATTCTGGGAGCCGGTTTTATTTTTTTCAAGGAGTTCCAACCTGACATGGTATTTTATATGATAAGTCTTTTATTAATATTGTTTATGGTTTTATTGGTCCCTAAGAGTGCCTTTAAAATCAATAGAGTAGCGGCCTTTGTTATTATAATGCTTTACTCGCTAATATATCTATTCTTACTAAATGTACTTCCGGAACAAATAGGGCTCTTTCATTCAATAGATGTTCTAATATTTTTGGCCGTACTATATTTAATAACCTATCGACCGGTTAAGTTTTCATTACTAAATATCAAAGAATATTATCTAGAATTCGATCTGTTTCATAAAGCATTAACTATAGTACTATTATTAATCTACGTATACTTCAGGCATTTTAATATCGGACTTACTTGGCCGTTGAAATTACAGCCTTGGATTATAACTTTATTAATAACCATGATGGGGATTGCTGTTAGTTCATTCATTGCCGTTAAGATAAAGTTTGTAAAGTATAGTTGGCTAAAAAGCAATTTCAAGGAATTTTATATAACCGCTATCAACATGTTCTTTTTTGTTGCCTTGCCGGAAGAAATTTTTTTCCGTGGTTTGGTTTATTCCTTTTTGCTTCAATTTACGGGAAACGTTATTCTATCATTTGTTATTAGTATTGTTATTTTTGGTATAGCCCATATACGTTATGGAGTCGGTATGGTTATATTGGGCGGATTGACCGGGATATTTTACACTTTGGTTTATGTTTTAACCGGTAACTTATATTGTGCTGCAATAATACATACCTTGGTTAACTTGTTTAGAAAGTATTTTTTAATTAATACTAAAAAAGGGTAAGGAGATTTGTTTTGACGGGATTAATAGTGCTAACGATAGTCATTTTTACTTTGGCTACCATTTTACTATGTGTTCCCAAAACAAAAGATAAAACAAATATTTGGTTTGCGGTATTTTTATATGCCTCCGGGATGGGTTATCCTGTTTCGATACTTCGTTATTATATTCTTCCATTTATAGACCATAATGTGTTAGTTAAGATCACTTCACAATTCATTTCCGCTTTCGGTTTTCGTTTTTCACCTTATTTTCTACTACAAGCAGGTATAAGTTATTCAAGTCTGTTTTCTTTAAAATGGAAGAAACGACTGACTTATTTATTGCTAATTCCCGGCATTATTACATTCATCCTTGATTTTATTTTCATTAATGAGGGTTTTTTTACCAAACATATCTATGAAAGTCCCTTATTCTGGGATGTTTCCATTTGGGCCGTTCCCTATGGATTTCTGGGAAACTTCTTGATTTTTCATGCCTACTATACTGAAGAAAATATTAAAAGAAAGAAACAAAAATTAGCCACTTTTCTTATAACTCTTCCAACCATATTTATTATTGTTATCGACTATGGCGCTTCAATATTAAAAATCAATGGATGGCAAATGTGGATAACTAGTTTAATTCCTACATTTATATTACTAATCATTTTTATTATTTATTTAAATAAGTACGGTATTCTAGGAGTTAAGATGAATATTCAATTTGAACAGGTGGATGTTGCCAAAGAAGCTATAAATGAGCTAATTTCTGAGTTGACTGAAGCGGAAAAGGAAGTAGTCACACTAAAACTAGAAGGAAAAACAAATCAGGCGATAGCAGAAATGAGAAATGTCTCTTTAGCAACTGTAAAAAGTCAGATAAATGCAATTCATAAAAAGCTAAAAATAAAAAATATAGATGAACTAAAACGAATGGAATTAAATTAGCATTAGAACATAAAAAGCTCGAATTTTACCGGTTTGTACAGGAATTTAAAGGCTTTTACCTGGTCTTTTTATTTTTTAGGGGGGTTGATGAATTTCAACCTCCCTAATAATTACAATTTATGTTACTATTCGGACTGTAAAAAACACTTATTCACCGAAAGGGGAGTATAATGATTGGTTCACCGTTGAAAAAAGATAATACTATGGAGAAAATCGACAAGGCAATACTTCAAACAACAAAATGGCTTAGGGAACTGACAATATTAAAACAGGAGGTTGAAAAGGAGAAGAAACATCTATATCGTATAAAATAAATGTAAAGACCATCTGCCACGATGGTCTTTTATATACCAAATTTTGTACCTTGGCAAGAATAGTTTGTCAGTATATAATTAAACCGAACATACGTTCATATACTAAAAAGGATGGTTTATACACCATGAAAAACGGCTCTTCTAATATTCCGTTATCATTCGCAAACGGCTATTTTGAACCTGTATTTGACCTTAATTATGATTTGATAGAGAACCCCGTATCAACTTTTTATGGTAGGGCCAAAGGGTTTTCTATGAAAGAAGCAGGAATAGATGATGGCGATTTGCTGGTAATTGATAAATCTTTGGAATATAAAAATGGAGCTTTGGCAGTTTGCCACCTAGATGGGGAGTTCACTTTAAAGCGAATCAAAAAAGAACGGGATAAACTCTACATTACAGCGACTAATGGAGAGTTTCAGCCAATTGAAATTAGAGATAACGATGAAATCATTATTTGGGGTATTGTGACTTATGTTGTGAAGAAAGCATACTGATGATGATTGAAGAAATTGAAGAGCCTATTGATGTAGTAGCAGTATTCTCCGGCGGGAAAATTTCACCGATACTATTTTCATGGCAGAATCGCCGGTATAATAATTTAAAGGTTAATAGGGCGTGGAATCAAACTGTTGGAGATGTGAAGCTTATTTACTTCTTAGTCAGTATTGATAATGCTAATCTTTATGAGATTTGTTATCATACCCGGAATTTCAGGTGGAGTTTGGTTAAGGTGCATTATGATTAATAAGAAAATCAGTTTTTTTGAATTCATAAATGAAATATGGGGATGTCATAGAAATAAAGCTATAAACAGCCCTTCTCAAAAATGCCGCTGAACAGCCATCAACCAATTTACAACTATTATCTACGAATTTTGAGGAATTTTGGTGAACTCCAAAATTTAACAAATGCCATTTTAACAGGCGTTATAGAACTTGTAAGAACCCCTAAAAACGACGGCCAACGGACTTCTAATCCGTTGGCCGCAGGTTCGATTCCTGCCAGGCGCGCCATATTTGATAAGGTCTTCGGTGTTCGATAAGAACACCGATTTTTTATCCGTTTAAAGAACTTTAAAAGGCCTAAATATTCCTGTGTTTTTTACTGTAAGCTATAAATATACCTTGGTTAATATGCCAAGTCGTTTTGAAAACCCATCTAGTTTTCAAATTTGTACCTTGGCAAGTCCCTTCATTTTCACTCCATTTCCTTTTAATTCTTAATCCCCCAGTTTTTTTAAAGCTTCACTACTAATTATTTTATTTTCTCCTGGTAATTGTCCATTATTACTAATCTTGCAAGCGCTCATATGTTCCTTCCCCCCTCTTTTTTCTGATCACAAACTGAAAATACTATCCATTTCATTTAGTGACAAATGTTATAAAAAAATTCAGTATCATCTTGACAGATGTCACGGAAAAATTTATAATAAAAGTAACAAATGTCATAAATTTATTTATGCATTAATAATAATTATATGGGTAACTTCAGAGGAGGAATTTAGATGGAATCATTACAAGGGAAAGTTTGTGTGGTTACAGGTGCGGCTAGGAGTATCGGTCTGGCAATTGCTGAAAAGTATTGTCAAGACGGCGCTAAAGTTGCAATGATTGATATCAATCCGGAGGTTATGGAGCAAGCCAAACGGTTAAACTCCGCCAAATCCCCGGTCAAAGGTTACATTGTGGATATTACAAATCAAGCAGCGGTTCTGGAATGCTTTGAAAATATTCGGAAAGATTTAGGACCGATATACACCCTCGTAAATAATGCCGGGATTGTGGATCAAAGACCATTCGAAGAAATAACCCCCGACCAAATGGATAAAATGATGCGGGTCAATGTTCACGGTTCACTCTATTGCGCCCAAGGCGCCGCTAAAGATATGAAGGCCAATAAAAAAGGGAAGATCATCAACTTTTCTTCCAAATCCGGCAAAACCGGTTCCGCTTTAATGGCCCATTATTCGGCCGCCAAAGGAGCTATCATTGCTTTAACCCATGCTTTAGCTTTCGAATTAGCCGAATACAATATCAATGTTAATTGCATTTGCCCGGGCATCACCGATGCCACCGGTGTTTGGGGCGAAGTCAGCAAAGGGTATGTTCAGAATTTAAGCATGCCGCGGGAAGAAGTCATCAAGAAGTTTACCGCCAAAATTCCGCTGGGTCGGCTCACCGACATTGAAGATGTGGTAGAACTCGTTTATTTCTTAACCGTCAGCGGTTCTTATTGCACCGGTCAGGCATTTAATGTCACCGGCGGCCGGGAGGTTCATTAAAATGAACGCCAATTTAAGCGTTGTTTATTATGCTCCTAAAGATGTTCGCTTGGAAGCGATGAGCTCCCCTCCGAGCGTGGAAACAGGCGAAGTCTTAATAAAAATTGAGTCCTGCGCGATCTGCGGTACGGATATCAAATCTTACTTCAAAGGAAATCCGCGGATTAAACCGCCGATGACCATGGGGCACGAATTTTGCGGAATTATTGTGGAAATAGGTTCCGGAGTAACCGAATACCGGAGAGGCCAACGGGTAACCATGGCTACCACTATCGGTTGCGGTGAATGTTATTATTGTAAAAAAGGAAAAACCAATCTATGCCGGAGCGCCGAAGCGATGGGATTTCACTATCCCGGGGCTATGGCTCCTTATATCAAAATACCGGCCAAAGCAGTCCGCCAAAAACATTTAGTTGACGTAGGCGACTTATATGCCGAAGTAGCCGCTTTAAGTGAACCGATGTCATGCGCTATCAATAACATCAGTCGTTTTCCGCAAGAAGAATTGGAATCGGTTTTGATAATCGGTCTCGGACCTTTGGGAATTCTTCATGCCGTAACTTTACGGGAACGTGGAGTCCGGAATATTTGTTGCGTCGAATTTCCGGGAAAGCGATTTGATATGATGAAACAACTCGGTTTTACTATGGTTCTTCCCGATGAGATTGAAGGTAAATATAGAGATTTATCAAATGGAGAAGGGTTTGACTTGGTAGTAGTTACGGCGCCACATAATCCATCCCAGGGGAAAGCGCCGATGTTTGCCCGCAAAGGCGGTTATGTATCATTCTTTGCCAGCTTGCCGCCGGGGGATGAGATGGTTACCATCAACAGCCGGACCATTCATTACAACGAGATCATCCTTTACGGAACTTCCGATTCCACCGTCAAACATGTGGAAGAGGCGGTAAGATTGTTGAAAGCAAATCCTGAAGGCTTTAAACCGCTGATTACTCACGTATTACCTTTTAGTGATTTCCATAAAGCAATGGATGAGATTGCAGCGGGAAATGCTGTCAAAATAGTACTTATACCTTCATAATTTTTAGAAGTAATGTTACAATAAGTTAAATTTGATGAAGTTTTTAAAGGAGTGTCTTTATGAAACTGGTTGGAATCGGTGACTTATTCATTCCCAAGGAATATATTGAAAGCGGTTTTAAACCGTTTGAACAATATGGAGTAAGGATTGAAACTCTGGATTGGCAGTTAAAGGACTTTCAAGAACTGCAAAATATCAATTTATTAGTGGAAAAAGGCGGCAGCGAAGCCTATGAACCGCCACAATACATTCTGGACGCTGTTAGTGACGCCGACATTATTATCACTGAGTTTTGCACTGTTACCAAAAAGATGATCGAGCATTGTAAAAACCTAAAAGTAATCGGTGTTTTACGGGCGGGTATTGAGAATATTAATTTAGAAGCCGCCAATCAAAACGGTATCCTGGTTTTCAATACACCGGGTCGAAACTCCGATGCGGTGGCTGATTTTACTATCGGAATGATTATTGCCGAATGCCGTAACATCGCCAAAGGACATCTGGGATTGAAGAACGGCGAATGGATCCGGGAGTATCCAAATTCCTTTTACATTCCGGACTTGCCTGGGAAGACCGTAGGTATTGTCGGATTAGGCGAGATAGGCCAAAAAGTAGCCAAACGTTTAGTGGGGTTTGATGTCAAAATGTTGGGGTTTGATCCTTATGTGACCAATCCTCCCTATGATATTGAAATGGTTAGTCTGGAAAGATTGATGACGGAGTCCGACTTTGTAACAATTCATGCCCGGATGACCAAAGAAACTGAAAAAATGATTAGTAAAGAATTGATAGCTAAAATGAAACCGACAGCTTATTTGGTGAACACTTCCCGGGCGGGACTTGTCGATGAACAGGCCTTATGGGAAGCTTTGAAAAATAAAAGGATTGCCGGAGCAGCCCTTGATGTCTTCAATGTCGAACCTCCGGAGAAGGATTATCCGCTGGTGACATTAGATAATGTAACGATTACACCCCATATGGCAGGCGGCTCCAAGGATGCATTTTTGAATTCACCGAAGAAATTAGCGGTGGAAATGGCCAAATTATGGAGTAAAGAACCCTCCCGTTATATCGTGAACAAAGATGTCTATGCTAAAGCCATTGATTCCTGGAGGTAAATTATGTATGCGGCAAAAGTAATCGGAACGGTCGTTTGTACCCGCAAAGATGAAAAAATGAACGGCCTCAAAATGCAAGTCGTGCAACCGGTTAGTCTCTTAACCATGCAAGAAGAAGGAAAACCGGTGGTAGCGATTGATGCCGTCGGGGCGGGTCATTCGGAGATCGTGCTCGTCGTCGGAGGAAGTTCGGCCCGGCAGACCGCTAGAACTACCAATATGCCGGTCGATGCGACGATAATGGCGATTGTAGATTTTATAGATATTGAAGGGAAAAAGACCTTTGTCAAAGGTGAACCCGCTTCATAAAAAAATCAAATGGCGCGGGTCAAAGTAAAACCTGATCAGACGGGGGAGATATTGTGCAATTAGCAAAAGTCATTGGAACGGTCGTTGCCACCCGTAAAGACGAATCATTGGCAGGGGTTAAATTATTGGTAATCCAACCGGTTGATGCCGAAGGAAATCAAAAAGGCGTTCCCATTGTTGCCGTTGATACAATTGGAGCCGGATATCAAGAATTGGTTTTCTTTGCGAAAAGCAAAGAAGGCGGTATGGCTTTGCCAAATCCTAATAATCCGGTGGATGCCGGTATAACCGGTATTATCGATCAAGTTTATCGGCCTAAAGACCAGAAAGGTGATTTGTCATGATCTTGGCGCGAGTCGTTGGCAATGTGGTCGCCACTCAAAAGAACAAAGATTTGGTTGGAAAAAAATTGATGCTGGTCTTACCCATTGATACCCAAGGAAACCCGGCCGGTGATGAACAACTAGCCGTGGATGCGGTAGGCGCCGGGATTGGCGATTTAGTTGTGGTAATGGCCGAGGGCGGTTCGGCCCGCCAGATTTTAAAAGAAAAAAATCCCCTGGCTCCCATTGATTTAGTTATTGCCGGGATTGTGGATGAAATGATAAGCGATAAAGGGACATTAAAACTGTATCAATAACTTTGACGAGGTGACTTTTATGGAAGTAAACAAATTAATTGAAGAAATAACCAGGGAAGTATTAAAGGAACTAGGTGATAAGGGCTCTTTCGTTTCATCAAAGCCGGTAGTGGACCGTCCCGATTTAGCCGCCATGATGGACCATACAATTCTGAAACCGGAAACAACGATCAAAGATATAGAAAGAGTATGTAACGAAGCCAAAGAGTATCATTTTGCCTCGGTATGTATAAACCCGACTCATGTCAAACTAGCCGCAAAATTGCTTCAAGGGACGGGGGTAAAAGTATGTACGGTTATTGGGTTTCCGCTGGGAGCCAATACTCCCTTTGTAAAAGCGATGGAAGTTCGGGACGCCATTGCCAACGGCGCGCAGGAAGTTGATATGGTAATAAATATTGGGGCATTGAAAGACCGTAATTATGACCTGGTGAGTCAGGATATTAAAGCCGTAGTCGATGCCGCCAAGGGGCAGGCGCTCGTTAAAGTAATTATTGAAACCAGCGCTTTAACTGATGAAGAAAAAGTAAAAGCCTGTTTGTTAGCGAAAAATGGCGGAGCTGACTTTGTAAAAACCTCCACCGGGTTTGGTAAAGGTGGGGCTACGGTAGAAGATATCGCATTGATGCGCAAGACCGTTGGACCGGAAATGGGAGTTAAAGCTTCCACTGGAGTAAAAGATCGCGCGATTACTGAGGCGCTTGTAAATGCCGGCGCGAACCGCTTTGGGACTAGTTCCGGCATATTAATTTCCACTGGTCAAAGTCCCAATCAAGTTGTAAAGAGTAATTATTAGAGGGTGTAAATATTGGTTAATATCCAAATGAGCGCTGAAAATCAAGATTTATTATCTATTCAGGAAGCGCGGGATTTGCTTAAAAAAGCAGCGCAGGCCCAACAAGAGCTGGCCGGATACGATCAAACCAAAATTGACCGGATTATTGAAGCCATGGCAAAGGCCGGTTATGAAAATGCCGGGCGTCTGGCTAATATGGCGGTGGAAGAAACCGGGTTTGGAGTTGCCGAACACAAAATTTTGAAGAACCAGTTTGCCACCAAAAATGTTTATGACTATATTCGGGATATGAAAACCGTAGGGATTATCCGTGAAGATAAAGCGGCTAAGGTTATTGAGATTGCTGAACCGATGGGGGTGGTCGTAGGTTTGATCCCAACCACCAACCCGACTTCAACTCTAATGTATAAAGCGATCATTTCCTTAAAGAGTCGTAATTCAATTGTTTTTTCTCCTCATCCCCGGGCCGCCAAATGTACTCTGGAAACAGCCCGTTTAATGGAGGAAGCGGCGGTATCCGCCGGTGCGCCTAAAGGAGTTGTCAATTGTTTATCGATCATCACCAAAGAAGCCACTGATGAACTGATGCACCATCATATCACTGCCGTTATCCTGGCGACAGGGGGTTCGGCAATGGTTAAGGCGGCCTATAGCGCCGGAAAACCGGCGTATGGAGTAGGCCCTGGAAATGTACCGGCTTTCATCGAACGAACAGCCGATATTAAACAAGCGGTTACCGACATTCTAAACAGTAAAACTTTTGATAACGGCACAATTTGCGCCTCCGAACAAGCAATCATCACCGAAGATATAATTGCCGAACAGGTAATGACCGAGTTAAAGCATCAAGGAGCCTACTTTCTTTCGGAAAAAGAAGTATCCTTAATTGAGGCTACGGTAATCCAACCGAACGGAGGAGTCAATCCAAAGGTGGTTGGCCAAAGTCCACAAATGATTGCGGATTTGGCCGGGGTCAAAATTCCGGAGAATACCCGGGTTATCATTGCCCGTTTAAACGGCGTCGGTAAAAAATATCCGTTGTCCGCGGAAAAACTCTGTCCGGTATTGGCGTTTTATATCGAACCGGATTGGCAAAAAGCTTGTGAGCGTTGTTACGAATTATTGAAATATGGCGGTATCGGTCATAGCTTAGTTATTCATTCCCAAAATAACGATGTTATTATGGAATTTGCCTTAAAAAAACCGGTGTTCCGAATACTGGTGAATACCCCCTCTTCCCAGGGAGCCATTGGTTTAACGACCGGTCTGGCTCCGGCATTAACTCTGGGTTGCGGGACTTGGGGCGGAAGTATTACCGCTGATAACGTTGACCCATTGCATTTGATCAATCGGAAACGTTTGGCGTTCTCATTAACTGGTACTTCCAAATCAAAGGTCACGGATGATGAAAAGCCAAATACCTGTTTTACCAGGGAGGAGGTAATCCGGACGCTTGAAGAAATCTTAAAAACCGGTTAAACCGTTATAATAACGAGGATAAATTTTTAAAGGAGGGCTTCAAATGGAAGAGGCATTAGGAATGATTGAAACAAGAGGGTTAGTTGGAGCTATTGAAGCGGCTGATGCAATGGTTAAAGCTGCTAATGTAAAATTGGTGGGAAAAGAAACTATCGGTGGCGGATTTGTTACCGTTCTGGTCCGGGGTGATGTTGGTGCGGTTAAAGCGGCAACGGATGCCGGAGCGGCTGCCGCCGGGCGGGTTGGCGAATTGAAATCCGTTCATGTGATTCCGCGGCCTCATAGTGAAGTGGAAGCAATTTTACCGGTAACGGAAAAGCCCAAAGCAACTTCGAGCCGTACTGCCAAAGAATAAGTTGAACAGAAAAATAGATCTTTTATCAATTAATTAATAAGCGGAGGTTAAAACAATGGAAAACGCATTAGGAATGGTTGAAACAAGGGGATTAGTCGGAGCGATCGAAGCGGCTGATGCAATGGTTAAAGCAGCCAATGTTCGATTAATCGGCAAGGAAACAATTGGTGGCGGTTTTGTAACCGTGATGGTTCGCGGTGATGTTGGAGCGGTAAAAGCGGCGACTGATGCAGGCGCTGCCGCAGCCAGCCGGGTTGGCGAATTGAAGTCGGTACATGTCATTCCGCGTCCCCATGCTGAAGTGGAGAATATTTTACCGAAATAAGTAATTTTAATGGTTTATTTGTGCAGCGGAAGGTGGTGATGAGAGATGGAACAAGAGATGCTAAAGGCGGTTATAACCAAAATATTGGCCAAATTAACAGGCTACTCGATGGCAATGGTTCATCCCGAGCCAATCCCAATCGGTGTTTCAAACCGGCATCTCCATCTTTCAAAGCCGGACTTAGATGTATTGTTCGGCCCGGATTATCAACTTCAATTGCATAAAAACCTTCGGCAACCAGGACAATTTGCCGCTGTTGAAACGGTAATTTTAGCGGGTCCGAAAGGCTGCCTGGAAAAAGTGCGAATCCTGGGCCCGGTCCGTAAACAAACCCAGGTGGAAATCTCCGGTAGCGATGCTTTTCGGCTGGGGCTCAATCCACCCTTACGGGAGTCCGGTGATATCAATGGCTCCGAAGGAGTGACCATCATTGGACCCAAGGGTACTGTTCAGTTGAAAGAAGGCTTAATAATTGCCCAACGTCATATTCATATGGCGCTGACTGATGCGCAGAAATATGGAGTAACGGACGGGGCCGGCGTTCAAGTTAAAATCAGCGGTAAGCGTGGTTTGGTATTCGACCAGGTAACGGTAAGGGTAAATCCTAATTTTTCGTTGGAATTTCATTTGGATACGGATGAAGCCAATGCAGGCGGAGTTAGAAACGAAAGTATGGCTTACCTTTTAACCGGTAATATGCAGGTTGGGGTTGAAAGTAATCCGGTGAAATCAAAAGATACTAAATTAGCGGGCCAAATACCGGCGAAAGACACTTTAACTTTGGTAACTGAAGAAGTTGTCCGACAGGCATGGAAAGATAAGACTGAAATTTACATAAAAGAAGGTACACTCATTACGCCGTTGGCTAAAGATACCGTTAAAGAGTTAGGAGTAAAATTAACCATCGGCCAATAAGCGATACTGTTAGGCCCAAGGAGGATTGGGTAATGGCAAATCTGATTACCGAAATTGAGATTAAAAAGTTTTCCGGAATGAAAACGCTCTTGTTGCCTGCAGGGACTATAATTACTCCTGCAGCCAAGGACTGGGCTAATGAACATCATTTGAAGATTGAGTATGAAGGCCAAATTGGCCAAGATACGGCGGCTATTCCTATAAATTCAATAGAACGTCAGACTTTATTAAAACAAGTTATTACGGGAATAATTCAAAATTTACAACAAACGGGGACTCCCATCCGTCAAGATGAGTTAATACCAATTATTATCAAATGTTTGGAACGTTTAGGTTATCAAGTGAAATAATAATTACCGATTAGATTAAGGATAATCATACAGGTGGTGACTATGTTGGGCGGTTATGTAATGAGCATCGATAATGGTTTAACCACAACAAAAGCAGTGATATTTAATTTAGATGGTCATGAAATAGCTACCGTAGTTGTTGACACTGTTATAGAAAACAAGGGCGATTGGGCCGAAATCGATATGGAGTTGCAGTGGAAAAATACCGCTGCGGTAATCAAAGCGGCTTTGGCTAAATCCGGGATCGATGCGGGAGAAGTTATTGGGATTGGAAATAGCGGTCACGGGGCCGGGATATATTTGCTTGATCAATCCGGCAATCCGGTACGTAAAGCAATCTCCTCAATGGATGGCAGGGCAGTGGATATTATTGAAAACTGGCAACGTAATGGAATAACCAATTATGCTTTGACTTATCAAAATATGTGGCTGGGCCAACCGGTTCCGTTGTTATATTGGCTGAAACGGAACGAACCGGCGAATTACCAAAAAGTACATACAATCCTAATGGCTAAAGACTGGATTCGTTACCAATTAACCGGGGAATTGAACTTGGAGTATACTGATGCCAGCAATTCGGGTTTGGTCAATTTGACGACTAAAACATTTGACCCTGAAATATTTAGTCCCTATGGGATTCCGGAAATATATGAAAAATTGCCGCCGCTCCGGAAAAGTATGGCCGTTGTCGGATATGTTACCAGACAAGCGGCTCTGGAGACCGGTTTAAAGGAAGGGACCCCCGTCATCGGCGGATTGTTTGATGTGGTGGCCTGCGCCTTAGGCAGCGGGATTTATGACAATAAAAAATACAGCATTACAGCCGGAACATGGAATATAAATTCCGGGGTGGAGGAAAAAATTTTCGCCAGTCCGGATATAATGGAATGGGTCCTGTATGCCGATAATGAAAAATATATGTGTATTGATTCCAGTGCCACTTCCGCTGTTAACCTTGAATGGTTTATTAAAAACATCATCGACGGGTTGGCGCCCGAATCTTTCCATCAAGATAATATTTATCAATTAATCGACCAAAATATCGTCCGGTTTACCCCGGAAGAAGTTCAAATCATTTATCTGCCTTTCATTTATAAATCAAAATTAGCTAAAAAAACCGATGGCGGTTTTTTCGGAATCAAAGCATCCCATAATGTGTACCATTTATTACGGGCGGTTTACGAAGGAGTTGCTTTCGCCCATTTGAAACATATCGATAACTTAAGAAAAGGCGGTATAGTCAAACAAATTGGTTCTCTGTCAGGAGGGGCTTCAAAAAGCCCGTTTTGGGGACAATTGTTTGCGGATGTTTTAAATATAGAGATTGTTACCACCAAAGCGTCGCAGGTGGGAGCGTTGGGGATTGCCATTGCGGCAACAGTAGCGACCGGAGTTTACAAAAACATTGAAGATGCGGTTCGAGTGATGGTTCGTGAGCAACAACGATACTATCCGAACCAAAATACCGGAGCCTACCGGGAAAAGTATCGTCGATTTAATCAGATTATTGATTTATACGATCATAATATCCTATAAAAGAGGTTATTGCCATGGATTTTAATTTAAAAGGAAAAGTAGCAATTGTAACCGGCGGCGGCAGTGGTTTGGGAGCCGCTATCAGCGAAGTGCTGGCCGAAGAAGGAACAAATGTTATCGTTAATTATATAGTGGATGAAGCTAATGTATTTAAATTTGTTGACGGACTTAATGAAAAATATCCCCAGGCCAAAGCTATTCCTTTATATGGCGATATTACCAAAGCCAAAGATATAGAAGATGTAATGGCCCGGGCAGTGGATATCTATGGTAAAGTAGATATCCTGGTCAATAACGCCGGGATTTGGCCAACCTGTTTTGTAAAAGATATGACTGATGAAGAATGGGAAAGAACCGTCCGTATTAATCTGACCGGAACATTTATGTTTAGCAAACGAATGGTTGACCATTTGCTCGGACGGAACGGCAAAGGAAAGATTATCAATATAGTATCGCAAGCCGCTTTTCATGGCTCAACTTCCGGTCATGCCCATTATGCGGCGGCGAAGGGCGGAGTAGTTACCTTTACGGTTTCATTAGCGCGTGAAGTGGCCAAGTATGGAATTAATGTAACCGCCGTAGCCCCGGGTATGATGCGAACACCGATGAATAAAAGGGAACTGGCTGAACGGGAGGATAAGTATATTGAAAGGATTCCGCTGGGAAGAATCTCTGACCCAAAAGAAGTGGCATATACGGTAGCTTTTTTAGCCTCGGAAAAGGCGGATTATATAACTGGAGCTACGATTGATGTTACCGGTGGTATGTTAATGCGCTAAATGACGTTATTTAGGGAAGCGCTGATTAATTGAATAAGTGACGATTTTGTGCTTCGCAAAATGCCTAATACCGCATATTTGCTTGTACAAAATCGGATTAATCAGCGCTTCCTTAGAAAAGAAGGAAAAAGCAAAAAAGAAATTAATATGTAATAATATGTGAATAATCAATGCAAGGTCTTCTTTGAGTCTGATATTCTCTATATAGATCCCGGATTTTTTAATTTTGGCATTAACCTTAACAGGTTATGCAATATAATTATTCTAAGGGAGGTATTTAAGTGAAAAAAGTGTCTAGACTCATGGTTGTATTACTGTGCGTTATTTTGGTAGTTGCGTTAATCAGCACAGTAGTCAACGGAGCGGTAACCCGCAAGAATGTTGGCAAGTTCCAAGGCAAGCCCAATGAAACTTATTACATGAATGTAATGGTTTCCGGCGTCGAGTATTGGTTCCCGGTGTATGAAATGTTCAAACAATGTGCATGGCAGTTGGGAGTTAAATCCGTGTACAGTGGAACCACCGACTACGATGTCAACAAACAGATTACCTCATTCGAACAAGTATTGGTTAAAAAGCCGGCCGGTATCTTTGTACATCCGATGAATGCCGATGCTTTTGTGGCGCCGATTAACAAGGCAATCGATTCCGGTGTGCCCGTCGTAACCTTCGCTGCTGATTCACCAAACAGCAAACGGAGAGTCTTTATTACCTCCGATAACGTAAATGAAGCGAACGTTGCCGCTGCCACTCTGGCCAAAGAATTAGGTGGAAAAGGCGAAATTGCTTGCTTGGAAAATCCTGGTCAAAGCAACCATGATCTTTACATCAAGTCCTTCATCGCCGCCATTGAAAAGAACTACCCGAATATGAAGATTGTGGCCCGGTTCGCCTCCAACCAAGATACGGTTAAAGCATACCAAGCCGTGCTTTCAATGATTCAAGCCCATCCGAATTTAGCTGCCGTTGTAACGCCGGAAGGGCCTTCCTGTTTAGGCGCCGCCCAAGCAGTTAAAGAGAAAGGTTTGAAAGTTAAGGTTGTTACCAGAGATCTTAGCGTTAAAATCCTTGATATGATTAAAGCCGGTGAAATCTGGGGCGCTATCAATCCTGATCAAGGTATGCAGGGTTACTTTGGAATGTTATTCCTCTTTGTAAGCAAACATAGTGAATTGGTTGACCCGATGTCTGATTACAAAATCAATAAAGTTAATCCGGTTCAATTACCGTTTGTTGATAACGGTATGACCGTTGTCACCAAGAAGAATGCGGATGCATTCTACTGGGATAAGTACTTAAAGAGACGCGGTACAAAAGGAATAGAGGAATAATAATCGTTTGACAACCGTGCAAAGCGACGATGATTACATCGTCGCTTTGCCAAAGATAACATATCGCGGGCAAGTCTCAAATCATGAGCATAAAATTGCCGCCATAAATCACGGAACTATATCCTCAATAAGTTGTAAAAAAACAAACAATTTAAGAGGAATAGTTTAACATTCTATGTAGGGTGGGGGTGCACTACCTTTGAGTGAAAAAGTAATCTTAGAAGTAAAAGGAATAGTCAAGAATTTTGAAGCTACCAAGGCATTGTGCGGGGTGGACTTTACTCTTAAACAGGGTGAAATACATGCATTAGTTGGGGAGAATGGAGCCGGTAAATCAACCTTGATGAATATCATCGACGGCGTTTTTCCACCCGATGCCGGAGAAATATTTATCGACGGCAAAAAGGTCTGTATTCGTAATCCCCATGAAGCTCAAAATCTTGGTATCGGTTTTGTCCACCAGGAGATCGCGCTTTGCCCGGATGTTACCGTAGCTGAGAATATTCTTATGTCATCAATCAATAACAGTAAAAAACTTCTAGTCAACTATAAAAAACTCCATGAAAAAGCCGGTGAAATTTTAAAATCCCTGGCGGAGATCGATCCCAGAAAGTTAGTAAGTGAATTAAGCGTTTCCAATCAACAAGTGGTGGAAATCGCCAAAGCGCTTTCCATGAATTGCAAAATTTTAATCTTTGATGAACCGACTTCGGCGTTAACGGAACAGGAAACCGAATCGTTGTTTAAAATCATGCGGGATTTAAAACAAAGAGGTATCGGCATTATCTATATCAGCCACCGGATGGCGGAAGTATTCGGTGAATGTGATCGGGTTTCAGTTTTACGTGATGGATGTTATGTGGGAACTTATAAAGTCGACGAAATCGACTCTAAAACGGTTGTCAATAAAATGGTAGGCCGGGAAATTTCGGAAATGTACCCTTCTAAATCCCCAAATGCAAATCAAACGAGTAATATCTTGTTTGAAATCAGAGATTTTTCGGACACTGACCGTTTTCATGATATTAGTTTTAAGTTAAACGAAGGTGAAATATTAGGTATTTCCGGTTTGGTCGGAGCGGGTCGAAGTGAAATCGCCCAAGCGATTTGCGGTTTACGGCCTAAAGTCAGCGGGGAAGTATTTTATCGGAATCAGCAATTAAGAATCGATTCTCCGGTTGAAGCGATTGAAAATGGGATTGTTTATTTGACTGAGGACCGAAAAGCATTGGGTATCTTTCTGGATTTGCCGATTAATAAGAATATTTCAGCGATGAAGGTTACCAATGTTGCAAAATGTGGTTTAATTGATAATAAAAGAGAGAATGAACAAGCGAACAGTTTTGTAGGGATGCTTAATATCAAATGCCGCAATACTGACCAAAATGTTTCATCATTAAGCGGTGGTAATCAACAGAAAGTATTGATTGCCAAATTATTAACCGTTAAACCAAAAGTGATTTTTATGGATGAACCGACCAGAGGGATAGATGTTGGAGCTAAATCGGAGATTCATAAATTACTGCGTCAATTAGCAAATCAGGGTACCGGTATTATATTGATATCTTCGGAGTTACCGGAGATTATCGGGATGTGTGACCGGGTTATCGTAATCCATGAAGGAAAAATAAGCGGTGAAGTAACAGACGCCAATTTAAATGAACCAAAAATCATTCAATTGGCATCGGGGATTTAATACCTAATTGCATTCAATAATAGTGCAACTTTTGCAGTATAGGATGAAGTAAATTTCTTATATAAGATTTGCATTCTTAAAGCCGAATTCAAATGGTATTATTCAGTATTTACTTCATTCTATTACAGCAGTAATAAGTTGAATTAAATTCATTAATTGGATCATCATGATCGGCTTTAAGGACATGATGTATTTTAAAGGTTTAATTCAACTTATATAGGTATATGATTAAATTTTGAAGATAAGGAGTAATTGCTATGGCCAATTCAAAAGTAAATCCAAATCAAAATATTACCGCCGAAGTTGGTAGCAAAAAGAAGGAAGTATCCGGTTTTAGTTGGGTCACTCAAAAGTTAAAAGATTTCCGGGAATTGAATTTACTATTAATTATTGCCGTGGTCAGTATTGTGATGTCGTTCGCTTCGCCATATTTCTTAACTTGGGGCAATATTGAAGCTATGTTGTTGTCTTTTTCAACCGAAGGGATAGTCGTCATTGGGATGACGATTATGCTTATCGTTGGTGGAATTGATATTTCGGTTGGTTCGGTAATGTGTTTGGCGATGGTCATTCCCGGACAACTTTTCTTAATGGGATGGGATCCCTGGACTGCCAGTTTGGTGGGTTTGTTATCAGCAGTCATTATAGGGATGTTAATTGGTTTCTTTGTGACCAAGGTGGGATTAAATCACTTCATTATTACCCTGGCTTTTATGGGAATTGTCAGAGGCGCCAGCTTGGTGGTAACCAAAGGCACTCCGTTATCCCTTTACAGTTTGCCGGATTCCTTTAAATTTATCGGACAAGGCAAAATCTTGGGAATTCCCTTTGTAATCATCCTATTTTTTATCATTGTAATTATTTGTGATTTTATGTTGCGCAAATCAACGGTGTTACGGAAAGTCTTCTATACCGGCAGCAATGAAAAAGCGGCGATGTTCTCCGGTATTAATACCAAACGGGTTAAGTTTTGGGTTAGCGTACTATGCTCATCCCTTACCGGTTTGGCCGGTATTATCTTTATGGCCAGGTTTGGCGCCGCAACTCCTACTTTTGGGCTCGGTCTTGAGATGACTGCAATATCCGGCGCGGTTATCGGCGGCGCCAGTTTAAACGGCGGCAAAGGAACCGTATTGGGTTCGATTTTAGGTATATCTTTATTGGCTATCGTTACCGGTTCAATGATTTTATTAGATGTAAACGTTTATTGGCAGGATTTGATTAAAGGAATGATTCTGGTTGGAGCGATCTCCATCGACAGTCTTAGTCAAATGCGTAAGCAAAAATAACGGTACCAACCCTTGATTTACTGTATCCGACTAGTAAGCCGGTTGTCAAATCAACGAAAACAGGGGGTAAGCCGAAGTGATTGAGGTCAAGAACCTAACCAAGCGATACGGCGATAAACGGGGGATCACCAACCTGAATTTTACGGTTGCCAAGGGTGAAATTTTAGGCTTTTTGGGACCGAACGGGGCCGGAAAAACAACTACCATGAGCATTCTTACCGGTTATCGCCCCCCAACCGAAGGCCGGATTATCATTGATGGTTGTAACCTCCTGGAACAACCGTTGACGGCCAAAAAGAAAATCGGTTACTTGCCGGAAACACCGCCGCTCTATCCCGACCTCCAGGTATATTCCTATTTAAAATTTGTAGCCGAATTGAAAGCTGTTCCCCGGCCAAAACAGACGGCCCATATCCAGGAAATTATGGAATTGGTAAAAATCGTTGAGGTCCGGAACCGGTTGATTAAGAACCTATCAAAAGGCTATCGGCAGAGGGTTGGATTGGCGCAAGCATTA
This sequence comes from Bacillota bacterium, assembly GCA_023435225.1. Classification (GTDB taxonomy): domain Bacteria; phylum Bacillota; class UBA4882; order UBA8346; family UBA8346; genus UBA8346. Next base: position 85,315 of record JAEYRX010000004.1, read on the forward strand.
ATCTCCAATCCGGATATTTTGATCCTAGATGAACCCACGGTGGGACTTGATCCTAAACAGATTATGGAGATTCGTTCATTGATCAAGAACTTGGGCAAAGAGCATACCATTATTTTAAGTTCTCATATTTTAGCGGAAATCAGTATGATTTGTGAGCGGGTAATCATCATTAATAAAGGTGAAATTGCCGCCATTGATTCGCCTCAAAATTTAGCCCAAAAAATGATGGCTGTTGAACGTTTTTTAGTGCGGATAAATGGCCCCCAAGATGAAGCGCTGAATCTGGTCAAAGGGATTCCAGGTATTATCCGGGTTGAAATTATCAGAAACAATGAAAAAAAAGCAGCGGGCTTCTACGACTATCTGGTAGAGAATGAGAAAGCTATAGACGTTAAGACTCCCTTGTTTTTCGCCTTAGCCAATCGCGGTTTTCCAATTCATGAAATGCGGGCCTTAGACATTAATCTGGAAGAGATTTTTCTCCAACTTACCACCGAGGAAACGGCAGAAAAGGAGGAAAGTTAATATGTGGGCGATCTTTAAAAAGGAAGTGGCAGTTTACTTTCTGACACCGTTTGGTTATGTCTTTATGGGTATGTTTTTATTGATAACCGGAATTGTATTTACCGCTTACAACATTGCCGGGGCGCGCGGCGACATGTTGGGGATGCTGGGAGTGTTAAACTTTATATCTATTGTAGTATTCCCAATTTTAACCATGAAACTACTGGCGGAGGAGAAAAAGATGGCTACCGACCAACTTTTATTCACGGTCGCAGTACCGACCACCTCAATCGTCCTCGGCAAATATTTGGCGGCCTTTTTTGTTTTTTTGGCGACGCTAGCCACTACCGGTATTTACGCTGTTTTTATATTAATATTCAGCCGGGCGTCCTTAGGGACCATACTGGCATCATATTTGGGTTTTATTTTGCTTGGTTCCTCCTATATAGCCATATGTCTTTTTGCTTCATCATTAACTGATAACCAAGTTACAGCCGCAATTTCCGGTTTTGGTTTTTTATTTGGTTTTATGCTGATTGGATTCCTGGCCAATGCGGTTCCCTTTCCAATTGTAAAAACGGTTCTTCTTTGGCTGGCGATCCTAAGTAAATATCAAGAGTTTACCAATGGTCTTTTGAAAGTAGGCCCGCTGGTATATTATCTTAGCTTTACAGTTATCTTCATTTTGTTTACCATTCAAGTAGTTGAAAACCAGCATCGAAGCAGGGAGTGGTAATGATATGAAACGGTTAGGCGGAATTTTAAATCACCCTTTTTTTAATAAAATAAATACGATAATTTACGGAGCGATATTATTCGGGATTATCGTTGTGGTAAATCTGATTGCCGATCAATTACCCTGGACCTACGATATGACTGCAGATAAAATTTTTACCCTTTCCAATCAAACATTGGAAGTTATTGCGGATTTAAAAAAGCCGCTGAAAATATTCGCATTTTTCCAGGAAGGGGATAGCGATCAATCCATCAAAGCACTACTGGAAGCATATCGCCGGGCAGGTCAAGGGAAGATAGAGTTGGTCTATATTGATGCTGCTAAAAACCCGGCTGCAGCCAAAAAATTTGATCTAAACAATGAAGGGATATCTAACGGCGCCATTATCTTTGAATGGAACGGTAGATTTAAGAAAATTAACAAACTTGATTTAATTACCCCAAATGATTATGGAAAGACTTTCACCGGAGAACAACAGTTTACCGCGGCTATTATTTATTTAACCGCCGAGAAATTTCAAAAGATATTCTTTATGCAAGGGCATCAAGAAACAGACCTTAAAAACGACCTTTCCAAATTGAAAACCAGGCTTGTAAATGAAGCCAATACGATTCAAACGATTAATTTGGTAAAATCGGGCGCTGATTTGAGAAAAGCGGATTTAGTTGTTGTGATATCGCCTAAACGAGATTTAAGTGATAGAGAAAAGATACAGCTCCAGGACTATTTGGAAAAAGGTGGCCGTGGGCTATTCTTATTCGATATCCAAAGTCCGGATATTCAGTTGACCAATTTCAGCAACTTATTAACCCCTTACGGGATATCCATTCAAAACAATTTTGTGGTAGAAGAGGATAGCGATAGCTTTTATTCCAATAATAAAATGTATCTGGTTCCATATTATACTGAACAACCGATTATAAAACAACTAAAAAGCAACAATTTGTTGACAGTGCTTCCCTTTGCCGGGAATATAGATATCTTATCCGATATTGACCGTACAGTTACAGTAGAATCGTTGCTAAAGTCTTCTAAAAACTCCTGGATCCGTTACAATGTAAAAGATGCTACTCCCGCCAAAACGAGTTCGGATAAATCCGGACCGGCCAATCTGGCGGTGGCGATTACCAAAGATAACACCGAGTTAAAAGATAGAGAAACTAAAATTGTGGTTATATATAATGCCAAGTTTATTTTGGACGACATGTTGGATATGCAAGGAAATTATGATTTCTTCATGAATGCATTTAATTGGTTACAGGATCAAAAGGATTCCATGGCCATCAGACCGAAGATGATCGGGACTAATATGATGTTTTTGAAAGGAACCCAATCAATGATTTTAATGATTGTTGGAGTTCTAGTAATCCCCCTCATTGTATTCGTTATGGGTTTGTTTGTTTGGTTAAGGAGGAGGTATTTATGAAACAATACCGGTCGACTATTCTATTACTCCTGGTATTCGCTGTTTTGGTAGGTTGCTATATTTACCTTAACCAGGCTAAACCATTCGATAAAACAAGGAAACTTTTTTCTTTTCCAGCAGGGGCGGTTCAATCAATCGCTGTTACATCCGTTGATGGTCGGTTGGTTTTTAAGAAGCAAAAAAATGATTGGATAATGACGAATCCAAGTAATTATCAGATCGACCAAAACAGATTATTTTTATTGGAGCATACGGTAACCAATTTGAATGCTCTACAAATTATAGCTGAAAATCCCGAAAAGTTAGACGAGTTTGGCTTAGCCGAACCAACGATGACTGTCACCATTGGATTAAAGGGAGAGTCGGACCGGACGTTGCTGATTGGCAATGAAACCGAATCCGAATATTATGCAATGGAATTAGGAAAGAGAAGGGTTTTTACTCTCTTTAAAAGCGATGTGGACAATTTTCGAGGGAGTTCCGCCGATTTTCGCGACCATCGTTTGTTGACAATCAATCTTAGGAGTCTTAATTCGGTAACCTTGGAAACAAACCGGGAAAAATTTGAAATTCAAAAACAGCCAAAAGGCGAATGGCGTTTTACGCAGCCGGTAATTGCCAAAGTTAAAGGCCAAGCCCTGAAAGAACTGTTGGAATTAATTGCTGAGCTTAAGATTAAAGATTTTATTGCCGATAATTCAACTATAGGTTTAAAAAAGTACCGGCTGGACCAGCCCTTATATACGTTAACCATAAAGGATAGCGATGGTAATATTCAAACCATCCGGTTTGGTAGTGAAACTGAAAACCAGCAAGGCATTTACGCAAAAACTGAAAGTATTGATGACCTATTTACGGTTGCTGCCGATAGATTTAATCCGGCTGATTTTAAAATGGGAGATTTGTTTGATGAAGCGCCGTTGAGCATTGGAATTGGGGAGGTCAATCGAATCATAATTCAAGACCGGAACCGAACGGTTATTTTTAAGCGGGAACCATCCAAACCGGGAGATATATTTACCGTCAATAGCAAGACTATTAATAATGCGGATTTCAATACTTTGTATATTAATATGATGGCGCTTTCTTCGGAAGGCTATGACTCCAGTCGGCCAAGAAAAGCTCCGGAACTTACCATCACTTTTGAATTAAAGCGGAATAAAAAAGTTAAAGCGGCATTTTCAAAGCGAAACCCCGATTCTTACTTTATAACTCAAAACGGTCAAGATCTTCCGTTTTTTGTAAGCATTTATAAAATTGATTTAGTAAGAAAATGGTTAGAAAGAATAGAGGGACAAAAATAAAAACTGATAGTAAGGGGGAGGAAGTACAATGTTTTGGAGATTTAATTTCCCCAAAAAAGTTTTTACTAAAATTTCGTTGAAATTCAAATTGATCCTTGGATTTGCAGTAATTGTTTTGCTTATGGGAGGGGTGTGTTTAGGAGCGGTTTTAACATTACGAACTTCAATCGCCAAACTGAACAAGATGGTGGAGACTACCATCTTAACGAATAATATAATCAATGTTACCGCTAAAAACCCTGCTATTGTCCAAAATTATATTTTATATAAAGAAGATACATATATCCAAGAGATTGACCAAACCTTTAGTGACATAAGACTTATTTTCGATAAATTAAAACAATATATTGAAGATGATAGAGGAGAAACATCTTTAGGAGCTTTAGAAAGTACGGTTATGGTTACCTATTACGACCAGATTAACAAGATTATCAAATATTTTAAGGATGGAAAACCCGGGGATGCGGTAGAATTAATAAATTTACGTAATGATGTTAATAAAACCTATGAATATATTAAAGAAAATGCTCAAGAATTTATCGCCATCGAATTAGATAATTATCATGAAATAAAAAAGGAGTTTGACCGCTATTTATTTTGGACTATAATTATTATCGCTTGTACGATTTTTTTGGTGGGAACTTTAAGTATTATTGGTGGAGGGATCTTCACCGAGAAAGTAGTAGGAGTGATCTCCCAGATCGCTACCTCTGCTCAGCAAATTGCTGACGGAAACCTACAAGTCCAACAAGTTCAAGTTAAATCCAATGATGAAATTGGAGTCTTAGTAAAAGCCTTTAATAAAATGGCGGCAAACTTACGTCTACTAATCGGGAGTATTCTTGAAAGCAGTAACAAAGTTTCCGAAGCGGCGGATTTTCTGAAAAACAGCGCCGAGCAGAGCGCCCGGGCCAGTGAACAAATTGCCTCCACCATTCAACAAGTATCCCAAGGAGCGTCTGAACAATCCACTGAATCTCAAAAAACAGTGGAAGTTGTCAATCAGCTTATTGAAGGTAATCAATTAATTGCTGATAATGCTTTCCGGGTTTTGACAACTTCAGAGACGGCTATTAATGCAGCTCTGGTTGGTAATGACAAGGTTGCTACTTTAATCAACCAAATCCAGGCAATTGAATTGGAAATATCCTCGGTTCAAACCGCAACCAATTCATTGAAAAAGCATTCCGCCGAAATTAGTAATATTTTAAATGTAATTAACGAAATAGCCACTCAAACCAACCTGCTGGCATTAAACGCTTCGATTGAAGCTGCTAGAGCCGGCGAAATGGGGAAAGGGTTTGCGGTGGTTGCCGAAGAGGTAAGCTCATTAGCTGATGGTTCAACCAAAGCTACTAAAGATATCACCGGAATTCTTCAAAAAATCCAGCACCAATCGTTGCAGGTATTAGATCAGATCACAACCGGTGTTGCTACCGTTCATGAGGGTACTTTGGTTGCTGCCGAAGCCCGGATTGCCTTTGAAAAAATCGTCAATACCAGTAAAGATACGGATAATCAGGTTAAAGAGATTACTAAGGAAATACAGAAAATGGTGGAGGAGATTAAAAGGGTTGAGGATATGAGCGAAAACATCGCCGCCATTGCCGAAGAATCTTCAGCCAGTAGTGAGGAAGTCGCAGCAGCGACCGAAGAACAAACCGCCACTTTGCAAGAGATCCTAGCTTCGGCATCAATGTTGGCAACAATGTCCGAAGACCTGCAAAAAATGGTGCAACAATTTAAGTTATAAATCATCAAGAGACATGATCAAAAATGCAAAGGAGAATTTTTGATGTTTAACATTCGTGAATACCAGGAAAAATTCAAAATGTATGAACTGCAAGACTTAAATGCCAATTCATGGGTAAAAATAGCCCCGGAACGTGGCGGAATCATCAGTGGATTTGGGGTTGGCAAACAAGATTTTCTTTATTTGGATGAAGGAACTTTTCAAGATACTGCCGTAAGTGTCCGGGGTGGGATTCCCATCCTGTTTCCCATCTGTGGCCAGTTGGAAAATGACCAATACCAACTAAATGGGAAGCAATACAAGATGAAACCCCACGGTTTTGCTCGAAATTTTCCTTGGGAAGTCATTGGGACCGATAAAAATGAAAAGGCCTCCATCACCATCAGATTGACCGGTAACGAACAGACCAAGAGTTTATATCCCTTTGATTTTAAATTGGTATTCACTTATACTTTAGCCGGAAATGAATTGCGGATTGATCAAGAGTATCATAATTGTTCCGAAATCATGATGCCGGTGTATTCCGGGTTTCATCCTTACTTTAAAGTGGGGGATAAATCCAAAATTGAATATGATACAGATGGAACCATTTATTTTGACTATGAAGATAAAAAAATGAAACCCTTCAGTAAATATTATGATATGACCAATATTTCCATTGCTAAACTGATTATCGATCAAACCAAAAAATCAATATCCTTTCACGATCACACTTTGAAACGAAAAGTATCTTTAAGCTACGGTAAAGAGTTTAAATATCCTTTACTATGGTCAACTCCAGGCAAGGATTTTCTTTGCGTGGAACCTTTTATGGCTAAAATGAATGCCTTAAATACTCATGAAGATATCCAATGGATTAAGCCCCAAGGAACTCTTAAAACATTCTTTATAGTCCGGGGAGAGATACTTTAACCGGAAAAACTTATCAATAAATTAACTGGTTTTTTTTAAGAAAATATGGTATGTTTTGGTGAAGCGAATTGTTATTATTTATTTACCCGGTGGTGAATGTTTTTGGAAGCGAAATACGATGTTCAGTTAATGGTAAAAGTTGCCGAAATGTATTATCTGGATGGGCTTAAACAAGAGGATATTGCAAAACAGCTTCAAATTTCGCGTTCTTTGATCTCGATGATCCTTACCGAGGCTAAAGAAGTAGGCATTGTAGAGATTAGGGTTCACAATCCAATGTTAAATAATGAAGAACTGGCCAGAGAAGTTGAATCGCAGTTTAAGGTTAAAAAATGTATTGTCGTGCCAACCGTAGTCCAAGATGCCGGTACCATAAGAAAATTAGTTGCCCAAAGAGCTTCCGAGATCGTTAATCAAATGATTAAAGACCAATATACGGTGGGAATTGCTTGGGGACGTACTTGTTATGAATTTATTTCCAATTATAAGCCGGAAAAAAAATTAAAAGATGTAAGTATTGTTCCATTAATTGGCGGGAGTAGTCAAACTGCGCCTTATTTTCAACTCAATGAAATGGTCCGCTTATTGGCTGAAAAAATTAATGGGAATCCATACTTTATCCATGCCCCGGCCTTAACATCCTCTAATGAGGAACAGGAACTTTTTATGAAAAGCTCATCAATGCAGGGTATTCTTGAAAAGTGGAATAATATCGATATTGTAATCTCCGGAATTGGCACCTTACCTTTTTTGGACAATGTTGATCGCGAGGTATACACCGGAGAATATGAAGTATACAAACATCTAAAACTACATGAAGCCATCGGGGATATTTGCGCCAGGTACTTTACTATCGAAGGCCGATTTATTATCGATGATTACTATCACCATATTATTGGGATTCCGGTGGAACAATTAAAAAAAACCAAAAAATTAATTTGTATTGCTTCGGGAATGGAAAAAGACAATTCAATTATCGGCGCTTTAAATTCGGGTGTCATTCATACGTTCATTAGTGATGAAGAGACTATTAAAGCAGTACTGAAAACCTATAGATTGTTAAATTAAAAGAATCATTATCTGTTATTGAAATAAGGGAGTTTCATAATTACCATAATCACTTTTTGAATATAGTAGACGATGCTATCGATGCGTATTGTTTACATCAATAAAAATCTATTTTTTAAAGATATTGATGTAAACAACCATATAGTGAATAACCCAGATGGGACTATCAATATATTGTATTCAAATTTCGAATTTTTTTATTATGAAAATCCCTCAAATAATAAAGATTATCTAATTTTGCTTTTATAATTATTAAAATGATGGACAGGATAATTATACTAATTACCTTGTCGATCATTTTTTGTTTAGCGGCATTTTCTTGACAAATGTCACGGAAAATTTTATAATTATAGTAACAAATGTTATAAATTTTTCTATGAATAATTAATGTGCTTTATAGAGTATTAAAAGGCTACTGTGATAAAAGACGACTTATGGCTCAATATTTTTTTCATTATGGAGGGTCTATAAGAAGTTAGGAAAGGAGTTTGGAAAATGTTGGACTTATCATTAAATATCGAACCTGTATTGACAAATGTGGATTTTTACGATCGAATTAAAATCGCTTCCGATTTTGGAATCAAAGCGGTGGAGTTTTGGGATCCCGGAGAAAAGGATGTTGCCAAATTAGGAGCAGTCGCCACATCAAATAATGTGAAGGTTATCGGATGTACCATCATCGGAATTTTCCAGTATACGCTGGATATGCCTTACCCTATTCTACTGAAAGCAACTACCGAGACAATAAGTTTGATGAAGGAAATGGGTTGCCAATCGATGATTATTTTTTCGGGAAACCGGGAAGGCACAGCGGATTATCAAAAAAATATCATTATCGAAAATTTAAAAAGGCTATCTGAACTGGCCGAAAAAGAAAAAATAACAATCAACATCGAGCCGTTGAATTCGATTGTTGAATGTAAGGGGCATTATCTTGATTCATCCCGGGTCGGATTTGAAATCGTGAAATGCGTTAATAGCGATTATATTAAAATGGTTTACGATATTTATCATATGCAGGTAATGGAAGGTAATATCATCGCTCGCATCATTGATAACATCGATTTAATCAGCCATTTCCATACGGCCGCCGTTCCGGGAAGAAAAGAGCTTTTTGAGGGCGAGATTGACTACCGTAATATCATGAAAGCCATCGATACTACGACTTATCAGGGATATTTCGGTTTGGAATACTGGCCTTCCTACAAGGACCATCTGGAATCGTTGAAGGCTGTATTAAAGTACTTAAGAGTATGAAGTTTAAAAGAATGACTTAAATACATACAAAGCTCATTGGCTAATTAATCCGAAGTTGTTTTAAACGCCCGCCTGATATTACCGGCGGGCTCTTATGATAGGAAATACTTTGAATGGTAGTGATTCCATGAATTTAAGTTTAAAAGATAAAGTTGCCTTGGTCACCGGGGGATCGCGGGGACTTGGCGCGGCGATCTGCCGGGAATTGGCTGCAGAAGGCGCCATAGTGGCGATCAATTACCGGAAAAATCCGGAAAAAGTCCAAGTTATGGTGGAAGAGCTTCGGGAAAAATACCGGGTTGAAGCCATGGCCGTTCAAGGAAATATCGCCATAGAAGCAGACGTTGTCAGAGTTTTCAAGGAGGTGCTGGACGGGTTTGGCACTATTGATATTTTGGTAAATAACTCCGGAATTTGCCCCATATCACTGGTAAAAGACATGACTCTCCAAGAATGGCGGGATGTTATCGACACCAATCTAACCGGCACTTTTCTTACCTGCCGGGAGATGGTGAAGCAACTCTTGCAGCTTAAAAAACAAGGTAAAATAGTCAATATTGCATCCTCAGCAGCCTTTATCGGATCAAAAACCGGCAAATCCCATTATGCCGCCAGTAAAGGCGGAGTAGTGTCATTTACTTGTTCGCTGGCTAGGGAAGTGGCACAGTTTGGCATTGTAGTTAACGCAGTCGCTCCGGGAATGATGTATACCGATATGACGGCGGAGACCCTTGATAATAATATGGAGAAATATCAGCAAGAAATACCGTTGGGACGGATAGGGGAGGTTGTCGAAGTGGCACGAACCGTTTGTTTTTTAGTATCCGACGCGGCTAACTATATTTGTGGGGCTACAGTTGATATCAGTGGCGGCATAGTTGGTCGGTAAACTGAAAGGAAATTTCGGCTTTCAAGAAATATTATCCGGTGGTGACTAATATGGAAGTAAAATATGATATTCAGTTGATGGTCAATGTAGCGCAAATGTATTATATAGACGGGCTTAAACAAGAAGATATTGCAAAAAAGTTACACATATCCCGCTCACTGATCTCAATGATCCTGACGGAAGCTAAAGAGGTAGGAATAATCGATATCAAAGTTAGGAATCCGCAGCTGAATAACGGAGAGCTCGCTGATGAATTGAAGTCATTATTTGGGCTAAAGTATTGCGTAATTGTTCCGACAACGGTTCAGGACCCAAATACTTTACGGAAACTGGTAGCCCAACGGGCGGTTGAGATTTTTAACCAGAAGGTTGCAGACCGGGATAATGTCGGGGTTGCTTGGGGTCGGACTTGTTATGATTTTATTTCCTATTATAAACCGGATAAGGCTCATAAAGACGTCAATATTATCCCGTTGACCGGTGGCAGTAATCAGACTGCGCCTTACTATCAACTTAACGAGATGGTTCGTTTATTTGCCGAAAAAATCAATGGTACTCCTTATTTTATTCATGCACCGGCTCTTACTGTTTCGAACCAGGAACAAGAAATGTTTATGAACAGCTCATCCATGCAGTTAATTCAGGAAAAATGGAATAATATGGATGTTATTATTTCAAGCGTCGGCACCTTACCTACTATGAATATTGATCGGGAGCCTTATACCGGTGAGTATGAAATAAATGAGAAATTAAGAGATAACGAGGCGGTAGGGGATCTTTGCGCTAGGTATTTCAATATTAACGGTAAATATATCAAGGAGGGCTATTACAATCGGATTATCGGCATCCCGATTCTGGCGCTCAAAAAAGCTAAAATCAAAATCACTATTGCTTCCGGGAAGGAAAAGGCTATTCCGATCCTGGGTTGTCTCCGAACCGGAATCGTTGATGTTTTCATCAGCGACGAACAAACAGTCAAGACAGTATTAAAATTGGATAAAGAGTTTAAAAAATAATTTACCCCACATACTTCTAACAGAACTTAAAAATCCCGGCAAATCCGCTAGTTGTTTATTTCTTCATATACCTTTCGTACTCGTTTTTCCAAATATTAATTATTAAATTTTTATTACTTTCGCCCGATAAAATAATAAGGCTTATTTGCTATAGATTTTTTGAACAAGCAATTCCCATATTTTTAGGGAGGTTATTATGCCAAAACGTAAGAATTTTCTTTTTTTTCTAATATTATTTATTTTAGTTCAATTACCCGGTTTAGTTTTATTGATGTTAATCAAGTCGAACACGATTAATCTTAACAACAGCTTAACTCTTTATAATGTTTGGTATCTATTAATAACCATATGCTTAAGCGTCTATATTACAAAATTACATTCTAGAGATCAAACTTTTGTAAATTTTATTCGTGGAATAAAAGATAACAATTTCAACGAGAAAAATAGCGATTTCCTTAGCGTTGACCTTAAACAGATGATACTTCTTAAGGAAGCATATCAGAGTTTAAAAAATAAAACCAATATCAACATGGAGGAGCTAATTAGTATCGCAAGCAATTTATCAAATGCAATAAAAGATGTTGTAAAAGCATCCCGTGAAATTGCCGATGCTTCGGAATCAATCTCCAAAGGAGCGGCTGATGAGGCGAAAGACGTTGAAAATTTCTCAAGACTCTCGGATAACTTAGTGCGAAAAATTGAAAGTATGGCTCAAATCTCTCATCAACTTTTAAATGATGGAATTGTAATGACTAAAATTATTGAAAAAGTGGTCTCCTTATCGGAGAAGGCAAGTAATATTTCGCAGATTACCAATGTAATATCTCGTATTGCCCGCCAGACGAGACTTCTATCCATAAATGCTTCGATTGAGGCTGCCCGGGCCGGAGAATACGGGCAAGGATTTGATGTCGTAGCAAATGAAGTACGTAATTTGGCGGATCAAAGTCAAGAAGCCAGCTCCAACATTGACGACATAATTAATCAGGTACTTGGTGATTTAATTAATGTTAAAGATGTGATTGAAAATTCCAAGAATGATTTTGCTCAACAAAAAACAGGCGGTAATTCCGGTCAAAGTAATCAAAACATTAATGACTATTTAACCGGTTTTGTTAATCAGCAAGCTGATTTTTGCAAGGAATTTGAAAAGTTAAACGATTTAAAAGAGGTACTCAATCAAGATGTGACCAATATTTTTGCAGCGATTCAAGAATCGGTGGCAACAACGGAAGAATTGGCCTCTCTAACCATGACCCAAGACAGCGCTACGGATAGTTTACTGGATATGACCGAAGCGCTTCAAAAAGCGGTTGGTATTTTCGGTAAATCGAGAGAAGTTTTAGCCCAAACCAGCGGTAGTTTCAAAAAGAAAAAAATTGTGATTGTTTTTTGTCAGGAACATTCATTTTGGAACCCAGCCAAAGAAACGGCCAGACAAGCAGCGCTTAAATATAATGTAGAGGTGGAGTTGTTGGCTCCGCGGAAAATGGAAGCCGGGGAACAATTGCAATTGATTCATCAAGTTATTGCCGGAGATTATGATGCCATGGCGATAAGTCCCAACGGTGGTCAGGAGATCAGCAATGCAATTAAAGAAGCAATCAGTAAAGGAATGCAGGTAATTTGTTTTGATTCCGATGATCCCACTTGCGGCAGATTAGGTTTATTGGCCACTGATAATTTTAAAGGCGGTGAATCAGCTGGTAGTGTTGCCGCCAAAATTTTAAACAACCAAGGAACTGTTCTGGTTAACTATCATTCTAACCAAAATATTAAGGTAATCAATGACCGTAAAGAGGGATTTATTAGCGCAATTAAAAAAGCTTCCGGCATTAAAATTATTGAGGCGGGAGTACCGGCTGACCCAGCGGAAAATATTGCCGATCAAGAGATACAGAAGATATTGGATACCTATCCGGAGGTTGATTTATACTTTACCACCAATTTGGTGTGGGGTTTGCATTTTGCCCGATATTTTAAAGCGAATAATATCCAAAAGAAATTTATTACCTTTGATTGCAGCAAAGAGGTTATAGACTATATCGCTGCCGGAACAATCCAGGCGGCAATTTCACAGCGTCAGTTCATCTGGGGGGAACAATCGGTAAAATGGTTGGTAGATGCGATGAATGGTAAGACGATTCCAGCATACGAGGATACCGGTACCTATGAAGTAAATCGGGCAAATTATCGTGTTTTCGAAAAAAGGTTCATTTAAAAAGCTGTTTCAAATATACCATATTATTCTAATTAAATTCAATAGATTCATTCTAACTTTATCATTTCATGAACTTAGTTTTCTTGACATATTCTATGAAATTTGTTAAACTAAATCTAGAAATTTGTTATCACAAAATTTAGAACAGCTTAAAAACCAAAGATATAGGGGGTCAACGCATGAGTGAATCATTAAAGGGAAAAGTAGCAGTTATATCCGGAGTTGCATCTGGGTTCGCCAAAGCAACCGCTGAATTATTTGCCAAGGATCAATGTAATTTGGTGATATTTGATATTGATGAAGCCGGTCTGCAAGCGACTGCTAAAAATTGTGAAGCTGCCGGTTCCAAGGTTGTTGCATTTAAAGGCGATGCCACCAAAGCTGAAACGTTTGAAAAAGCCTTGAAAGAATGTCTTAGTAATTTCGGGAAGGTCGATTTTTTAATTAATTACGCCGGTGGCGCCATCCGGATTGCTCCCATTGAAGAAATGGATGATGAAGTCAACCGGAAGATTATCGATTTAAATCTTACCAGTACGATTATGAGTTGCCGTACTTTTACACCTCAATTTAAGAAACAGAAGTATGGCAAAATTATCAATGTCTCTAGTGTCTGCGACCGGCGGTCCTGGCCGGGATGGTCGGTATATTCAGCCGCCAAAGCGGCGGTAAATGCCTTTACCAAATGTTTATATACGGAATTGCGGCCCCATGGCGTCTGTGTTACTTTGTTGGTTCCCGGTGGCTCCAATACCAGTTTCCAAAACGCCCAAGGTATTAACAAATTTGAATGGGATGAAACGATGGCAGTCCGGCCCGAGCATTTTGCCGATATGGTCTATCAAGCCTGCGCTCTGACCAAAGGCGGTTGTGTTTCCGAAATGTTGGTCTTTGGTTTGGCACAGGATATTGCAGGTTTCTAAAAGAATCTTTTAGTGCGATTTTAGTAAATAAAACTTCCCGATAATCATATAAAATCGGGAGTTTTATTTTTTGATTCAACTTTCGCACCACAAAATTGTCTTGCAGTAAAGTCATATCAATAAAAATTAACTTTTAAAAACATCGAATGTTTAACGATTTTTTTAAAAGTTGATATCTCAAAATTATTGATTTTACTGCATTAATATTAAAGTGCGAAAGTTGTATTTTCATTTAAATTTGTAAAGGATTTTTATTAAAGTATGTATAATATTTGTTATATTTAAACTCTATTTTTATCGATGGGGGTATGGGCAATGAAACTATTACTGGGTTTAATATTGATAATTTTATTGGGGTCCAACATTTTTGCCGCAGAAATAGTAGATACTAAAGAATATTTTCCGATTGACCAACCTCATGGATATACTGTATACGATGGCGCTTCAATGCAACAGATAGAGTATCAAGGGAAAAGTATGCTTGAAAAACGTCCGATATATATTATTACAAAGACCGTTATTACCGCTAGCCAGCCCGGCGTTAAGAAAGAAGTATTCGCATACAATAATGACGGCGATATTTGCTATTTGGGTTATATACAAAATGATACCGGGAAAGTAAAATGGGAGAAGAAACCGTCTATAAGATTAAAAGGCAAAATGGAAATTGGAAAATCTTATACTATAGCAGTTTTAGAAGGAAATAAAGGCAAAGTATCATTGACTCTAAAAGGATTCCGGAACTTCAAGCTTAAAAAGGGCTACTCCCGATGTTTAGTTATTGAAAGATACACCAATCTTAATAAAAAGATAGCTCCCGGGAGTATGGACCTGAAAGATATTTATTATTATGCCAAAAATATCGGTGTAGTCAAATATGAATCAATAATTTACCGGCTTAAGAATGGGAAGTTAACTCAAGACGGCGTTGCTATGAGTGAGTGGATTGTAAATTAAATAAATCAAGGACTTTTCGATATGAATGGAATTATGTGTGAAATGTAAACCTTCAGAGAAATACCATATTTATTAAAGATTAGGGACCATCTTTTGATGGTTCTTTTTTTAATTAAGGGAGTTTTATAATTACCCTAATTAATTTTTGAATACAATATAAGTAAGTATTTATCATTTCTGAAAAAGAGTTAAAAAGACAAGAAAAAGCTAGTAATCAGTATATAGATAAACATTTTCGCAATTTTCAACGAATTCTTAATGGACAAAGTATAAGGGGAAAAGCCGATTATATATAATAGTTACTCATATTATGATTCATAATTAAACTAAAGATATCCTCAAACTCTTTCAAAAAATCCAAGGAGGTATCCACATGAAAAAGATCATGTTTATTTTGGCTATTTCCTTATTCTTAACTCTGGCTGTTCCTACCTTAACCCTAGCTACCAACAAATTAATGTTTAATTACGATATGAAAGGAAGCTATCAAAGCGCAGAAGGTTTTTGGCAGGGGAACAATGATGATACAACTTTCGATACCGACTCCGGTTATGTTATTGGATATGAATATACTAATAATAATCAACGGGCTGAACTTGGGTTTGGAATAGAATCACAGTTAGAACGAAATCTAACTAATTACGAGGATGCTGGGTTTGAGTTTACCACCCTATATGGAGTGATGTACTTCCATATTGTTAATAAAAAAGATTTTGCTCCATTTTTAGTGGGCCGTATAGGTTACAACTGGTATACCGGCAATGATACATATAAAAATACCGTATATGGTTTGGATGCGGAATTGAATGACGGCTTATATGGAGCGATAGGATTTGGATTTAATGCTGAACGCAGTTTGGCAACCTTTCTGTACTCCATCAACTGCGGCAGTTTAAGTTCAAGTTCGGATTTCGATTTTAACCGGTATATTGTGTATTCAAAATTTAGTATTGTGTTTGGATTTAAGTTTTAATATACCGGCTAAAGATAGACTAATTTTATATCATCCTATAAAAGAGCCTGGTTTACTCGTTACACCAAGCCCTTTTTGATTAATAAATAACTACTAACATCCGTTGTCCAGATTTAACCGGCGTTGCTGCCGCCTTTCCTTTAAATACTCCAACAATGCTTTAATACCGCTCAACTCATCGATTTTCCGCTCCTGATCAGGGTGGTCTTTTTTTCTAATCTCTGTTTCCATAAAGGAAACCTCCTTAAAACAATAATCTCTATATATTATAGACTCCAAATTTTAAAAAAAGTTCCTGGTTTAATTAAAAAAATTAAATTTGGAAAGCGCTGATTAATTGAATAAGTGACGATTCTGTGCTTCGTAAAATGCCTAATACCGCATATTTGCTCGCACAAAATCGGATTAATCAGCGCTTCCTTAGGATAAAGAAATGATTATTAATTTATAGTGAGAGTTTAGAGTTGATAGTTAAAAGATTCAGATTGACAATTGACAACTAAGCACTATCGTTGTTTTTGAGGGGAATACTTTCCCGAAACCAGTTTATACTATTATCAGTTAGGAAGTAAGGTGAATTCAAATGAAGATAATTTATAAAAGGTATTTTGTTATACTACTTTTTATTCTGCTGACAGCCTTAATTTCAGGTTGTCCGGACCGAAATCAAAGCGGAGATATAGGCGGACAAAATATACTAACTGATGATGAACATAAGGTTTTTGAGCAAATTAATGAGTACCGGCTCTCAAAAGGCTTAGGAGAGCTTATTGTTGATGAACGGATTGTCAAACAGGCTAGAAGTCACAGCAAGGAGATGGCTGATGGCAAGGTGCCGCTTGGCCATTCAGGCTTTGAAGGCAGAGTTTCCGCCACTAATATTAATCCACAGGGAGCAGGGGAAAACGTTGCTGATATGAAAGGATATAAAGATCCGGTAACTGTAACGGTTCAGGGGTGGATCAAAAGTGAAGAACACCGCCGTAATATCGAAGGTAATTTTAATATAACCGGGATTGGAGTAGTTAAAAACCAAGAAGATGTCTACTACTTTACCCAAATATTTATGCTGGCACAGCAAAACCAAGCTCAAAGCAAAGGAGGATGGGATTTATCCTGGTTGCAGTTTTGAAAATAAAATTTACTTCACTCCATCTAGGCGAAGAAGCCAAAGCCAATCCTTTTTTATCCGTATAAATCCTGTCTATAAACATTGTTTTTGACAGGATTTATACGGATTTTTACGGATTAAGAGTTTATATCAAAAAGGGATTTTAAGTAATTATATAATTCCTTAATCTCTTCATCATGGACGGCTTTAGGGACATGATACATATAAAAGATTAATTCAATTTATATAGTAATAAAGGAATAAACTACCCGATGCCGAAAATAAAATACAAGGATCGGGAATTTTTTTACCTATATAGGATGAAGAAATTTCTTATATAATAATTGCATTCCTAAGTCCGAATGCAAATGCTATTAAATTGGTATTTACTTCATCCATGTGGGCATTTACGTTTTAAGTACGATTTAAGATTCGTACTATTATATGTTGATAGGCTAAAGTATTTATATCACTACATATAATAGAACTCATATAGATTGAGGTTTAAAACGTAAAAGCTTAATTACAGCTGTAATAAGTTGAATCAAAAACATTAACTTTACATTACGGGCTGGTCGTAAGCTTTCGCTTACTGTTCGCCTATGCGTCCTAGCCAGCTTTTGGGACGTAATATTTATTAAAGGAATTTAATTCAACTTATATAGGGAGGAATTTGGTAATGACGGCGCCTATTATTTTAGTGGCAGACGATGACCGGGAGATTGTCAGATTAATTAGTGATACCCTTGAAGATGAAGGGCTTGAGGTGCTCTCTGCATATAACGGTACTCAGGTGTTGGAACATTTAGAGCATTCAGCCGTCTCTCTGGTTATTTTGGATATTATGATGCCGGAGTTGGATGGTTTGGAAGTCTGCCGGCGGATGCGTAATGATATTGCCGCTCCGATCATTTTTTTAAGCGCCAAAGATCGGGAGTTAGATAAGGTAGTAGGGTTGGAGGTCGGCGCCGATGACTATATTACCAAACCCTTTAGCATTAATGAACTGGTCGCTAGAGTTAAGGCTCATTTGCGCCGGGATAAGAGGGTTACCCCCCAAACAAAAGAGGAATCCAATCTCCTTAATTTTGAGGAAATAGTAATTAATAAGGGCACCTATGAAGTTTTCAAGACCAATCAAAAGATTAATCTTTCTACCAAAGAGTTTCAGATACTTTTATATTTAATTGAAAATAAAAATCTGGTCTTAAGCAGGGAACAGATTTATGATGCTATCTGGGGATTCGGTAGTGATTATTGCGATCTCAATACCGTAACCGTACATATTAAGAATCTCCGCAACAAGTTAGACCCGGAGAGCCATTATATCAAAACAATCTGGGGAGTAGGATATAAATTTGCCGGAGGGGCTGCATGAAGGTCAGTCTGAAATATAAGTTGCCTATCTTCATTTTATTGGTTTTTTTTTAATCATTCTGTTATTAGGGTTATATTACCGGTTCTTTTTAATGGAAAATCTGGGGCGGGATTTTGATGTTTTCCGGGATCACCTTTACCAAATAAGTGAAGACTTAACAGGTGAAATAAAGGAGTATTATCCCGACCAGGACAAAATTGTAAGTTCTCTTGAGGAAGTTTCCGCCAGGAAGAATGTAAAAATAACCATCTATGATGTAAACGGTAATAAGCTTTTTACCGCCGATAAACGCCGTGGTTACGGTTTGAGTCTGGAACTGAAAAACTTTATCGTAGTTAACCGGAATTTAATTTATGTAGTCGAGCTGGTATATCCCTTTTCAATTACTAACTTCGGAGAGTTAAGTTCCATTAAAAAAATCCGGGACTCAGCCTTGATTTTATTAGGTTTATTAATTATTTTGTTAATGTTTTATCTTCATTTTTCCTTGGTTAGGCCTTTAACTACCTTGAACCGGGGGGTTGAAACCGTAAATTATGGTAGTTCCGGAATGATTATACCAATTGCCGGCCGAAAAGATGAACTAGGGGAGTTAACCAGGAAATTTCAGGATATGCAACAAAGACTCAATGCTTCCTACCGCCAACAAGCGGAGATGATGGCTTCCATATCTCATGATCTTAAAACTCCGCTAACCTCCATTCTTGGTTTTCTGGAAAGGCTGATGGGACGGGAGTTACCCGCTGATAAACAAAGAGAATACCACCAGATAATATTCAAAAAAGCCCGGGATATTCAGGAAATGATTACGGAGTTTAATGATTATGTTACGGCTGATTTTGATAGTTCAATTACGGATAACCGGGAGAATGTAAATGTAAAGGATTTTTTCGCAATGATTACTAATGAGTATGCTTCTGAATTAGGGGAGCGAGGAATTATTTTTGAGCAGATATTTGATGACAATGGATTGGAAGATCAGCCATTCATTAAAATAGATATCAGAAAGATTAAGCGGATTTTTGCCAATTTGGTGAACAACTCTTTAAAATACGCGGACAAGCTGACTAAAATAACTTTTAAATGTGAACTGAAAAAAAATATGGTATCATTTACCATAGAAGACGATGGGCCAGGTGTTCCACCAAATGAGTTAACGGCAATTTTCGAAATGTTTTACCGGGTTGAGAAATCACGGTCCCGGGAAAAGGGAGGCAGCGGTTTAGGATTGGCCATTTGTCGAAAAATAATTGAGGCTCATGAAGGGACAATTAAGGCATATTCACCCGTATCAGGCGGCCTTGGTATTACTTTTAGTCTTCCTATTAGCGGAGCTTAAAATAAAATTTTAATATTTTTATTTTTATTTTATTATTTTTTGATAGTTTATAGATAGAGAGATCTCCTTAATTTTTCCTTTAATTCGTAATTTTAACCAGCTTTATTTTCATACTTTGGGAGCGCAGCGGAAGCCGGTGGGGACGACTACTTAAATAATACTTGGGAGATGTTGTTATGAACAATAGGGTAATAAGATTATTTTTATTTACGTTGCTATTTAACCTAATTATTTCAGTTGCTACTGGAGCGGAAGTGCGCGCCACCAAAAATGAAACCCAAAATATTATTAACCGCACTAACGCAGTGGTAGCCACAGCCCAACGTTTTGCCTCCGAAGGGAAAAAATATGATGGACTGGGATTAGCTGTTTCTCACCAATTATTGGCGAAAGAGTTGTTTTCAGAGAGCGCTTATACGGAAGCAGTCTTCCATTCACTCCGATCCCGGGTTTTAGCTGCCGGAGTTATAAAAATAAATAAAAGCGACCTTCTTAATGAGGCGCTTTATGATCGAACAGAACAAAAATTTGTGAACCAAAGCCCTTCTGAACGGGAGTTGGATCAACAATTAAAGGATTCACAAACAGTATTAAATGATAAAGCAGCTGCGAATATTGAATTGGATTAATAATACATTAATATCGGATAGAACAGCTTTTTGGATCAAATAAAAACTTTCCGGACTTAAAGATTAACTTCTTTAGCCGAATTGTTTTTATTTTTCATTATTCGTTGATAAAAATGGTCAAACATTACATCCATCAGAATATTATCAAGTGGATCTACAAAGTCATTAATATCATGAGCGGAAATATTTAAATAATCTTTTTCTTTGTGTAAAAACTTTGGATTTTTTACCATAATTTCACCCCCTGGGGCATGTTTCATAATTTCTGAAACACCCTAACCCCATTATTGACGGCAAATTTATGGAAAATACCTTGAATCTTATATTAAATACTCTTGATATTCTTTTTTATCCACAGTAATCCGGTCTTCCCGGATATTTTTATTATCGAAGATTTCATTAAGTTTTAGCAAAAACTTCGGCGGATACTGTTTATAAAGGTAATGGTACATGGAGGTAATCATTGCCGGCACATCGTCAACGGTACTCCATAGTTGTTGAATCCGATCAGTGGCTTTAAATAAAACCCGGCAATATTCTTGTACTTCACTAAGTAGCCAAAACCAGGGAATAATATCTTGTTCACCATCTGATTCCGATTTTTCTCTGAGCAGTTTTACGGCTACTATTGCTTTTTCCCGGTCACTCCGGATAGCTTCAAAGGCATTTTCCGCTTCCTGAGTAAATTTTTTAAGTTCTTTAAATCCATGTTCCAGATAAGCCAGACGATAGTCAACAAAATATTCGATTAAAGCTTCCAACCCACTTAAGATAGAGCTGGAAACCGTTATTGACTCAACTGGTTCGGTTTTACCCAAAAAATGCTGACAAAGCAGATATAAATGGAGTAAAGGCCGTTTTTGGCGTCCTTCGTCAGGACGCCACCCCCAGTTACATGCCCGCTTTATTAAGCGACAGAGAATACTAGTTCTTAATGGGGCTTTCATCTCTGCCGGATTATACTGCAATTTTTGTAAATCACCGGCAGAATAATTAATCAGGATACTTTCACCACCGGTTTCCATAATTATGTTAGCTAATGCTGCAAAAAACCGGCCTGGTTCCCAAAAAGCAAACGGCCAGCGTTTCATACTTTTTTGATATTCCGGATCATGGTCTACATAAAGCGGGGGATAGTGACCATCGATTCGTAAAACCGGTCGAATCTCAGGCGCCCAAGTTATCTGGTCGAATTTGACTTTTGGTAAAGTATTAATGTCAATATCAGGCAGATAATCATCGGGTGTAATAAAGTGTAGATCCGCCAACTTTTCTTTTTTCAATTGGGACCAAGTCCAGTTCATCAAATCCAGGGCGTCATCACCGAAATCCATTAACTCCAGATCCTGAATATAGAGGAGTAGGGCGCCGTCCGGAGCGTTTTGAATCTCTTCTCTAACGGTTTTTAAATAATCATTCCGGGCTTCTTCCAAAGTGATTGGGAATTTTGGTTTGGCCTTTCCCCGGTATTCTTCATCAAAGACATTATAATCGCCAAGCAGATACCCCTGATTTCGGGCCCGTCCCGGATGTAGCTGTGTTAAGGGTTGCCAAATTCGTTGCGAAATATTGAAATTTCGTGGTAACGCTATTAAATTATCATGAATTAAAAATGGGAAATACTTAACATCACCCTCTCCGGTGACCGTATAATCGATTTTAGCCGGATTTAAGTGGGGAAATATTACATAAGACAATTCAAGACGGTGATAAGGGCTTAATTTAGATGCGTCCAACGAATCTTCAGTCGGGAAAACTCCCTGAAATTTTGGGCGGGGAATTTCCATAAGTGAGTATAAATAATCAGAATTTAATCGAACTTCTTCCTCAAGCTCATCTTCTCTCAAAAGAGCAACATGAGTGTGGTGGGCATGACCTAGTACCGGATATAATAGATTTTCTTTAAATCCGTCGCTAAGAAGCTTAAAAGTTTCCGGCGCTTCTTTAGAGATTTGAAAAAGAAGTTCATTGGTGATTTCCAGGCAAAGAGTAACTTCTAAATCCCGGGCCAACTTTAGAAGATCCCGGTATATATCCCGGCCCTCTTGCTGCCTTTTTCGTAGATAGTTTTCGCCTACAATTCCATGCTGGATCTCGGGATCGGCAGCTAACTTTTGTAGTTCCCCGGGGAAATCCCATAAAGGCTCATGAGCGTGGAATGCCAACATTACATTGACTTTTTTCATAGCCCATTCCACCCAGAAGTTGATTCCGAAACTACATTATGTTGTTTCCGCTGGTAATGAATAATTTTGCTCCAGTACATTTATAACCCTCTTTATTAAGTTGAAGAATATATTTGAGAATAAGTCAATTTTAGAATTTAAAATCAATACCTAAAGTAAGGCCACTTGAATTATAATCACCGCCATGTTTAGGGTCACAACCATAATAGCGGTAACCGACTGCAGCAGATAAATCATTGGTTAACAGATAATTCAGTTTAAGCTTTAAATTAAGCAAGTTGGCGTCATTATCCTCAATTTCACCATTAAGAGAATATCCGATTGAACCTTCGGCGGAGAGTTTTTGGGAAAGAGCTATTACTCCGTCAGCGCCAATTAAAATACCAGTAATTGTCTGATTGGTATCATCAAGTTCCCGATTATAACCGGCTACCGTAAGATAAAGCTGGTTATTTTGGTCCTGATAAATACGGTACCCGCCTTTAAGTTCGTAACCATTGAAATCATTATCATTTCCATCCCAAGAACCAAATAGAAGTTCTCCGTTTAATTTGAACTTATCAATCGGATATTCAAAGCCGATATAGGTTTCTTGGGCATCTCCATCACCTTGCGGGCTTTCCATACTGCCGTTAATCATGGTATCCAAGTAAAGAGATTCAGCCGGAGTAATTAAAGCTGAACCAAGCAGTATTCCACATACTAAAGACAGAACTAAAAGTATTTTCTTAAACATTATACATCCTCCCATTTATTTGTTTGATTTTACATAATTATGGAATTTACTTGATGATATAATGTGTTAAGAAAGAATTTTTTATACAAAAAAATTTTTAATATAAGACATAAATATAAAAACAAAAAGATTGCCTGCTTAAACAGGCAATCTTAAGAAAACCGATATTTTAAAGAAAATAAAAGTAAATAAAAGTAAATATTAGATTAAGAGATTAGTCTTCCTTTTTAGATTTAATGAACTTATTTTGGAACCAGAATTTAATCCGTTTAAAGAAGATTAAAAATCCCACCAAGGCGCTGGCTAAAAATTGCCATATCAATACAATGGAAACCGGATCAGAGTATCCATAAACAGCCGGCAACATAATAAACATTAAAACCAAGATCGTAAATAAAGCAATTCGTAATTTCATCTTTTAAATGGCCTTCTTTCATTGTTTATTAATAATTATATTATAAAAATATCACTACAATTGCAACAAAAATATTATAACATAAAAATATCAAAAAAGAGAATAATTTTACAAACAAATATTTACCATAAGACTAATTTTTCATGAGGGAATTTCATTATTGAGGGATTTTCATAATAAATTCAACATTTGGACACAATATATTGATAAACACATCTGGGTTATTCACTGTATATTGTATCTAAAAAAATAGTTATGGAAATTATGAAACTCCCTTAATTAAGAAATTTGACATTCGGATACAATATATCGATAGGCACACCCGGATCGTTCGCTATATACTGTATCCGAAACTTAATTTTGGTAATTATGAAACTCACTTACATAAGTTAATAATGTAATCGGCTCCAATTTTAGAAGAGGTCAACCAGTTATAGATATATTGGTTGCGAAACTCGATAATTTTTGTTTGATATTTAGAGTAATCCCGGATGAAAGAATCCATTATTTGAATAATTTCCGGTATTTCCTTAAATGATATGGAACTCCCGATTTGATTACGGGCAAATACTTCCAATGGTTCTAATTCCAGGTCTTGATATTTGGGATTATCAATCTTTAATGGCGTATCAATGAATAAAACCGGGCGTTCGGTTCCGAAAGCGAATTCAAATGCAATACCGGACCAGTCGGTTATGAGGATATCGGCGTTATGAACATTTACACCGGAGACTAGGTCGGTTTCCAGCTGGATACTCCTAATATTTCTCACAGATTTCTTTATTTTTTCCACTATTTTTTTTCGTCTTTTCACAAACTCCGGATGCGGACGGATAATTACCCGGTAATCGGTTTCCTTTAAAGCTAAAATTATATCTTTAATACAGGTTTCTAAAATGCAGTTTTTACCCCAGGTAGGGG
This sequence comes from Bacillota bacterium, assembly GCA_023435225.1. Taxonomy (GTDB): domain Bacteria; phylum Bacillota; class UBA4882; order UBA8346; family UBA8346; genus UBA8346. The sequence continues at coordinate 109,969 of JAEYRX010000004.1, forward strand.
CTATTAATACGGTTTTTTGGCTTTTATCAGGCGATAGTGGCGTTTTTTTAACAAAAGCTTGATGCTTATGATATACCTGTTCCAGATAAGGATATCCATACCTAACTAACTCTTTCGGCTTAAGATTATAAAGGGTTTCGGTTTTTTTTATCTCCGTTTCATGATGTGGGCCGACACAAAAGATGGTATCATAGTGGTCAAAAGCGCCAAAATTGTATTGCAAGTGAGTACTTCCGATAGCATGAAAAACATAGACGTGGTTTACATCCGGATTATTAGTTTTTTTAATATAAAACCGGTTTAAGTCCGGTAAAGTCATAACTACTACTTTGGAGTCAAGCCGGGGAAACAAGGCTGCTTCAAAATTATTAACATAGTATGGCTTAATACGATTATTATTATAATTGAATATCGGGTCATTAATATCAGCCGTTAAATATGATATTTCCAAGTCGGATTCGTCTAAGATATTTTGAATTAGACCCTCATAATAGCGCAGATAAATTCCTTTTTCAGAGTAAAAGACCAGTTTTCTGGAGTCTTTATTGTTATCTTCAAAAAATCTGTTAAAATCCTCGGATGCTTTGAAAAATAATTTCATTTTCTGAAACAAAAAATCTCCTCCTAAGTTTAAGCCGAACGTGTTGTTAAATTAATGAATTTAAATTAACTTATTTCTACTGTAATAGGATGAAGAAAAATTTTTTTGATACATTTGCACTTGGCTTTAGAAATGCAAATACTGGGGTAAAATTTACTTCATCCTATCTGACAAGCCTCGATAGCATTTTCTTAGATAGTATCCAAATATTGTTTCAACCATTTTAAGAAGTCTGTTATATCATCAGGATAAATTTCACCCATATTGGCTATCCGGAAGGTGTTTTTATTGCCAATTTTCCCGGGATAGATGGTAAAACCTTTTTCATATAAGAAATCATGCATCTTTTCGAAGCTATAGTTTGGAAGTTCCGGATCATATACCGTTAATAAGATATGAGATTCATCGACTTCGTCGTGAAAGAGTTTAAATCCCAAATCAAGTAGGCCTTTTCTAAGAACTTTCCAGTTTTCCGTATAACGGCTATACCGGTTTTCGCCACCCTCGGTAAAATACTCTTTTATGGCTTGTTTTAAGGCATAAAGGATTTGAACCGGTGGAGTAAATTGGCTTTGACCTGTTTTTTCAAAATATAAATACTGCTGATATAGGTTTAAATAAAATGATCTGGTTGGATAATTTTTGGTTTTTTCCAGTTCATCTTTTTTGCAAATGATAAAGGCTACTCCGGCCATACCTTGGATACATTTGTTGGAGGTCGACATCATGAAGTCGATATTACATTCTTTTATATCAATTGGGATACCGGCAAAACTGGAAATAGTATCGACTATAAAGACGCAACTATTTTCTTTGGCGATACTTCCAATCTCTCTAATTGGATTTAAAATTCCGGTGGTGGTTTCATGATGGATCATGGCCAAACATTTAATTTGAGAGTCATTTTTTAAAACCTGGGCAACCCTATTGGTATCAATTCTCTGGCCAAATTCGAATTTAATCTCCACATAATTCAAATGATAAGATTGAGCGATCTTAATCATTCGTTCACCGTAAGCGCCGTTGTTAATAATGGCGATTTTCTTATCCGGAGGCGCTACCGAATTAACAGCGGCATCCATTACTGCAGTTCCTGATCCGGCGAATAAAATAGAGGTGTATGAATCATCAGCCTTAGCGATTTTAATTAAATCTTGGCGAATTTCAGCCACAATTTCACAGAATTCCTTCTCTCGAGGGCATATATCCGGCACAACCATTGATAACTTAACCGAATCGGTGGTAGTAGCCGGACCAGGGTTTAAAAGTATGTTTCTTTTAATATTAGGCATTTGTTTCGCGCTCCTTAATCTTTGGAAATATGATATTTTCCGCTCGTCTTAGGTGATTTTCATCGTCAATTTCGCACCAAACATAATCATCGATCTTTCTAACCAATATTTTTTCTTCTTTAGAGACCCCCACCAAAACATATTCATAATCTAATTTTGGTCTATTTACAAATTCGTCTTTTGCATAAAGACACATTTTTTGAAAACAATGATAAGATACTTTTGTAATGCCAACAAGCTCCCCATAGATATTTTTTAACTCTACTGGATTTTTAGACATATTAATGAGATATCCATCTTTATTAGCATCGATATAAACTTCATCATTGGAATTGGTCTTACCGCTAGCCAAAATGACATTTTTTTCAATAGTATCAATTAAAACCTTAAGACCATTCTTGTCATAAAGCAAGTCCGACTCTAATAATAGAAAATCAGCGGTTACTTTTTCCCTTAGATTATATAAGGTGAACATACTACCGGTATCTTTATATTGGAGATTCTTGACACAACTGATTTGTGAATGTCTTTCGGCATATTCTTCATACATCTCGGCTGCATGTCCGGTACCGATGATAATTTTTTCAATCCCGGCTTTAAAAAGATTTTTAATTGATCTTTCAATAATTGGTTCTCCGGCTACCGGGAGAAATCCTTTGGGGATCTCCTTGGTACGGTCTTTTAAACGGCTGCCTAAACCTGCTGCTAATATAACCGCTAGTTTTACCATGTTATCACCTTAATTTTATAAAATTCATTAATCTTTCTTTAACTTCAAAGGGTTTTACTTTCGGCCGTCCCAGATTTTCTTTGGAACCTTTGCTGATTTTCAAATAAATAAAAGTCAATACCGGATTTGCTTTCCAGTCGTTTATATAGGTGGTTAATTCGTCAATATTATGGGCATAAAGAGCATGGGTATATCCTAATGAAGCCGCTAAATTAGGAAAATCTATATTATTGGATACCGTAAGTTGTCCTCCGGTCGAGTCGTATGAGTTATTATCAAGAACCAGATGCAACATGTTGCAAGGATTGTAATAGGCGTTAGTTGCCAAAGAACCTAATCGCATCAAGACGGAGCCGTCACCATCAAGGGCGATTACTTTTTTATCGTTTCTAGCCAATGATAAACCTAATGCTATTGAACTGACACAGCCCATTGAACCAACCATATAAAAATTATTAGGCGAATCTTCAATCTCGTACAATTCCCGGCCGGTTTTACCAGTGGTTGCCATTAGGATCGTATTTTGGTCCTTCAACCTATTTAAAGTAGATAATGCCTCCAGCCGGGTTGGATAAGAATCATCTTTACTTTTCAAAGAAAGCTTTTGATTATTAACAATCTGTGGTTGCTGTTTCAATAAAGGTTCTGTTTTAAAGGTTCCCTTTTTTATAACAAAGAAGAAAGAGCGATTATTATTTATGCATTCAACAGCTCTTTTGATTTGGGTAAAAGCTTGGTCCGCTTCCAAAGATAAATATTCCCAAGTAATATCCATCGTGTCTAACATTGAAGTAGTGATAGCGCCCATTAATTCATGCTGAGGTTCATCGGGAATACCGGGTTCACCCCTCAAGCTAACAAAGCCGAGAATAGGAATTTGAAAAATATGATTTAACGAGGTTAAAGGGGAAACGGCATTGGTAAGCCCGGAGTTTTGGCATAAAAAGACCGCTTTATTACCGCCTAAATACGCTCCGGCACAAGCTGCGACAGCATCACCTTCATTAGTGGCGGCAATATACCGGCAATCATTAATCGCATAATTAATTAAATCTTGTAAAAAAGAACAAGGAACACCACTATAAAAATTAAAGCCGTATTTTTTTAGCTCTACACCAAATATTTTAGTATCTAACAATTAAATTCGCCTGCCTTTTGCAGATCAACGATGGTATTGATATCCAGCCATGATCCTTTAATATACTTTACAGTAACAGGATAAGATTTAATTATTTCATTAAACAAATCTTTCATGCGAAGCTGTTTGTAATTATCAGCTTTAAAAAGGGTTTCGAGGATTTTTAGGATTATTTCAGCCCCTTTTTGATTGACTTTAAAAAGGCCGATGAACTCTCCATTAATTTCGGTTTCATTTAAATCAGGACCTATTTTTTCAAGCTTTACCGATTGCGAGAAAAGTTTTTTGGAATACGGAATTTCGGTTTTAACATATTCATGATAATATCCCTTATCTTCATAGTCGGCATCGGCAATAATGGTTATATCGTTATTATCGTTTAATAAATCATTTAAAATATAGTTTTTAAAGACTAAATCTCCATAGCTGATAACGGTATTTTGTTTGAGTTCTTGTTTGGCTAATAAAAGTGAATATAATTCGGTAGTCGTTTCATAGTCATCATTATCAATTGTATTAATATTAGCGGCTGTTACTTTTTCCTTGGCAAAGCCCCTTACTACGGTAATATCTTTAATACCAACTTGATTAAAAGCTTCGATTTGAGTATTAAGAATTGTATTGCCGTTAATCTTCAATAAAGTTTTCGGAATTTCTTTGGTAAGTTCGCCAAGGTTACCTTGAGATGCTGCCAGGATTATCGCATTAACGTTTTTGCCGGCGGTTGGTAAATATTTTTTCTCTGCCTCTTCCAGTTCATCAGCGCCTTGTAACCTAAAAACTTCTGTTACGGGAACGATTTTCCCTTCAACGTTTATCAAACTTTGATCCATATAAATCTGTTTTGTTGTTCTTTGCATGGCGTTGATCGATGAACGCAGGTTATGATTGGCCCAAATAATTAAGCTAACCCCTAATTCCTGAAATTTCTCAGTTGGTGTTGAGTAATATTTGGTAGGGACAATAATTACCGGGTGACGGTTAGCCCATTCTCCCATAAACGATTCAACATCAGAAGGATTTGATTTTTTGCTATGGATAAGGATGGCGTCAGCACCGGCTTGTCGATAGGCATCCGCTCTTCTAATAGCTTCTTTCAAACCCCAACCGGCAATAAAAGCCTCAACGCGGGCTACAACTACAAAGTCCTTATCTACCTGTGTATCCTTGGCAGCTTTAATCTTACCGCAAAATTCATCAATATCCGCCAATGGTTGCGTTTCTCCGCTTATAAAGGAGTTGGTTTTCGGAAATAATTTATCTTCGATACACACACCGGCTATATCCCGTTGTTCTAATTTCATTACCAAACGTCTCATATTGTTGAAATTACCATAACCGGTGTCGCCATCAAGCAAAATAGGTATTGAAGTACAGTCACTCATAAATTCCAATACTTCCAATACTTGAGTCCATGAAGCTTCATTATTATCGCGCACTCCTAGGGCAGCGGATATAGAAAGCCCACTCCCCCAGATTCCTCTGAAACCGGTTTCTTCGACTATTTTGGCTGATAATCCATTATGAGCTTCCATAATAAATTCCAACTCATTTGATTGAATAAGCTTTTTAAGTTGAGTACTCTTTTTTATTTGCTGCAATAGTATCACCGCTCCATCATTTGTAAGATTATTTATCATTTTTCCATTGTGACAATCAAATATCTCAATAAATATCAAATTTGATTAATATCCACAGCTATGCAATACAAAATAATATAGCATTTTTCAAGAAAAAAACAAGTAAATAAGTAAAATCCAAATTCTATTAAGGAAGCGCTGATTAATCCGATTTTGTGCGAGTAAATATGCGGCATTAGGCATTTTGCGAAGCACAAAATCGTCACTTATTCAATTAATCAGCGCTTCCTTAAATATTTGATCTCTAAATTCGCCGTATAGAGGACGGAATTCACTACTTTTTTAAAAGATAAATTGATAATTCGCGACGAAGTAGATTATTCCTTCATTATAATTGGTACAGTTGGCATTATATGTTGCCGGAAATTGAATTCAAAATATCACAATATTATCAATTGACAAGAAAAGGCTTTTATCCGGCAGAGCAATTATATCCGGAGAATTATGATTTAAATGTGGTACTACTTAGTAAGGAAGATAGAAAAGCAAAACGCAGGATGGAGAAGCATCACCAACCAGGGCAAGAGAGGATAATCTCAATAGAAGAACAAGAATAATATTATTTGGGCGAAAGATACAACTGAATCTTTCGCCACTTTATTCTTCGTCCTAATGGAATTATAATTTTTTGGACCATAGATTCATATCTTCAAATTTACCGCAAATATCGCAATTGTTAATAAATCGGCCTCCATATTTATATCCGTGCCGAGCAAAGACTGTATTAATTCCGACGGAAAGCGCTCTGGCAATTGTATAAACCGTAAATAATCCTAGGCGAACTGCTTCAGCTTCCAAATTAGTAATTAAGTGCGACATCAAACCTTGACCCCGAAAATCCGGTAGAGTGGCGCAATCCGTCAGTTCGGCGCTCTTTGTCCGACTATCAATATCCAAGGAGGCAGCACTGACAATTTCTTGTTCATATTTAACAATCTTAAAAACCGTTCCGTCGGAGAGTTTTTTTTCAAGATAGACTTGATTATTTAATGGGGTTGGATAAGATTTAAATACCTTGGAAAAAAGTTTGATTAATCCGGGTATATCATTTTTGTCGGCTGTCCGAATCTGGTAACCGGTAGATAATGATTTTAGACTCTGATTTGCTCTTAAGGCCTGTTTTAAATTAGCATCTTCTTCTCTCATAAAATTTGCCGTGTTACGCTCGGGAGTGAGAAACCGGGAAAGGTGAAATCCTGGTTTACCTTGAAAAAACCAAGGATTAATAGCTTCCAAAGAATAACCCAAAAAAAATAGTTGTTGCCAATCGCTTTCTGGAGCGATAATAATGGTTTTGGATAAGTTATTAGTAGCTGCAATATATTCCAAATAATCATTGAAAGCATTGAAGTTCCAACACAGGTAGCTTTTGACTTTAACTCTATTATTAATAAGATCGATAAACAAATTAGCCGAGAAGTCAACAACTGTTTTTTGGTACTCAAAGCCCTGCGGAACAGGAACGGAAATCATAGCTTCACCTGGCTCCACTTGAATTTGACAATGCAAAATTATCCCCCTCGAATAATTTTAGTTTCAATACCTATCACGACGTTGCTCCCGAATATTCTCTTTTGGTATTAGACTGGTTTTTTTGTCGTTAAAAAGTTTAGCTAAACCGGCCTTGGATTGGTGGATCCTATACTCCTCGCAGATACCACAGTCCTGGCAGCCGCTTCGCTGATCGGTTGGTTCGGTATAAGCACAAATAACCCCTTCATAATTCCTCAATATCACTTTGGAGTCGGACATAGAAACCAAATATTGAGGGCTAACCGGTATTTTGCCGCCTCCGCCCGGGGCGTCTATTACATAAGTTGGCACAGCGAAGCCGGAAGTATGACCCCTTAACAATTCGATAATCTCTATTCCTTTTGCAACTGAAGTCCGGAAGTGTTCCAGACCGGCGGAGAGATCGCATTGGTAAAGGTAATAAGGACGCACACGCATTTTTACTAGGAGATGCATTAAGTTTTTGATGATAAATGGACAATCATTAACTCCTTTTAATAGAACGGTTTGGTTTCCCAAGGGGATTCCGGCATCAGCCAAACGTTCGCAAGCTTCAACGGCATCAGGAGTAATTTCTTTGGGATGGTTAAAATGAGTATTAACCCAGATTGGATGATACTTTTTTAATAAGGAACAAAGTTCGGAAGTAATTCTTTGCGGCAAAACAACCGGTGTTCGGGTCCCAAAGCGGATTATCTCCACATGATTAATTTGTCGTAATTTTTGTAAAACATATTCCAGTGTATCATCTCCAAGCAGAAAAGCATCTCCGCCGGAGAGTAATACATCACGTATTATCGGAGTTCTTTTTATATATTCAATAGCAGCGTCAATTTCCCGGATAGAACGTGGTTGATCGGTTACCCCCGCAATACGTCTTCTAGTACAATGCCGGCAATACATGGCACATTGATCAGTTAATAAAAATAGTACTCGATCAGGGTAACGATGAGTTAAACCCGGTGTAGGTGAATCGACATCTTCATATAAAGGATCATCAAAATCACATGATGCTTCCTCAAGTTCCCAGGTTACCGGGATAGCTTGTTTCCTGATAGGACATTCCGGATTATTAGGGTCCATTAGAGAAGCATAATAAGGAGTTATTGCCATTCTCAAATTATCCAAACAGCGGTTGATGCCTTCTTCTTCCGGAGGAGTTAACTTAATAAGTTTCCGTAGTTCATCTAACGAAGTAATCCGGTTGGATACTTGCCAGTGCCAATCCCCCCAGTTTTCAGCTGAAATATCTTTCCAATAATTGACTGTTGGGTTTTTGGAACGCATATTACCTCCGGTAATAATAGCGACTTTCTGTTAAATGGGAAAGATGTATATCTTTAGTCTTTTAGATTAGCCGATAGTTTATTCTTGAAAAGGAATTACTATTATTCTATTCATACTGAGCATTTATTATAGATTTTTATGATTGTTGTCTAAATGCATTTTCTAAATTTTAGGATAAGGAGTTCCTCATTTGATTTCTAATATTTTTCCTAGTCTTAGTCCATCAGTAATTCCCTGTTGGTATATTATCCTAACAGCGATACTTAAGCTCATTCCTTCCGCTGATTCCAAGGCGTAAAAGTAATGCTTTTGGCTATCGTTAAGCAGCCCGCATATATGTATAGAAGCTTGATTTATTTCGTCCCGGGATTGAAGGAAATCCTGATTTTGTGAGACTTGGTCCTTCATAACTTGTTCGCAACGGGTAGCCAGAAAATCGAAGAAAGAATCGGTAAAAGAAGGTATGATAGGATCAGAGTTATTATCGGAGATAAACATAAGATACACCCCCGGTGAAATAGATTGTAACTAATGAAAATAGTATATTACTCATTAAGTTAGTAGTCAAGTAATTTTACTATTTTTATGAGTAATTATTTTTTTTTACTGATATAGATAGTATTATTAAAGAAGGAATTGTTGGAGGGGATGATTTTTTGTTGGGAAAAAGGTTAAAGGAATTACGGGAAGAAAGAAATCTAAGTCAGAAGCAATTGGCTGACTTAGTTAATCTCTCCCAACAAACTATAGGGCATTATGAGGTTGATCGGGCAGAACCAGGTATTAAGACCTTGGAAATGTTTGCTCGGATCTTTCATACAACAACAGATTATCTGGTTGGGTTATCCAACTCCCGTTACCCTAAAGAGATAATAAACGCCTCCGGAATAGCTGAAGATATAGCGGTTCTCCCGGAAGCGGCCAAGAAAGAAATTGAAGACTTTACGGAATTTATTAAGGAGAAGTATAGGAAGTAAGGGTGTTATTACGGATAGGAGTCAGGAGAAGACCTATGCTCCAGTGATGGAAAGTTAATGAATTTAATTCAACTTATTATAACTGAAATAGAATGAAGTAAATACCAATTTATTAACATTTGCATTCGGCATTAGGGATGCAAATATTTTTTATAAAAAATTCACTTCATTCTATATAATAGTGATTTAACGGCTTAAGCTCCTCATTTAACTCATAGACCAAAGGGACGCCGGTCGGAATGTTTAATTGGCTTATTTCCTCATCCGGAATATTATTCAGATATTTTACCAATGCCCGCAGGCTGTTACCATGGGCCGCTATCAGTACTTTCTTATTTGCCTTTAAATAAGGAGTTATATCATCATGCCAAAAAGGGAGGAATCTGGCTACGGTGTCTTTTAAGCTTTCGCCCAATGGTAACTGTTCGGTTGTTAAATCTCGATATTTCATATCCTTACCTGGATATCTCAGATCATCTTTTTGAATTTGGGGTGGACGGGTATCATAACTGCGCCTCCAGATATGAACTTGTTCATCACCGTATTTTTCAGCCATCTCCGCTTTGTTTAATCCCTGTAAGGCTCCATAATGACGTTCATTCAAGCGCCATGATTTATATTCGGGGATCCAAAGCAAGTCGGTTTCCTCCAGGATAAACCAGAGAGTTTTAACAGCCCGTTTTAAAAGGGAGGTAAAAGCCAGGTCAAAAGTATAACCTTCTTGTTTAAGTATCTCTCCAGCTTGCTTTGCTTCATGGATACCCTGTTTAGTTAGTTCAACATCCGTCCATCCGGTAAACCTATTCTCTTGATTCCAGATGCTTTCACCATGTCTGATTAAAACTAATTTAAGCATGAATTCATCTTCCTTTCCTTGGTTCTTATATGTATAAAAAGACAGAGTAATATAATTAATCTTATTAAGGACTTCTTTTCTAATTATCTTTATCCTGTTTATTTTGCCTATATATGTCGCACTAAATTTTTTGAAACTATAAAGAGCGGCATATTCCTTGATTCATAATATGAACTAAATTTTGTTAATTTACCCTTTCACATCCGGCTTTAAGGATGGGGAAGTTTATTCGGATAATTTAGTTCAATTATATAGTTTATTGGAAAAGGTTTAGTAATAAAGAATGTATATTTAATTACCAGGCTTCAAAGTGGGGTTTTGATAATAAAATATACTATCTCCAAAAACTTTTAGTTTTGTTATGTCTTTAGTTTTAGACATTTTGATATATATAAGTTGAATTAAATCTTATTACCTGCATCATGTCCCTAAAGCCGGACATGATGGAATGAGCAATGAATTTAATTCAACTTATTACAGCTGTAATAGGATGAAGTAAATACTGATTTGATATCATTTGCATTCGGCTTTAGGAATGCAAATCTTGGATAAGAAATTTACTTCATCCTATATA